>QWHC01000017.1 GCA_021404685.1 Chloroflexi bacterium CFX4 | reverse complement strand
CCCGTAGAGGGTACTGAAACTTTTACCTCCGGTACGAAAAAACGTCCAGCACCCTCTGTTGCAACCCACTTCGACCCGTAGAGGGTACTGAAACCTCGACAAGCGTTAAACAAACGTAAAGGTCATGATGTTGCAACCCACTTCGACCCGTAGAGGGTACTGAAACAAGAATAGCCAACGCCGCCGTGCCCGCCGCCACGCCGTTGCAACCCACTTCGACCCGTAGAGGGTACTGAAACAGCGGCGCGCTCGCACACTGCTTAGCGCACTGCAAAGTTGCAACCCACTTCGACCCGTAGAGGGTACTGAAACCTGAGAGAAAGTCAACCTGCTTGGACAAAAGCAGGTGTTGCAACCCACTTCGACCCGTAGAGGGTACTGAAACCCATAGCCGTGCCCCCGAGGGGAACTCCATTACTTTCGTTGCAACCCACTTCGACCCGTAGAGGGTACTGAAACAAACTGCCTCCCGGATCTGAAAGAGTTTTCCACGGAGTTGCAACCCACTTCGACCCGTAGAGGGTACTGAAACTGAAAGTAAAAGTAGTGGTCAAGAGACCGATTAATGGTTGCAACCCACTTCGACCCGTAGAGGGTACTGAAACAAGAATAGCCAACGCCGCCGTGCCCGCCGCCACGCCGTTGCAACACACTTCGACCCGTAGAGGGTACTGAAACCAATTTCCGCTTCAAGCGCCTCGAATTCTCGCAGAAGTTGCAACACACTTCGACCCGTAGAGGGTACTGAAACAGATTATGTCGCGAGACTCCTTTACCCGCTTTCGGAGTTGCAACACACTTCGACCCGTAGAGGGTACTGAAACATCAAATAAGGCGTCGCGTGTTTTCACTAAAGCACGCGTTGCAACACACTTCGACCCGTAGAGGGTACTGAAACATCTAGAGCCAAAACCATAGCCTTTAAAGTTTCTAACGTTGCAACACACTTCGACCCGTAGAGGGTACTGAAACCAAAGCTAAATCTCAATGGAAAACAATACAGTTCTGTTGCAACACACTTCGACCCGTAGAGGGTACTGAAACTAGGGGCGCGCAATACAGCTCTGATATTACCCACCGTTGCAACACACTTCGACCCGTAGAGGGTACTGAAACCGGGATCAACCGTCACCCCCACGCAATTACCGTTCACGTTGCAACACACTTCGACCCGTAGAGGGTACTGAAACGGTGGTTTTAGACTTTGACTTTGACATGATGATGAGTTGCAACACACTTCGACCCGTAGAGGGTACTGAAACTCACTCTTTCCATAGCTCATTTCCTTGTTAGTTGGTTGCAACACACTTCGACCCGTAGAGGGTACTGAAACCGCAAACCGCGCCCGCGCAAACCGCGCCCGCCGCGCAGTTGCAACACACTTCGACCCGTAGAGGGTACTGAAACAAACAACAAGAACTCGGTATCCTCTTGGGCAATGGCGTTGCAACACACTTCGACCCGTAGAGGGTACTGAAACCTCAATCTCAGTTTGACCATCCCAGCACCCCCATAGCCGTTGCAACACACTTCGACCCGTAGAGGGTACTGAAACGGGTTTCAATTTCCGCATCAAGCGCGGCAAATTCTGTTGCAACACACTTCGACCCGTAGAGGGTACTGAAACTCGAAAGTTAGGACATCATCATCATGTCAAAAAGCAGTTGCAACACACTTCGACCCGTAGAGGGTACTGAAACATTTTCCGCTCCCGCGCATTGACGTGCGCGGCGGAGTTGCAACACACTTCGACCCGTAGAGGGTACTGAAACCAAACGTTTGTGTGCGGGAGCGGAAAATTGGCTCCGTTGCAACACACTTCGACCCGTAGAGGGTACTGAAACCTTCATTCTCAGCGGCACTTACAAGTGGCCGCGAATGTTGCAACACACTTCGACCCGTAGAGGGTACTGAAACCACTTCTATTGCTCAATTTCCGCTTCATTGGAGGACGTTGCAACACACTTCGACCCGTAGAGGGTACTGAAACAAGGATGAGGGTGATGAGGGTACAGAAATAAGATATCGTTGCAACACACTTCGACCCGTAGAGGGTACTGAAACTGTTAGGGGCAACGGAAAGACATTGTCTAACATGCGTTGCAACACACTTCGACCCGTAGAGGGTACTGAAACGCGCCCGCCGCGCAACCCACGCCCGCTCAAGTAGCGGTTGCAACACACTTCGACCCGTAGAGGGTACTGAAACCCGCGATCACGGTCGTCTTACCACCACCCGTGGCTGTTGCAACACACTTCGACCCGTAGAGGGTACTGAAACCCATTCTGTTGGTTTCTTGTGTATTCCACGACTGTGGTTGCAACACACTTCGACCCGTAGAGGGTACTGAAACACTACCCTTTTCGTCCAAATTTTCATTTCTGTTCTGTTGCAACACACTTCGACCCGTAGAGGGTACTGAAACTCTAATCGAGGCTCTCTAGGAGCTCGATAAGCTCAATGTTGCAACACACTTCGACCCGTAGAGGGTACTGAAACTATCATACGTCTCGAATGCCAGTGCCCCCCCTAGCGGTTGCAACACACTTCGACCCGTAGAGGGTACTGAAACACAAATTCGGCTACGCTCGGCTGTTCGGCATTCCGCGTTGCAACACACTTCGACCCGTAGAGGGTACTGAAACAATCTGTGCCGAAATTCGCGCGTAGAGTTGCTCAATGTTGCAACACACTTCGACCCGTAGAGGGTACTGAAACGCCGCGCCGAACGCCGTTACCGTCCCCGCGCCCGCGGTTGCAACACACTTCGACCCGTAGAGGGTACTGAAACGCCGCTTGGCGCGTGGCGTGGCGCGTGGGCGTGGTGTTGCAACACACTTCGACCCGTAGAGGGTACTGAAACGCTAGTCGTATTCTGGCGGATTTCTACTGCTGGGTGGTTGCAACACACTTCGACCCGTAGAGGGTACTGAAACCACTATTGCGGCTTAATCCCCCAGATGACGACACTTGTTGCAACACACTTCGACCCGTAGAGGGTACTGAAACGCCACGCCCGCGCAAGTGGCGTGGCGGGCGCGGGCGGTTGCAACACACTTCGACCCGTAGAGGGTACTGAAACTTGCAATCCGACACGCCTCGAAGACGCACGTCTCGAAGTTGCAACACACTTCGACCCGTAGAGGGTACTGAAACCGACGAGAGCCGCGTCGCCGTGTTTGATGACTTCGCGTTGCAACACACTTCGACCCGTAGAGGGTACTGAAACCATGACACTAAATACAAATCTAAATACGGCGCTCGCTGTTGCAACACACTTCGACCCGTAGAGGGTACTGAAACCAAGATCTGGCACTTCATCGAAAATGAGCAGTTTGGTTGCAACACACTTCGACCCGTAGAGGGTACTGAAACTAGACGCTTACTAAGACGCACTGTTTCATCATGTTCGTTGCAACACACTTCGACCCGTAGAGGGTACTGAAACGTGCCGAGCGGGCGCGCAACAGCGCCGCGCGCTTTTGTTGCAACACACTTCGACCCGTAGAGGGTACTGAAACTCCACGGCGCGCTCAAAGATCATGCGTTGCAGTTCGGGTTGCAACACACTTCGACCCGTAGAGGGTACTGAAACTCGCATCTGTCACGACAAGAACCCATAGTGCTTGTCGTTGCAACACACTTCGACCCGTAGAGGGTACTGAAACGTACGCCGAATTTCTTCGGCGGTACGCCGAAGAAAGTTGCAACACACTTCGACCCGTAGAGGGTACTGAAACCTTCTTTAAGCGCCTTCAGCGCCAAAGTGCTTTGGTGTTGCAACACACTTCGACCCGTAGAGGGTACTGAAACTCGCAACTTCACGTCTTTCAATACCTAACCGTTCTACGTTGCAACACACTTCGACCCGTAGAGGGTACTGAAACATCCAGCGCGCGGCGGACTGCCACATGCTTTTCAGGTTGCAACACACTTCGACCCGTAGAGGGTACTGAAACTATAACAAGACGCTCAAACCATAGAGGTTTGGATGTGTTGCAACACACTTCGACCCGTAGAGGGTACTGAAACATTTCTTGGTCAAGGCGCTCAAATTCTGCCATGAGGGTTGCAACACACTTCGACCCGTAGAGGGTACTGAAACCTTGATGCGTTGCGGGGAAAAGCGGAGGCCGAGCTGTTGCAACACACTTCGACCCGTAGAGGGTACTGAAACATCGACCCGTAGAGGGTGCAGGAGCAGAAGCCGGACGTTGCAACACACTTCGACCCGTAGAGGGTACTGAAACATAACCTAAAAATTGAGAGGCGAGACGTTGCAAGCGTTGCAACACACTTCGACCCGTAGAGGGTACTGAAACGTACAAGCCTGTTCCGATCTCTACCAAATTGGTAGGTTGCAACACACTTCGACCCGTAGAGGGTACTGAAACAGAAATAGACGTGCCTCGTCCGTCCCCCGGTCGGGTTGCAACACACTTCGACCCGTAGAGGGTACTGAAACCGTCGCCGCGATCCAGCGCGCGGCGGGCGGCGGGGGTTGCAACACACTTCGACCCGTAGAGGGTACTGAAACGCTTGCTTCACGGACACATAGTGAGACAGCCACACGTTGCAACACACTTCGACCCGTAGAGGGTACTGAAACCGTGGGCGGCGGCGTGGGTCGCGTAAAACCTGACGATGTTGCAACACACTTCGACCCGTAGAGGGTACTGAAACGTTTCTTGCCCGTAAACGCACTCATACCGCGCACCCGTTGCAACACACTTCGACCCGTAGAGGGTACTGAAACCAGCAAAGCGCAGGGGTGTTCTTTGCTGCACAAGAAGCCGAAGCCCATCTATTTTGACCCTAAAAACAGCGTGCGCTTGGCGATTGAAGGCGGCTGTAACACGGTTGCCTCAACTTTTAGTGAGTTGGGCAAATATGCCCACATAATCCCTTCCCTCGTCAAGATTAACCACAACAAACTGATGACTTACCCAAACAAGTTTGATCAGCTCATGTTTGGCATGGTGAAACAGACGCGGGATATGTGGCTTGTGGGCTTGATCAGCGGTCGGAAGGTGTTCCAGTGCCTAATGGGAGAAGGAGTGGCACTCTTGCGCGCCAAGCCCTAACTTGCCTGCACCCGACCTTTTGTGCAGCATCCTATTCCCACTTCGCTTTCACAGCGCGCTTTATTTGGTTAAAATTAGGTTATAATGACCACAAGCCGCTGCACCTTGTGAGGATGTGTCATGCCCAACTAATGTCACATATTCATCAGCTATTCCCATACTAACACTGGTTTTGCCGGCGATCTGTATACCAAACTGAGAAGTATTGGCTTTCCATTCTGGCGCAGATGCTCTAAGATGGAAGGCAGTGAGGCCTGGTGGCGGCAAATTCAAGCGGTGCTTGAGAATATGGATACGCTGTTCCGCGTCTATTTACCCAAAGCCCTTGAGTCCGCAGCTGTGACCCAGTAATGGCACTGTGCGCGGCGGAACAAGTCGTTTAAGATATAATATCAAAAACTATGTAAATGATTAAATGACCTTGATTAAAACTATGAATCTTAAGCAGATTAACTTCCAGACAACCATTGACACTTCTTCAGCTGACATTATTGCTGACTTCTTTGTGCCTGCTTTGCAGGTTTCAACAAGGTATGACCGGGGTGTCGGGTACTTCAGTGCTGGTTGGCTTCGGTTAACCGCCCAAGGAATGGTATCCTTTGCGGCACATGGTGGTTTTGCGCGTTGGGTAACTAGTCCAATTCTTGATCAAGATGACTGGCTGGCTCTGCAACAGGGCGCTGCGGCTAGACACGACGCTGCCATCCATAGAGCATTGGAAAGAAACACACAAGAACTTGCTGAAGATTTAGAGAAAGATACACTTTCAGCCTTAGCGTGGATGGTAGCAGATGAAATTCTGGATTTTCGCCTTGCGCTGCCGCGTAATAAGCTGCAAGGTGGCGAGTTCCATGACAAGTTCGGAGTATTCACGGATGCTGAGGGAAACCAAGTCAGCTTCAACGGTTCATACAATGAAAGCGTCCAAGGAACAAGAAACTATGAGTCCCTTCGTATCTTTACATCTTGGAACAATGCATTTGCTCCACTGGTTGCTGCTGACGGTGAGCGCTTTGAGCGCCTCTGGAACAACTTGGACCCGAATGTACAGGTATACACACTACCAGATGCAGCACGTGCCCAGATTTTGAAGCTGAGGAGCGAATCGCGCCCATATCCAGCACCTAACCGCAGTATCTTGCCGCTGACGATCACTGGACCACGCATTCCCCCGGAGCTATCACTGAGGGATTATCAATTAGAGGCGGTGGATGCATGGTTTGACAAGGATTGCTGTGGACTCCTTGAAATGGCAACAGGCACGGGCAAAACCCTAACCTCATTATCAGCAATGTCCCGTCTCTATGAAAGAGAACGTCGCTTGGCCATAGTGATTGCCGTACCATATCAACATCTTGTTGATCAGTGGCTAGAAGATGCGCAAAGTTTTGGTCTTCAACCAATACTTGCTTACAAGAAAAAGGCGGACTGGCTCAATAGACTGCACCAACAGGTGTTGGAGTTTAACCGTCAGGATCGAAGGGTCATTTCTGTCATTACTACCCACACAACGTTCATCGATAGTGATTTCCAGAGAATAATTGGCAGTCTGCACTCGCCCACACTACTGATTGCGGATGAAGTGCATCATTTGGGAGCAGAACGGAGTCGAATTGCTCTGCCAGAGGTATTCAGAGCGAGACTTGCACTCTCCGCAACGCCGGATCGTTGGTTTGATGATTTGGGTAGCGCTGCTTTGCGTCGGTATTTTGGGGATACTGTCTTTCGATTCAGCCTGGAGGATGCTATAAAGCGTGGAATTCTGGTCCCATATACGTATTTCCCCCAGCTAATCCAACTAACAGACGTTGAGATGCTTGAGTACCAGCAGTTGAGCGATCAAATTGCGAAACTAGCAGCTATACTTGCATCGAGAGAAGATGAAGGAGTTCAGCAACGCCTTGATAGACTCCTTATGCAACGGGTACGGTTATTGAACAGTGCCTCTGAGAAATTGGTTGTGCTTCGACAACTTCTCAGCAAAGCCTCTGACTCACATCATACTTTGTTCTATTGCTCTCCGGAACAAATCGATGAGGTATGCCACATTGTTGGGTGGGAGGCTGGTTGGAGAATCAATAGATTCACTGCCGAAGAGCCGAATGATCTGCGGAAGCAGCTTCTTTCAGATTTTGATAATAGAACCATTCAGGCGTTGGTTGCAATGAAATGCCTTGATGAAGGCGTGGACGTACCCAGTACTCGAATTGCTTATATTCTTGCAAGCAGCAGTAACCCTCGAGAGTTCGTTCAGAGACGCGGTAGAGTATTGCGCCGTGCTCCCAACAAGCAAGAGGCAATAATATACGACTTCATCGTTATCCCACCTGAGTCGTGGTACGGTCAAAGCAATGTAAGGGCTGACAAGACTATTGTTGAGCGAGAACTGAGACGCTTCAAGGAATTTGCTGACAGTGCTCAGAACAAGCACTCAGCGCTGAGTATCGTCTGGGATATTGCCAGGTTATATAGTATCCACCTGTAGGGCTAACCATGACATCGCTACAAAATCAGATAGCTACCCTGCTCGAGGGTACGGACCCCGACGTTCGAGAACTGGTGAACAAAGTGCTTGAAATCGAACAAGAGTTTTTGCACCTTGAACGCCCACACGGCGTCATGGAAAAAATTAACGATATCCTCAATCGCATCGCGCAGGCATCAATCGAAAAAGAGGAGCAGTCATGAGAATTGAGCGTGTCGATCTTTTAAACTTCCGTCAATACTTCGGCAACCAGCGGCTCAAGTTTTCAAGAGATGATCAACAGAACGTGACCGTTGTTCACGGTGTCAATGGGGCTGGCAAAACTTCACTGTTCTTGGCGTTGAACTGGTGTTTATATGGTGAGGGTGTTGAGAATATTGGGCAAATCGTGAGTAAGGAAGCAGTCAGCCGCGCACCAAGAGGGGGAATTATCGAGACCAAGGTCGATGTAACTTTTCTCCATGGTGGGAAACGGTTTACGGTCTCACGTAAACTCTTGGGGCAGAAACAAACCGATGGCAAGGTAACTGAGGCAAGAACCTCCGCTGAATTCGTTCTTATGCGTACTTCCCTGTCTGGCATTATGGAGCGTGTAGACAATCCCATCGGCATTATGAATACGATCCTGCCCATGAATGTGCGCACCTACTTTTTCTTCGATGGCGAGAAAATTGATAACTTTGCGCGCCCTGAGCAAGCATCGGAAGTGGAGCGTGCGATCTATCAGGTCCTTGACCTGGAGACACTCACGCGCGCCATGCGGCATTTGAAAAGTGCAGCTCAGGACTTGCGCTCACAGTTGAAGCAAACTTCCACTGGGGAACTCCAGAAGCTCGTTGCAGAAGATGAGCAAGCGCGAGCACGAGAAAGTCAATTGACGGAGCGCAGGGAAACGCTCAAACGCGAAAACGCTGAAATACAACGGCATCTTGAGGATGTCAACAAGCGTCTGCGTGATTTCGAGTCCGTTCAGGAACTCCAGCAGCGTTACGACCAGTTCACCCAGGAAATTGTGTTTACTCAACAGCGCTTTGAGGAATCGGTAAGGACCATTCGCACAATCGTGAGCGCGAGTTATGTTCGATACGCGGCTGAACCCATAAATGCTGCGCTCGGATTCTTAGAGGAAAAACGCCAGCGCGGTGAGATCCCGAGCAATATCCGCGAACAATTCATTCAAGATCTGCTGAGCCGCCAAGTGTGCATCTGTGGTCGCACATTCGCTGAACACGACGATGCCTATGAGCATCTTGTTCAGTTACTTCGAAATGTTACCCCAACGTCACTGGAGGATGATATTATCGAGACCGCTGGCCGCTTGCGAGGGTTGTTGGATGGAGGCAACAAACAACGTGCAGATCTAGACGCACGTATGGCGGACAAAGTAAGTCTGGAGGAGCGCATTGGGCAGTTGATTGCACAGCGAGATGATATTGAACGGCAAATGCGCGGTGCTGGGGAAGACGAAGTCCGCCAACTATCTCGGCAACGCCAAGAGTATGCCGACGATCTGGATGCAAATAGAGTTGAGCAGGGGCGGGTTGATTTGGAGCTTGAACAGACCCGTGTGCGCATCAAAGAGCTTGAACGTCAGATTGAACATGCCCGAAAAAGCGACAAACGAGCACGGTTGTTGGCCCGCAAGGTGGAGCTTTCGCAAAAGGCAGCCGATAAGATAGAAGAAGTCTATAGTATCTTTGCTGCCAATAAGCGTATCGAAATTGAACAGGAGACCCGCCGCATCTTCCATTCCCTAGCTTGGAAGGGTGATCACTTTCAGGATGTGCGGTTGTCGGAAGATTATCAGCTTGAGGTCATCGATAGGTATGGACTTCCTGCACGCCCGGAACTCTCGGCAGGGGAACGACAGGTGCTGAGCCTCTCCTTCATCACCGCGATGGCAATGGTCGCCCAGCGGGAAGCGCCTTTGATTATGGACACTCCCTTTGGCCGCTTGTCGTCAGCCCACAGAGAGGCAATTACGCTGAAACTGCCGCTGCTAGCGCCGCAACTCGTTCTCTTTGTAACCGATGAAGAACTTCGAGATAAGGCACTTGAAAACCTGAAGCCTCGAATCGGTGCCGAATACAGATTGCGCTTTGATCCCAGTACGAGCTGCACAACGGTTGAGGAGCTAGGTTAATGCCGAATTCATTTGCGCGAAGCACAGGCCGAGTGAGCATTGAGGCGAGTGTCCATGACTTTTATAAGCAACTCACCACCGCCAAGAATGCGGAAGAATCGCCCTTCCTCACCATGAAGGATCTGTTTATGCTGGCTGCCTGTATCGGTTTCCAGATGAAACAGAGCAAGCCACTTGGCAGACGTGAGCAGCCATTTCACTATTCGGTGTTTACTGAAGCCGAGGACATCCCGATTTTGAAAGCGATTGCGATTGCCACCACTGGTGATGTCGCCGTGCTTGCCGAACCCGAACGCATTGTGGAGATCGCTGAACAGTATGCAAACGTAGGAATACATGCGTTACGCTCTATGGTTGTCGAGAATGTTGGTCAGCCTCTGTGGAATCTAGTCGAAGCATTGCGTTCACAGGGAACTGATTGAAACTTTTGAGAAGTGAAAGGGATAGTACATCAAGGAAATCAGCTATCATGCGGTCTACCATCACTATCGCACATGGAATCGGGATGGCAGTCTGGAGCGCGTGTTCCAGCAGAGCATCTGGAGCATCCGTGACCAGATCGACACGCCCCACCTGAACCTCGACGACAGCCACACGCCAGCCAAGAAAGCCAAAACCACCAACGTCCTGTCCATCACCGACGCCAAAAGGGGTTCATCCTAGCAACGACAGGCATTGTCGCAGGTAATCCCAAGGATGCCTTTGACCTCAAGGACAATTTACGCACTGCCTTCAAGTTCATCTAGCGCGAGCGTACCTTTGCCTGGATTGACAAGTTCCGCGCTCTGCTGGTGCGCTTTGATCGCAAAGCAACGCACTTCATGGGCACTCGCGACATCGTTTACGCCCTCATCAACCTCCGTCACCTATTGGCGAACGAATAGGTTCAATGAGTTCACTATCTAATCACCACCGTTACACAATATCCGCGAAGGATTTCTCCATGCGGCGGAAATAGAACAAGCCGCCGATCAACGCGATCAGTGCCGTCACGGTGGAAGCGATCAGCATGGGCAGCGGCGGCATTGGGCTGCCCAGCAGCGCCCAACGGAAGCCCTCCACCACACCCGCCATTGGATTGATGCCGTACAAGGCGCGCACAATCGGATTTTCAATCAGGCTGCTTGGGTAGGCAATCGGCGTGGCAAACAGCCAGAATTGCACCAAAAACGGCAGCACATAGCGCACATCGCGGAACTGCACATTCATCGCCGAAAGCCACAAGCCAACCGCCAGCGATGTAATGAGCGCCAGCAACACGAAAAAGGGCAGCATCAATACCGCAGAGGTCGGCAAAATGCCGTAGAGTAGCATCATCACCAGCAGCACGCCGAAGGCAAGCGCAAAATCCACCAAGCCGCTCAGCACCCCTGAGAGCGGAATAACCAAGCGCGGAAAATAGACCTTCTTGATCAGGTTGCCGCTGCTGACCAAGCCATTGGAGACGTTGGTTAAGCCATTGGCGAAGAATGCCCACGGCACCAACGCCGCATAGCTAAAGATTGGGTATGGCACACCATCCGACGGGATTTGCGCCAACTGCCCAAAAAAGAGCGAAAACACGATCATGGTCATGAATGGTTGAATGATCGCCCAAGCGGCGCCGATCAGCGTTTGCTTGTAGCGCACCTTCACATCGCGCCAGATGAGGAAGTAGAGCAGTTCGCGGTATGCCCATAACTCGCCCAGATTTAGTTTGCTCCAGCCGCGAGATGGCTCTAAGATTAGTTCGGGCAAGGTGTGTGGTGCGTTTTTCGTCGAAGAACTCATGCAGTCACCTGATTTACGATAGGGTTGCCGCGAATTGTAGCGCCGCCCTGCTGTGAAGTCCATAAGCAGTTATGGCGGAGCGCCGCAAAGTGTGTGGAATAGCCCACAATCCCTGCCCCTTTCCCCACAGGCAGGGCGGGAATCAAAGGGTAGAGGCTGCCCTGAGGCGTGCTTCATACGAGTTCGACACCGCACACCTACAGCGTGACAAAGACAACTTGAGAAGGTAGAATGGATGGGAAGGAAATCAGAACATTCACATTCCCTAACGCACCCTACCGACAGTACCTTTTGGCATACCTTTTGAGGAGTCACACTTCGCTATGGCACGCACCTACCTTCCCAAACGCGCAATGGTCATTGTTGCCCATCCCGATGATATTGAGTTCTCTTGCGCTGGCACAATTGCGCGCTGGGTGCGCGAAGGTGCTGAAGTGTGTTATGTGCTTTGCACCAGCGGGGATGTTGGCATTGCAGAGGCAGGCATGACCAAAGCACGCGCTGCCGAAATCCGTGAGGCAGAACAGCGCGAGGCGGCACGCATTGTCGGCGTGAATGAGGTCGTTTTTCTGCGCGAACCTGACGGGATGTTGGAAGCGACGCTTGAACTGCGTAAGAAGCTGGTGCGTGAAATTCGCCGTTTTAAGCCCGATGCGGTTATTTGCGGCGATCCACAAGCGCTCTGGGTTGGCGATGGCTACATCAATCACCCTGATCACCGTGCGGCGGCGCTGGCAGCCGTTGACGCGATCTTTCCAGCTGCCGGTCAGCCCAACCTTTTTGAAGAATTGGCAGAGGAAGGCTTGAGCGCGCATAAGGTTTATAAAGTGTTCGTGATGACGTGGGATCAGGGAGCGCAGTATGTTGACATCAGCACGACGATTGATCTCAAGATTGCCGCTCTGAAGGCGCATAAAAGCCAAATGGGCGATTGGGATCCGACCGAACAAGTGAAGGGCTGGGCAGCCGAACGCGCCAAAGGGCTAGAGATGGACTATGCTGAGGCGTTCCGCGTCATCACCTTTGAAGATGCCGCGCCCAAGGCGGCTGAGCCTGCCACCCAAGCCGCCGAAGGCGCAACGCCTGAGCCCGCCACAGGAGATTAGGCAATGTTCAAGCGCATCCTGATCGCCAACCGCGGCGAGATTGCGGTGCGGATCATCCGCGCTTGCCGTGAGATGGGCATTGAGGCGGTAGTGGTCTACTCAGAGGCGGACGCCGACTCGTTGGCTGTCCAACTGGCTGATCGTGCCGTGTTGATCGGCACTGCGCCGCCAAACGACTCCTATTTGCGGGCTGAGCGCATTGTAGAGGCAGCTCGCCGCACCGATTGTCAGGCTGTGCACCCTGCCTTTGGCTTCCTTGCCGAAAATGCTGCCTTTGCCGAGATGGTGCGCGAAGCAGGCTTAACCTTCATCGGTCCTGCGCCGGAGGCAATCCGTGCGATGGGCTTAAAAACAGAGGCATTGTCACGGGTGCGCGCTGCTGGTGTGCCAACGCTGCCAAGCTATGCGGGTGAAGGGCTGATTGCAGACTTTCAACAGGCAGCCGACCAGCTTGGCTATCCGCTACTGGTGAAGGCTGCCGCGGGCGGCGGCGGCAAGGGAATGCGCGTGGTGCGCGCTGCGGCGGATTTGGCAGCGGCGCTGGAGGCATCGGCGCGTGAGGCAGGCAAGGCATTTGCCGATAATCGCCTGTTTTTGGAGCGCTATATTGAGTCGGCGCGCCACATAGAGATACAAGTCTTGGCAGACTCACACGGCAACAAGGTGCATCTCTTTGAGCGCGAGTGTTCAATTCAACGCCGCCACCAAAAGATCATCGAGGAATCGCCCTCGCCCTATTTAGAGGCACGCCCTGAGCTGCGCGCCGCCATGTGTGAGGCTGCCTTGCGCGCCGCGCAGAGCGTTGATTATACCAATGCTGGCACTGTTGAGTTCATCCTCGACGCGCACACGGGCGAATTTTTCTTCCTAGAGATGAATACGCGCTTGCAGGTGGAACATCCAGTGACTGAGGCAGTTACCGACGTTGACCTTGTGCAAATGCAGCTACGCATCGCCGCCGGCGAACCGCTGCCCTTCCGCCAAAGTGACCTCTACCAACGCGGACACGCCATTGAGTGCCGCATCTACGCCGAAGACCCTGCCGCTGGCTTCCTGCCTTCCACAGGCGATTTGCTGTGTGTGCAGCCGCCAAGTGCGCCGCACATTCGCGTTGATAGCGGCGTGCGGACGGGCGACACGATCAGCATTCACTACGACCCGATGATCGCCAAGCTGATCGCACACGCCGGCAGCCGCGCTGAGGCGATTCGCCGCCTTGATGCTGCCCTGTCTGCCTACACTATCCTCGGCGTGACGACCAACATCGCCTTTCTGCGCGATGTGCTGGCACAGCCTGAGTTTGTGATCGGCAACACCACCACACACCTTGTCGAGCAAGTCTTTGCCGAGTGGCAGCCACCCTTTGCGCCGCTGCCCGACTCTGCCCTGATCGCAGCGGCGCTCAGCGCCCTCTTGCAGAGCAGCGCACCCGCAGTCGGTGCGGCGCCTGCTGCCTCTGATCCGTTCAGCCCGTGGGCATACCCGGATAATTTCCGCGTGGGAGTGTGAGGTGATGGAATTCCGCTTTGAACATGCCAAAACACAGCACAGCATCCGCGCCGAACGCGATGGGGAAAGTTTTCGCCTGCGAATTGGCGAACGCACTTACCTTGTTGATCTGGTGCGCGCTGCTGGCGGTGAACTTGCCTTTCGGATCGGCGATCAGGTCGTGACCGCGCATGTGGCGCGCGATGGCGAGACATTCCACGTTGCTTTAGGTGGGCAAACTTTCACGCTGAGCGTTGCCAAACCGAACACACGGCGCTCAGCTGCGGCGGGCGGTGCTGCTAACCTGAATGCGACCATGCATGGTCAGGTGGTGCGCGTTTTGGTTTCGGAGGGTGACGCAGTCAAACGCGGGCAGCCTTTGGTGCTGCTGGAGGCGATGAAGATGGAAATGCGGGTTGCCGCGCCGCACGATGGGCGTGTGGTGCGCCTGCTGTGCAGCGCGGGCGAAGTAGTGCAGCGCGGTCAGGCGCTGCTGGAACTTGCCGAAGACTGAGCCAGCATCTCGTTGATGCGGCGGCGCAGTTCATCAAACATAATCGGCTTGGCAAGCCAGCCGTCCGCGCCGAGCCGCGTCGCAATCTGCTCAACATCAGGGTGCGCCGAGACGACCATAATCGGAATATCGGTGAGACCGGGCGTGCCGCGCATGAAACTGAGCGCTGAGTCGCCAGAGGCAGTCGGCATCATCAAGTCGAGCAGGATCAGATCGGGACGTTCGGAGAGTGCAACGCGCACGCCTTCCAAGCCATCCCGCGCTTCAGAGACGCTGTGACCAAGATTTTCGAGCAAATCGGTCATCATCTGTCGTGTGTCGGGCGAATCTTCCACCACCAAAATTTTTGCCATGCGTTCCCATGCCTTGTATGCCAATTCAACTCTCGCTATAAGCATAGCCGATTTTGGGTAGTTTGTCTTTTGGCTGTTCAAAAGAAGCAGCGAGGATTGTTGACTTGGGATGCTGCCTGTGTGTTATGGGCAGGTGCGTTATACTCACAACACTTTGATTGGTAAATGTGTTCTTTGCTTAGCATAAAGAGAGTGACCCATGACCGAATCTCGTGAAGTATACAGCGTGCAAGTCGCCGGGCTTTCCCGTGATCTGCCCTTGTTTGAGGTGGCACCCGGCGTGCGAATTGCCATTGTGAACATCTTGGGTGATGTGGAGTTGGTGAAGCACGCCGCCCGCGAACTGGCGCTGAAGATGGCAGACCGCAACCCGGAAGTGTTGGTGACGGCTGAGGCAAAAAGCATCCCGCTGATTTACGAACTTTCCGCCATTATGGATTTACCCTATGTGGTGCTGCGGAAGGCATACAAGCCGTATATGGGCAGCGCGCTTGAGTCGGAAACGCTCTCGATCACCACCGGCGCACCGCAAAAGCTCTATCTCGACGAAAAAGACATGCATCTTCTGAATGGACGGCAAGTTGCCGTGATTGATGACGTGATCAGCACGGGCAGCACCTTGCAAGGCATCCGCCTGATTGTGGAGAAAGCCGGCGGACGCATTGTGGCACAAGCTGCCATCTTCACCGAAGGCGACCGCGCCAAATGGACAGACGTGATCGCGCTTGGACATCTGCCCGTCTTTCTGAGCGAGGATAGCAAACATGACTGAGCGCGCTGATTGGGCTGTCTTGGCGTGTTATGCACATCCTGATGATGAGCAAGGCGTGACGGGCTTTCTGCGCCGCTGCGTCGAACAGGGTATTCGGGTAGGCATTCTGTGTGCCACACGCGGCGAAGTTGGTCAGATTGCTGATCCTATGCTTGCCACACCTGAAACGCTTGGCGCAGTCCGTGAGCGAGAGATGCGCCGCGCTGCCGAGGTGATCGGCGTTCAGGATGTATTCTTCCTTGATTACCGCGATTCGGGCATGGCAGGTACCGATGAAAATGCTGATCCACGCGCCTTTGTGAACGCTGATCCGCAAGAGGCAGTTGGGCGTATTGTGCGCGTTATGCGTGCCTTCCAGCCGACCCTGATCATCACCTTTGACGAAAGCGGCGGCTATGGGCATCCTGACCATTTGGCGATCTGCCGTTGGACAACGGAGGCATTTCACGCCGCTGCCGATGCAGAGCAATATCCGCGAGAGGGTGCAGCTTTTGCACCCGCACGGCTCTATTACGCTTCATTTGGGCGCGGCGTGATCAGGCAGTTTGCCGAGTTCTTGGCGCAAAATAACATCCCGTCGCCCTTTCCCGGCGTGGATGTTGAGCAGATGGGTTTGGCAGAAGAACGTATTACGCACACGGTCTATGTGTCGGAATACCTTGACCTGAAACGGCGTTCGCTAGAAGAACACCGCACACAGATGTTCCCGAACACGGCGTTGAACGCGCTGCCTGCTGAAATGTGGAATGCCTTCCGCAGTGTAGAGCGCTTCGCGCTTGTGGCGGGTGTGCCGCTGCCAGAAGGCGCACCTGAAGATGATCTCTTCGCGGGCTTGTAGCCTGCTCTTTAGGGCAAGGCTGCCAATTCGCTGCGCGCTGCTTCACTGCCTAAGTCGGCAGCGCGCTGAAAATCTTCACGGGCAGCAGCAGGGTTACCGCCATCTTTGAACAACATACCGCGAAAGTAGAAGTAATCAGCCCGTTCGGCATTAAGATCAATGGCACGCGAATAATCGGTGAGGGCAATATCCAACAAGCCTTTCAGATGATAGGCACGCGCACGCCCAAAATAGTACTCTGATACATTGGCGGATAGCTCGATAGCACGGGTGTGATCAGCAATGGCGCGGTCTAGCTCATCGCTGGCAGCGTATGCCATGCCGCGCCAATGGTAATAATCTGGGCTGTTCGGATTGAGGCGGATCGCCTGTGTGTAGTCCTCAATCGCTGGTGCTTGCTCCTGCTTAAAAGCGTAGGCAGCACCGCGCCAGAAGTAATAATCTGCCACGTCCGGCGCCAGTTCAACAGCGCGGGAATAATCAGCAAGGGCAGCCTCAATGTTATCCAGCCAAGAGTAGGCACGCCCGCGCCAATGCACATATTCGGCATTGTTGGGATCCAGCGAGACGGCAGTGTTAAAATCGGTAAGGGCAAGGGCGCTGTTCTGCTCGAAGTTCAGCACGCCGCGCTGAAAATAGGCGTTGGCAAGCGATGGATCGCGCTCGATGGCGGCTGTGAAATCGGCAAGTGCCTCAGCGCGCCTGCCGCGCCTGCCGTGCGCGATGCCACGCGCCAGAAAATCGGCGGCGCTCTGTGGAACTGTGGTGAAGATCGCGTCCTGATCGGCGGCATCTTCGGGCAGATCGGCTTGGGTAGCGCTCACACTCAGGGCGGAATTCGGTGTGTTGGTGGCGGGTGCCTCAGCCGCTTGCTGGCAGCCTGTCACCAACAGCAAGGCAATCAAAAGCACGGCGAATGGACGTGCGGTCACTTCAAATACTCCTGGGCAAGCAAAACGGCGCTGATGGTCTTGGCGTCGGCAATTTCGCCGCTTTTGATGCGTGCCAGAATATCGGTCAGGGGCAAGTGCAGCACTTCCAAAAACTCGTCATCATCGGCATCAAGGCGAGAGGCGACCAGATCAGTGGCAAGGTACAGGTGAATATATTCCGTCGTGTAGCCCGGCGCTACAAAGACGCCGCCGATTTTTTGAAGTTTGCCGGGGCGGAAGCCGATTTCTTCTTGCAGTTCACGCACGGCACACACATCGGGTGACTCGCCCACTTCCAATGTACCAGCGGGAATTTCGAGCAGCGCACGCCCCGCCGCATAGCGATATTGGCGCACCAGCACCACACGCCCTTCTGCGTCAATCGGCACAATGGCAACCGCACCGCTGTGCCGCACAATCTCGCGGCGTGTGGTGCTACCGTTTGGCAGCATCACCGTATCTACATAAAGGTGGACAACTTTCCCATCATAGATGAGTTGGCTGTGCAGCTGACCTTCGGTCAGGCTAGCGTTTGGCTCGTCGGTTTGGCTCATTGCTATTCTTCATGCTCCGTGCAGGTTTGCTATCGGCATGTCGCTCCGGTAAGTCAAAAATGCGTTGCACACGGCGGCTTGCCTGGTGCGCCGCCGTGTGAAGGTGCTGTGAGGTAGCGCACAAGCGCCCTACCGAATCACGGAATGTACAGGCGCTGCCCCGTGTAGATCAAGTTGACATTCCGAATGCGGTTGATTTCGGCAAGGCGGTTGACTGTCGTGCCAAAGCGCAGCGAGAGGCGGAACAAGTTATCGCCCTTCTGCACAACGTATTCGCGCAAGCCGCCTACCACAGGCATTTCCGTGGGCGGGATGGCGGGCGGTGGCGGCGCAAACTCAATCGCGCAGTTCGGGATGAGCAAACGCTGTCCAATGCTCAGCAAGTCCACGTTCACAATGCCATTGGCGCGTGCCAACGCACGGATCGTCGTGCCGAAACGCAGTGCGATGCGAATCAGGCGGTCGCCCGGCACCACTGTGTAGTAGCAGCGGTCATCTAGGACGCCGCCGGCGCCATCGCCTGCACCTGCAATGGGTGTGCCGAAGGGCGGAATTGCCGTGACAGGGACGATAGGTGTCTCAAAGCCTGAGGGCGGCGGCAGCCCTGTGCCAAGCGCGGCACTGGTTGCGGTGGCGTTGGCGGCCGCGGTTGCCGTCACAATGCCGATAATCTCGGTTGCCTGTGCGTCTAGGGTTGCCTGCATTTCACTGGTCGGGAAGACCTGCGCCACTTCGGTCGGCTCTGGCTGCGCGGTTGGGATAAAGAGCGTTGGCGAAGGCTCGACCGGTAATGGCGTCTCAGTTGGCGAAGGGGTGGGGGTGGGTGTTTCCGTCAGCACCAATGGCAGGCTAAAGGGCGTTTCCGTCGGTGTGGCAGGCTCTAAGGTTGGAATAAAGAGCGTTGGCAGCTCGGTCGGCGTTTCCGTCGGTGTGGCGGAAGGCGTATCGGTAAAGGTTGGCGTGGGTGTGGGTGTTTCAGTGGGCGACGGCGTGAAGGTCGCTACGAGGAACACATCGGTTGGGATGGGTGTCTCGCTAGGTGTTAGCGTAAAGGTTGGTTGTTGGGGCAGGGTTGCCGTCGGCGGGAACAACTCGGAAGTGGCAGGCGGCGGCTCAACGGTCTCCGTTGGCACGATTGCAACTGCCGTCTCCTCAGTTGGGACGAAAACCGGATTAGAAATGTTGCTAACCGCCGTCGGTTGCAGCGCAGTCCCAATGGGCTGAAAACAGCCGCTGAGGGTGAGCGAAAGCAACGCCAACAAGGCGGCGAATCCCATGTATTGGAACGCATGTTGCCGCATAAGTGCCTCCTGTGCGCGTGCGCCAGTCCTGCTCGGCACGGCGCACTTTTGAAGCGTGCCGAGCACATCACAGCCGCCTTAAGTCTAGCACTGCTTGGCAAAGTGGGCAACTAGGGCATGGGAATTGGGCTGAACGTAGAACGCGTTTCAAAAAAATGCAACACAGTGGGAAATGTACGGACGCACTTCGCCGCGGCTGAACACGCCTGAAGCTATGGCACGCGCTATCTTGTAAGGTGACACTTGGCATTGGCAGCCGCATCATAGGGTATCGTACAAGTTGGCGCTGTGGCAAGTTGCTGAGAATATGTCTGTTGAACAGGTTCGCCGCCCAAGATAACGATTACTGCACATATGGAAATAAGCAAATCAAATGACTTTGCATGACAAGTATCACTAACTACGATAGCACGTTTAACGGAAAATCGAGAGGAAAACAAAAGCGCAAAAGACCGTTGCAGATTTTCTAAGTCAAAATGAGGTAGCTCTATGCGAAGCCGAAAAAAATTTGCTGGTTTCCTGATCGGCGTTGGCAGCCTGCTGTTAGGTCTTGGACTGGTTAGTGTAGTGCCGAGTTCGGCTGCGGCGCCATTAGTGATACCTGTGCAAGGTGTGGCGCAGGGTGGGACTGCTGATCATAGCCAGTTTGAGATTTTGCAAGGACCGTTTGCCACTGGTCCTGAAGTAACGGCTGCCTGCCTAACCTGCCACACACGAGCAGCGCAGCATATTATGCAAACCACGCACTGGACATGGGAACAGAAGGTAAACGATCAACTGTTAGGCAAGAACAATGTAGTGAACAATTTCTGCATCGCACTTTCCAGCAACGAACCACGCTGCACCAGTTGCCACATTGGCTATGGCTATAAGGATAAAACCTTCGATTTCACCAAAGAGACCAACGTGGATTGCTTGGTGTGCCATGATACAACTGGCACCTACAAGAAATTCCCTGCTGGTGCTGGGCATCCTGTTTATGAGGCGCGTGAGTTCCCTGTTGGCAGCGGTAAGATGTGGAATCCACCCGACCTTGCCTTAGTAGCACAGAACGTTGGCAAGACGAGCCGCGCTACGTGTGGTGCTTGCCATTTTAGCGGCGGCGGCGGCGATGCGGTCAAGCATGGCGATCTGGATACTAGTTTGATCAACCCAGATCGGCAGTTTGATATTCACATGGCAGCCGATGGCTTGAATTTCACCTGTGCCACCTGCCATAACGCTGTCGATCACAACATTGCCGGCGGGCGCTACGTGATGCAGGCGAAAGATACGCACGGTGTTGATATTCTCGGCAGAGATGATCAAAACCGCGCCTCGTGCGAGTCCTGCCATGGCTTGACGCCGCATAGGACTGATGCCAAGCTCAATGAGCATGTGGCACGTGTAGCTTGTGAAACTTGCCATATTCCCGCTCTGGCACGTGGTGATCAGCCGACCAAAATGTGGTGGGATTGGTCTGAGGCGGGCAAGATGAACACTGAAGGTGCGCCTTTTAAGATCAAGGACGCGGAAGGCTACGACATTTACGATACACAAAAGGGCGAATTTGCCTGGGAGCGTAACGTCGTGCCGGAATATGTCTGGTTCAACGGCGAAATTGATCACATGGTGATTGGCAGGCAGATTGATCCAACGCATCCCGTGGTTATTAATGCCTTGAAAGGCAGCGCGGATGATGATAAAGCGCGCATTTGGCCGGTGAAGGCGTTCCGCGCACGCCAACCTTACGATCCAAATACCAATCTGCTGATCATCCCGAACCTGTTTCCCAACTCGCCTGAGGACAAAGAAGCCTATTGGCGCAGCTATGACTGGATCGCAGCAGCCAGCACAGGCATGGCGAGCGTCAATCAGCCTTTCAGCGGCGAGGTAGCATTCGTCGAGAGCGTGATGTATTGGCCCCAAACACACATGGTGGCGCCTAAAGAGCAAGCCTTGGCGTGCGAAGCCTGCCACAGCACAAACGGTCGGCTGGCTGCCCTGACCGATTTTTACATGCCCGGTCGCTTGCAACATGAGGGGTTGAATACCTTCGGTACAGTGCTGGTTGGCGTGGTGCTGTTGGGTGTGATCGGACACGGTGCAGCGCGCCTAATCCTACGCAAGAACAACAAGAAATCCTGAACAGCACAGGGAGAGTTTCCAGATGAAATACACCAAACGCACCTTCATCTACCCGATTTTTGAGCGCTTCTGGCATTGGTCGCAAGCAGCGCTGATCATTACGCTGGGGCTGACAGGCTTTGAGATTCACGGCACATACCGATTGGTCGGCTTTGGTAATGCGGTCAGCATTCACAATACGGCGGCAATTTTACTGCTGGTTTTGGTTGCCTTCACTATCTTCTGGCACTTTGCCACTGGGCAGTGGAAACAGTATGTGCCAACCACTCAGAAACTGGGTGCGGTCATCCGCTACTACGCTATCGGCATTTTCAAGCATGAGCCACATCCTGTACGCCGCACGCGCTATACCAAGCTGAATCCATTGCAAAAGTTGGTGTATCTAGGCTTCAAGCTGCTGATCTTCCCAATTATGGCGACGACAGGCTTACTGTACATGTTCTCCAACACGCTAGGCATTCCGATCAGCCCTATTGCCTTTTTGCACGTCTTAGGCGCCTTTCTGTTGATCAGCTTCTTCGTGACTCACCTCTATATAGTGCTGACCACAGGGCGCACCCCTCTGACGCACCTGAAGCCAATGATCACAGGCTGGGAAGCGCTTGAGGAAGACGATCATGCCGCACCGCAGGCGGCACCTGAGCCAAGCGCTGATTAGCGCTCAGTTCCAGCCGAGCAACCCAAAACAGGTTGCTCGGCGCGCTGCTGCACGCTACAAATATAAAATCACCCTAATTGCTCGTGTGGGATATAACAAGAGAGTGCTAGGCTATTCATAAAGGCTTTGGGATAATGGTTACCGTGTCTTTGCCGTCTTTCGTCTTGGCTACGCCAGCATCCCTTAGTTTAGCGGGAATAAAGCGCCCGTCTAAAAAGCCTGTTCCCACTCCTGTTTGCATTCGGGAGCAAGTTGGCTCAGGAAGGTGCGCCAAATCCGTTCCCACGTCTTAATCCCTGATTGAAAATCTGCGCCTACTGTGGATAATATGCCATGCAAATGTTACTTTGCATGGAGCAAATGCAATGCCTAGAGTTTTTCGCCGCTTTTTACTCGTTTTAAGCCTCATCGCGCTGACGCTTGGCATACCGCCCAACGCGCCGCGCACCTTAGCCCAAGACCAACCTCAAAAAGTCGTCATTCCCGGCACCCTTCAGGAACAACTCGGCTGCCCCGGTAATTGGCAGCCTGATTGTGATGCCTCTGCCCTGACTTATGATGCCGATGCCGACCTGTGGATCGCCACCTTCAAGCTAGAGGCAGGCGACTATGAATACAAGGCTGCCCTCAATGGCAGTTGGGATGAAAACTACGGCGCCAAGGCGGAACAGGGTGGTGCAAACATCAAACTGAGCCTGCCCGAAGCCCGTGAAGTGACCTTCTTCTACAGCCGCCAGACCAACTGGGTCTCGGACAACGTGAACTCGATTCTTGCCAATGTGCCGGGCAGCTTCCAAAGTGAAGTGGGCTGCCCTGGTGATTGGATGCCAAGCTGCCTACGCACCTTGCTGCAAGACCCTGATGGCGACGGCAAGTATATGTACGTCACCAGCGCCATTCCCGAAGGCGCTTACGAGGCAAAGGTTGCCGTAAACCTGAGCTGGGCAGAGAACTATGGCGCCCGCGGCGCACGCGATGGCGCCAACATCGGCTTCACCTCCATCGGCAAAGAGATCGCCTTTATCTGGGATTCTGAGACCAAAGTGATGAGCATTGAAGTTGAAGGCGCACCCAAAGGCGACCTGAACACCGCCAGCGCCCATTGGGTGCTGCGCGATCTCTTCGTATGGAACGCCAAGACGCCCGATCCGCGCCGCAGCACTTTCCGCCTGCACTACGCGATGGATGGTGGTATGCGCCTGGAGAACAATCAGGTTGTGGGTGGCGAGTCTGTTGAACTCAAGTATGTGATCGGCGTGGACTCAAAGGTCACGCGCAAGTTCCCACACCTCACCAACAGCTATTCGCTCCAACTGCCGCCCGAATTTGGCGCGCAAGTGCCAGACATTCTTAAAGGGCAGTTGGCACTTTCAGTGGTGGATGCTGACGGTGCGCTGCTTGACGCGACCGGCGTGCAGATTCCCGGCGTGCTGGACGATCTCTACACCTACGGCGGACAGCTGGGCGTCACAGTGCCAGATAGCGGCTTGCCCTTCTTTGCGCTATGGGCGCCAACGGCACGCTCCGTGACGTTGCACATCTTTGAGGACAGCAATCCTGAGACGACCAGCACCACCTACGCCATGGAAAACGACGCTGCACAAGGCGTCTGGACGTATCTGGGCGAAGGTGACTGGCTGAACAAGTTCTATCTGTATGAGGTAGAGGTCTACGTGCCAAGCACGCGCAAGGTGGAGCGCAACATCGTCACCGATCCATATTCGGTCAGCCTTGCCATCAACAGCACGCGCAGCCAGATCGTGGATATGTATGACCCTGGACTGATGCCCGAAGGCTGGCAGACCTTGCAAAAGCCGCCGCTGGCTGCCCCTGAGGATATTATCGTCTATGAGCTGCACATCCGCGATTTCAGCATCTTTGATTTCAGCGTGCCAGAGCCACAAAACGGCACTTACCTTGCCTTCACCAACCCTGACTATAATGGCATGAAACACCTGAAGGCGCTCCAAGAGGCAGGGCTGACGCACCTACACTTGTTGCCCTTCTTCGACCTTGCCACCATTGAGGAAGACCGTAATAAACAGGTCAACCCGGATTACAACGAACTCTTAGTATTCCCACCTGACTCTGATCAGCAACAGGCGATCATCAACGCCACCCGTGATCAGGACGGCTTCAACTGGGGCTACGATCCGTTCCACTACAACGTGCCAGAAGGCAGCTATGCCGTGAATGCCGATGGCGCAGGGCGCATTTACGAGGTGCGCCAGATGGTGCAGGGCATCAATAATCTTGGCTTGCGCGTGGTGATGGATGTCGTCTACAACCACACCAACGCTGCCGGGCAAGATGCCAAGAGCGTGCTGGATAAGATCGTGCCGGGCTACTATCACCGCCTGAACGACAGCGGGCGCGTAGAGACCTCCACCTGCTGCCCGAACACCGCCACCGAACACGCCATGATGGAACGCCTGATGATCGATTCAATCATCTTCTGGGCAACCCACTATAAGATTGACGCCTTCCGCTTCGATCTGATGGGCCACCACATGCTGGCGAACATGCGTAACGTGCGCGCTGCCCTCGATGCGCTGACCCTTGAAGAACACGGCATTGATGGCAAGGCAATCTACGTCTATGGTGAGGGCTGGAACTTTGGTGAGGTGGCAGATAACGCACGCGGCATCAACGCCACACAGCTAAACGTTGGTGGCACGGGCATCGGCACCTTTAACGACCGCATCCGCGACGCTATTCGCGGCGGCAGCCCCTTTGGTGACCGCGATCGTCAGGGCTTCTCCAGCGGACTGTACACTAACCCGAACGCCGTTGATCAAACTTCGCGTGAGGATCAGTTGCGCCGCTTGCTGCTGTTCTCTGACCACATTCGGGTTGGCTTGGCAGGCAACCTGCGCGATTTCAGCTTTACGAACGCACAAGGCAGGCAGGTGACAGGACGCCAAGTGCTGTACAATGGACAGCCAGCCGGCTACACCCGCGATCCGCAAGAAAATATCGTCTACGCCAGCAAGCATGATAACGAGACGATCTTCGACCTGATCCAGTACAAAGCACCGCTCAATACCAGCATGGCAGACCGCGTCCGCATGAACACGCTGGCGCTCTCGCTGGTCATGTTTTCGCAAGGTGTGCCGTTCTTCCACGCTGGCGATGATATGCTGCGCTCCAAATCGCTTGACCGCGACTCGTACAACAGCGGTGATTGGTTCAATGCCATTGATTGGACGTTTGAGACGACCAACTGGGGCAAGGGTTTGCCAATTGCCGATAAGAATCAGGATATGTGGGATGTGATGCGTCCGTTGCTGGGCAACCCTGACCTGAAGCCAACGCCTGATGACATGCGTGCCGCACATGAGCGCTTTAAGGAACTGCTGCAAATCCGTAGTGGATCGCCGTTGTTCCGCCTACGCACGGCTGAGGATGTCCAAGCGCGCCTCGCCTTCCACAACACGGGCGCTGATCAAGTGCCGGGCTTGATCGTGATGAGCCTCTCGGATATGGAAGGTGAAGACCTTGATCCGAACCACACCTTCATCGTGGTGCTGTTCAACAACGCGCCAGAGGCACGCACCTTCACAGTGGAAGGGCTGCAAGGCATGGCGCTTGAACTGCATCCCGTGCAGGCAAACGGCGGCGATGACCTGATCAAGACCGCCAGCTTTGATTCCGCCACGGGCAGCTTCAGTGTGCCGCCCATCAGCGCCGCAGTCTTTGTGGTGCGCCAATAAGTTCCGCCTAGCGGCTGCGTGCGGCGCCTAAAATGCGTGCCGCACGCGCTGCCCAGGCGTAGTGTGCGCTCTCGGCTTTGGCAGCCGCCCCTAGCCGAGCGCGCAACGCCGCATCCTCAAAAAGGTGCGTCAACGCCGCACTGAATGCCACACGATCATCAGGCGCACACAGCAGCGCTGATTCTTCATGGCGCACCACCTCGGCAATAGCAGGCAGATCACTGGCAAGAATCGGCTTGCCCACACACATGTACTCAAACAACTTCAGTGGCGAGGCATAGTAAGCAAAATGCTCGGTATAGGGCAGCGGCAGCGCGCACACATCAAAGGCAGCAATGTAGCTTGGCACTTGCGGCGGCGGCACTTGCCCTGCATATAAAAAGTCCGCGGCTGGCAGCCCATGCGCGCGCCACCGTTCGCGCAGGTGCGCCGCCATGTCGTCGGGTCCGCCAACCAAACACAGGCTGATCGGGCAACCGCTTTCGGCGATGGCGTCAATCAGCACATCCACGCCCTTCGACATGCTCATCGTGTGCAGCCTGCCCACATAACCGACGATGAACGCCTCAGCAGGCAGCGTGTGTGCTTGGCGCGCTGCACTTTGGCTTGGCAGATCGGCAAAGCGTTCGGCGCGGAAGCCGTCATGCTCAACCATTACGTGCTGTGCGCCGCGCTTTTGGAGTTGTTCTGCCAAATGCCCTGTGATTGCCACCACCAAGCCAACGCGCTGCACACACAGCCCTTGCAGCCATTTGCCTAAGCGCGATTTGGAGAGCGCGTGCGCCTCATAGACCAAGCGGCGGCGCGGCTTGATCAGGCTGAGCGCGACCAACGTTAGCACATCGCGGCTGTAGTAGACCTCAGCGCGCCGAAAGCACATTAGGATGAGCAGCACAAGGGTGTAGGTGGCAGCCTGAATGCCAAACGCAAGCTGTTGGGCGCGCCCTAGCGCGAACAAATCAAGGCATGGCAGGCGGCGCACAGCGAAATTCGCTGCAACGCCATAGTGGGCGTGAACATCGCGCACGGCACGCAATTCGGGCGTATTCACGCGCTGTGCCGCGTAGAGCGTCACTTGTACGCCGTTTTGAGCGAATGCCTCGCAGTTCTGCATAATCTGCAAGCCGTGTGCCTTCTCGGTTGGCATACGGATATTTGCCAGATAGAACAATTTCACCGTGAGACTTCCTCAAAGCATGTGATCAAGCGCTCTGCCAAACCTTCCAAGCTGTGCGCGGCTGCCACGCGCTGGCGCAGTGCCGCACCAAGCACCCGCCGTTGTGCTGCATCGGTGCGGAGCAACACCGCTAACTGGCGCGCTAAGCTATCTGCATCATCAGGCGCGCTAATTCGCAGCAGAGGCGCTTGATCAGCCAACAGGCTATCAAAGGCGGCGTTGCTGACGACGGTTGGCACGCCACACAGCATGGATTCCAGCGCCGCTTTATCAAACAAACCGTGTGGACTCAGGTTGACGGCAAGGCTTGCCCGCTGATACCAACGCACGACTTCAGATTGCGGCAGGGCGCCCGTGAAGTGAATGCGCTCCGCAACGCCGCATTCGGCAGCAAGCTGGCGCAAAGCATCGGTGTAGCTGGCAGCGTGTCCGTGTGGCACACCACCGATCAGCGCGATGTGATGGGCTGTGCTGATCTGCGCTGAGGCACGGATGAGTGTCGCCTGATGCTTGATTGCCGTCAGGCGCGCCACCTGCACAATCAGCGGTGGCGAGTCGGGCGCAATCAGCGGATTGGGTGCGAAAACATCCGTATGGATGCCATGCCCAAGCGCGTTCACCTTCCCGCTGTTCAGCGGAAAACTGCTTAGGTCGGCAGTGACAACTGCCGCCGAGACGGCGTGCGCGGCGCGCAACTCTGCGCCGACGTGCCGATGGGTATACCACAGCACAATCGGCGTGCGGTGCAGGTGCGCCAACGGTGCAGCCAACCATGCATAGCGCGGCACCATGTGGCAAAACAACACGTCAATCTTTGGCAAAATGCGCCGCAAATGCGCCCAATAGCGCAGCGCCATCCGCAGTTTGCCGCGTCCCTTGCCCATATCAGCACTATGCACGTTAGGCGGCAAGGCACAGCGCGGCGCTTCCAACGTGATCAGGTGCAACGACTCAAGGCGGGCGGCAAGTGCCGTTATCCAACCGACGGTGAAGCCTAACAACGGATCAGCAGGATCAGCTTGCTGCGTGACCATGCCTATTCGCACGGCGAAAGCCCTTGCCCAACACGACTCCACATTGTCACCCAACGCGCTGTGAGCGTTTCAGGCGCAAAGTGGTTCATCACATATTGATGAGCGCGCTCTGCCATTTGTTTGGCGCGCACAGGATGCTGCAACACGGCGAGGATCGACTCTGCCAGCTTGTCAGGATCGCCGATGGGCGTCAGGTAGCCGGTGATGCCGTGTGCAATGATGTCTGAGGCGCCCTCGTTGGCAGTGCTGACCAATGGCACATGCGCTGCTGCCGCTTCTAGCAGCACGCGCCCTAAGCCTTCATAGTTGCTGGAGAGCGCGTAAACGCTGGCGATCTGGTACAGCGGCGGCAAATCGGCGTACTGCACCGCGCCGGGAAAGCGCGTGACCTCCTGCAAACCATAGGCAGCCGCCTGCCCAATGATATTTGAGCCTTCCATATCACCGCCGATCACAAAGCGCGCTTGCGGCAGGGCGCTGTGAACGCGCTTAAATGCCTGTAAGAGCATTGGCAGGTTCTTAAAGGTGACAGGGCGCCCCACCCACAGCACAACAGGCGTGCCTTCAGGCAGATCGAGCCTCTGCCGCCAAGCTGCCACCTGCTCAGGATCGGCGGGCGCGGCAAACGGATCAATGTGCGTCACAATGGGCGCAAGGCATACGCGGGCAGGCTTTACGCCCAAGCGAATGCAGGCGAGGCGCTCACGTTTGTTCAGGACGCGTACAGCATCGGCACGCGGCAGCGTGTAGCGCGCCATCAGCCGCAGCAAACGGTTGCGCGGGCGCTCACGCAGAAAATAAGGGCTGCTCACAAAGCAAGAGAAGTCCTGAACGATCAGTGGGCGGCGTGTTTTGGCGCGCAAGCGCAAACCAACCAACGCCGTAAGGAAAGGGTCTTGGCTGGTGATGACATCTACAGGCTGTTCGGCGTGGCGCGCCATGCCCAGTCGCACGCCCGACGGAATGTAATCGGCGTAGCCGCGTGACTCGGTGGGCTGCACCAACAGCCGCTCGGATCGGTAGGTCGCCAATGGGCGATCTGCCTGTTTGCGGTTGCACAGCACAATACTGATCTGTCCATCAGCGCGCAGCGCATAGTCCTCGTGGCGCTCAAGCGTGTTATCAATGGTGCCGGTTAGCAGCGTGGTATCTGTACCTATCATCAAAACGTGCATCAGGATTCCTATGTTCTTGCGGAGTTGCCGCTCAAAGGTGTGGGCGGGTGTTTCCCACTCAGCCGATTGTGAAAACATCAGTGTTTCTCCAGCAGAGCGCGCAAAGCGGCATCGGTGCGGGCAACCATTGGCTGCCACGCAAAACGCGCCAGGCCAACGCTGCTGTTGGCGGCAAGGGCAGCGCGCACGTCCGCACTGAAGGCGTGTTGGAGCGCGGCGCGCAGCGCGGGCAGATCAGGGTGCGGCACCAACAAGCCATTCACGCCGTGCTGCACGACTTCCGGGTTGCCGCCACGCTTGCTGGCAAGTACGGGCGTGCCAACGTGCAGTGCTTCCAAGAGCGTGTGCGAAAGCCCTTCTGTGCTGGAATAGAGCGCCAGATAGTCCGCAGCGCGCATCAACAGCGGAATTTTAGCATGTGGCAGCTTGCCCACAAACTGCACGCGATCAGCCACGCCGCACGATTCGGCGAGCGCACGCAGTCTCGGCAGCCAATCGCCATCGCCTGCCACAATCAGGCGCACCTCTGGCACAGCGTCCAGCGCTTGGATCAGGTATTGCACGCCCTTAAGCGCGATCAGCCGCCCAACGCTGAGCAGATAGCGTCCCTCAGGCTGCCAACCGAGCGCAGCACGTGCTTCCGCTTGAGATTCGGTGGGTGTGTGTAGCGTTGGCTCAAGGGCATTGTAGATAACCTTCACGCGTTCCGAGAGGACACCCCAGCCAATCACCAAACGGCGCAGATGCTCGCTTGGCACAATGACCTGATCCGCGGCGCGTGCCTCACGGGTGCGGCGTGCCTTGAACCATGCCACATGCGGCAGATCGCGCCGCCTTTGGAAGGCATCCAGATCGGTATCGGCGGCGATCCAGCCGCGCTGCAAAGCGCGCTCCCAAGCATAATCACCCACAATCTTCAGGGCAGTGGGCTTGGCAATTTTTGGGCGCGGCAAGCCAAGCGTGTTCACATAGATCAGGTCAGCCTGAGCGGCAAGCTCGGCGTAGCGGCGCGCATAAGCACGCCAACGGCGCGGCGCACTCTGCTTGAACGAAATACGCTCCACTGGGTAGGGATAGCCATCCGTCGGTGCGTCGCCATAGGTCAGGACGTGAAAGGTATAGCCGTGCGCCTGCAAAGCGGGCAGTAAGCTGTGCAGGTAGGTTGCAGGTCCGCCGGAGTCGGGGTGAAAAATGCCAGAGGCGATCAAGATACGCATGGCAGTATTGTATCACAGCACCGTCATTTGGCAGGTATGCCATATTCCTTGACAGTGAGGTGCATTTTATGTTATAGCCGATAGGCACAGTGCTTTGAAAGCGCTTGTTATCAGTGTTTTTCGTAAAGGTTTGCCTCTATGAATCGTTTTCGTCTAACCGTTTTTCTCACAGCCGCACTCGTTATCGCACTTATGTTCAGTGGAATTGTGCCGATTAGCGCACAAGACCCCAAAACGCCAACGGCTGAAGTTGGTCAATTTTATTACTACTACAATAATGAGAAGCTAGGACTTGATCTCTCTACCGAGTGGATCGCTGTGAAGTACATCGGTGAGGCAGTGCTTGCCAGCCAAACCGCCGCCGCTGCCAGCCCAAATATTGATGCAGGGCTGCCGCTGCGCGAGACTGGTACGCGCAATATTGCGCTGTTGCCGCTGAAGGCAGGTGGCAGCGAGCAAGTAACGTTGCAGGCAATTGCCGATCTGCGCGCCCAAACTGCTGCCTTTGAATGGGTGAACCCTGTTTTTGCGGTTCAAGAAGGCTTGGCAATTACGACGCAGCAGTTCATCGCCCAATTCCCTGCCAGCACAACGCCACAAGCCCGCGCCACCTTCAATCTGGCAAACGGCGTCACAGTGGTGCGCCAAGTTGATTGGTTGCCGAATACCTACGTGCTAGAAGTGGCAACCAGCGGCGGCAAAAATGCCCTAGATATGGCAAATTTCTACCATGAAAGCGGTATGGTCGTCTTTGCCGAACCGAATTTCCTACAGCTTTTGCAGCAGCTCTTTGTGCCAGATGACACACTATTCAACACGCAGTGGCACTTGCAGAATACGGGTCAGTTTACGGGCGCTATTCCCGGCGCCGATATTGCCGCCGTGGACGCTTGGGATATTTCGCAAGGCAGCAACAGCATCATCATCGCGGTGGTGGATGACGGCGTAGACCTCGCTCACCCCGATTTGACGGGTCAGTTTGTGGCAGGCTACGACTTTGCCAACAACGATAATGATCCTTCACCCGCACAGTCATGGCACGCGCACGGCACAGGCGTGGCGGGCTTGATCGCAGCCCGCACCAACAACAGCTTGGGCGTGGCAGGCGTTTGCCCGAACTGCCGCATCATGCCGATCAAACTCTCCAACCCGAACCTTGATGGCAGTTTTTCGGTCACTGTCGCGCAAATCAACGACTCATTCAACTTTGCCGCCAACAACGGCGCGTCCATCATTAACAACAGTTGGGGCGGCGGCGGGGCAAGCACCAGCACCGAGGCTGTGATCAACACCATCACGACGACAGGGCGCGATGGTAAGGGTGTGGTTATGTTCGCCTCAGCGGGCAACGGCAACACCAGCCCAATCATCTATCCCGCACGCTACAACCGCGTGATCTCGGTTGGCGCTTCCAACTGGTGCGATCTGCGTAAAGCACCGACTGGCACCGCTTGCGATAACTTCCAAAACTGGGGCAGCCACTACGGCTACGATCTGGATATTTCAGCGCCCGGTATGCGGACGAACTCGACGGATATTGCCGGCAGCTGGGGCTATGAGGCGGGTGACTATACCTACTTCGGCGGCACTTCGGCTGCTTCGCCGATCACAGCTGGCGTGGCGGGCTTGATGCTTTCGGTGAACAATGCCCTGACCGCTGATCAGGTACGGCGCGTGCTGCGGATGAGCGCTGACGATATGACGCCTGACACCAATCCGGGCTGGGATCAGTTCACGGGCGCAGGGCGTGTGAATGCCTACCGTGCGCTGCGGATGTCGCAGAACTTGCCGCCTCATATCAGCCTATCCAACGATCTAATCGCCAACGCGATCAGCATCTCGCCCGCTTTGAAGCTGTACCGCAACGCGCAGGAGGTCTTTGGTTCAACCAGCTCAGGCGATCCCACAACGACCTGTGCAACAACCTTTAGCAACTCGGTTTGGTATACCTACCGTCCGCACTCCAGCCGCAGCGTAACTGTCTCCACGCTTGGCTCGACCTATGATACAGTCTTGGCGGTCTACACCGGCACACCAAGCAGCCTCACACAGCTCGTCTGCAACGACGACTTTGCAACAGGCACGCTGCAATCTCAGGTCACCTTCAGCGCCACTGCCGATGTAACCTACTACATCATGGTGAGCAAGTGGAACACTGCCCTCACGGCAAACCAAACCCTGCACCTGACGCTGCGCCACGACGCAAACCTGTTCCACGGCATCGGCGTTTTCCGCCCCTCCGAGACGCAGTTCTATCTGCGGAACAACCTGAGCACCGGTCCCGCTGATATTTCGGCGCTCTTGGGCTTGGCAGATGACTATCCCGTGGCAGGCGACTGGAACGGTGATGGCACCAGCACCATTGGCATCTACCGCCGCAGCACGGGCGTGTTCTACCTGACGAACGCTAACCTGACCGGCGCGCCTATTGTCTATGAGTTTGTGCTTGGCAATCCTGATGACTTGCCGATGGCAGGTGACTGGAACGGCGATGGCAGATTTGGCGTCGGCGTTTACCGCCCATCCAACGGCATCCTCTACCTGAAGAACGACTTGACGACCGGCTTTGCCGATTTTGACATGGTGCTTGGCCTTCCCGGCGATCTGCCTGTGGCAGGTGACTGGGACGGCGATGGTGTTCACTCGCCCGGCATCTACCGTCCAAGCAGTGCCATGTTCTACCTGACGCAGAAGGTGACCAACGGCATCATCTTTGCTGATTTTGCCTTCGCCTTCGGCACGACGGGCGATGTGCCAGTCTCTGGCGACTGGAACTTTAACGGCAAAAACGGCATTGGTGTCTTCCGTCCATCCAGCGGCATCACCTACCTGCGGAACACACTTAGCACGGGCTTTGCCGACTTTGACTTCATCTACGGCATCGCGGCTGACCGCCCGATTGCTGGCTACTGGCGCACGGCGGCGGGCGATCAACTGCCTGCACCAGAGGCAGCGCCAACTTTCGTGCCGCGCCAATAACGCGAATACGCGCTAATCTAAATGCAGCGGGCGGGAAAAATTTCCCGCCCGCCGTGATTCCCTCTGGCAAACTACCTTGTTTAGGGCTGCTCTACGGGCAGCTTGGCAGCGCTACCATAGGTGAACTCAATCTGGACGACGGACACCCACCCATAGCGCCCCGACTCACGGTCACGGACGCGCACCCACTGCCCGTCTTGTGTGCGTGCGAACGCCTCAAAATTCTCCCCGAAAAACTCAGTGAAATAGGTGGCGTTGTTGCTCGGCGCATTCCGCACGTAGCAGCGCCGCACCGTCTTGAAGACTGCCAGCCCATGCACGGATCCGCTGCTGTACAGGTTGAAAGCGCCGTTGGTGCCGTCTAAGGCACGCACCACAACACGGTAGTCGTCGCTGCTGCTCAGTTGTGGAATGGCAAGACGTAGTTCTTCGCCTTCGCTGCTGGCAACCGCATATGCCTCGCGCAGGCCTTCACGCGTGTAGACTTCAAGGGCAGCCTTCAGCCGCGAGTCCGCCGTTGGGCGCAGCACAAAGAGGGCAGCTCGTCCGCGTGGTGTGTAGCGCCATTCGGAAATGCCCTGATCGCGTGCGCCATCTATGGTAGTTCGCTGCACTTCCTCAAAAGGCAGGAAGTTAAGCGGCGTGCGTGTAGCTGTCGAGTCAGGCGAGCTGGTGATCACGCTCAGCCAGAAGGCACGCTTGGTTGTGCCAACGCCGCGCCCACGCACCACAATTAGGTATTCGCCATCTTGGGTCAGTGGCACTGCCAAAAGCGGTTGAGTGCGGTTATTATCGGCGCTGCTGCTTGCTTCCACGATGAAGTTGCGCGCCGAATCGTAGAGGGCAACGGTCGCAAAAACACTATCAGGCGGGCGGGCGGTTGGTCTGCCAACTTGTGGCGGCGCACCGGGCGTATTCACCGCACCTGCCACAGGCAGATAGAGCGAGATGAGCGCTGTTTGCCCTGCGCTGCCGCTGAAGCGGTAGTAGATTTCCTCCGCCGCCGCGATCTGCCCTTGTGTGTAGCCACCTGCCGCAATCGGCTGCGCGAGGCTTGCCCGATCAGCGCCGAGTGTCGCTTCAACAACAGGTGTTGGTGGCAGGTTTTTATCCAGCAAGAAGAAGGTCAGCAGATAGTCGCCGGCGGCGCTTTCTTCGGTGCTGATCAGGCTGATGGCATACTGCCCGTTTTGCGTTAGCAGCGCCTCCAGCGTTACGTAGCCGTTGGCGCGTGTTTGGCGCATACCACTGAGCGGCGTGCCATCGGGCGCGATGAGTTGCAGGCTTGGTGCATCGCTGCGCTGCGTCTCAAGAGTGATCCGCACTTGCTGCGAATCGCGCCCTAAGAAGCGGTAAATGGCAGAATCAGGCGCGTTTAGCCGTCCGCGCATGATCTGACCGCTGCTTAAGGCGATGGTCTGCGGCGTTGGTGTTGGCGCGGGAATTTCGGCATTCAGGCGGATCGTATAGGCAATCTCTTGGTTCGAGTCGTTGCGAAGGGTGAGCGTGTAAACGCCGCCACGGCTCAAGGTGCGCTGCCACGCTGATGAGGTTGCGCTGGTTGAGGTGTAGCCCAGCTCTTCCAGCCTGCCGCTTGGATCGGTGACGCTAACAAAGACGTTCTGCCCAACGCCGGGACGCCAAAAGACGAACAGGTCAACCATATCGGCAAAGCGCCCTTCAAACTTAAAGCTGATGCGGCTGCCGCCCGCCAAAAAGCTGGTGGTCTCCAGATCGTTATAGCGCAAGAATTCCGGCACCAATGGGATGTTGCGTAGGAAGGTTGCCAACAGCGTGTAGTGCAACCGTTCCGCGTTCACGTAAATGGTATAGCTGCCATCTTGCGGCAGTTGGTAGGTGTTTTGCAGGCTGCGCTCGCGCCCGACAATGGTTGTGCCAAGCGCCTGCACCACGCTGCCATCCGACGCCAGCAGCGGACCGAACGTGGCGGCACCGCTGCCAAACAAGCGGCTGACGGTGAGGTTGATCACATCGCCGGCTTTGCCCTCAAAATGCCATGCCTGCGCTTGCGACTCATCTGCCTCGCCGGCGACGCTGCCTTCATAGCGGAAGCGCGTTGGATTTTGCCATGCCATAGACGGCGGATCGTTGGAGAGCGTGTAGCTGAGCAAGAAGGCCCCGGCGCTCGTGCCGATCTCGCCACCGGGACGGGTGACAACCACAGTATAAACGCCCGACTCGCGCAGGAACAAGCCGTCAATCAGCCCACCGCGGTTTTCGGGATCAAGACTGTTGTGGAAGGCGATCAGGCGTCCACTTGGCGAGAGCAGCAGCAGCAGTGGATCAAGGCGGCTGACAAAGGTTGGGCGTGCCTCAAGGCGCAGATATTGTCCCGCATTAGCAAAGAAGGTGTAGGTGTGCTGTGCGCGAGTGTTATCCACATTGGCGCTGCGTTCTTCGCCTGCATTGAGTGGGAAGAAGGTGTTGTTCGAGCGTATATCGAGGCGATAATCGCCATTGTTGGGACGGTAAGGCGCTGTGGAGAGCGTGAGGGTAAAGAAGCCAGTTGTTTGCAGCACGGTGCTGATCACTTCAACATCATCGCCAGTGGTGCCTTGATTGCTCTCGTAGAGAAGGTCGTTGCTCTGATTATCTATCAGGCGCATGAACGGATCGAGCGAATCGGATTTGCGGCGCGCTGTGATGATGATTGAGTCGCCACGCCGTCCAAGGATGATAAAGCGGCGCGCCTGACGGAAACTCAGATTGCCCGTCAGTGTTTCGCCGTAGGTGAGTAGCGGTTCGCCTTCGGGCAGCAGGCGCGGCGGTGGATAGCTGCCAAGGGCAGGCACCAGCGGCGGCTCAAGGCTCAGGCGTAGGATGAATTCGCCGCCTGTGCGCCGTGAATAGCGTGTGACGCGAATGGTGTAGGTGCCGTTGGCAGGCAGTGTAAACGCCTCGATGCTGGCATCGGTGGTGCCATTCGAGTCGTCATTTTGGGCGATGACAACGCCATTCGGATCGCGCAGTTCTAGGATAGGATCGCCGATGCCGCCAATGCGCGCCGTGATGGTCACGCGATCACCAGCGACGCCCTCAAAGGTATAAAGCTGTTCGGGTGCGCTGTCGTTCACAAAGCTGCGGATCGCATCGCCATAGCGTAGAAAGTTAGTCGGCACGGGCGTGAAATCAGGGCTGGTCGGCACGCGCTCTAGGCGCACGGTGTACTGTCCGCGTTCGCCGCCTAGCACGCCAACCTCAACGGTATATTGACCGTCAGCGGGCAGCACCAAGCGTGTGAGTTCGCCTTGTGGTGCGATCTCACCGCTATCGGGCAAGCCGGGGCCTTTCACGGCGGCGCGCAAGGTAAGGTTGCTCTCGCCAAGCGGCAGCGCACGCAGTGCGATCACTTCTTGCGCTTTGCCACTGAACGTCCACTGATCAATGGCAGTGGCAGAAGGCAAGTAGCCGCCAAATTCACCGCCAAACTGCAAGGCGCGGATGGGCGTGCTGCTAGGCGTCAGGGTGAGCGTTGGCAGCGGTGTGGGTGTTGCGCTTGGCACAGGCGTGGGTGAAGGCGTCTCTGTGGGGCGCAAGCCGCGCTCTAACAGCGTCACATTAAGGATGTAACTGCCGCTGGTTGTGCCGCGCTCTAGGTTGCGGCGCGAGATAAAGATGATGTAGTCATCATCTTTCGGCAACGGTAAGGTGTTCAGCAAGCCGCCGCTATCGTTCCAATCAATGAAATTGCCCTGTGAGTCCAGCAAGCGCACTACTGGAATCAGGCTACCGCTGACGACGCTGACATTGATTTGCAGTTTATCGCCAAAGTTGCCGCGCAAGCGCCACTCGGTAAAGGGCGTCTCGGAGTCAATGGCGCCTTCAACGGTCATGTTATAGCCTAGCGCACGGCTGGCAAGTGCCTCAGCGTTCACGGTCGGCGTGATGAAGGGCGTCGGCGTTGCCGAAGGCGTCTCAGTGGGTGTCAGGCTTGGCGTCGGGCTGAAGGTGGCGGTTGCCGAAGGTGTTTCGGTCGGCGTCAGGCTTGGCGTTGGGCTAAAGGTGCTGGTCGGTGTGAAAGTGGCGGTCAGGGTCGGTGTAACGGTCAAGGTAGGCGTGGCTGTGGGCGTAAAGGTTGCCGTGAACGAGGCAACTGCCTGTGCGGTGCTGGTCTGGGCGAAGGCAAGCACTTGTTCGGCAACCAACGTCTCAAGCTGAACTGCCTGAGCAGTCTGTCCGATGATGACGGCTGTTTGTGTTGCAATGGCAGCCGCTGTTTGCTCAACGATAGCACGCAGATCAGCGGACGGTGTATGGGTAGGCGTCAGGGTAGCCGTTGGGCTAGCAGTGGCGCTTGCGCTGGCAGTGGCTGTATTGGTTAAGGCGTGCGTCGGTGAGGCAGTGAGGGTGCTTGTCGGGCTTGGCGCTTGGGCAAGTTGTGTGCTAGAGGGCAGCGTTGGCGCAGCAGCCTCAAGGGTAGCGCTCGGCGGTGGATCGGTGTTGGTGGGCAGTGCGGTGGTTGGTGCAAGCGCCTGACTGGGCGTCGCTGAGGCTTGGGCAATGCTCGGTGTGTTGGCAGGGTTAGTAAGCAGCAAGAACAGCGCACCTACTAACAATAAAATGACGAGCGCACCGCCGATGAGCAGCGGAAAACGGCTGCTTGGCTGTGGCGCAGGGCGCTTTGGGAGCGTCTGTTCGGCGACGAGTCCGCTTTGGCGCGGCAACGCTTTGCCGGTAGGTGTTTGCGCGCTGAGGAGGGGTGCAGTGCGCCCTTCGAGGGCATCGCGGAAGGCAAGCGCTAAATCACTAGCACTCTGGAAACGGTCGGCGGGCTCTTTGGCAAGCGCCCTTTGCAACACGGCATCTATGGCGGGCGAAAGATCGGGGCGGGCAGTGCTTAAAGCGGGCGGCGGCGTGCTGCTGTGCGCGTACATCATGGCGAAGGGCGTATCTGCCTTGAAGGGCAGATCGCCAGTCAACATTTCGTAAAGCATGACGCCAAGCGCATAAATATCAAGCGTGGGCAATGGCGTTTCGCCGCGCCATTGTTCGGGCGCCATGTAAGCAGGCGTTCCCATCATCTGTCCCGTCATGGTGACAGACGTTACATCCGTCACGATCTTGGCGATGCCGAAATCGGTCAGAAAGACGTTGCCCCGTTGATCAAGCAGCACATTCTGCGGCTTCAGATCACGGTGGATGATCTTCTCCCCGTGTGCATAATCCAGCGCGCCGCTGATCTGTTCAAGGATTCGCAGCACGCGGTTGGGCGGCAGCGCACCCTGTTTCAAGGTGGCGGCAAGGCTGCCGCCGCTCAGCAGCTCCATGACCAAATAGAGCAAGCCCTGCTGCTGACCGTAGTCAAACACCTTCAGAATATGCGGATGGCTCAGGCTGGCAACGGTTTGCGCTTCACGCCCGAAGCGTGTGACAAAATCGCTGGATTGTGCGAGCGTAACCTTAATGACTTTCACTGCAACATCGCGGTTAATGGAGGCTTGCCGTGCGCGGTAGACAGCCGCCATGCCGCCTTCACCAATGAGCGCAGTGATCTCATACTGCCCTAATTGTTGCCCAATCAGATTTGCCATTGCAGGTATCCGTGTATGTTCAGGGAAACATTTGTATTGTAATGCGCTTGTTGCATAGGCGCTAGTTTTTCATCACTTTCTTTGGGAAAAGCGCGCCGATCAAAGCTAGAATAAAGTAAGGTGTGGCGTTCAGCCATGCTCTAGGCACGTAACGTATACTGAGTTATCTTTAGGTGTGTTTTATATGGCTGATTCCCAACCACCAAGCCGCCTTTCACGGCGCGGCTTCCTGATTGCGATCACAGGCTCGGCGCTGGCAGCCGCTTGCCGTCCCGCCGATATGATCGCTCCGACAGTCTATGCGCCCGGCAGCGCACAGGCAACCCACACGCCCGCTGCCACGCTGCCCGCCTTACCTGAGGTTGCGGACGCGCCCTTTAGCATCCTCACCTATGATCGCCCGATCCTGACGGACGTTGCTAACCTCTACATAACGCAATATGACTACAATAATACACCTAGTGTTGACGCAGAAACGTGGGCGCTCAGCGTGGACGGCTTGGTTGATTCGCCGCTGACCTTCAGCCTTGCCGATTTGCGCGCTATGCCCGCCATCACTGAGACGCGCACGCTAGAATGCATTTCCAACCCAACCGGCGGCAACCTGATCGGCAACCTGACGTGGCGCGGCGTGCTGTTCAGCGAGATTGTGGCGCGTGTGCAACCCAAAGCTGCTGCGACGCACGTCAAATTTGAGGCAGCCGATGGCTACTCGACTTCGGTTACCACCGAATGGATGCTGCACCCTGAAACGCTGCTTGCCTACGAGATGAACGACGAACCCCTGACCGTTGAACACGGCTTCCCGCTGCGGGTGCATATTCCCGGCTTATATGGGCAGAAGATGCCGCGCTGGCTGACGCGGGTGGAATTTATTGACTACGACTACAGAGGCTATTGGGAATCACGCGGCTGGTCTAACGTGGCGGACATTCGCACCAAGTCCATCATCCACACACCGAGCGAAAATGCCGAGATCGCCTCAGGGACGGCGATTGTGCTGCAAGGCGTAGCAGTGGCGGGCAAACGCGAGATCACAGCAGTGGAAGTGCAGATTGACGATGGCGAATGGATGCCTGCCACGCTTGTGCCAAGTGGCAGCTCACCGCTGGCGTGGACGCAGTGGTATGTGACATGGGCGCTGCCGGCGCCGGGCGTGTATCGCATTGGTGTGCGTGCCACTGATGAAAGCGGCTTTGTGCAGACCACAGAAGCACGCGGCTTGTTTGGTGGCGCTTTCCCGAATGGCACAGACGCTATTCACCGCCGTTCGCTGCGCGCTGTGTAACGGCTGCCTTTATGGATAACTTACCCAACATTCCTTCACCGCTGCCGCCTTTGGCAGCGGCAAGCAAGCCGCGCCGCAGGCGTTGGCAGCTTTACCTATTGGTTGGCTTTTTTGCGCTCATCATGCTTGGCAGCCTGAGCTTCGTGGTTGCCTCTGCGCTTGAGGAACACGATACCTTTTGCATTAGCTGCCACACCGCACCAGAGATCACCTACTACAACCGCGCCTACTATGCGCTTGATCATCCAACTGAGGCGATCCCCGATCTCTCAACCGTCCATTATCACGCCGCGCAAGCCGCCAATGCCGAGCCATTCAAGTGCATTGATTGTCACCGCGGCGATAGCAGTTTGCCGCACCGCATCACAACGGTTGCGCTTGGCGCTTACGACGCGCTGATCTACTTGGCAGGGCGGGACGATCCAACCATCGAGAAGCAGCGCACCAAGACGGGCTGGCTGGCAAATGCCTCCTGTGCTACCTGCCACAGCGAGGCACTGCTCAAGCTGGACGGCATCAACAACCACTTCCACACTTACTTGCCACAGGCGCAAGAGGCTTTGCTGCGCGGCGGCAGCCTGACCATTGGCGCGGGCTTGCAGCAGGCACTTGCCGAAAGTGGCAACCCACCACCAACCAGCCTAGAGATAATCGAGGTGCAGCTTTTCTGCTCAGATTGCCATCAGGCGCACAAAGCACAACCGCTGAACGCCGATAAATTCTTTATGGATGAAACACTGCGAAACACAGCCTGCGTGGCATGCCATTTGGTGGCAAAGGTCGGACCGCAGGATGTGCGCGAACTCAGCGGTCAGTGAGCGCAGGCACGTTAGGGCGCTTGGTTAGCGCCCTAAATCCTGCCCGATGATCAGCTTAATATCTATGCCGGGCGGCGCATCTGCCTCAACCTTGATCGCCGTGCCATCCAAGCCCAGCACTTCGGCAAGGTAGCGCGCTGTTTGCATCTTTCCCGTGTAGACGTGAATTTCCGTCTTAGGGTAGGGAAAATCGCTCTTGATCGTGCCGATCTCCACCACATTAAAGCCTTCGCCAATCAGCCGATCACGGGTTTGGGCAGCCAAGCCATCTATGAAAGCGCCGTTCTCGACGAAAAGGCGTGCGTTCTCCGCGCCAGCCGGCGAGCCAGACGGCGCACCCGTCCCTGAATCGAACAGGCGCACCACCAAGGCGAACACTTCTTCGGCGATGGGCGAAAGCACCTGCTCACCGCTTGGCAGCGTGCTGTAGAGGAGCTGCCCGCCTTGCCCTTCACGGCGCAAGGTCAGCACGGCGGATTGAATGTCGCCAATTTCTTGAGCAAGGTTTGCCAGTGCCAAAATCTCATCAAAGGTCAAGTCGGTGCGGATGTTCTCGGCGAGCGATTCCCAGATCGCGCCCGCCTGCCCGAACAACGCCGCCACACCACCAAGGCTCAAGGCGCGTTCACGCACAGCACGGATCACCTCCTGCTGGCGGCTGGCGCGCCCAAAGTCATCGCCGGCATTGTGGCGCACACGCGCATATTGCAGCAGCTTGGTCGAGTCCAGCGCTTGGCAGCCGGGCTGGAATTCGACGGTGATGACGCCATAGGTCTCATAGTCGGGATACTGATCGTCGAAAATGCGCTCGGTTGGGCAAACCGTCACCTCACCCAGCGCGTCAATCACGGTGCGGAACGCCTCAAAGTTCACCAACACATAGCGGTGAATCGGGATGCCGAGCAAGCCTTCAACGGCACGCGCCGCCAACTTCGGACCTGCCCCATTTGGCGGATAATTAAGTTGATCGCCGATGAAGTTCGCCGCATTGATGCGGTTCGGTGAGAGCGGCGCGTTGATGTCGGGAATCTTCACCCAGACATCACGCGGAATGGAGAGCATCGCAGCCGTTTTGCGGATCGGATCAACGCTCAGCACGATGATCGTATCGGTGCGGAAAGGGCCTGCTTCGCCGGGGCGCTGATCCACGCCCAAGATCAAGATCGTCACGCGCTTTGGGTCTGTCCAAACAGGGATCGCGCTGCCGTCAGGCGGCACCTCAGGCGTAACATTGGCAGCAACAGGCGTTGACTCGGCGGCGGCACTAGTCGTTGGTGTGGCAGCTAGCAGCGGGATAGCAGTTGGCTGCGGCGCACCAACTTGCGGCGGCGGCGGCAATTCAATAGGAGATTGCAGCACGATTTGGCGCACACCGATGTAAGCAGCGGCGGCGGCACCTGCCGTCACTAGCGCGGCAATAATCACGATCACCAGCACGAAAAGAGGTGAAATACGCATGGTTGGGTCATTCTCCTTGCCAGGTGAAGGTGTAAATCAGGCTCCACGGGCTGATGATCAAATAGCTGCCGTCGGCTTGTTCACGCGCTACGCCGACTTGCCAGTTGATGGTGTGCCGTTCGCCGCTGGGCGGCGCCAGTTCGGCAGGCAGGCGGTAGGTGCTGGCGCGGGTAGTGTGCTGCCAAGATTGCTGGCGCGTCATATCCGACCAGATGATCACGTAAAACTCATCCGGTTGAAGGACGGTTACGGGCAGCCAAATGAGCTGCACAGTGCCGCTAACCGTTGCGCCATTAATGGGCGAGGCGACATTGGGCAAGGCATAGGGCGGCGTGGGCGTGGCGGTCTCCAAGCCGCTGCGCGTGGGCGTGATGGTCGGCGTGGGCGTCGGACCTGGCACCTTGATGGCTTGCCCAACCACCACAATCGGACGGCAGCCTTGCGCGCCGATGGGCTTGGTGAGATCGCAACCTGTGCAGTTGATGACGCTTGGCGGATTCATGGCACAAATTTCGCGCAGGGTAGCGCCACTGTTCAATTGAACAGTGGTGATGTTCTCGCCTTCCTTCACGACGTAGGTTGCCTCCGCAAAGACGCGCAGCGGCAGATCGGGCAGTTCTTGCGCCACGGCGGTTTGGGTTGCCTCATAGCCGACGGGCGTTGGTGTGGGCGTGGGCAGCGGAATGCAGTATGTAGCGCCCGCCTGAATGTTATTGGAGCCGGGTGGCAAGCCATTTAGCTCACGCAGGGCAGCCAGTAACTCAGGCGATGTTTCAGCATACAAGCCGCTGCGCGCCAGCAAGCCAAAGAGCGTATCGCCCGGGCGTGCCACGATACAAGGCGGCTGCGGTGTAGCGGTTGGCTGCGGTGCGTCCACGCGCACAACAGGCACTTCCGGCTGCGTGGCGACGATCATCGGGCGCATTTGCGGCGGCACAATGGGCGTATCCGTCACGGGCGGCGTTGCCGTTGGTGAAGGTGAGGCAGAGGGTGATGGTGTTGGACTGATGGTTGGCGCAAGAGTTGGCTGCGGCAGTGTATCAGTTTGGCAGGCTGCCAAGAGCAGCACAAAGGTGATCAGCGCGGCACGGCGCGTTAGCAAGAGTATGGGCATGGTCATTCTCAGCGGCTTTGCCACGTAAAGGTTCGGATTTCGGTCTGTTGTGGGCTTGGGATCACGGTCGTGCCATCGCGCAGCGTGGCAATCGTGATCTGCCATGCAAAGGTATGGCGTCTGCCATCGGTGGGCTGCCATTCGGCAGGCACTTGGAAGAATAGCTCGCGGGTCGTCACGTTGTAAGTAACGCCGCTGGTGCGATCTATGACCGTCACCAGGTAGACCTCACCGATGCCAAGCTGTCCGCTGGCACGCCAGCGCAGCGTGGGTAACTCAAACGATTCAAAGAGCATGTTATCGCTCGGTGACTGGCTAAAGGGCGCGTTCACAGTGGGTGTGGCGGTGGGTGTGGGTGTTTCACTGCCGCTGAGCGTGGGCGGAATGGTTGGTGTGGGTGTGGGTGCCGGCACGCGCAAACGCTGCCCTTCGTAGACCATCACGCGGCAAGAGCCACCACCAGCCGGCAGACCAAAGTCGCAGCCCTCAAAGAGGACTTCAGGGTTCAGGTTGCTGAGGATGCTCATGGTGATGTTGCGATCAAAGATGATGCTCAGTGCCGTTTCACCTTTTTTAACGGTGTACCACATCACGCCGGGCGGCAAGGTCGGCTCGATGCGCGCTGCGGCAAGCGGATCGTCGCTCGGCGGCGCGGATTCGCCGGGCAAGCCGCCAACGGCTGTTGGGCGCGGAATTTCAATTTCTTGCCCAACCTGAAGTTGGGACGCGCTGCTCATGTTGTTGCGGCGTAGGATCACCTCGATAATGGCAATATCGCGGTGACCGCAGCGAATTGCCATGTCATAGAGCGTATCGCCAGCGGCTGCCTTCTGAATGCAAGGTCCGAGGGTCGGCGTTAGGGTGACGGTTGGTGGCACAGGCGTTACGGTCGGAATGTTCAGCGTTGGCACAATCAGGGCGCGCGTGTTGGTTGGCGGCGGCGCCAGCCGTGTTGACTCAGGCACGTCTGCCGCAAAGGTGGGTGAGGCGAAATCTGTTGGTGTGGGCGGCAGGGTGGGCAGCACAACGATAGCAATCGGCGTGATAAGGCTGCTTACGTCCACGCCGGGAAAGGGCGTCAGGGTGATGCTCGGCGTCAACGAAGGCGTTAGGCTCGGCGGTATATCGGTTGCGGTAGCGCTTGGCTGCGCGGCAACGCCTGCCACGCCAGACGGCGAATTTTGGCTGATGAAAGCTGCCAAACTGACGCCTAGCACCAAGGCGGCAATTAATGCGCCGATCAGGACGATAGGCACTGGTGAAGGGCGCAGCGCACCTTCATATAAATCTGCCTCGCCGGCGTCAGAGTCGGCGGGCAGCGGCGCATTGGCACGAATCGGCGTGCGGCGCGGCAGGGGCGCAGCAGGCGGCAGTGCAGAGGCGGCGTTTGGCGTGCCACGTAGGGCAGCACCGCATGTTGTGCAGCGCAGTGCCTCTAGTGGCTGGCGCGCCGCACAAATCGGGCAAGTTTGGGTCGGTGCATTTGCTCGTTTCATCGCGCACTATTATAACAGGCAGCGTCAAGTGTGGCGCAAAAGCGTTGCCTAAGCGTCAGGACCGCGGCGCAACTTGGAAGGCAAGCCCTGCGTATGGAGTGCTATAAAGATACATGGCAAGGTGATGTGAAGCATGTGGGTAGTCATTGCAGCCGGCGTGGCGGTGGCGCTGAGCGTTGCCTTTTGGCAGCAGATTGTGAACTGGGCAAACCGCACCTTGGCTGACTGGCTGGGGCAGCTTTTCGGTGAGGACGTCCGTGAAGCATTTGTGCTGCTGCTGGCAGCCGCCGACCGACTGAATGTGGCGGCGCAGCGCGCCCTGACCTTGCTTCAGCAGCGCCTTGTGCGCGCACGCATCATCTTTCGGCAGGTGAACGAAGGGCGCTTGCATGAGAAAGTGGTGCAAGCAGAATTTCAGCAAGCGGATGGGCAGTTTATCCAGATGGAAGCGGCGGAAGTGGTGCCGTGGCATGAACTGCCCGACGACGTGCGCGAGAAATTCATCCGCCGCCAATCGGCAGAGGTTGAGATTGAATTGAAGCTGAAGGATTAGCGCAGATGGCACAACAAGAATCGGAAAAGCAGCCCTCAGGGTGCTTATTAAGTGTGGTCAATTTCATTGTGCGCGGCATAATGCGCTTGTTTGGCATGGGTGTGCGCGGTGCGCGGGCGGCTGTGCTGCCGGCGGATGAAACCTTCAAGGCGTATGTGGATAAGTGGGTTTCGGAGCGCGTGGCGGCATGGTTGCACCAAACACGGGGCGAGATCAGCGCTGAGGACGCTGCCAAAATCCTGAACGGCGAAGGCGCGCACCTGACCGAAATGCGGCGCATGATTCATGAAACACTCATTGATGCTAAGGTGACGTTCTCGCAGCGTGAAGGCAAACAATATCTAGAAGTTGAGGCATACATGGCGCCGCGCCAACAAAACGGCAAGCAACCACAGGTCTTGCGCTGGCGCGCCGAACGTGAGATCGCCTGGCAGGATATTCCGAACGACGTGCGCGAGCGCTTGATCCGCCTGCGTGAGCCGGTGACGCTTGGTTATACCATTCCACAAGGTTAAAAGGAACTTGTATGGGTGAAGTAAGTTATGAGGCTGTCCGTCGGCGTGTGGTGCAGCACTTGCGGAAACGTGCGCTCTTTTGGCTGCACCTCGCCTTTTTTATTGTGGCGTGCGCCTATTTTAATGGTTGGAGCAGCGCAGCAGGGCTAACACAGGCAAGTTATGATCGATTTCAGATCATGCTGGTCGTATGGTTTGGCGCGATGGTTGGGCATGGCATCTTCGCCCTTGATCTCTGGCAGCGCGCCGTGGATCGCATGGTGCAGCGCGAACTTCGCAAAAGCGGCGTAGTCGCCAAGCGTAAACATAATCTGGTTGGGCTGGGTGACGATGGCGAACTTGTGCCGCTGGACGAACTTACCGATATTGAAGATGAGGCGGCGCAACCAAAGCGGCGCGAAAGGCATTAAGGCATGTTACCGCTGCTCACCGTTGGCTTGGCATTGGTCGGCACGCTGCTCTTTTGGTCGGCGGTGCAGAACTGGCTTGCTGATCTGCTGCACCGCGCACAGGCACGGCTTGGCGTGCTGGCGGATGCGCTGCAATCGGCATTGGTCTACCTGGATCGCGTCGTGGTCAATGGACGGCGCGCCTTCGTGCTGACGGCGCGTGCCGTGTTCCGCAACGAACAGGTGGATACGCCGCATTTGGTGGAGGAAATGCGCGAGATCGCACCTGCCGATCTGCCTACTGAACTGCGGACGCGCCTAGAGCGCGGCGAAACACTGGAATATGAACTCTCGCTTGGTTCGATGAAATTGGTGGAGAAACCTAAACCGAATGTCACCTATCGCGTGGTCGTCCGACGGGCGGAATAGCCGCAGCGGACAAAGTGACCCATCCCAACCACCCACACAGGCAGAGCGCACGGCTGAGGATATTTCAGAGCGCATGACGTTGTTCACGCCCGAATTGCCGCGCCGCCGCCTTGCCGATTTGGTGCTGAGCGCCGAGACAGAGCGCGGTTTGCGCGTGGCGCTTGCCAAAATTCAGCATCACGAAAAGCTCTACCATGCGTGGGGACTCTCGGAAATTCACCCTGAAGGGCGCGGTGTGGCGATCAATCTGTATGGCGCGCCGGGGACGGGCAAGAGCTTTGCCGCAGAGGCAATCGCCGCGCACCTCGATAAACACATTATCCGTGTGGACTATGCTCAGCTTGAGTCGCGCTATGTGGGCGATACACCGAAGAACATCGCCGCTGCGTTTGATGCAGCACGCGCACACAGCGCCGTCCTGTTCTTTGACGAAGCGGACTCCGTGCTGAGCCAGCGCGTCACCAACATCACACAAGCGGCGGATTACGGCGTGAACATCTCGCGCTCAACGCTGCTGCTGCAACTTGATTCGTTTGAAGGGGTGGTGTTGTTTGCGACGAACCTCGCCCGCAACTATGATCCTGCTTTTGTGCGGCGCATTCTGGCGCATGTGCAGTTCACCTTGCCCGATCAGGCGGCGCTTATTCGGCTGTGGCAGTATCACCTACCCAAGGCGCTGCCACGCAGCGCAGAGGTGACGGCGGAAGCATTGGCAGCCCTTAGCGAAGGGCTAAGCGGTGGTGATATTTTGAATAGTGTGATTTTGGCGGCATCTGATGCGGCGGCGCGTGAGGCGGCTACCGTAACGTTGGACGATTTTACGGCAGCCATCGCGCAGGTGCGCCGCGCCAAAGCAGAGATCGGGCGCGGCTTTGGGGCGGGCTAAGGCGTGGTTGGGCGTTTTGCCACACCGCGGTAGGGGCGCGGACCGTACTGATCCATCACCATTTGGCGCAAACTCTCATAGTTACCTTCCGCCTCTTGCACGCGGCGGAACAATTCCATGAAACCATGCGGCTTGACGAGGAAAATATCAATGCCAATGCCAAACGCCTCATCAATCAGCTCACGGTGATCGTGCATGGTTGCCATGATCAAGAGTGCCTGCGGATGTGCGGCGCGCAGTTTTGGGATAATTTCGACGCCGCGTGCATCAGGCAGTTGGTGGTCAATTAGGGCAAGCGTGAGTGGTTGTACGGATTCTGCGAAGGCTAATGCCTGTGCGCCGGTTTCAGCACCATGCACTTCAAAGCCTGCCATTTGCATCAAACGCACCATAAATTCACGGTTTGCAAGTTCATCATCGGCTACGATGGCGTGTTTGGCTGTCACAATGTCTAATCCCTATAGTCTCTAGGCATTCTAAGGTTTGCCATGGATGGAAATTTGTTTAGGTGCCATGTTTAGTCAACATCTCCAAAAAAGCCTCAACACCAAACGGCTTGGAAAGGTAATCGGTGCAGCCAGCGGCAAGGCAGCGCTCCCGATCACCAACCATGGCGTAGGCAGTCAGCGCCACAATTGGCACATCCATTCCCGCTGCACGCACACGGCGCACCAACTCAACACCGCTTAGGCTACCCGCCAGCTCAATATCCATGAAGATCAGGTCGAAGGCGCCAGCCAGAATATGCGGGCAAGCCTCATCACCGTCGTTATAAATGCTCAACGTATGCGGTGTCATGCTCACAATACGCTCTACAAGCGACACATTCACCGCATTATCTTCAAGGTAAGCAATTCGCATGTCACGTCGTACTCACTTGGTCGGGTGTCTGTGCCTGTGTTTCAGGCTGTGCTAAGGGCAGCGTGAAATAGAAAGTTGATCCCTTACCGGGTTCACTTTCCAGCCAGATGCGCCCATTCATCAAGCGCAGCAGATGGCGTGTGATCGCCAAGCCCAAGCCGGAGCCAGCGCTGCCTTGCCGTCTGCCGCTCTCACCTTGCTTAAACTCCTCAAAGATCGTCTCTTGGTCTTGTTCTGCAATGCCAATGCCCGTATCCCGAATCCACAGGCATACTTCACCGTTTGCTTCGCGGCGCCCACCAAAGGTGATGGTGCCTTGTTGGGTGAATTTAACAGCATTGCTGGTCAGGTTGAGCATCACTTGCTGGATGCGGAGCGGATCACCCGAAACTTCGGGCAAGCCTTCAGGTGGCAGTTCCAACACCACTGTGATTGGTTTGCTGCCGATCAGGCTGGTTGCAGTAGCTTTAACGGTATTGAAGATCGGCTCCAATGGCACATTTTCGATCAGCACATCAAGGCGACCGGCGTCAATCTTAGCAAGATCGAGAATATCGTTAATCAGTTGTAGCAGTGTTTTGCCGCTGTTATAGACCAATTGAATATCGTGCCGATATGCCTCTGGCAGCGCCACATTCTGGTACATCATAGGATATTTCAGCATGGTTTCGCTGAAGCCGATAATAGCGTTTAGCGGTGTGCGGAGTTCATGGCTCATGTTGGCGAGAAACTGCCCACGAAAGTTTTTCGCCTCTGCCTCTGCCGCACGGGACGCTTCTAAAGCAACGTTGGCGTTTTGCAGCTCATCAGAGAGAGATTTCTGCCGCATATAGCTGCGTTGGATTTCCTGCTGCGTGTCGAAAAGCTGATCTTTGAGCTGACGCTCTTTCTGATAGCTGCGGAGCGACCACTCGGTGATGCTGTACATCTCGCTGGCAAACTGTGCCGCAATGCCAACTGTGAATAGCATTAGCAGAATGGACGCTATTTGGATGCTGTTGATCACAATGGCAGGCTGCCCCAGATTAGGCGCAATGATGGCAATGGCGATGCCAATCGCCAAGCCAACCAGTGCTTCACGCAGCGGCAGCAGCAGCGTCACAGCCAACACCACGCATGGCAGTGCCAGCGCGGCAAGTCCAGATTGCGCGGTGCGTGCCACGCCAACGCCTTCCGCATAAAGCAAGATGCCAATTGCCAAGTATAAGCCGCCGGCATACGCCGCAACTGCCCAGGTGTAGCGGTTGCGGTTGAGGAAAGCAGCGGTGAGGAAACACCCAGCAATGACGACGATCCCTGCAATCAGCGTATCGCCCACCCGTGCCAAGCCCGCTGAAGTCGAGATGACCAACAGCGCCCAAAAAACAAGGAAAACAATCGCCGCTGTGAGCTTCCAAAGGAGGGCTAACCGTTCCGCACGAACTTGATCGGCGAACGCCGTTGGGTTTTCACCCTGAGTGGGTGTTGGTGCAGGTGTTGTAACCATTTCAAAGGCTCTCTTAAAAAGATTAACGAAATATGCCAAAGTTACTTGCTGGACAGTATAACAAGTTTTGTTGATTAAGTGCGTGTAAAAAAGGTTACAATTTCATCAACTTTGTGCATTTTAATGGTCTGCATGGCGCGCTTGCGCGAACCTACGCCACAGATAAACGACTTCTGTCTGGGAAAAATGGGCTGTGCCAACAAACACAGCCCACGCGCAATTCACCGACACAACGACTCGCACGGGATGCCGTTCCCATCCCGATCAAGGCGTTCGTTGCCCGCCCGTAAGCATGCCATCGCCTGCGCGCAAGAAGTAAACTGCGAGCAGGTGAAGGTTAGATCAGGGCATTCGGTCTCATCAGGCGTTGGTGTAACGCCCGCCGCCGCCGCCTCACAAGTCACGGTAGCAGACTCACGCCCAATGCTGAACACGCGATCAAACTCCTGTTTATAGAGCGCTGCCACTTGCGGACTGCGGATGATCAAGATGCTCTCGTCATTGATTGTATCGGCAGCGCGTGTGTGGTTGAACGAACCAGTGATCACCGTGTTGTCATCAACGATAAACACCTTGTGGTGCATGGTGTAGGTGTTGCCGTCCACGCGCACTCGTGCGCCATTGCAAAAGAGAGTTGGATATGCGCCTTGTGAAGCACCACGATTTTCAATGACACCTTCAACCGTGATGCCCGCCGCTTTGCGCTCCAAGAGCGCCGCCGAGAGATCAGGGTGTGTGAAAGTAAAGGTCATAAAGCGCACTGAACGGCGTGCTGTCTTCACCTCTGCTACAATCCTTGCCATCACGCCATCGGGCGGCGCAAAATAGTTCTCCACTACCACACCGTCAATGGTCATGCGCTGTGTTTGCGCGCCTTCAGGTCTGCGCCTGCCAAACAACTGCGACTCATACATGTTATTGAACACGCGCTGATAGTTGGCGATCAGGCGTTGGTTGGTGATCCGCAAGATGTTGTTGTTGTTGCGAAGTGTATCGTTCCACGAGGCGTTCCACGAGCCAGTAAACAGCACTGTGCCATCAATGATTAGCAGCTTTTCGTGCATCAGTCCGCTGGAGCGTCCGCCGTCCACAAATGAGAGGTTGGCGTTCTTAAGCGCGGCGAGGGCATCGAAGGCATCGCGTCCGCGGGCTGCCAGCACATTTTGCGAGCCGTTCTGCACGTCCAGCACAAGGCGCACTTCCACACCGCGCCGATGTGCGTTGATCAGCGCGTTCACGATATTGGGTAAATTAAAATCGAAGAAGGCAGCATCAATACGGCGGCGCGCTGCGTTAATCAGCGGCACAATTTGCCGATCCACACCGTTGTTGACCTGATCAGGCGGATCAGGGTTGGTGAAATAGACTGAGAGCCATGGCAGCACATTCCCAGCATCCAGCGGCAACGAACCGCCGGCAACCGCTGTTGGCGGAATTGTGGTCGCAGGTGGGCGTGTGGCGGGCGCGGTAGTCGGCTGTGAGACAACGGCGCCGCCGCAGGCACCCATGATCAGCGCGAAGGCGATCAGGGTGAGCAGTGCGGCGGCGCGTGGGACGGCAAAACGAACGTTACGTTTCATCAGAATTTCCTTGTTCATTGGTGGGCGGTGAAGGCTCGGAGTCGGAATTGTCGTCTAGCAGGCTGGCAAGCTGATCAGTAGGCATGAAGGCGCCCAGTGACTCGGCGAGGTTGCCAATGGTGCTGCGGAGCATATCGAGTGCCTGCTCAACATTTTGAACGGCCTCGATTTGGGCAGGCGTCAGTGGCTCATCTTCTTGAATAGGCGGGCGCACGTTTTCGGCGAAGTCCAACAAGGCGCGCAGTGCTGCCACATTATCAGGCTGAGCGCGCATAATCGCGCCAAGCTCTGGCACAATTGGGTGCGCTGAAGCGTCCATTGTCCCAAAGGTGTTTGCGTAGCTTATAAGGAACTTTTGAAGCAGCTCCAGCAGAGTTGCCTCAGAGGCAGTGCGGTAGCGCGAGAGCAGCGTATTGGCGGCGCGCAGCGCATCCATCAATGCGCCGACCTTCTGCCAGCCAAGCGCTTCATCTTCGATTTCTGCCACAAGGCTTGGTAGTTTTTGCCCTGCCCAGTTAATCAGATAGTTTGCCTCTGCATCACCAACGTTGGCGAGCAGCGACGTATTTTCCAGAATTTGATCCATTGCCAGCGAAACATCCATAGGGCTGATTCCTCCCTTTTTTGGCGCAGCGCATCTCAGTTTACCCATAACCCGCCGATTTTCCCAACCCCTGCCCTAGCCACTATCGCCATGCGCCATATTTTCGGCTATCATAGCTAGTTGTGAAGGCAACCTTGCCTTACACGCCAACTCTCTGATTTGGGAAGATTCGATGAATGCCGACAGTTACAGCCGCCGATAACCTGACCATCCAATATGACGCTGCGCGCTGGTATCTTTATAACGGGCGCGGCGAATCGGAAATGCCTGCCGCCTCTGCGGCGCCGGGCGGCATGGCATACACGCCTGCCTTTGCCTTATCCCGCCGCTTGCCAGAGACGGGCTTTCTGCCTGTTGATCAAGTGATGATTGTGGCGTTGGGCTATGCCGCCGAAGACTCTGCTTGGCACTTGGGCGTGATGTTGATGCCGGAAGCCGCCGCATCACGCGGCAGCCGTTGGTGCGGCTTGGCGCGCTGGCAAGCCGATGACGCCGCCGCCGCTGAGCCGACTGCCCGTGCGCTTGCCAACCTATGGGAAAAGCCCTTCAAACTGATCCCGCCCTCCACGCCCGATGTGCAACCGCTGCCCACGGCTGAGCCTGAAGAAGACACACTCGCCGATCTCCCACTGATGCCGTTGCCCATCCTGGCAGATGATTGGCAGCTCCGCGAGACGGACACCAGCTATCAGCTTAGCCGCAGCCCTGATTGGCGGCGCGGACTTTTGCTGCGCGCCATCTTCTTCAGCATCCTGGCGCCGCTGTTTGCCCTGCTCTCTATCGGCGCGCTCACAACGCCGTTTGCCCGCGTCAGCCCGGAATGGTTGCCCTTGATTGGCTTAGGCATCGCGTTTTTGATGGCAGGGCTTGCGTTGTGGCAGTTTCGTGCCGTGCGGCGTGAGCGTGTTGTCATCTTGGATCGGCGCGGGCAGTTGGTGCGGCTCACCACACGCGATGGACGCCGCGTGCGGATGCAATTCCCTTACGAGAGCGCCGACTATGTGCTGATCAGCCATGTCGTCAGCCGCCGCAAGCCAAGCGAAGAAGATATGGCAACCTACAAGCTGTGGGCAGAAATCTGGATACACATCTACACAGTGCGGCGCGGCTTCATTGAATTGGCGCACATTCACGAGGTGGAAGGGCGCGCCCTAAATGCGCTCAGCTTTGCCGAGAAGCGCCCGCTGCACTTTGGCGAACTCGATTCGCCCGCACATCACATTGGCGGCTGGCTTGCCCACGAACTGGATGTGCCGGCTTACGTTGAGGAGCGCTAGGCAACCGCTTGGCTGGCCGCCTGCGCGCACGTGGTACACTTAGGGCAGAAAGTGGAGGGCTTGACAGTAGCATGTCCGATACATTACGTGGCGAGTGGCGCACGCCGGCGGTTGAAGACTTTTTGAAGCAGGTCTACCTGATCCAGCAGCAGGTTGACCCTGTGCCAACTATGCTCTTGGCGCGTGCGCTGAATATTGCCGCGCCTTCTGCTACGGATATGATCAAGCGCCTGAGCGGCAGCGAAAACATTCCACCGCTGCTTACCCACGCGCCCTATCGCGGCGTGCGCCTGACCGATGAAGGGCAGAAGATTGCCCTAGAGATCATTCGCCATCACCGCTTGTTAGAATTGTACCTCACCCAAAAACTCGGCTTTGCGTGGGACGAAGTGCATGATGAGGCGGATCGGTTGGAACACCACATTTCCGAACGCCTAGAGGCACGCATCGCCGATGCACTTGGGCACCCTGAACTTGATCCGCACGGCGATCCGATCCCAGCACTGGATGGCACCGTTACGCTGCCAGAGTTGGTGCTGCTGGCTGATCTCGCCATTGCACAGCGCGGCACCGTCAGCCGCATCCTCGATCAATCGCCCGAAGTGCTGCGCTACCTCTCTGAACTGGGCTTGGTGCCGGGCGTGCTGGTTGTGCTGGCAGACCGTGCGCCGCTCAACGATACGCTCCAGGTGCGGATCGGCAGCCGCGCCGCCGAACCACGCACCATCAGCGTGCAGGTAGCGCGCAAGGCGTTGGTTGTGCCAGATGATTCCGATTCAATCTAACTCACACGCTGCATCGGTACTGTGTATAGCGCGCCAGTTCAAGAATCTCTGCCGCGTCGGGTAGGTCAGCCGTCTCCAGCACAAGGCGCTGTGCGCTGGTCGCGCCGTAGGTATCCAAGACAAAGAGTGCTGCGCCGCGTTGTGTTTCGCCCGTGTAGGCTTGCCAAACGCGGTTATCGGCATCTGCCAGCAGCGGAAAGGGCAGGCTAAGGGCTGCCGCCAGCGGCGCAAGATCGGTAAGCGGCAAGTCGGCAATTGCCAGGATGCGCGTGTTGATCTCCACATATTCTGCCCAATCTTGCCCAAGCGCCTTCAGCAGCGGCTCGGTGGCGGGCTGGCGCGGCTGGATAAACAGCACGACAAGCCCATGCCTGCCGCGGAACTGCTCTCGTGTAAAAGGGCTGCCCTCAGCGCTTTCTAGGCGGAAATCTGGCGCAAGCCTGCCAAAAGGCAATGGCTCACGGCGTGCTTGCGGCGCATTTTCATAGTTCATGTGCGTAAAAATTCCCTCTCCCAAGCCATCTACTAGCATATTGGCAGACTCGCCATTAGACTTAGCACTCTTCACTACATTTAACAAAAGGTAGCGGCTGTGGCAACTTCCAAAAGCAAGCAACAGAGCGGCGCAATCCTGTTCATCTTGGCAACCATCTTCCTCAATTTCGCCGGCATCGGCATCATTAACCCTGTCTACCCATTCTTAGTGGGCAAATACACTGAACGGCAAGATACCGCGCTTGCCATTTCGCTGCTGTTCACCTCATTTTCACTCTGCCAGTTCCTGACGGTGCCAATGCTTGGTGCGCTCAGTGATCGCTTTGGCAGGCGTCCTATCTTGTTGATCAGCCTGTTCGGCTCGGCAATTGGCTACATCATCTTTGGAATTGGCGGCGCGCTGTGGGTGCTGTTCTTGGGTAGGATCATTGATGGCGTCACGGGCGGGAACATCGCCACCATCTATGCTTATGCGGCGGATATTAGCACGCCTGAGGAACGGACACGCTTTTTTGGTCTGTTGGGCGCAGTTTCGGGCTTTGGGTTTGTGTTCGGGCCGGCGCTGGGTGGGCTTGCATGGCGCGTGACGGGCGTCTATGAATCGCCGTTGTATCTGGCGGCGGCACTGACGCTGCTCAACACGCTATGGGGCTATTTCGCAATGCCTGAAAGCCTGCCCGCTGAGAACCGCAGCACCAATGTGCCATTGGCAAAGTTTAATCCGCTCACCCAACTGACGATCATCTTTCGGTTACCACAGTTGCAGCTTTTGCTCGTTGCCACCTTCATCTGGGCGCTTGCCTTCGCCTTGCTGCAATCCAACATCGCGCATCTGACCGAAAATCACTTTGGCTGGCAGCCTGATGGTGCCGCCTTGCTGCTCACTATTGTGGGCGCAGTTACAATCTTCACGCAAGGCTTCCTGATTCGCAGGCTGCTGCCGCGCTTTGGCGAGGCGCGGCTTGCCATGCTTGGCTTGTTTTTGCTGGCAGTGGGTTTCGGCATTATTACGCTTGCTATTCTGGCTGAGCAAGCCAACCTCCTCTTTTTCTCTGCCATTTTTGTGGCACTGGGGAATGGGATGACCTTACCTTCGCTGACCGGGTTGCTCTCGCAGGGCGTCACAGCGCGGGAACAGGGCATGGCGCAAGGTGGCGGGCAATCTATGCAGGCGTTGGGGCGCGTGTTCGGTCCGTTGTGGGGCGGCTGGACGTATCGAGAGATTAACCACGCAGCGCCTTATCTGAGCGGTGCGTTTGGCTTGCTGCTGGCAATTCTGATTGTGGTGCGCGCTGTGCCAGCGCTCAAGGCATATCAGGCACACATGGCAACTGCGCCGACCGTTGCCAGCGAAACCTACCGCGCTAGGAATTAGGTGTGCAAAGCCTATCAATTTCGGCTAAAATGGCAGCATAAGCGCATGACAGACGGGATAGGCACATGAAACTGACGCGCATCCTGATCATTGATCCTGAGATCGGCTTTGCGGTGCCAATTAAGCAGGCATTGGAAGGCATTGGGCGCTATCGCGTCAACGTTTTTGCCAGCAGCCAAGCAGCCTTGGAGCTGTTGGCGCGTGAGCCGCAAGATTTTGCCGTGATTGATGCTGCCATTGAAGATGCACACTTGCCGCGCCTGATCGAGACATTGCAGCGCCTGCACCCACAGCTCGTTATCATCATGAGCCGCTATGCTGATCAGCCGCCCGCCTTCGCCCCTGAAACGGACGTGCTGCCCAGCCTGAATAAGCCCTACCTTGCCCGCCAGCTTGATGCCCTCATTCGTGAGCGCAACAACAGCGCCGCTGCTAACACGCTGCCCGCCGCACAGCAGCGCACAGAGCCGACCTATCAACCCGACGACACCTTCATGCGCGCCGTGGCAGGCATTGAGGACGGATCAACGACGCTCATGTTGACGGAAACTGATCCGTTGGCACTCAGCGAGCCGTCGCTGCCGCCAGATGCCACCGTGCGCGATCTGATCAGCGGTACGCAGCCTTTGCCCAGCAGCATGCCGCCTGCCTCTTTGCCCGAACTTGCCGAAGCACCCAATGAAACACTGGTCGCTGCTGAGGTTGCCCTTGAAGTGGCGCTTGATGATTCCGTGCCGCTGCTGGATTTGGTAGACCGCTTGGCAGGCGAAGCGGAAAAGCTGCCGCCGAACACGCGCCCTGAGTGGATTGCGCCTGTGCCGCCGCCTGACTCTGCGCCGCCGCCACCGCGCAGCGCGCCCAGCCCAAGCCTAGAGCAAACCCTCAGCAGCGATTGGCGCGATACCGTCCAGATGGCGGCGCAACAGCACAGCACAGCCTCAGCCAGCACCCATACGGCAGCAAATCCTATTGCGGCGCTTGCCTTGCGCTTCATGCAGCTTACCATAGATGCGGCGGCAAAAGCAGCCGTGCTCACACGGGAGGGTGAGGTGATTGCCGTCGCCACATCAGGCAGCCTTGATGAAGCAACGCGAACCTTAGCGCTGCGCGAAATCGAGCGCATGTGGCAGGGCGAAAGCAGCACGCCAACCGTCTTTCGTCCGCTTCAGGTGAACCCTGAAACGCTCTACCTGCTCTATTCAACACGCTCGGTAGATGATCTGATCCTTTCACTGATCTTTCCGGGCGATACCCCTATGCGCGTGATTCGCCAGGTGGCACGCCAACTGCATGAGGCGATGGCGCGTGTGCCAGACTTGTCCAGCACTGAGGCAGCACCGATAGCGCCTGCTGCGCCACCTGCCACCTTGCCCGAAATCACCGAGCCACTGACCACAAGCAGTGCGCCGCCTGCCGCTGCGCCTGATGGTGTGCCTGAGGCTGCCCAAACCCTACATTCCCGCCCAACTGATTTGCGCCCGCCACAAGGGCTGCGTGAGGCTGCCCCACCACCGCCGCCACCTGCGCCACCGCTTGCTTTTACCCTTGCCCTGCTGCCTTATGAAGCACCGCTCGCAGCCGAAATTACTGAGATGCTGCCGCGCTACCTTGAGGAAATTGCCGCTGCTGAGGCATGGCAACTAGAAGGTCTTGAGATTCAGCCAACGCACGTTAGCTTGCAACTCAGTGTTCCAGCGACGCTGACGCCTTCGGTTGCCGCTGAACGCCTCATCCGCGAGACGACAGAACGCACAGGCAGCGGCGCGCTCTGGCTGGATGCCTGCTACATCATCACGCCATCGCGCAGCCTAACGCAACGCGAATTGGCAGAGTTTTTGGAATATGCGCGCTTGGTGCAGGGGCATTGAATCAGAAGCGCGCCCTTAAAAAATCAGGGGCGCGCAAAGCAGCTGGGGGACCTGGACTCGAACCAAGACTAACGGGGCCAGAACCCGTCGTTCTGCCGATTAAACTATCCCCCAAAACGTAAGGAAAGCATAACACACTTTGCAGGGGTGTGCAAGGTGTAGTTTGCGGCGGCACAAACGCAAACGCGAGACGTTCATCACATCCCGCGCTTGGCGTGTACTTAATGTACTGCCTTGTCGTTTAAGGTTGAGGTTGTGCTATTCTTCAACCGTGCAAGCATTCCATTGAGCTTGTGCGGCTGGGTGGGCGGATCCGCCAGACCGTAAGCAGCCAGCAATTCGTGTTCGGTGTGCGCGACTTTTACGCGGCGCACTGCCGCCAAAGCCGTTGCCATGCTGCGAATATCAGGCGTTAGGTCAATATCTGTGAAACAGATACCAACATTCTCTACGGCGCGGTGCTGCAACACACGGTAAAGCATTGCTTGAAGCGCTCGCCCAAAGCTGGTTGCCATTGTCAGATCGAGAATGACCGTAACAGGTTCGGGCTGCTTCTCGAGAAAGCTCTGCAAATCGTGGTAGAGCGGCTGCGCCTCACCCACTCCATTGATCCTGACCCTCAGTGCGCCTTCATAAAGGCTGAGCTGATGCGACATACTCTTTCTTCACTCCACTTTGTCCGAAGATTTAGATAAGGACTAGCGGATAGAAAGCAATCCGTGTGGCGAAGAAAAGTTACAGATAATGTTACAACACTTGGCAAATGTCGGTATAGTACAAATATCACAATGTATAGATTTGTGATCGGCTTGCCGCGCTTTTGTGTAGGCTTGTAATGGAATTGTAAAATATTAGGCTGTGCCGATCACGCTGAGCTTCACACACTTTGAGCAGTTTATAGCCCTGTTCTCGTGCTGTCTGTCTTCAAAGGGCTTCTCGCCATTGTGAGGTTTAGCGTTATAATATACAAAATTTTGACCAACCAACGGAACGCGCTTTATGTCTAACCGAACGGATACGCACAGTGCAGTTGCACCACGCCAACCGATGGAAGAACCTGATTCCGTCGGTGGGATGCCTGTTGAAGAACTTATCCGCATTGCGCGGGAGACGACTTCGCGCATCCGCAACGAAGACCGCAAGCGCCTGCAAACGGAAGCGACCGAAAACCGTCAGAGCATTCAAAGCGGCGTGCCGCACCTTTTGCAACAGTTCTTCATTGGCAAACTTGATCTGGATGAGGAACTGAGCCGCCGTTTTCCCAGCCCGCCGCTGCTCTCGTCCGCCACCTTTGACCCACTGCCCGGCAGGCGCGCACGGCGTGGCTTTGCACAGTTCAAGGCGCAGGATGAATCGGCTGCCATGACCATTGATCTGCAAGGCATAGACGGCGCCTTTGAGGCAGATTATGTCTATGGCGGCATGATCGCCGCACATTTCACCTTCGGCGCAATTGCCGATTCCAGCCGTAAGCGCTTCCTAGATTTAATTCGGCGGCACACTGGCACCAGCATCTTGTGGACGGCAAAACGCTGGGAACGCGACTACTTGATTGTGAGCGCGCATAACGGCTTTGCGCGCATTTATGCCTTTGGCGCCAATCAGATCAACGCTGCGTGCCGCATAACACCTGATTTGTTCAAGCAGCTTACCCACTGGCTGGCAACCTTCTGGATCACTGACACTGAAACGACTGCCAGCCGCAGTGAAGCTGTGAGCGATCCCAACAGTTGGTAACTTGCCTTAGGGCTGCATGTGGCGCAGATCAGTATCTATCAGCAAGCGCGCCGTGCTGAGACCGGCTGCCACCGCACCGCTGATCAGCAGGGCATAAACGCCTGATGCCAAGCCACCATTGATGTTGCCCTCATAGAAAAAGAGCAGCACCTCATAGGCAGGAATGCCCGGAATCATAGTGATGATGCCCGTCACGGTGAACACAAGGCGCGGCAGCTTATAGCGGGTGGACACTGCATAGCCCATCACGCCGATGAACAGCGCACCCAAATACGCGGCAAGCACGGGCGCTGTGCCGTTTTGCAGCAGGCTAAAGCGCACCAAATGCCCGCCCATACCTACTAAACCACAGGCTGCCAATAAACGCGGCGGCACATTGAACAGCACAGCAAAGCCCACTGTTGCCAGCAACGCCATCAGTGCTTGCAACAAAAGCGTCTCAACCCCCATAAAGCACCTTCCGCTAGACGATTGAAAAGCCCGTCAGTAGCAGCACCACCAGCAACCCAACCGCGATGCTGACCAAGATCAGGACTGCGTAAATGCCACGCGACAAGCCCGATACCAGGTCCAGATGCACAAGATCAAGCAGCGAGGTGACCAACGGCACGCCCGGCACCAGCAGCAGCACAGAGGCGATCACGCCGTTTTGCAGCGAGGCTTGAATGCCGAATGTTACGTATAGTGGTGCAAACAGCCGCAGCAATCCATAGCAAACGCCCGCTGCCAACGCTGCACAGACCACCACAAGCGGCACAGGGCTAAAATGCCGCTGAATCATCGCCATGCGCAGCGTTTGCGCCGTAGCAGCACCACCAAGGGCAGCCGCGAATTCCAGCCAACTGCCGCCGATGATGACCGAGAACGCGCCACACGCCAAGCCAACCATCAGCGCCACCACCCAACGCGGATATAACATCCCCTGCCGCTCAATCTCATCAAGGTGTGCGTTAAGCTGCGCTGCCTCTGTGCCTAAAGGTAGCGTGCGCGAGAGCAATTCCAGTGCAATCACCCGATTCATATCCACCGCCAAACCGCGCACCTGCATAATCTGCGTGCGATGTTCGCCGCCGCTGTAGGCAGAGGCGATGATGCCCGTTGGCGTTACATATGCCTCTAGCTGCTCAATGCCAAGCACTGCCGCACAGCGCGCCATGACCTCATGTGTTCGGAAACTGGCAGCACCACTCCGCAGCACCAAAACGCCTACACGCAGCACAGCGTGCAGCGCCGTGCCTAGCTCTGTTTGGGTGAAGGTGCGCTGAAAACGCCGAATAGCGCGGCTCATTCTGGCTTGCTCCACGAGGGATTCGGCAGCAGCACCGTATACTCGTAGCCGTTCATCGGGATTGCCTCCCGCAGCGTGTAGGCGCGCTCAATGGCAGCCAAGACGGGTGGCGGGTAGAAGCCAATGATCGCGGTCTGCCCTTGATCGCGGCGCAAGATGACCGCACTAAACGCCTGATCTTCGATCATCTCAATCAGCGCAGACGGATCGTAGAGTGTTTTCTCAGGCGTGTTGTTGTTATAGAGGTTCAGCAGTTGGGTTGGGTTGCTGACCACAGGCTTGCCGCTGCGGAAACTGAAGGCGGCTTCCTCGCTCAGGATTGGGCGCGGATCGGCTTTGGCATATTCAACAATGCGCCAGCCGTTCGCCACATCTTGCGCCGTTGGAATTTGCCCAATGGTCGCATAGCCCATTGTCCAGCCCGCCGAGTCGTAGAAGTTCGGGAATTTGGTGTTGCTCTGCACACCCAAAAGCTGCCCAACCTCACGGAAGATCGGCATGTCCAGCGGCAGCTTGACCACCGCCGCGCCATACAGCACGAAGGCAGCGCAGCTTGCCACGCCGATCAGTGGCATTGCACGCCCAACGCCGATCATAAAGCGCGGCAAGCGCCAAGTGCCGCTCAGTGTGCGCCCTGCGAAAATGCCCGCCAAAATGCACATGGCAGCGATGGCTGTGGCAAAGTAGCTATCGCCCGCGCCCCACTTGCCCGCTAGGACGCTGTTCAGCAGGGCAGCGATGAACCATACCGCATATACCGACAGCCGATCAAAGTAGAGTTCGTAGGCAGTCATCAGCAGCGCCAGCACCAACAGCGCGCCGTGCAGCGCGATGAACTGCCCCAGCAAGCCCGTATACTGCCCCAGAATGTATTGATTTACATTCGCTGTGATCGTGTTCAGCCACCACTGCCCATCGGTACTCCAGTTGATCAGCAAAAAGATGCCACCTGCTACCGCGGCGAACGGAATTGCCCATGCAATCGAGCGCCGCACACCGCGCAAAAATAGCCAGATAAACACGCCCGCCACCGTTGCAACTGCCAGTTGTTTGGTATAACCGGCTGCTAGCAGCAGCGCTAGGCACACCAAGATAAGGCGGCGCGGACGTTTGCTCTCGCTCAGGGTAGCGATTACCACGACGGCAAGCGTTTCGAACATGACCATGCTGATATGCTGACGGAACAATGGTCCAATGTGGTAGATGTAGTTTGAGGCGAGATAGGCAGCACCACTCAAAACGGCGATAGCGCGCTGCCCTGTGGCGCGCTGCACGGCATAGCCAATTGCCGCCGCCGTGATCAGTGTGGCGAGGAAGCCAAACAGCCTGCCATACCAATATTCCGCGCCAAACAGCCACGCAAACGGTACCAGAATTACGTGGTAGAGCGGCGGATAGTTGCTGGCATAAAACGGAAAGACTTCGTTATCGCGGTAGGGTGACTGAAATTGGCTGAGCAGCACCGTGTCGTTTAGCTCAAAGCCTTCGCCCTGATCGTAGTCAAAGGGAAAGGTGATCAGCCCAACGGCATAGACGGCGTAAACGGCAAGGTGCAGCACCATCAGCAGCAAAGCGATCCCGATCAAAGCCTGCTGCGCGAAGATCAGTAGGCGCGGCGCACTCTGAGCGCGTTCCAGTGTGCCAATCATGCAGGGCGATCTCCCAGTGGCAGCAAGCTGACGCCTAAAGCACACAGTCCCAGACAGCCTGCCAGTGCCAGTATTTGCGTCGGACCGAAATCCCCAAAATCGCCACGAAGGGCATCCAGCAGCAGCACGCCGACAAAGCCAAGCGCGCCGACCAAGAGAATCAGGACGCCAAGCATCCGTTTAGTAATCACAAGATCAGAATGTGTCATGCCTTGTTTGCTTGCTCTAGTGGACTTCCAACGGCGCGACTCTACCGAACTTGGCAGGTGCTTGTCAAACGGCTGACAGAACGGCTGCAACCTGCTATAATCGCGCCGATTCTGAGAGGATATGTGATGCAACTTTCCGATTATGTGCGTATTTTGGCGCGGCGCGGCTGGATCATCCTGCTGGCAGTGGCGCTCACTGCTGGCAGCGCCTTCCTATTCAGCCGCTTGCAGACGCCCATCTACCGCGCCACCCAAAAAATGCTCATCCAGCCTGCCCGCAACGATTTCGGCTTGGCACAGACCTTAAAACAGCTCATGAGCAGTTGGGCAACGCGCCTTGATGCTGATGAGCGCGCCAATGATGTGATCCGCGCCCTGAACCTTGATATGACGCCTTCTCAACTGCGCGGGATGGTCACCGTTTCGACCAACCTCGACTCGCTCGTCATCAACATTGATGTGGACATGCCCGAAATCGAGACGGCAGGCAGAGTCGCCCGCACCTATGGCGAACAATTTGTGCAGTGGCGCAACGAGTCCAACGCGCCGATCCGCCTTGAGGATCGCATTAACGCTGAGCTGATCGATCAGCCCGCCATCAGCCTGTTTCGCCCAAACACGACCTTCAACGTTGCCGCTGGCGCGCTGCTTGGCATCTTGATCGGCGGTGGTGCTGTCTTCGTTTTGGAATACCTGAGCGCCAACATTGTGCGCCGCCGTGAAGATGTCGAACGCGCCTTGAATCTACCTGTTCTCGGCACGCTATCGGAATCCGAATAACCTGTGAGGAACTGCCCGTGAGCGATTTAATCACCCTAAAAGACCCGCGCTCTGCGGCGGCGGAAGCCTTTCGCGTGCTGCGGACGAATATTCAGTTCAGCGCGCTGGATCAGGCGATCCACACGCTGTTGATCACCTCTGTGGCGGCGGATGAGGGCAAAAGTGCTGCTGCTGCCAACCTTGCCGTCACAATGGCACAGGGGGGCAGCCGCGTTATTTTGGTGGACGCCGATTTGCGCCGCCCGTCCCAGCACACTTTTTGGAAGCTGGAGAATGGGCGCGGCTTGACGACTGCCATCCTTGAAAATGCGGATGCCAGCACCCTACCCTTACAAAACACCATGGTGGACGGACTGCGCGTGCTGACCAGCGGCGCACAGCCACCCAACCCAGCCGACCTGCTGGTTGGCAAACGTATGGAGGCGTTGATCGCGGCACTCAAGGCGCAGGCTGATTACGTGATCTTTGATGCACCACCAACGTTGGCGGCTGCCGATGCGCCGCTGCTTGCCACCAAACTAGACGCTGTCCTGCTCGTTTTACAGGCAGGCAGCACGCGCCGCGACCATGCACAGCGCGCCAAAGAGGCGCTGGCACGGGTCAATGCGCGCATTATCGGTGTGGCGCTCACCAATGCGCCGCGTGATTCTTCCCTCAGCACCTACGGAAAGGCGTAACCATGAAAGGGCTAATCTTAAGCGGTGGCAAAGGCACACGCCTGTATCCACTCACCTACACACGCGCCAAGCAGATGATGCCGCTTGCCAATAAGCCGGTGCTGTTCCGCGTCTTGGAGACGATCCGTGATGCTGGCATTAGCGAGATCGGTATCATCGTTGGCGACACTGCGCCTGAAATCCAAGAGGCAGTGGGCGATGGTGCGCGTTTTGGTGTGCAAGTGACCTATATTCCACAGGATGCGCCGCGTGGTTTAGCCCACGCTGTCCACATTGCACACGATTTTATCGGTGAGGATCGCTTTGTGGTGTTCCTCGGCGATAATGTGATCCAAGGCGGCATCAGCCCACTAATCGCTGATTTTGCCAACCATGCCGATTGGAACAGCCAAATTGTGCTGACGGCGGTTGAGCAGCCTGAACACTATGGCATTGCCAAACTTGCCGCCGATGGGCGCATTGAGCAGTTGATCGAAAAGCCGGGGCGCAATCCGCTTTACAAAGTTGCGCCAAGCAATCTGGCGTTGGTCGGCATTTATATGTTCGACTCGCACATCTTTGAAGCAGTTCAGCAGATTCAGCCGTCCTTTCGTGGTGAACTAGAGATCACGGACGCCATCCAGTGGTTGATCGATCACGGCTATAACGTTTTCCCGCATGTGCATCGCGGCTGGTGGATTGATACTGGCAAGCCGATTGATATGCTGCGCGCCAACAGCCTCGTGCTGGAAGAACTGACACCCTATATGGCAGGCAGTGTGGATAGCGCCTCTCAAGTAGATCAGCGTGTGACGGTTGAGCGCGGCGCGCAGATCATCAACAGCATCGTGCGCGGACCGACCATCATCGGCGAAGACGCACAGATTGTGAACAGCTACATCGGTCCGTTCACCAGCATTTACCATCATACGGTGGTCGAAAACTGCGAGATTGAGTACAGCATTGTGCTAGAACACAGCACCATCAGCCATATTGAAGCGCGCATTCAAGATAGCCTGATCGGGCGCAATGTGGTGCTGAACCGTGCGGCGGCGCGCCCACGTGTGCTATCGCTCACACTGGGCGATCACAGCAAGGTTGGGTTACTCTAAGAGCGTACATGGCGAAAGCCTTGCTTCCCTCAGGCTTTCGCCTTCGCTGACAAGCGTGCTACAATTGATCAAGCGCACTTGCGCCTTATTGTCTCTATATTTTCTTCAGGTGGAAGCGCACATGGCTGTCAAAGTATTGATTGTTGAGGATGACTCCGAGATGAATCGGCTGTTGCAGCTTGATCTAGAGCAGCACGGCTACGAGACCTGCACCGCAACCAACGGCTTGGAAGGCTTGCGGATGTTCCACGAACAGCGTCCAAACTTAGTTGTGCTGGATGTGGCACTGCCGATGATGGATGGTTTAACGGTCTGCCAGCGTATCCGCGAACTTTCCAACGTGCCGATCTTGATCATGACCGCGCACGCTATCTCGGAAGAAGAAATTGCACGCGGGCTGAACGTGGGCGCTGATGAATACATGATCAAGCCGATCCGCAATATGGAATTCCATGCACGGGTGCGTGCCTTAATGCGCCGTGCCGCACGTGATGACGAAACGCTGCAAACAGTTGCCTATAGCGACGATTATTTGACCGTAGACATTAATGCGCGCCGCGTCTGGGTGAATGGGCAAGAGATGCGCCTAACACCGACGGAATTCAAGCTGATCGCCATCCTCGTCAAAAATCGCGGGCAGGTGCTGACCTTCAACCAGCTTTTGGAGCAGGTGTGGGGACCTGAATATCACACAGAGCATCACTATCCGCGCATTTATGTGTCGCACTTGCGCCGCAAAATCGAGCCTGATCCCAAAACGCCAACCTATATTCAAAGCGAATACGGCGTGGGCTACCGCTTTACCGGCAAACAATAATTTTTTGCACCTTTCCAAAAGGATTTTATAGATGCCCAGCAAAATCGTGGTGGTTGCCATTGGCGGCAATTCACTCATCCAGAGCAACGAACGCCGCGAGATACGCTATCAGTGGGATGCCGTGCGCGAGACATGCGAACACATCGCCATGATGATCAAACAGGGCTGGCGCGTGGTCATCACGCACGGCAACGGTCCGCAAGTCGGCTTTATTTTGCGGCGTGCCGAGCTTGCCGCGCATGAAGTGCATACCGTGCCGCTGGATTTGATCGTTGCCGATACACAGGGCGCCATCGGCTATATGGTGCAGCAAGCACTCCGCAACAGCTTGCGCGCCTTGGGCATCAATCAGAGCGTCATCACCATCGTGACGCAGACGGTCGTCCGCCGTGATGACCCTGCCTTTGAGCGTCCCGATAAGCCGATTGGCGGCTTTCTGAACGAGGCAGAGGCACGGACATTTGAGGCAGACGGCTGGCAGGTGGTCGAGGATGCTGGGCGTGGGTGGCGGCGCGTGGTTGCCTCGCCACAGCCGACCGAAATCGTGGAGTTGGACGCCATCCGCGAAATGCTCTACAAGGATTATGTGGTGATTGCTTGCGGCGGCGGCGGCATTCCTGTGGTGCGGAACGAAAAAGGCGAGCTGCGCGGCGTGTACGCCGTCATTGATAAAGATCGGGCGAGCAGTTTGTTGGCAACCGGGCTTGGCGCAGACCTATTTCTGATCTCGACCGGCGTGCCGCGTGTGGCAATCAACTTTAACACGCCCGAACAGCGCTTCTTAGAGCGCATCACGCTGCAAGAGGCGCGCCAATACATGGCAGAAGGGCATTTTGCGGCGGGCAGCATGAAGCCAAAAGTAGAGGCAGTCATCCGCTTTTTGGAGCGCGGCGGTCCGTCGGCGGTCATTACTGATCCGCCGAACCTAGCGGCGGCACTGCGCCGCGAAAACGGCACCTGGTTCGTGCCAAGCTGAGGGAAAGCGTTCTATGCTTACCAAGCTGAAAATCCGAAACTTCAAGCGCCTTACTGAGGCTGAAATTGAACTCGGCAGCACGGTTGTTTTCATCGGGCCGAACAATTCAGGCAAAACCACAGCCTTGCAGGCACTTGCGCTTTGGGATATTGGTTTGAAGGCGTGGTTAACCCGAAGGCGCGGCAGTGCCGCAGAGAAGCGTAGCGGTGTTACGATTAACCGCCGCGATCTAATTGCGGTACCTGTTCCCAACACAGATTTGCTGTGGCGTGACCTAGACAAGCGTAATGTGCGCCGCCAAAATGGGAAGCCGATCACGCAGAATGTGCGCGTTGACATTATCGTCTCCGGCGAGTCACAAGCGGAAGTGTGGAACTGCGGCTTGGAGTTTGACTACGCAAACTCAGAATCATTATATTGCCGCCCGCTCCGCCTGAGCGAAGATCGCAACCCACAGCGTATGCCTGTCCCCTCACAGGCAGCTCAGATCAACGTTGCCTATTTGCCGCCAATGTCGGGCTTAGCCTCAACAGAGGCTAAAGTGGATAGCGGACGGATCAATGTTTTGATTGGCGAAGGGCAGACGGCGCAGGTGCTGCGAAACTTATGCCACCAACTCTACGAAAACAGCCAAGCAGCTTGGGATTCGATCACACGACATATTCAAACCTCTTTTGGAGCCAGGTTGCTGCCACCTGAATATATTCCAGAGCGCGGTGAGATCACACTTGCCTACAAAGAGCGTGAAGGGGATGCCAAACTGGATATTTCCTCTTCAGGACGCGGTTTGCAGCAGGTGTTATTGCTATTAGCATATCTGCATACACACCCCAACAGTGTGCTGCTGCTTGATGAGCCTGATGCACATCTAGAGATCATCCGCCAACGTGAAATTTATAACCTGCTAACCGAAACAGCCCAGCAACACAGCTCACAAGTTTTAATTGCCAGCCATTCAGAAGTGATGCTAGATGAGGCAGCCTCACGCGGAATTGTGATTGCCTTCATTGGTAAGCAGCCGCGCCGCATCAATGATCGCGGCAGCCAACTTCGCAAAGCGCTCCGCGATATTCCTGCCAATCACTACTATCAAGCTGAGCGCAAAGGGTGGGTGCTTTATCTGGAAGGCGCAACGGATTTGAGCATCTTACGGTCTTTTGCAAAGCGGCTCAATCACCCTGCCAGCCAAATGCTAGAGAGTGTCTTTGTCCACTACATAGACGGCAACAATCCACAAACGGCACGTGATCACTTTTACGGACTGCGCGAGGCGTATCCCGATCTGGCCGGCGTGGCAATCTTTGACCGCTTGGATAAGGCTTTGCCACCAGAACCGCTTAAAACTTTGATGTGGCAGCGCCGCGAGATTGAGAACTATGTGTGCAGCGCAGCAACCCTGTTTGCCTATGCACAGGCAAACCCTGATGATGGTGATATGCCGCTTTTTGTTGAGCGGCGTCTTCAAACAATGCGTGATCAGATAGATCGTTTCGTGCAGGCGTTTGCCACACAGCGCAAGCCTAGTCCATGGTCGCCTGACTTGAAAGCAACCGATGAGTTTCTCGATCCACTTTTCGAGAACTACTACGAAGGGCTAGGTTTGGCAAACCAAATGCGGAAAGCGAACTATCATATTTTGGCGAATTACGTCCCTGCCGAAGAAATTGATCCCGAAATCACTGAAAAACTTGATGCCATCTTAGAAACTGCCCAAAAAGCCAAGCCTGCTGAGGCACTCGCATGACCCAAACCTACCTCTCCCACTACCAATGCGCGTTGTGCGGACGCGCCTACGCGCTCGACATTGTCACCTATACTTGCCCAACCTGCGGCGCAGTTGGCACGCTTGATATGCGCTACGACTACACGGCGTTGCGCCGTGACCTGACGCCAGCACACCTTAGCGCGCAAACACAGCCGCATACCCTGACCATGTGGCGCTACCTTCCGCTGCTGCCCATGACCGAAACAGCGCACATCCCGCCGCTGCACGTCGGCTGGACGCCGCTTATTCCCGCGCCGCGCCTTGCCGCTGCCCTTGGGCTGCGCGAAGTCTGGCTGAAGGATGACGGACGCAACCCAACAGGCTCGCTCAAAGACCGTGCCAGCGCAATGGTCGTTGGGCGCGCTCAGCAGCTTGGCGTGAACGTGATCACGACGGCAAGCACGGGCAACGCCGCCGCCGCCCTAGCAGGGCTGTGCGCCAGTGTGGGTATGCGGGCAGTCATTTTCGTGCCAGCCAAAGCGCCGCCCGCCAAGATCGCCCAGTTGTTGGTCTATGGCGCAACGGTGCTGCTGGTGGATGGCACTTATGATGATGCCTACGCGCTCAGCCTTCAGGCAAGCGCCGAGTATGGCTGGTACTGCCGCAACACGGGCATGAATCCCTACACGGCTGAGGGAAAAAAGACCGCCGCTCTTGAGATTTGTGAGCAGCTTGGTTGGCAATCACCCGATGCCCTGATCGTCAGTGTGGGCGATGGTAACATCATCGCCGGACAGCATAAAGGCTTCTACGATCTGCACCAATTGGGCTGGGTTGAGCGCATACCACGCTTGATTGGTGTGCAGGCGGCGGGCAGCGATAACCTTGTGCGCGCATGGGAACAAGGCATTTCGGCAGAGGCTATGCAGCGCGGCGGCACCGAAACGCTTGCCGACAGCATCTCGGCAGGGCTGCCCAGCGACCGCACAAAGGCATTGCGCGCCGTGCGCGAGACAGGCGGCGCTTATTTGCGTGTGACCGACGCGGAAATTTTAGCAGCGATTCCCTCAATGGCGCGTGCCAGCGGCGTTTTTGCCGAACCTGCTTGTGCGGCTGCCTATGCAGGGCTGATCAAAGCGGTTGAGTCTGGTGTGGTGCGGACGGGCGAATCTGTGGTGCTGTTGGTGACAGGCAGCGGCTTGAAGGATATTCGCGGCGCCATGCAGAGCGTGGAAGGCGAAGGCGGCTACCCAGTTGGGCGCGAGATCAACGCCGTGCGCGATGTGGTGGCGCGCTTGAACCTTGCCTAGAACTGCCACAATGAGCCGATTTCTGCTATGATCGTGCCTAACTTGTGAAATAGGACGCAATAATTACCTGTGCAGAGAGGCACATTTCACACCATGCAAGGCAACCTCACGCTTTCGGAAGATCAAGCACCGCGCCCAAAACAGGCTTGGCGCAGCAGCGGATCGATCTTTGTGATTCTCATGTTTGTTGGTGCAGCGCTCCTGTTCGCCTACAGCCTATGGTTCATCAATGCACATTCACCTGTCGAAGAACGCTTTAATCAGCGCCGCCGTCCGCTGGAGGCTGATACCGCTGGCTACCTAATCCTGCGTGAACGCGCTGGCGATTATCTACGCATTGCCCTTGATGTGGATACGCTGGATGCCGTTGAAGGCAGACGGCACGGCGTGGCAGATTATGAGGTGGAAGGCAAGCCCGTGCGCCTTGAGGTGGAATACATTCCCGACGGCACACCAACGCTTGATCAGGTTTTCAGCGGCTTTCTGGAGCGCGCTAACGGCACAGATACAGGCAGCACGCTCAAGCGCTTTCCAGAGGCGCGCACGCCCTACTATTTTGCGGTCTATTCTGGCTTCACCTACACCTACTACGAGTTTGGCTGGATTAACGGCAACTGGATTTTGCGCGCCTCCAGCCGTGAGGCAGGGCAAGAAACGCTTTTGAAGTTTGCCAACGGATACGTTTACTAACGCGCTAAGCGCTTAGCAACGCCATTCGCCGCGAACAACGTGAGCGTCAGTGCCACGCCCGGCGCACACGCCACCCACGGCGCAGCCCGAAAAACGGCGCGCCCCTCTGCCAACATGGCACCCCATTCAGGCAGTGAGGGATCGCTGCCGAACCCTAGAAAATGCAGTGTGGCGGCATTTAAGATTGCCCATGCCAGCGCCACCATGCCCGCCGAAAGGCAAATGGGCGCGGTGTTGGGCAGCACGTGCCGCCACAGCAAGCCAAACGAACCCACACCCACTGCACGCGCCGCCTCAATATACGGCTGAGTGCGCGTTGAACGTGCTGCGGCACGTACCACACGCAGATAGGCGGGCAAGCCGCTGAGCGCCGCCGCTAGCGCAATTTGCAGGCTGCCGCTGCCTGCCAACGTCAGCAGACTGAGCGCGATCAACAGGCTTGGAATTGCCAAAAGTGCATCGGTCAAACTCACGATCACTGCATCGAGGACGCCACCGAAAAAGCCCGCGCTTATACCGAGCGCGCCACCAATTAGCACTGTGCAAGCAAAGGCGGTTAGGGCGATGCTGAGCGTGCGCGCACCGCCATGCAACACACGGCTGAATACATCGCGCCCGATCAAATCCGCGCCGAAAAGATGCTGCCCAGAAGGCGCCGCCAACGGTGGGCTAACCTCTGCCAACGGATCGTAAGGCGCGATGAGCGGCGCACACAGGCTAACCAGCACCAGCAGCCCTAATAACTGCCCAAAGAACCCTATCCGCCGCACAGACTAGCCTTCCCGCAGGCGTGCATCGTTCCATGCCGCCAAAATATCCGCTGCCACGCTGAGCAAAGCGTAAGCAGCAGCACTGAGCAGCACCACACCTTGCACCACCGGATAATCGCGCCCATTGACGGCAGCCAACACAAGCTGCCCGATGCCGCGCCGCGTGAACAGCGCCTCCGTGATGACGGCGCCGCCGATCAGAAAGCCGCCTTGCAGCCCAATCAGGCTGATGAGCACGCTGCTGTTTGCACGCAGCATGTGCCGCCATACGATCAAGCGCGCAGGCAAACCTTTGGCACGCGCTGTTTGCACGAAGGTCGCTTGCTGCACCTCACGCAGTGACGCCGCGGTGACTTGCCCAAGACTCCCACTTAGCGAGATGCCCAACACGCCACACGGCAAGAGCAAAGCGCGCAGCTCATTGCCGCTGCTAACCGATGGCAGCCAACCCAGCCACACGGCGAACAGATAGATTGCTAATGTGCCAAGCCAGTAGATTGGCGTAGCAAGCAGCAGCACAATCACACCTTCGCACACTTGGCGCACCACAGGCTGACCAAGTGCCGCGCCAGCGCCTAGCCCAACGCCCAAGACCACACCAACACACAACGCACCAACTGCCAGCGCCAACGTTGCGCCGAGTTGCTCGCCAATGATCACTGCCACAGGACGCCCATTCACCAGCGAGACACCCAAATCGCCACGCAAGATGCCCTGCCACATGCCAAGATACTGCTCGGCAAGTGGCGCATCCAACCCAAGGGCTGCCCGCCGTGCTGCGATTTGGCTATCCGTTGCGCCGCTGAGCGTCAGTTGCAGCGTGATGGCATCGCCTGGCGCAAGGCGCAGCGCCACAAACGTGAGCGTTGCCGCCAGCCAGAGCGTTACGAACACGCCTGCCATGCGCCGCACCGCAAAACGCAGCATGGCAGCTACTCGTCAGCGTTAAAAGTCAGGTTTGCCAGCAGCGGAAACCAACCATAAGCATCGAAGGTTAGTCCGCCCACACGCTTGCTGTAGGCATTCAAGTTCACATAATCACGAATAGGCAGGATGAGCGCCTGATCCATAATCAAGCCCTGCACGCCGGTGTAAAAATTTTGGCGCTCGGCAGGATCGTTAGTCTGTGTTGCCTGCATCAGCCATTGGTCAAGGTTGGCGTTGCTGACGCGCATAAAGTTGTTGCGCCCATCGGTCAGGTAGAAGGTGTTCAACAGGCTTGGATCAGCGCCAAAATCGTTGAAGGCGACTAAGTGGTAATCGCCGCTTTGGACGGCAGCCAACAAACCTGCCAGATTCGGCACTTGGCGCAGCTCGGCGTCAATGCCCTGATCACGCCATTGGCTCTGTAAGCGCTGTGCCACTTGCGGCGCGTTGCCCCACGTCGGTACGATGACGATCAAGCGCAGTGGTGCGCCGTTCAAATCAAGGATGCGGTCACCATCATTATCAGTGTAGCCGAGATCGCTCAGTGCTTGGCGCGCCACCTCACGGTTATAGGGATAGAACTGCTTGATCTGCGCCTCATAGAAGGGCGAGGCAGCCGCCAACGGTCCGTAGGCAACGGGCGAAAGCTGTTGAAAGACCGAGTCAATGATCGCGGTGCGGTCCGTGGCGGTGATGATCGCACGGCGCACGTCGAGGCGGTCGGTGGGTGCTTTGGCAGTGTTGAACAAAAATTGCAGCGGCATTCCGGGAATTGGCTGCGGGAGGAGCGTCATATCGTCGCGGCGGTTCAGCGCAAGGGCATCCAGCGGCGCAAGTTCGCCCATGATGTGCGCTGCGCCGCTTTCAAGGGCAGGCGCACGGGTGGCAGGATCGGTGAAAAAGCGGAACTCAATTTCCTCCACCGGAGACGGATTGTCGGGCAGGTAAAAGGCAGGTGCCCAACGGTATTCAGGGTTGCGGCGCAGCAAAATATAATCACCAGGGATGAACTCGACCATTTGGTAAGGGCCCGTGCCAACCTGATGCAGTTGGTACAGATCGCTGCTATAGGCTTGCAGTGCCTTTGGGCTGGCAATGCCTAAGTAAACTTGCGCCAATGAATCCAGCAGCGGGGCATAAGGCGCTTTGAGGGCAAGCTGAATGGTGTAAGCATCCGTTACGATGTAGCGCTCGAAAGTGCCGAGCAAAAAGACTGCCTTCTGTGAGCGCGTTTCTGGGTTAGTGATACGGTCGAGGTTGGCAGCAACGGCGTAGGCATCGAATGGTTCGCCATCGTGAAAGCGCACATCACGCCGCAAATAGAAGGTGTACAGCAAGCCATCGGGCGAAATTTCCCACCGTTCAGCAAGCCCTGCCACAAAATCTTTTGTGATCGGATCACGGTAAACCAGTGTATCGTAGACGGAGCGCAGCGGGATACCTAGCTCTGACGAGGCGTTAATATGTGGATCAAAGCCGCTGGGCAACAGTGTTAAACCGTAGACAATTCGTGAGGCAGCAGGCTGTGCAGCCGCCGGTTGGCGCGTGATCAGCGTGGAGAGGATTACGCTGCCCACACAAATTAGCATTACAATAGAAGAACATGAAAGAAACGCTAAAGTGCGTAGAAAATTTCGTGGCATGGTTAGGCACACCTGTTTTTCCAAGATTGGGCTGAACCCATAGTATACCGTAAACCTGCCTACCTTCCTTGCCGATGAGGTCTTAAAAATGCTTAAACACTTACCCATCTGGCTGCACCCACCTACTTTTCCGAATGTCGAGACTACGCGCCGCGCCCGACTGCTTCACGTGCTGATCCTGACTTGTTTAATCAGCAGTGCAGCCGTTGCCACAGTCTATATTGTCATCCTACCGAGTAATCCTCTGCTGTTTCGCAACTTTCTCATCGCACTGATAGGCGCGGTGGGCTTGGCAGTGCTGCTGATTGGGCTGCGAAAAGGTTATGTACAAACCGTCAGCTATATTTTTATAGGGTTCGTATGGCTGATTGTCGCCTTCGCTGCACTTGTGACGGGCGGCAACGGCACAACCGGCAGTTTTGGGCTTACAGTCATCGTGATGCTATGCGGCTTTGTTTTGGGGAAACGCGCCAGTGTGCTGCTGGCAGGCGTCAGCATTTTTTATGGTGGCATCCTGTTAGCTTTGGATCATGCGGGCTTATTGAGCCGCCTGCCTTTTACAGCATTGAATTACTGGTTCACCAGCAGCATTTATTATGTGATTGCTGCGGTATTGGTCTGGCTGTTCATTGGCAATCTTGAAGTTGTCAACCACAAATTGCAGCGCTATGCCGCCGAATTAGAGCAGCGTGTTGCAGCACGGACTGCCGAACTTGCCCAGAGCGAGGCGCGCTACCGCGCCATCTTGGAGACGCAGAGTGAGATGATCTGCCGCTACCTGCCCGATACAACACTGACCTTTGTCAACAATGCTTACTGCCGTCATTTTGGCAAAACGCCTGACGAACTGGTTGGGCGCAGCTTTCTAGAGCTAATTCCCGAAGAACAGCGCGACGCGACCCGCGCTTATGTCCAAGCGCTGGTGGAACGCCCACATGAGGAGGTTTATCAGCATCAAGCAATTAACGCCGAAGGTGAGCTGCGCTGGCAAGTCTGGCGCGATACACCGATCCGCGATGTAGATGGGCATGTGATCGAAGTGCAGGCCGTTGGCGAAGATATTACTGAGCGCCGCCTTGCCGAACAAGAAATACAGGCAGTGACAGCACAACTGCAAGAGACAAATCAGGAGTTGGAGGCGTTCACCTATTCCGTCTCGCATGATTTGCGTGCGCCACTGCGCGCTATGGATGGCTTTGCCAAGGTGCTGATGGAAAACCACGCTGCCGCACTGCCCGAACAGGCGCAGCATTATTTGCGGCGTATTCAAGAGAATGCCACACGCATGGGGAGGCTGATAGACGATTTGCTACGCCTTTCGCGCTTAGGCAGGCAGCCGTTGCGTTTGGCGAGCGTTTCGCCAACGCAGCTTGTGAATAAGGTAATTGATGATCTGCGTTCAGCGCAGCCTGATTTACAAGCCCAGTTTGAAGTAGCAGAGATGCCACAGTGCCTAGCAGATCGGGCATTGTTAGAACAAGTTTACGCGAATTTAGTTAATAATGCTATAAAATATTCGCGTAAAGCACAGTCACCACGCATTCGCATCAACGCCACAACCTTAGAAGGTGAAACTGTCTACTGTGTTGCTGATAACGGCGTTGGCTTCGACGCTACCTACACCGACAAACTCTTTGCAGTATTCCAACGCCTGCACGATCAGCGCGACTATGAAGGGAATGGTGTAGGTCTGGCAATTGTCAAGCGCATTATCACGCGGCACGGCGGACGCATCTGGGCGCACGGTGCGCCAAATCAAGGTGCTACCTTCTATTTCACGCTAGGAGAGAACGCACACCATGCCTTACCGAACCGTTGAAATTCTGCTGATTGAGGACAATCCTGATGACGAGGAGTTAACTGTTCTCACCCTTACGGAAGCGCGCCTTGCCAATCAAATTCTCGTGGTGCGCGATGGCGCCGAAGCGCTCGACTTTCTGTTTGCCACAGGGCAGTATGCGGATCGCAATATTTCCAATCATCCGCGTTTAGTGTTGTTAGACCTGAAACTGCCCAAAATAGACGGATTGCAAGTGTTGGAACGCCTAAAAGCCGATCCGCGCACGCGCAACATCCCAGTTGTAGCGCTCACCTCATCGCGTGAGGAACCTGATATTCAGCATTGCTATGCGCTTGGCGTTAATAGCTACATTGTCAAGCCCGTAGATTTTGAGCAGTTTCGGGAGGCAGTTCGGCAGTTGGGCATGTACTGGCTGCTCTTGAATGAACCACCTATCTAAAATTTTGCTGGTTAGCGAGATGTGTTTATGCCGACGCCACTCCATGTGCTGATCGTTGACGACTTTGCCGACGACGCTGAATTGATCACACACACGCTCCGCCAAGCAGGGTACACCGTCCAATGGCAGATCGCGGCAAGCAAGGCAGAGTATCTTGCCAAACTCTCGCCAACCTTTGATGTCATTATCGCAGACTACGACCTGCCCAATTACGATGCGTTACAGGCACTGGCTGATTTGCAAGCGCGTGGGTTAGATATTCCGTTTATCGTCGTAACAGGCAGTGTGAGCGAAGAATTGGTCGTGGAGTGCCTGCGGCGCGGCGCCTATGACTATTTGCTGAAAGATCGCCTTTCGCGGCTTGGGCAGGCAGTTGAACACGCCATTCAGGTGCGCCACATACAGTTGGAAAAAGCACGCGCTGAACGCGAACGCGATGCACTGGTGCGCCAGATGCAGGCTGTCATCGAAAATGTGATGGATGGCATCCTGATCGCTGATGAGAACGGTATCATTGTGCGCGTTAATCCAGCAATCTTAAAGTTGTTCGGCTACACACAAGAATCACTCATCGGGCGCTCTGTGGAACTCTTGATGAACAAGGTGGATGCGACTCAGCACGATAGCTACATGCAGCGTTATATACAGAACGGTGTGCCGCACATCATTGGCAAATCGCGGGAAGTGATTGCCAAACGCGCCGATGGCACACACTTCATGATTGACTTGTCCATTAGCGAGATTTACTTGGATGGGCGGCGCTTCTTTCTTGCGACAATGCATGATGTGACCGAGCGCAAACAGATGGAAGAGGCGCGCCTGACCGCTGAAATCCTTCAGGTGGAGCTGGAAAAAGAGAAAGACCTTCGCCAACTGCGCTCACGCCTGATCTCAATGATCACCCACGACTTACGCAATCCACTTGCCTCTATGCGCCTTGCCGCCGATATGCTGACAGATTATTTCGATAAAATGTCGGTGGAGCAGCGCACCGCACGCTTGAGCGCCATTAAACAGGGCATCGCACGCCTAAATGCCATTGTGGATGATGTGTTAGCGTTGGGTGAAGCAGAAGCGGGCAAACTGCGCTGCCAACCACAACTGGGCGATTTTGCCGCGCACTGCCATACCATCTTCCGTGATTTCGTCAGCACGCTTGGCAGCGAACATCGCCTATCTTACGAAGGCGCTCAGCGCGACTTGGTACTTCCCTTTGATGCCAAACTGATTGAGCAAGTGCTGCTGAACCTGCTTGGCAATGCTGTTAAATATTCACCGAAGGGCAGTCCGATTGTGGTCAGCCTTGCAGCAGACACCAACCAGGCTGTGCTGCAAGTTAGCGATAGCGGCATTGGCATTCCACCAGAAGATCAGAAGCGCCTGTTCGAGGCGTTTCATCGGGCGGGAAATGTGGGCGGTGTGCGTGGCACAGGGCTAGGGCTGGCGATCACCAAGTTGATCGTCGAACTGCATAACGGCAGCATCAGCTTTGAGAGCGCACTTGGCAAAGGCACAATCTTTTATGTGCGGCTGCCGCGCTCTGTCAACGAATCAACCTGATTGTCGGTCAGTTCATCCAGCGGCACAAGTTCGCCATCATCGCCGAGCATCAGTTTGCGCTTGTCTTTTACCTGTTCCAGCGGCAGACTTGGCTCAATTGCCAGCAGGATGCCAGATTTCGGCGCGTAGTAGACGGTGTAGTGATCGCCATCGCGCAGGCTGAGCAGCAATTTCTGGTTGATGCCAAAAGTGCGCCTACCAATCTTAACGCTGTAAGATACAGTGTATTGCGCGGCCGTGATGTTTAGCTTGATAGGGCCCTCAAGGCGGGCAACTTGCCCCAAATGGACATCATCACGCATACGGGTGAAAGTAACACTCGCAAGCGCGACCATGAGCGCGCCAAATGTACCGGCGGCAAACATTGCCAAAGCGTTATCGCGCACTATTGCAAATACAGCGACCAGCAGGCTAAACGCCGCTACACTTAGCCAAATGCCTGTTTGTACAACGCCGTTTTGGCGCACACGGCGCACTTGGCGTTCGCTTAGGCGCCCTTCGTGGTTCTCGCTCAAGTCGCGTTCGTCAAAATCGTTTTTGTTCAACGGCGCGGTGAAAAAGCTCATCTTGCACACCTCCGCTCAACTTTAGTTATGCTTCTACGCAGATTATGGTAGCCCGTTACGCCGTGTAACCGAATGGGCATGGTGCAAAAATGCACCACACCCATCATTATGTCTACTCTGAACCGATGCGCTTAAAGACCAACGTCTCGTTATTTCCGTAGTAGAGCGTCAGTTCATCGCCCGCCTGTGCGTAGTATAGCACTGTCTCTAGCGCTCGGAAGTATGCCTGTTCTTGCTGGCTGAGGGCAGTGCTGAGGCAGGCGCGCCGCGTGCTGACCACAGCGCCAAAACTCAGCGAGTCGCCCGCTACCTCGAACGGCGCATTGTACTGATTGCAGCCGCCGTTCCCAACCGCACGCCCTTCGGCAAAGCTGAGCGTGATCTCAGTCTCTACCACGGCGCTTAAGTTGTTCGGTGCGCCGTAGGCAACCAACTGCCAAGCCGACTCGGTAAAGGTTGGTAGCCGCACAAAGGTTAGGCGCTGCCCGTCGTCACCCAGCAGCACAAGCTGCCCATCCACAATCTGATAGCGCTCTGCTTTTGCCAGTGCCTCAAAGTAGATCGTTTCCATGTTCATAGTCGGCTCATCGCACGCCATTTGCGTGCTGGCAATCTGCGCCAAGCTAAGCCGATCTTCAGCATAGGTCAGCGCTGCGGTATAGCTGTTGCAGCCGCCCGAACCACTTGCCCGTTCTGCCGTCAGCGTGAGCGTGATGGCAGGTGAGTCGGGCAGTGCGATCTCGGCACTTGGCGCGCTGTAGTTGATCAAGCGCCACTGGCTGTCTGCCAGATCGATCAGGCGCGTGAAAACCAACGCCTCGCCGTTCCCATAGCTGATGATCAGCAACCCATCCTCAAAGCGGAAGCGTGTGGCTGTGCCTAAGGCTTGGAAGTACGCCTGCTCTTGCTGTGTGACGGCAATTGGCTCACACGCCATCAAGGTGCTGAAGATTTCCTTGAAGCTGATTGTCTCGCCATTCACGGCGTAGCTGCCGCCGTAGGTATTGCAGCCGCCTGAGCCGCCAATGGCATCTGCGCCCAAATTGAGCGTGATTGATTGCTGCCCAATGGGCGTGTTCGGTGCGTTTTCAGTGCCAAAGGCAAGCAGTTTCCAGCGCGTGCCAACCAAACGGTTCGGATTAGCAGCCGCGGCGCTGCGCGTTGGCAGCAAGGCAACAGTCAGGGCGACGATCAGCGCCCAGATTAAGTATTTCATGTGTTACGCTCCATCTCGTTCTTGTGTTTCGATCTGTGGCTGCTTGCCGCGCAGCCACAAAGCGGGTAGAAGTGCCACAACACCGATCAGTGCGCCGATCAAGAGCATTTCTGCGATGACCGCCACGCCCGACTCGAAGTAGACGCGCACCGACTCACGCTGAATCTGCTCTGCTGCCCAATCTAGCCCAAAAGACTCGCGGGCAAGGCTGACCATGTAATTCAAGCGGCTGAGCGCGTAGGTCGTCATGCTTGGAATGGCAATCGTCATGCCCAGATAGCGCATGATCAGCACCAAGGCAGAGGCAACACCGCGTCGGCTGGCGTCCACTGCATTGATGACCACTGTACCTATCGGCGCAATGGTCAAGCCCAAACCGACGCCGATCAGTGCTAGGTGCAAGCCCATTAGCACTTCGGGTGTGTCGGCGCGCCATGTGCTGCCCGATAGCAGAAAGCCACCGATTGCCATCAGAATGCCTATCAGCGTCGTGTTCCGAAAGCCGATTCTGCCCGAAAGCAGCGCACCCGGCACGGCGGCCAACGCCATCGGTATGGTCAGCGCCGAAAGCAGCACACCGGCGCGCTCGGCTGCCCGCGCAATGGACTCTGCACTGGCATTCTCGGCGCGCAAGTTGATCAGGAGCGGCACGCTGACCAAGCCAAGCATCAGCAGGAAGCCGATCAGCAAGTTGGTGAGCGTTGCCGCACTCACGGCGCGCTGGCGGAACAAATGCAACTCCAACAGCGGATATTTGTGCCGCCATTCCCAGAGCAGAAAGCCGCCAAAGATCGCCGCCGCTACTAGGAGCAGTGGCACATTGTAAGGTGATTCGCTCGTCTGCGCCTCCAGTGCTTGGAGGCTGGTTGCGCCTGTCACATCTGTGTTGCCACCCAGCCCAAGCACAAGGCAGGTCAGCGCTGCTGCGATGAGCAGCCCACCGATCAGGTCAAAGCGCCCTTTGCCCGTAGGATGCTGCACACCGCGCAGGGCAAACAGCATCAGCACGAAGGCGAAGGCACCCAACGGCACATTGATCCAAAAGAGCGTGCGCCAGTCTGGTGCTGGCAGCGCCAAGCCAAGCCCTGTCAGCCACAGCCGAATTGACTCGCCATATTGCTGAAAGAAGCCGACCATCAAGCCGCCGTACAGATGCCCTAGCACCCAGCCGAGCGTATCCATCGCACCGACGAAGCCGACGGCTGCGGCACGCCGCTGCGGTGGATATAGATCAGCGACCAGTGCAAGGCTGACTGGCACAACCGCGCCGGCGCCCAACGCTTGAATCACGCGCCCGATGATGACTGAGAGCAGCGTAAGCTGATTCAGGTCTGGGCGCTGCCCAAGATAGCGCCGCGCAATATCATTGAGCAGCACTGTTGGAAAAAGGTGCGCGGTTGCCACCCACCACGAGCCGATGATGAACAGCGCAAGGCACACCAAAAATGCGCCGCGCCTGCCCACCATATCCGAAAAGCGCCCCATCAATGCCATGCTGACCGTGTAGGCGAGCAGGTAGCCCGTCACCATCCACGCCGCCGCTCCCAAATTGGTATCAATCGGGATATTCAGCTTGATCAGCACCTCTGGCAGAATGGCGGAGATGATGGTCAGATCGAGCGAACCAACAAAGACCGGCACCAACACCAACGCGATGATTAGCCAACGGCGGCGCTCTGTTAGGTGTGTGTTGATCAGCGTTTCGCTGCTGACCATACTCGGCGCTTCAGCAGTGGTAGTGGTCATGGCGCTTGTGTTACCTCGGCGGTGGGCGCTGCTGTTGCTTGTGGCGTTGGCAGCGCACCGGGAACACTCAAGACGCCGGGTGTGGCGTTCGGCAGCGTTTCCGCCTGTGGCACTTCTACGCTGATAGAACGATCACCGTAATCAAAAAGTTCCATGATCCATGTAGTTGGCTCTGGGTGCTGGTCGGTAACGGTTTCCGGCTGCACCAATACAATGCGCTCAACTTGTCCCGTTGCCACATTAATGTAAATCTCGGCATTGGCGTTGCCCGTCCCACGGATCAGGTTAACGGTGACGGCGCTAATATCGGCAACGCTTGCCGTGCCGCTGATGTGATGCACCGACGTGCCAAACAAATCCACCACACCGTGATAGGTGAGATCGGTCAGCGCATTGAGGGCATATTTAATGCCGAGATCGCCACGGATGAGCGTATCGGCATTGAAGCCGGGCGAGAACTGCATGTTTAGCCAGCGGTTCGCCGTCAGCAACAGATGTTTCATATATTGATCGTTGCCAACTGCCACAATATCAATCTGTCCTGCCACGCCGGCAACAGCGGCGCTCACTTTAGCGCTGATTTTGTCAGGCGCAACGTAGACACCATCAGCGCTGCCGAATGAGATTAAGTCGGCGTCGTCAATGAAGGCAGGCGCACCCGTCAGTTGCAATTTGAAGCGCAGCGCGCTGACAGCTTGAATATCGTCGGCAGCGCGGCTGAGCAGCGCACGCGGATCGGGCGGTGGTGTGGGTGTGGCGCTTGGTGCGCCACCACAAGCGGCAAGCAGCAGGCTAAGGCTCACTAGCCCGACCAAAATTCGCAGGCTGTGCATAGGATTCCTCATTTATTTCGTGATTTTCTTCACCCAGTGCGTAGTATAGCACAGCCTGATCGTGCAGATCAGTTAGGGCTTGCTAAACGCAGAAGCTGTGCTTACATGCTTTTTCAAATATGCTTTTTCAAAAATTCGAGCAAAAAATATCTAAGCGTATGGCGAGCGTTGGGTAAGCGTAGGGCAAATTGTGCTATAGTGAGTCTAGTCTTTTGTGAAAGCTGTAAAGTTGGCGAGAAACCCACCCATGCAACGCCCATATCCTGTGCCACCGCAGCGCCCTGTAGGGCGTGTGGTGCGCCCTAAAGCCGCCAGGCGCACACCGTTCAAAATTACACCTACCCTGCTGATAATGGGCATGGGCGCTATCGGATTCCTCACCTTGATGAGCTTCCTTGCCGTTGCATTTGGTTTTATGTTGGTGCTGGGCAGCGGCAACATTCTGCCGACGGTCACAGTGGGTAACTTGGCGCTTGGCGGCATGACCGAATCGGCGGCGGCAGCCGCGATTAACGAAACGTGGCAGCACATTACGGTGCGCGATGGCGACCGCACATGGCGCGTACCTGCCGATATGCTTGGCATCACGGTGAACGCACAAGCAACTGCACAGCGCGCCATGCGCTACGGGCGTGGCGAAGGCTCAGCACTGCTGGGCATTATTGGCATGGCAAAAGTTGCGCCCGTCCTCAGCATTGATCCGAGCCGTGCGGCGGAAGGCATGGCGCTGGTTGCCGAAATGGTCAATATTGCGCCGCGTAATGCCACTATTCGTATGGAAGGTAACGCACTGGTGGCTGTTCCCGCAGCAGCAGGGCGCGCCCTTGAAACAGGCGGAACGCTCAGCCGTCTGGCAAACGCCGCCACCGAATTTATAGATGGTGCGCTGGATGTGGTTATGCGTGATGTGCCGCCAAACGTCACCGATGCCGCGCCGCTGCTGGCACAGGCGGGCGCTTTGCTGGCAACGCCACTCAGCTTGAATATCTACAATCCCGTCACCAACCAAGGGCTGACGTGGCAAATTCCGCCGAGTGAATGGGGACGCTGGCTGACGACGGAAAATACACCGCAGGGTGTCGTTTTTGGCGTGGAAAGCGCGCCGCTGAGCGCCTACCTGAACGGGCAGAACGCTACGCTCGGCGGCGGGCAATCTATCAAGGTGGCGGACGCAGTCAGCGCGCTGCAAAAAGCACTTAGCCAAAGCCGCACCGACGCCCAGACACGCGCCTACAACGCGCCTACACAATACACTGTGCAGCATGGCGATACGCTTGGTAGCATCGCATGGAATGTGGGCGTGCAGATGTTCCGCATTCAGCGCGCCAACCCTTCTGTGAATCTGGAAGCACTGCGCGTTGGACAGGTGATCACTATCCCTTCCAAAGATGACCTGTTGCCGCTGCCCGTCGTGCCGAACAAGCGGATTGTGGTGAGCATTGCACGGCAACGGATGTGGGTCTACGAGAATGGGCAAGTGAAGTGGGAATGGGCAACCTCAACCGGCATTAGCAGCAGCCCAACCCAGCCCGGCGTCTATCAGGTGCAATCGCACGATGGGACTGCCTATGCCAGCAACTGGAATCTCTATATGCCGAGTTTCCTCAGCATCTATGAGGCGGTGCCGGGCTTTTTCAATGGGATTCACGGTTTCCCATCACGCGGCGGCGCCCAAGTGCTGTGGGAAAACGCGTTAGGGCGTCCGGTGACCTATGGCTGCATCTTGTTGAGTTCAGCCAATGCGCGGGCGCTCTACGAATGGGCGGAAGATGGCGTTGTGGTCGAGATTCAGCGCTGATTTTTGTCAACATTGGAAAACTGCGCGTCACTTTTTAACAAGCAAACCGGTATAGCTGTTAGTCAGCATTTGCGTAAGCCTATGCAGACTACAAGTATCTACCTAACTTGAGGCGAGAGGGATGTTGTAATGAGAAAAGCAGTTTTATTCGTAATGGCAGCGGCGTTGGCGTTGGCGATGCTGCCTGGCGCGCCAAGCGCGGCGGCAAACGTGCCACTGATTGAGCGTTTCCACGCCACGTGCAGCCATTTCTCGGTGAAGTTCACCATGCAGGGCTATACCAACGATGCCAATGGCTTTGATCGCGTTCGCTATGAAGTGCGCGACGGACTCGGCACGCTGCTCTACAGTGAGGACTCGGTGCGGATGGTGAATGCCGTTGAGACGGCGAACGTCGTCAATCTGCCCTACACACTTGCCACACCTGCCCAAAATCCCATCACCTTCCGCATCCTTGACACGGACTTCATGGCGCGCACAGTGGGCGTGTTGGCAGAACTGCGTGCGGACTCGGCGTGCTTGGCGCCCATCAGCCGTGCGGACTATTTCGCCAGCCTACTACCACAAGGCGTGAAGGGCTTCACACGGACGGAAACAGCGCTGTATGGCACACCAAATGGCGCACCCATTGGGCTGAGCCTTGCCGCAGGGCGTGAGTTCACGGGCATCTACCGCACTGCGGATGGCACTTGGGTGGCGCTCTATGTCGGCGGCGAAAACCTTGTGTGGGTGCGTGCCGACGATATGGACATGCCAATTAACGGCTTGCTGCACGAACCAACGCGCATTGATCGCAGCCAGCAGGTGACCGGTGCTGTTATACCAGGGCTTCCGTTAGGCTCAGTCACGGCGCGCTTCACCGTCAATATGCGCGCTGCACCGACGACTGCCAGCGCGCGGATCGGGCGTGTACCGTGGCGGGCAACTGTGGCGGTCTATGGGCGCAGCGCCAACAGCGGTTGGATTTTGGTGAACTATAACGGCGTAGCAGGCTGGGTGGCAGCCCGCTTCTTCACCTTTAATGATGGGTTGCGGCTGGCAAGCCTGCCGATTGTGGGCTAGCCACGCACGGTCAACCTGATGTCCTAACGCAAAAGCGGAGTCTGCCTGAGGGCGACTCCGCTTTTGTTGGATGTATCAAACGGCTGTGATTATTTTGTTATGCAGCCTGCGGCGATGACAGCGGCAAAGTAATCAAAGCCTTATAGCATGAAACACAACACAAGCTATACTCAAACTATGCAAAGGAGAAAGTTTTCTATGGTGAATGCATGTTACAGCTAACTGGTGAGCGCATCGGCAATTATGAAATTACTGGGATGCTTGGCGAAGGCGGCATGGCAGTCGTCTACCGTGCGCGCCAGATTAACGTGCAGCGCGATGTCGCCTTTAAGGTGATTGAATCGCGCCTTGCCAGCTCACCAGATTTTATCAGGCGCTTTGAGCGTGAAGCACACACCATCGCCAACCTCAACCATCCACATATTTTGAAATTGTTTGATTTTGGTCAGCACGAAAGCCTTATTTATCTTGTGATGGAATTGCAGCCGGGCGGCAGCCTTGCCCAATGGCTGCGGAATGAAGGCGCCTTGCCGCCTGAACAGGTAGTGCGCTATGTAACCCAAGTTGGCAGCGCGCTGGACTATGCCCATGCACGCGGCGTCATTCACCGCGACCTGAAGCCGCAGAACGTTCTGCTGGACGAGCAAATGAACGCCATCCTGACCGATTTCGGCATAGCGCGCATTGTAGGTGACGTGACGGCGCTGACCGGCAGCGGCATGGCGATGGGAACGCCTGCCTATATGGCGCCTGAACAGTGGCATAGCGCTGAGGTAGACGCACGCACAGATTTGTATGCGTTGGCGGCAATCGCTTATGAATTATTGACAGCGCGCACGCCCTTCGTCGCCGATACGCCGCCCGCCATGATGTACCAACATCTGCACGAGGCACCGCCGCCGCTGCGTGAGCTGCGCCCTGATTTGCCCGCCAGCCTTGAACAAGTGTTGCTGATGGGCATGGCAAAGCAGCCTGAAGAACGCTTCCAGACCGCCAAAGAATTTGTAGATGCCTTTCAACAGGCAGCCGATGGCAAACTGCCGCCGAATGTGAAAGTTAGCCCTACCCTGAAGCGCAGCCGCACGCCGCGCTCTGGCACGCCTACCCTTTCGCATAAAAAGGCAGTCGCCGCGCAAGGGCAAAATCGCCTACCGCTGCTCTTTGGTGGTGTTATTCTGATCGCGCTCATCGGCGTCCTTATTTTGCTGGTAGGCAGATCAGGCAATAGCAACGTTGCGCTTAGTCCGTCAACGCCCGACTCTCAGGCTGAATTGGCTGTGCTGCCCACCGAAACCGCTACATCAACGGCAACACCAACCAATACGGCAACGGCTACCCCTTCGCCCACCAATACACCAACCAACACCGCCACACCCTCTGCCACTGCCACACCAACGGCAACCGCTACAGCAACATATACACCAAGTGCAACCTATACCAGCACTGCCACCTACACACCCAGCCTTACGCCAACAGAGGCGCCAACCTTGCCGCCGGAGCAGGCTGCTCAAGCCACCTTTTTCGCTGAGCAAACGCGCCTTGCCACCATCATTGCGCCGACCGCCTATCAGGCAACCCTTGAAGCAAACTTGACCCAGATTGCCCAAACCTTCACCGCCACCGCTTGGACACCCACACCGACGCCCACCGCAACCCTGACGCCATCCCATACACCGACGCGCACACCTACACGCACGCCGACCCAAACGCCCTTGTTCAGCCCAACGCCCGCGCCTAGAGCAGGCGAAGTGATCGTTGTTGTCATCGCGCCTTCTATCAACATTCGGTCAGGTCCGAACTTGAACTTTAGCGTGGTTGGCGCATTAAACCGTGACGAACGAGTGACGGCGATTGGCACAAACAGCGATGGCACATGGTTCGCTTTCAATTATCGAGGGCGCGTGGTATGGATAACCGCAAACGAACGGCTGGTGACTGTGCTTGGCGATGCGAAGGCGCTCAATGCCGTACCTGAACCACGTTTACCCGCTGCCACTGCCATCCCGACCAATCCCGCACAACCAACACAGCCACCCGCGCAAGGTGGTCAGCCCCAACCGCCTACGAATGTGCCACCAACGCAACCACCAGTCTTCTCGACTGCCGTCCCGCCAACACAACCACCGCCAACACCCACACCAATCCCTAATAACCAGACGCCTATTTATAAGGTGACCCAACCAAATCAGGTACAGTAGTGCATTGCGGGCAGTGTTCATCACACGAACGCTGCCCGTGTGACTTTTGCTGCACACACAATTCTTCTATAACACAGCCGCATAACTTTTTTGTTATGCACAATAGGTTGCCAAATGGCATGAATTTCTTAAAAACCGATAGCGAAAATATTGCCACAGGCTATACTAGGACAATTCACAGGATAGACGATGGATTGATCTAGGATGAATGTATGTTACGGTTAACCGGTGATCGCATCGGCAATTATGAAATTATCGGGATGCTTGGCGAAGGTGGCATGGCAGTTGTCTACCGTGCGCGGCAGGTCAATGTGCAGCGCGATGTCGCCTTCAAGGTCATTGAATCGCGCCTTGCCAACTCGCCCGACTTCATCAAGCGCTTTGAGCGTGAAGCACACACCATCGCCAACCTCAACCATCCACACATCCTAAAACTCTTTGATTTTGGTCAGCACGAGAGCCTGATTTACCTTGTGATGGAATTGCAGCCGGGTGGCAGCCTTGCCCAGTGGCTGCGAAACGAGGGTGCCTTACCCGCCGATCAGGTGGCACGTTATGTGGCGCAGATTGGCAGCGCGCTCGATTACGCTCATGCCCGCGGCATTGTTCACCGCGACCTGAAGCCGCAGAACGTGCTGCTTGATGAGCAAATGAACGCTATCCTGACCGATTTCGGCATAGCGCGTATTGTGGGCGACGTGACGGCGCTGACAGGCAGCGGCATGACCATGGGGACGCCTGCCTACATGGCACCCGAACAGTGGCACAGCGGCGAGGTGGATGCACGCACAGATCTGTATGCCTTGGCAGCAATCGCCTATGAATTGTTGACGGCACGCACGCCTTTCGTTGCTGATACGCCACCCGCCATGATGTACCAACACCTGCACGAGTTGCCGCCGCCGCTGCGTGAGCTGCGCCCCGATTTGCCCGCCAGCCTTGAGCAAGTGCTGCTGATGGGCATGGCAAAGCAGCCCGAAGATCGCTTCCAAACTGCACAGGCTTTCTCAGAGGCATTTCAACAAGCACTGAGCGGTAAGCTGCCGCAAGGCGTGAAAGCCAGCACAGCAGTTCCCGTCAAAACCTCGCAGAGCAGTTCACCACGTGCTGGCACACCAACACTTTCCCATCAGAAGGCAGCCGCCGTCCGAAATCGCAGCCAATTGCCGCTGCTGCTCGGTGGTGTGATCGTCGTTGCCGTGATCGGAATCCTTGCCCTGCTCATCGGCAGATCAGGCGATGGCACGACAGCACTTAGCCCTGTGGAAGATTCGTTGCAAGGTGCAGTGGCGGCAGAAGCATCTGCCACTGCCAGCCCGACGTCCACCTCCACCTTCACTGCCACTGCCACCGCAACCGCGACGGCAACGCCAAGCGCCACGCCAACCAGTACTGCCACGCCAACGCCAAGCCCAACGTACACCGCTACCCAAACAGCAACGCTGACGGTTACCATGACTGCTACCTTAACACACACCGCCAGCGCCACACCAACCAATGCGCCAACCTTGCCGCCGGAGCAAGCAGCCCAAGCCACCATCTTCGCGGAGCAAACGCGCCTTTCGACCATTAGCTTGCCAACTGCCTATCAGGCAACTCTTGAGGCAAACCTAACCCAGATCGTCCAAACGCTCACTGCGACGGTCTGGACGGCAACGCCTATCCCTAGCCCAACTTTCACACCTTCTCGCACACCAACCTTCACGCCGACGCGCACACCCACGCCGCAGCTCAACGCCACACCTTCGCCAAGTGCCAGTGATGTCTTTCTTGTTATCACAGCACCTTCTATTAACATTCGGTCAGGACCGAGCCTGAGTTTTGGTGTGGTAGGCGCTTTCAGCCGTGATGATCGCATCCAGCTTGTTGGCACAAACAGTGATTACTCATGGGTTGCCTTTAATTATCAAAACGGCGTAGCGTGGATCACCACGAACGAGCGCCTGGTGACCATTATCGGCGATCTCAAAATGCTGCCTATCCTTGGTCAGCCGCGCCCGCCGTCAACAGCTACAGCCGCACCACTGACCAAAGCGCCCGCCACACAGCCTGCCGCAAGTGGTGGCTCAGGGCAGCCTGTGCCGCCAACGGTCGTGTTGCCAACGGTCGTGTTGCCAACACAAGTGCCACCCACACCTGTCCCACCCACACCTGTCCCACCTACAGCAATACCACCTACCGCTGTGCCGCCCACACCCGTGCCGCCCACACCCGTGCCGCCCACACCCGTGCCGCCTACACCTATCCCGCCGACGCTGGAGCCAATGCCAACAGACCCGTGGGTATTTCCCACCCTAAAACCAGGCGAACAAATACCCTAAACGCCACAACAGGCAGAGCAGCGATCCTCTGCCTGTAGGTAATTTTGCCGCCAAACAACTGTTGACAAAGGCATACGCTCTCGGCTAGAATGCATCCCATTGCGTATGCCGCAAAACTCAGCCTTGAGTGCAGCGCAACTGCTTGCTATAATTACTCGCAGATGCGCCGGCGTAGCTCAATTGGTAGAGCACCATACTTGTAATATGGGGGTTAAGGGTTCAAGTCCCTTCGTCGGCTCTGGCAGTTGGGCATCCGCACACCTGTTGGTCTCGGACACGCCTACATAGCTCAGTCGGTAGAGCACTCCCTTGGTAAGGGAGAGGTCATGGGTTCAAATCCCATTGTAGGCTTCTTATGCACACCCCGACAAGCAGATGCTCCATTTGCCATAATCGCACGCCTTGCACTTAACCCTGAATTTTTAAGGTCTGCGATTTTTTTCGATCTGCGTTAACCCAGTCACTTTGAGGAGAAAAAAAGGGCAACCATGGCAAAGAGCAAATTCGAGCGGACGAAGCCGCACTGCAACATCGGCACGATTGGTCACGTTGACCACGGCAAGACCTCGCTGACAGCCGCCA
>QWHC01000016.1 GCA_021404685.1 Chloroflexi bacterium CFX4 | reverse complement strand
TGGAGTCTCTTTCGAGAAGGACGGCAGGCGTTTCTCCGCGCCACCTCACCGCCGCTCGTAGTTTAGTGTCGCCCCTCAGCCGCCTGCGGGGAAAGGGAATTCAAAGGGTAACGGCTGCCCTGAGGGGTGCGGCTTTGGCAGCCCATCACCGCGCTCTTCACCATGCCCACGCGGGCGCGCCATTGCCGCCTGACTGCGATCATGCTAGACTCTACCTTAGGTTCTGCAATTTTACAGGCACAGGTGAACCATGAACACACAAACGACCCCTCGCGGCGGAACGTTGCCGCATGTCGTGATTATCGGTGGTGGCTTTGGCGGTCTGAATGCTGCACAAGCACTGCGCCGTGCGCCTGTGCGGATTACACTCTTAGATGCGCGTAATTTCCACCTGTTTCAGCCGCTCCTCTATCAGGTTGCCACAGGCGGGCTTTCGCCCGCCAATATTGCGGCGCCACTGCGCGCCATTCTGAAAAATCAGACCAATGTGCAGGTGCTGCTGGCGCGTGTGGAGAACATCAACGCGGCAGAGAAATACCTGACCCTGAACGATGGCAGCCATCTCAGCTACGATATACTGATTGTGGCAGTCGGAATGCGCCAACACTATTTCGGCAACGATCACTGGGAGCGCTACGCGCCGGGCTTGAAAACGATTGAAGATGCCACCAACATACGGCGGCGCGTGCTGTTTGCCTTCGAGGCTGCCGAGCGCGAAAGTGACCCTGAGCGTGTACGCGAACTGCTGACCTTTGTCGTGGTTGGCGCGGGACCGACCGGCGTTGAACTTGCCGGCGCTATTGGCGAGATCGCTAACTACACGCTGCGGAATAACTTCCGCAATATTGATCCAACGCAGGCGCGTGTGCTGCTGGTGGAAGGCGCTGACCGCGTGCTGCCAACTTATCCGCCTGACCTTTCAGCGCGTGCCGCCGAAAGCCTTGCCAAACTTGGCGTTACGGTGCGCTTGAATACCTTCGTGCGCGGACTCTCTGCCGACACTGTGACCTTGAAAAGCGGTGATCAAGAGGAAATTGTGCGCGCCCAAACAACGCTTTGGTCAACCGGTGTGCGTGCCGCAACCTTTGCCGACGCCCTGGCAGCTGCCACTGGCGCTCCGCAAGATAGTGCCGCACGGCTCATGGTGCAGCCCGATCTAACGCTGCCCGCTTTTCCTGAGATTTTCGTGATCGGCGATGCCGCGCACTATCCTGATAAAGATGGGAAACCGCTGCCCGGCGTGGCGCAGGTTGCTATCCAACAGGCGAAATATGCCGCACGCCTGATCAAAGCTCGGCTGCGCGGTGATACTGGATCGCCCAAGCCTTTCCGCTACACAGACTTGGGCAGTATGGCGACCATTGGGCGCGCTGCGGCTGTTGCCAACCTGCGTGGTTTGCATATCCATGGATTGTTGGGCTGGCTGATCTGGCTCTTTGTGCATCTGATGGCGTTGGTAAAATTCCAAAACCGCCTCTTGGTGCTGATCCAATGGGCATGGAGCTACTTCACGCGCAACCGCGCCGCACGCCTGATCACTGGCGACATTTTGCCCGCACCGCTGCCCACGCCACAAGCACAGCACAGCCCGCAGCCTGAAGCGCACAAGCAGCCAACAGCCTGACCAATTACCGACACACCCTGAGGAATTTTAATGCAGATACGTGAATTCGTTGCCCGACTATTCGGCACTGCTCAACCAAGCATCAGCCCACAAGAGGCAGAACTGCGCCGCATTCTGAGCGAAGGCGACGAAGCGCGCCGCAATCACCAGACGGAACAGGCGCTTGCCCGCTATCAGGAAGGGCTAGAACGCGCACGTGCCGAAAACCTCAGCCATGTGCAAGAGGTCTTTCTAGGGCAGATTGGCGCCCTTTACACAGAGTGGGGTAAATTTGATGAGGCAGAGGCTGCTTTTGAGGAAGCGCTCAGCCTTGCCAAAACCGCTGATGCGCCTTTTCGACAGGCGCGTGCCTTGTTAAATCTAGGCGCTTATCACCTGAAGCGGAACGCCATTCAGTCGGCGCAGCAGTTCCTTGAACAGGCACTTTCGCTCGGCAGACGTGCCAACGATACAGCCACCGTCAACCTTGCTTTAGGCAACCTTGCTGATGTCTACCTGCGGCAGGGCAATGCCGCTTACGCACTGCGCCTGCTGAAAGAGGTGCTGCCACAAGCAATGCAGAACTCACAGCAAGCTGCCTATATTTTAGGGCGGATGGGACAAACGCACCTCCACGTTGGCGAGGCAGATCGCGGGCGCAAACTGTTAGCACAAGCCGTCCGCATGGCAGAACAGTATAAGCAGCACGATCAAGAGCTGATGTGGTCGTGCGTGCTTGCTGATCACCTCTACCGCGAAGGGCAGTTTGCCGAGTCGTTGGCGTTCTATGCCCGTGTGGAGGAATTGAAGGCGCAAGCGCTCTCCCTGCCGCACGAATATGATCCTTTGCTCAGCCTTTCGCAGCGCGCCAGCGCGCACCAACGGCTAGGGCATTATGCAGAGGCACTCAAGCTGGCAGAGGCTGCCGCCGAAGCAGCCCGTGCCGCTGGCGATCTCGCGGCTGAGGCAAATGCGCTCATCACACTTGGCAACGTGCAGCGCGCTCAGAAAGATTACGCGGCGGCGATGCAGGCGTTCCAGCGGGCGATTGACCTGCAACCTGACTCGACCAGTGCAGAGCGCGTGCGTGCGCTCATCACGCTTGGCAGCCTTCACCAAGAGCAGGGCGAGGGCGAAAAAGCGATGGCGCGTTTTGAGGAAGCACTCAGCCTTGCCAGCGTCGATCAGGATCACCGCGAAGGGCGCGCCTCCGCGCTGCGCCAAATCGGTGCGCTGCTGCATAAACAAGGCGCGCATCAGGCTGCCCTTGAAAAATGGACGGAAGCGCTCTCGCTCTTTGAGATGAGCGGCGATCATGCACAGGCAGCCCGCACCCTCTGCGATATTGGCGCATTGCGCCGCACGCTCTCCGGCATTAACGCCGCCATGCCTGATTATGAGCGCGCCACCATGCTGCTGAACAACGTGCGTGATGCCGCCACACGCGGCTTCGTCCTCTCCAACGTTGCAACGCTCTACACCGATTTGGGTGAGGTGGAGACGGCAAAATCGTTCTATGAGCAGGCGCTCAACATCGCCCGCGAGACGGGCAACCCACGCGCTGAAAGCGTGCGGTTGGGTAACTATGGTTGGTTCCATGTGATGACGGGGCGCGCCCGTGAAGGCGCCACCCTGCTCGACTCAGCCCTTGCCATCAGCCGCCAACTGGGCGATCCGCTGTTGATGGCAGTCCAGCAGAGCAACCTCGCGCAGGCGCACCATGAATTAGGCGAATATGGCAAGGCAGAAGCACTTTACCAGCAAGCACTGGCTGCTGTTGTTTCTGAGGAAAGCGATGCTGTCCGCTGGCGTGCCGTCTTTCAGGCAAATTTAGCGCGCACCCTGATCGCGCAAAATCGGATCGAGGAAGCGCACAGCCTGCTTGAAGCCGCGTTACCTGCCAGCCGTGCTGCTGGCGATCAAGAGGCGCTGACACGGGCGCAGGCGCGGCTTGCGGAAATCTATTTGCGGCAGGGCAAAACGGCAGAGGCTGAATCGCTTGCCCGCGAGGCAGAGATTTTGGCGCGCAAGCTGGGCTACCGCAAAGGGCAGGCAGATGCCCTTTGGGTACGCGCACAAGCCGCCGCTGCACGTGGTGACTCGAATGAACAAACTGCGCTACTGCGCGAGGTCAAACGCCTCTACACCATTTTGCATGATCCAATGGCGGAACGCGCCGCCCAACAACTCGGTGAGTGAGGCAGCCGTGAGCGATAGCAGCACGCCACCTGATCGCTACGAAATTTACGTAGATGGCTCTTTCGAGGACGATGCCGTTGGCTATGGCGTGGTCATCCTGCGGAATGGGCAAGTGGTAGAAGAATTGTACGGCGCAGCACATACTGATCCCGCCCATCGGCAAGTTGGCGGCGAGATTAAAGCAGTGCTAGAGGCGCTTAAATGGTGCCAAGCGCACACTGTAAACGCTGCCACCATCTACTACGATTATATGGGCTTGCAAGCGTGGGCAACCGGCGAATGGAAGGCAACAAAGCCGCTGACGCAGCAGTACGCGGCGGCGGTACGCGCTGCGCCAATCGCGCTGACATGGCGCAAAGTTGCCAGCCACAGCGGTGTTCGGTGGAATGAGCGCGCCGATCAACTAGCGAAACAAGGGGCAGCCAGTCAGGCGGTGAGTAGCATACCTGCTACGCCCGCTGCCACTGAGCAGATAGGGCGTATGGCTGCCCTCACTGAAAAAGCACGCGCTTTCATCGCTCACCTCGCCGCGCAAGGTGTTTAGGCAGAATTCAAGGGTATTTTTAACGGCATGTACGCCAGAATCGCGGCGTTAGGCGGTTTGTTTGACTTATATAACACCGCCAGGAAGCCGTTTAATCCTTATCTGCATTCCTTCAAGCGTGCTGCGGATAAAGCCCGCCTAGAGGCTGCGTGGGAAGCCTTCCGCACACGGGACTAGAAATGCTCAGCGGCGGTGCGGTGTGATGCTGACGAATGAGGTCAGCGCACCAAGCGCGCACAAGCCCGCCAACACCAGCATCAGCACCTGAAAGCCTGCCACAAACGCCGCTTTAATAGCAGCCCGCACCGCGTCTTTTGTGGCGCTGTCTAGGTCGTCGGGTGGTTGCGCTTCTGCCAGTTGTGCCGCGTTCGCCGCAAGGGTCAGGCGCGCCTCCGCTGAGAGTGGTAGGTCTGCTGTGTTGCTGCGGAGTGCCTCCGCGAAGATCGTCAGCATCAGCGCACCGCAGATTGCCAAAGCCAGCACGCCCGCCACACGCGAAACCGCATTATTTATGCCGCTCGCCGTGCCAATTGCCTCATTCGGCACAGCATTCATGACGGCAGTCGTCAATGGCGCAACCGTGATGCCGATCCCAATACCCAAGCACACAACGGCAGGGAAAAAAGTGGTGAAGTATTCCTCCGCGCCGCCCGTCATGCCGTTTAGTGCCAACAGCACATAGCCGCCACACAGCACTAACGGTCCGAGCGTGAGTGGTAGCCGTGCGCCTACCCGATCAATCAGCCCACCTGCCCAACGGCTCATCAACGCCAACAAAATACCAAACGGCAAAATGCTGAACCCAGCAGCGCTTTCAGAATAGCCCTGTACCTGAATCAGATTGAGTGCCAAAAAGACGGGAAAAACACCTAAAGTGGCGTAGACGAAGAAGGTCATCAGGTTGGTACCGGTGAAAGTGCGGTCGCGGAACAGCTTTAGCGGCACCAACGGCTGATCGCTGCGAAGTTCCACGATGATGAACAGAATAAACGCCAGCAATCCACCGAACACGGTGATTAAGATCAGTGGCGCACCCCAGCCTATGTTGGGTGCTTCGGTAAAGGCATAGGTGACGCCACCCAGCGCCAACGCAATAAGCAGCGCACCGAGATAGTCCAGCCGTGCAGAGGTAGTTTCATCACGGCTTTCTGGCACATAGCGCCACAGGATGTAAAGCGCTGCAATGCCTAACGGCACATTGATAAAAAAAACGGCTCGCCATAAGCCCGCATCCGCTAAAATGCCACCCAGCGGCGTGCCAAAAACCGTTGTGATGGCGCTAAAGGTTGACCATGTGCCAATGGCGCGCCCACGCTGTGTTGGCGGAAAGGCGGCGCTCAGGATCGCCAAGCTGCCCGGCACCATCAGTGCTGCGCCGATGCCCTGCACCATCCGCAGCCCGATCAGCAGATTAACATTGTTCATGAAGGCGGAAAGCGCTGAAGTCAGGGTGAAAACAAGGATGCCAAGCATGAAAACGCGCTTGCGCCCAAAACGATCCCCTAGTGCGCCGCCAATCATGATCAGGGCGGAAAGGAGCAGCATGTAGCCGTTTACGATCCACAGCACATCCGAAGCGCGAGCGCCAAGCTCTGCTTGGAGAGCAGGTAACGCAATGATTAGCGCATTGCCTGAAATGAACGCCATGCTCGAAGGCAAGATCGTGCCTGCCAAAATCCAGCCTGCGTTGGTAACACGCGCCGAATCTTGGGCATGGGTGGCTTGTGTGGTCATAAACACGCAACTTTCAAAGTCTGCTAACGGCACAAGCAGAATTATAAGAGATCACCCTGCTTACGCCCACCTTGCAGACCTGCCCTACAAGTTAGCTAGAGGCTGTTTCTGAGCAGAGGGATACAGCGCTTGCCTGTAGGGCGCGTCTGCGTGCGCCACAGGCGATGGGTTGGAGAGGGTTTCCCTCTCCAACTGACCTTTACAGCCGCCAGTGTATTCTACTCCACAATGAAGCGTCCGCTTGCCATGAATTGCCCATCCACATAGATTTCGACCACATACAAACCCGTCCTGAAAGCGTAAGCACCGCCCTCAGAGCTGCTGACCTCAATTTCGACTGTGCCGCTTTCGCCATGCCGCCACGCCTCAAAAACGCGCAGCGACACATCTTCCGTCCCTTCGTTGAAGAACTTTATCAGCAGATCGCTGCCATCGCGCATTCCGCTGTAATCAGTCTGCAACAGCAAAACTGTCTCATCGCTGGCAAAGGACTCGGCAAGCGTTGCTTCAGCATCCAACACGCGCAGCGGGCTGAACTTGGCAATTGGCAGCGCTGTTGGCGGCACGCCATAGTATTCAAGGCTGACGGCAAGGCTTTTCAACTCGTGCGAGAGTGCCTCAACCGCTGCCGCTTGCCCATGCAGCCCACGGAGTTGTTCAAAAGGGAAGACCTCGTCGCCCAGTTCATCTTCGCGCAAGGTACGCACCAGACGGTCTAGCTGGATGCTGGCATCATCAAAAGCATCCCACAGATAGCTTGGCGGCGCACCGCCGCTGGCGCGCCTCTCAGCAGTTAGGCGGCTTGCCAACGCCGCACCTTGATCATAAGCGGCACGCACTTGCCCTAGCGGCGCACCACTCACGAGCCGCACCAAGCCCAGATCGAAATATGCCCAAATTTCATCGGGATTAACGCGCACAGCTTCCTCATAGAGGCGCAATGAGTCCTCAAAGCGGTACACGCGAGCATAGACCCACGCCAGCGAGCTTGCCAACTGCGAAGATGTATCGCCAAGCGCACGCGCACGTTCGCCGTCAGCAATTGCGGCGGGCAGATCGTCGAGTGCGTCAGCAGCGGTAGCGCGCCCGATGTAGGCACTGATGTAGTCTGGTGCGGCGCTGATGGCACGCCCGAAGGCAACGCGGGCATCTTCATAGCGCGATTGGTGCATCAGCCCGATGCCTTCTGCATAAGAATCGATGGCATCTGGCACTTGCCGCAAATCACGGATGGGTGTTGCCCATGTGCTGAAGGCGGCTGCCGTTGCCAAGAGCGCTATCAGCATGCCGATGGCGGCAAACAGCCTACGCATGAAGCGGTTGGCAAGCGTGACTGCTAAGCCGAGCAGGAAAAGCGAGACGGAGAGCAGCGTTTGGTGGATGGCATAGGCGTTTGTCTTACTGCTCCAGGACTCTTTGGCGCGCAGCGCGGCACTGAACTGCTCTGTTAGGCGCGCAAGGTTAATCAGATAGCGCTCTGCCTCATAACGGGCGATGTCCTCTGTTTGTGCCTGTGGGTCAAAATAGGGTGGTTGCAGCAGCGGCGTATTTTGGCGGGCAGCCTCGCGTAGGGCAGCATAGCGCGCACGCCCTGCTGTGTCGTCTTGATCGGCATTGAATGCTAATAGATCAAAAAACTGCCACACCGAGACTGCACGGTTATAGTCAAAATTCACCCGTGCATCGCCACTGACGCGCAAACCAAGCACTTCCAGTCCATAGCGTTGAAAATCACGGCTGGCCTGGGCATCCATCGCCGCAGAGTTGCTCTGCCATAGGGCGATAACGCTGATCATAGCGGCAACACAGGCAATCAGGAAGGCGATCAGGCGGTTGAAAGTTTCCATGTGGGCAGCCCTTTCAGACAATGCTCAGGTCGAAATAGAGGAAGGCAGCCGTGCCGCCGACCAACAGCAGCACGCCAATGATCAGCATAGGCAGCCGAAAGCGCTTGGGCAGTGCCTCTGCTAAGGTGAAGAAGATCAGGCTGACTGCCAACGGAATCGCCGCGCCTTGCAGCCAACTGCTCTTGGTGCGCTGTTTATCCGCCTCTGCAAAGCTGGGCGCAGCGTTGAGGTTGCGCTGGCGCGCCTGATCTGCATAGAGCGTGTTCAGTTGTCCCTCAAGGTTATAGCTGCCATCGCGCAGCACAAACTGGCGGGAAAAGCGCTGTTGGAAAATGGCGCTCGCCGTCAGGGCGAGGTCAATTTGGGCTTGCAGGCGGGCAGCAGTGAGCGTGTCGTCTTCGGGCAAGGCATCGCGTTCAGCTTGCAGGCGGATTGCCAAATCGCGGTATTGGCGGTAGCTGACGTAAGCGCCATAGCTCTCGTAGGCATTCACAGCGTTGATGGCGCGTGCTTCCTCAGAGGCAAGCACGGCGCTGATGCCCATAAAATCAGCGTCGCCAGAGGCGTTACCTGCCACGAAAGCGCGCCACGCCACAAAGGCACCAATAACGGTGGCAAGCGCGATCAGGATAGCAAGCAGCACCTCAAAACGGTCTTGTGTTTCGATGGTTTCAGGCATAAGGCAGCAACTTTCTGTTGGATAGGAACTGTGCTGCTCAGAATTTTACATGGGGAAAGCGCGGCGGGCTGTAAAAAAATTCAAAATGCGAAAAGTCTGTTGTGATGGAAACGTAAAGCGCCCACCTTTCGGCGGGCGCTTCCCTCAAAGAGATGTGAAGAGAATTACTGGGTCAGACCGCCACCGATGGTCGAGAAGACGTTGCCGATAATCGGACCGAGAACGGTCAGGATGATGATCACAACGATAGCAACCAACACGAGGATGAGTGCGTACTCGACGAGGCCCTGGCCTTCTTCACGGGGTAGATACAGCATGTTTTAGAACTCCTTGAGATTGATAAGTGCTTCTTTATCGAAGCATCTACACTATAGCACGCCTAAATGGGCGTGTCAATAATTCGGTGCGTAACGATTGCGTAACGACGGGCAATTTCACGAAATCTTCACAAAATTACTGTGGCAGAGCGCCAAAATGCGAGCCAATGGCGGTTGGTGCGCCATCATTCACCAACACTGCATAAACTGCGCCATCGCCGCCGATGAACATCACACCGCCTTCAAATGCCTGCCACAGGCTGTTATAAGGCTGTTCGCCTGCCACTGCCCAACCAAGCCCATCACGCACGGCTGGGTTTGCTCGCCAAATGGCGCCGAAGCCGCGCACTGGCTGGAAGAGATTCTCTGGCGGCTGCAAGCTCGGATCGCGGTCGGGCTGCCCTTCCGTCCAGCCATCAGGGAATTTCCAGAAAGTGTTGGCAGCTGCGCCGCGCCCTTGCAGCGTTAGGGCGTAAATTTCGCGGGTGTCTCGCCAGAACATGACGCCGCGCTCAAAAGGTTGAGTCACTAATGTTATGCTGATCGCATCGCTGCGTGGGCAGCCTATGCGCGGTCGGATATTTGGGTCAGCGGCGGCACGGGCAAAAGGCGCAGCAGGCGCAACGCCACATACACCAGATGGATTCTCGATGACAGGCGGTGGATTGCCCACGAGAGGCGGATTGATCGGTGCGCCAATGCCCACACTTGGATTTGCCTGACGGGTGGTTGCCAGTGAGGCTTGTGTAATGACCAATGGTGCGCGTGTGCCGCTCTGAAATATGGGCGTGCCGGGCAATACGGTCGCATCGCCCATAAAGGCGCCGCGCAAGGGCGTTGGCGTCGCAGTGGTTGTTGGTGTGGCGGTTGAAGTGTCCGTCGTTTGGGCGGCAACCGTCGCCTGCAATATGCCCTGATCAGGCGTGGCGCTGCGCGGCAAGGTTGCCAGTGCCTTGGGCAGCGATTCAAAGCCGATCAGCACTGCATCACCGCTGTTAGGCGTTGGCGCACCACCGCACGCGCTCAGAATACCAGCACAGGCAAGCCCAACTAGCGCTGTGTGCCATTTTCGCATGGTCTCACCTCATTCAGCGCGATCTCCCGCGCCGTGAAATTCTCGAAAACACCGGCTTGCGGCTGCCAGTATAAACCAAAGGCGATGCGTACCGCACCTTCAGCATTCATCAGGGGGTAGTGATCACGGACTGCCTCACCTGCCTGCCACACTGAAGTAGGATACCACCCGTAAACAGGCGCGCTGCTATCCGCCTGCGTGAGTGGCACGTCGCTCTCTGCGCCCAACAAATGGACAAATACGCTGTAATCACGTTCCGGTGGACGCAACGCCGCCCACAGTATATCTAGCATGAAGGCATCCGCCGCACGGCAGACCGCCACCGCTGCGATGCCAACGCCACCGACGATCTCAGCCGCATCGTCTACCCAAAGCGGTGCGGTGCTGATTTGCACCACCTCTAAAGCAGGCGTGTTGAGGTGTGCTGTGCCAAGCTGTTCGCGCCACCATGCCAGCGGAAAGCGATAGAAGGTATCGCGCAGCGTATACAACGCACCTTCACGGCTGAGCGCAGCAAGGTCGGCTGTGTGCTTTACAAGCCGCAGGTCGGCATTTTCGCCCGTCACATAGACTGAAAAAGCAACGGCAGTGTGGCGCGGACCCCAAGGCAGCATCAGGATCGGTGGCGCATTACTGCGCGGAATGCGCTTTGCCGCTGCAATTGCCTGCACACCAATCGGATCGGCAGTTAGATCGCGCACAAATGGTATATTTTGGCTGACCAGCAAGGCAGCGCTAAGCGCAGTCAGACCAAGCAGGCTAAGCCGCCCAAAGCCTTCCGAGAAAAGCGATAGCGCGGCGCCCAATGCTAGGATCAGGATGGCAACCATGCCCATCGCAACCGCTTCCGGCATGACCACACGATGCAGCACTGCCAGCCATAGCGCATAAGCACCGAATGCCAACCACAGGACAAAACTCACCCGCCGATGGTGCTTTGCCCAAGGCAGTAAGATGAGCGCCGCGGCACAGGCAAACAGCAGCGGCACGGAAAGCTCTAGGGCAAGGATTTCTACAGTCCTAGCCATGTTTTCGAGCAAGCCGGCTAGATCGGTTGGCGGCGTGAACAAAAAGGCAGCCTCTGCACCGCTGAATTCGTGCCAAAAGCCTTCCCATGTACTTGGATCGCCATAAACCCAGACTGCGCCTGCTTGGGCGCGCAGCGGTAAATAGAGATAAGGCAAGAAGCCAGCCATGCCTGTTGCTAGGGCAGCGGTTGCCGTCAGCAACATCCGCCGTGGCTGCGCTCGCAGTGCTGGCAGGCTTTCGGGCAACACAGCGTAGAGCAGGGCAGGGATCAGCAGCGCAATCAAGCGGTGGTGCGCCACACCCAAGCCGCCTAGCAACGCCAAAAGCATCAGGCGGCGGAAGATCGGCACATCACGCCAGAGCGCCAGCGCGATCAGCGCCAATTGGAAGGCGAGGCTCAGGCTGTAGACTTCCGGCACAACGGCATGAAACCAGACGGTGCGCGCCAAGCCAAGCAGAAAGGCGCAGACAGCCGCAATCAGCATATTGTCGGTCAGGTGCAGCAGCAGCGCAAACAGGATTCCGAGTGCGATAAACGTCCAGAAGGTGCTGTGCAGTGTTGGTGCAAAGGCAGGTGAAACACCTACGGCGCGCAGCAGGCTAACAAAGAGGTTGCCGCTGATCGTCCACAGGGGATAGCCGCTATGATGGAGCGTTCCCCAGAGGTTGAGCGTTACCTGTGCCTCGCCGATGTCATCCATATAGGGATTTTCGCCGCCGCCGGGCTGTGTGAGCAGGGTTGGCGCGTAGAGCAGCATAAGCAGGGCAAAAACGCCGAACAGGGTGAGCGCCGAACGGCGAAAACGTTGGGTAGGCAAAGGCTGTGTGTTCACAAGGCGCTGATCATAGCACACGGCGCGCCAATTGCAAGCGGGCAACGGCAGCAGGGAGTGGTGAAGATTCGCCCTAAGCCGCGACCTTCTTCTGCGTTGTGCGAAACAAGTTCTCGCAAAATTTGGCGATTGTCGTTACAGTGTGGCAGCGTGGCACCTAAATTTTTTGAGAGGAAACCATGACAACACCACACAGCAAGGCTGAACTGATTGAAGTGCTGGATGAGGTTGGGCAAGGCATTACAGGGACTGTTCAGGCGCTCTCGCCACAGGCGTTTGAGCGCGAGTCAGATGGTGAATGGTCAGCAGCGGGCTACCTACAACATTTGATCTTGAGCGTGAAGCCGCTGGCAAAGGCACTGGCGCTGCCCGCTGAACAAGTGCAATCCCTTTTTGGGCAGCCTGACCACCCATCACGCGATTACGCCGCGTTAGCCACTTTCTACAAAGCCCGTGTTAACCAAGTTTTTCCAAACGGTGCGCCAAATCCAATCGCGCCAAACACCTACCGTTTTCCCGATGGCATAACGGACAAAAAGGCCTATTTGGTGCAGACATGGCAAGAGGCACATCAGCGCCTGCTGCAAGCGCTTGCCCGTTGGGAAGAGGCAGATTTAGACGCCTATCAACTGCCGCACCCGGCGATGGGTCTGATGACGCTGCGCGAGATGCTCTTCTTCACGCACTTTCACAATGCGCTGCATTGGGATGATATTCAACGTGTGAGCGGGTGAGTGGGCAGGGCGCGAAGGAGGCGGCTCGCGCCCTAAATCCTTATACCCGCTTGCCGCGCAGCCGCAGCGAGTTCGTCACCACACTGACGCTGCTGAACGCCATTGCCAACGCCGCCAGCATCGGGTTGAGCTGCGTCAGCGCCTCTGGCACGCCTGGCAGCACTGCCAAAGCACCCGCCGCCACAGGGATCAGCGCCACGTTGTAGCCGAACGCCCAACCCAAATTCTGCCGAATGGTACGCATGGTTTGCCGCGAAATGTGCAGTGCTTGCGGCACGCTCCGCAGATCGCCGCGCATCAGCGTTACGTCGGCTGCCTCAATGGCAACATCCGTGCCTGTGCCAATGGCAATGCCAACATCCGCCTGAGCCAGCGCCGGCGAGTCGTTCACGCCGTCGCCCACCATTGCCACTCGCAGCCCTTCAGCTTGCAGCGCCTTCACCGCCGCCGCCTTATCCGCAGGCAGCACATTTGCCAGCACCCGATCAATGCCGACCTGCGCTGCGATAGCGCGTGCCGTCGCCTCGTTATCGCCCGTGATCATGATGACCTGCTTACCGAGTGCGCGCAGCGTCTGCACCGCCTCTGCTGAGCCATCCTTGACGGTGTCCGCCGCCGCGATCAGCCCGACCGCTTGCCCATCCACCGCCAGCCAGAGCGCTGTTTTTGCCTCGCCCTGCAAGCGCGCCGCCTCGCCTTCCAGCCCATTCAAATAGACCTTTTGCTCAGCCATCAACGCGTAGCTGCCCACCAAGACCGATGCCCCTGCCACCTCAGCCCGCACACCCTGCCCTACGAAGGACTCGAAGGCGCTTGGTTCGCTCAACGCCAAGCCTTCGGATTCGGCGGCGCGCACTACAGCCTCTCCCAATGGATGTTGGCTGCCGCGCTCTGCGGAAGCGGCAAGCTGTAACGCCTTTTGGCGCGTACCATCCCATGCTGCGCTTAGCACTACATCGGTGACGGCAGGCGTGCCGCGTGTGATTGTGCCTGTCTTATCTAGCACCACCGCGTTCACCTTCAAAAGCTGCTCCAGGGCAGCGCTGTTCTTGAACAAAATGCCAACCTCTGCGCCCTTGCCGATGCCAACTGTGATTGCAGTCGGTGTGGCGAGTCCCATCGCGCAGGGGCAGGCGATCACCAAAACAGCCACCACGCGCAGCAGCGCAGCCGTAAAGCCCGCGCCGCCAAGCAGCCACAAGACGAAGGTCAGCGCCGCTATCACAATCACGATAGGCACAAAGACTGCCGATACTTGGTCTACCAGCCGTTGAATCGGTGCGCGTGAGCCTTGTGCTTCTTCGACCAGCTTGATGATCTGTGCAAGCGCCGTCTCCCGCCCGACTCGCGTCGCACGCAGCTTGATCATGCCCTGCTTGTTAAGCGTACCGCCGATCACCTCGTCGCCAACTGTCCGCAGCACGGGCAAACTCTCACCGGTCAGCATGGCTTGATCCACATTGGTCGTCCCGTCAATCACCACGCCATCCACTGGGATTTTCTCGCTCTCGCGGACGATGACCACATCGCCTACGCGCACTTCCTCAATCGGAATATCTGCCTGTGCGCCGTGCCGTTCCACACGGGCTGTCTTGGCGCGCAAGCCGATCAACTTGCGGATCGCTTGCCCGGTCTGCCCTTTGGCGCGCACTTCCAGCAGTTTGCCAAGCACAATCAAAGTGATGATGACGGCAGCAGTCTCAAAATAGACATGGTGGGCGTTGAGCATGTGCAGATCGGCGGCGGCGCTGGTGGTCAGCAGGATTGTGACGGCAACGCTGTAGACGTAGGCAACCGTCGTGCCAAGCGCAACCAGCACATCCATGTTTGGCACGCCGCTCCGCAAAGCGCGATAAGCACCCACGTAGTAATCGCGCCCAACGTAGAACTGCACCGGTGTCGCCAGCGCCCAGAAAAGGAAGTTCACCCAGTCCTGCATTGCCCATTCGCCAAAGAAGCCCAGATCGCGCCCCATGCTCAGGGCAAAGAGCGGCACAGTGAACAGGGCGCCGATCAGCAAGCGCCGCCATTGGTGCGCGATCTCTGCTTGGCGCGCCTGTGCTTCAGCATCTTCAAGCGTCTCTTCTGCTTTGATCTGCGGCACGTCGTAGCCTGCTTTGCGAATGCGCGCCACCACCTCATCATGCGTTACCAGGCTCGGATCGTAGATCAGCGTGAGGCGTTCGCTGGCAAGGTTCACAGTTGCCTGCGCCACGCCGTTCAGCTTACGCACGTTGCGCTCAATGGCAAGCGCGCAGTTGGCGCAGGTCATACCGCTGATCGGCAGCACTTCTTGAGTCGGCTCTGTGGTAGACATAGGTCACTTCCTTCATCAGAAATGTGTGGACGGCATTCAGCCCATCCACACGGCTAAACAACCTTAGGCAAGGCTGACGTTCGGCTGTGCGGGCGGATAGTTGATCTCGATCAGTTTCGCTTCGATCTGTTCCCACGTGGCAGGGCTTTCCCATTCCACAATCACTTGGCGCGTCGCTTCGTCAGCCTGCACGCGCTGCACGCCTTCCACTTCGGCAACTTCTTCTTGAATGGTATGGACGCAGTGTCCGCAGCTAATATTTGGCACGCTAAAGGTTTTGCTGTGCATGGTGAAGACTCCTCATTTGTTTTGTTGGGCAAACAATTCGCTGATCTCGTTCAGGGCGCGCTCACGTTCGGCGGCATCTTCGCCGCGCACTGCCGTGATCAGGCACGTTCGCAGATGATCATCAAGGATCATGTTGCTCACTTTGGCAAGTGCCGCCTCTACCGCTTGAATCTGCTTGATGACATCAATGCAGTAGCGGTCGTCATCCACCATTGTGATGATGCCGTTCAAATGCCCAACCACGCTTTTCAGGCGGTTGATTAAAGCCGTTTTGTTCTGCATAAGCGCTCCCTGTGATTAGCTTTACCCCTACCCCGTACGGGGAGGGATAGTCATAGTATAGCACAAAGGGATGAGCGTGTAAAGTGCGGTGTGGTAAAAATCCGGGGATGGTGATTGCGCCGCATCAAGTTAAGGTTTGGCGAATGTTAAATTCACACCCGATGCTGCTTATCTGGTCAGGTTATGGGATGCACATAAAGCGTTTTTGGTTTTCCCATTAGGCAGTATTTATGAAAAGCGGGAGTGATTGTTGACTCAATTGGGCATTGCTATTGTTTAGTGACGGTGCGGGTGAACTCTACCAGCCCGTAGAAGGCGGGCTGGCGAGCGCCGCCAAGTGGGCTATCTCTTGGTTATCTAGAGTTTGCCCAACCCATGCGCCTAGCCAATGCCGACCGCCTTCAGGGCAGCTTGGAGCGTTTCAGCGCGTTTGCGCCATGTGTGCTTGGCGGCTAAGGTGCGCCCTTGTGCGCCAAGCCGCTCGCGCAGCGCTGAGTCGGCGATCAGGGTGTTGAGCGCTGCTGCTATTGCCGCCACATCCTCACGGGCAAACAGGTAAGCGTCTTGATTGTGGGTGGCAATCTCGGTGATAGTTGGCTGATCAGGTGCGACGACGACCTTGCCCATCGCCATATACTCATAAACCTTCATCGGATTGCCATAATCGTTGGTGGCAGGCATGATTGTGATGTCAGACGCGGCGAGGTAGGCTGCCACCTGATCATACGGCACGCTGCCTGTGAAGGTCGTGCGCGCCCCGATGCCAAGCCGTGCTGCCAGTGCTTGCGAGTCCGCGCTGGTGATGCCTTGCCCAACCAACAGCAAGCGCGCACGCGGATCGCTAAGCTGTGCAAAGGCGCGCAGCAGCAAATCTACGCGGTGATAGGGCTGGAACGAGCCAACAAAGCCGATCACAATTGCCTCTGCGGGAATACCATAGCGCGCACGGATTGGCGCACCATCTAAAGCGGCGTGGAAGGTGTGTTCATCAATGCCATTCTCAACAATGATGACCTTCTCAGACGGTTGCCCGTCTGCGATCAGGTGTTGGCGCAGCGTTTTGTTCACAGCGATGAGCAAGCGGGCTTGGGTGGTCACCTGTTTATGAATATTACGGGCTGCCTGCTTCAAACCGACGCCATACTGCTGTTCTTCTTCCCAGGAAGGCGCAACGTCGTCTAGCACCAGCGGTACACCTGATGTTTGGCTGGCAAGCGTGCCGGCAAGGCTGAAGGCGATATGCGTCTCAAGGATCAGGTCGGGACGTTCACGCGCAATGCACGCCAACAGCTTTTGCGCGTAGCCCTTGCCGTGCCGAATCCGCATGGTATCGCGCATCCGCATGGCAAGCGGACGTGGCAGCAGCTTCTTCACATAGTTGCGATAAAGACTGACTGATGTTTTCGCGCTGCTTTCGGCGGCTGCCTCCACGCGCTGCACCGTATGCCCAAGCCCTTCAAGGGCGTTCAGCAGCGCGGTAGCACGAATAACATGCCCTGCTTGCCCAGAGGCAAGGCTATCGGCAGGGTGTGGCAAACTGTAGAGGATCTTCATCAATGGCGCCTTTCTATGTATGATGAGCGCTAGTAGCCAACTGCCATGCCGTCTTTGCGCGGATCGCAGCCACCAAATAGCACACCCGACTCAGGGTCGCGGCGGATAATATCACCACTGCCGAACACACCGCGCCGTCTGCCGCTAACAGGGCGCACAGGATGTCCAAGCTCAGCAAGGGCAGACATGGTTGCGACGGGAATGCCTTCCTCAAGCGCGATTTGGCTATCGGCTGTGCCGTCCAGCAGGCAAAAGCGCGGTCGGTCAAGCGCTTCTTGCGGATTCAGGTTATCGTCTAGCATGGCAGCCAGCACTTGGAAATGTCCTTGTGGCTGCATGAAGCCGCCCATCACGCCAAAGGCTGCCCATAGATCGCCATCGCGCAGCGCCATGGCTGGAATAATGGTGTGATAAGGACGTTTGTTGGGCAGCAGCGCGTTCGGATGCTCAGGATCAAGGCTGAAGCCTGCCCCGCGATTTTGCAAGAAGAAGCCTGCATCCTTCGCCACAATGCCCGATCCAAAGCCCATATACAGGCTGTTAATGAATGAACAGGCGTTGCCTTCGCCGTCCACCGCACACAGATAGACTGTATCCGAACTGCGCGGTGGCGTGCCGAAATGCGGTGGCTGCATTGCCTGCGCGCCAATTAAAGCGCGGCGCTCGGCGGCGTAAGATTTGCTCAGCAAGCCTGAGAGCGGCACAGCGCTGAAAGTTGGGTCGGCAATGTAGCGGCGCGCATCGGCAAAGGCAAGCCGCATCGCCTCGATCATCAGGTGCAGGCGTTCGGGCGAATCCCACGCCATGCTGCCTAAATCAAAGCCTTCGGCAATATTCAAGGCGATCAGCGCTGCCAAGCCTTGCCCGTTCGGCGGACATTCGTAAACGGTCACGCCACGATAATCCGTATGGATGGGCGTCTCCCATGTGGAGCGGTGCGCGGCGAGATCAGCGGTTGTCATCACGCCGCCTTGCGCGCCGAGTGCCGCCACAATCGCCCGTGCCGCCTCACCCTGATAGAAGGCATCCGCGCCGCCTTCGGCGATCTGCTCTAAGGTGCGCGCCATGCCGCCTAAACGCACTACCTGCCCAACCTGCGGCGGCTTGCCCTGCGGCAAGTAATCCTGTGTGTCGGGGCGGGCAGCCAGCCATGTGCCGTATGCCTGCCATGCCGCACCAAAGACGGGCGCAACGGGAAAGCCTTCACGGGCGTAGTGAATGGCATCCGCCAGCACTTCGCGCCAAGCCATGCGCCCGTGTTGCTTGAGCAAATCTTCCCAACCGCGCACCGCGCCGGGAACGGTGACGGCATGTGGGCTGTAGATCGGCATTTCGGCAGCGTTTGGATGTGCTTGCCGCACCACCTCCAGCGTGAGGGCGGATGGTGCGCGCCCACTGCCGTTAAGGGCGCTCACTGTGCGCGTCTTGGCATCGTAGTAGAGCGCGAAACAATCGCCGCCAATGCCCGTTGAGGCAGGCTCTACCACATTCAACACAGCCGCCGTTGCAATGGCAGCATCAGCAGCGTTGCCACCTGCGCGCAGCACGCTTACGCCGGCTTGAGAGGCGAGGGCGCTGCTGCTGGAGACCATCCCGCGCTGTGCGGTGAGCATGGAACGCCGCGAACGAAACTCGAAAGACATGGGTTGCATAGGGAACATCGCTCCTCAGAGATGTGGTTAGGTGTTGGCACGCAGAAATATGTCAGGGTAAAAACGGCAAATGGCGTGGTGTATCTGTTGCGGATGATTCGGATGGTACTGCCAAACGCTGATTGGCAAGTGCAACGTTTTGGGGATCAATCTCAAAGCCGATGAAGTGCCTATTCAAATTTCTACATGCAATTGCAGTAGAACCACTGCCCATAAAAGGATCAAGCACAGTATGCCCTTCGCGTGTTGTTAGGCGGATCAGAAATTCTAGCAGTGCTACCGGTTTTTGCATCTCGTGAACGCGCTTTTCTGTTGGCGCAAACCAAAAACGTAAAATATTAGACGGACTTTTGCCCTCGACCTGCGCTTCGGCAATATTGAGTGCGCCTACTTCATTTTGTAACACAACATCCGTAATGGTGTGTTGATAGGGCTTGAAAAACCATGCAATCGGTTCCCATGTTGGGGCAAGGTTTCCCAAACGCCAGCCCTGCCATTTCTCCGCCTGAAGCGGTTCGCCGCGTTTCTCTAGGATGCCACTCAGGCGCTGGGCGCGGTGGTGCGCGTTTGGTTTTTCCCAAACCAGAATATCGCGCAGCAGAAAACCAGAGTCCTCTAAGGCAACCAGCGCACGATGCAGTGTGCGTCTTGCACAGAAGATGAATAAGCTCACACCCTCTTTTAATTTAGGGTAAACCGCAGTTGCCCACTGTTCGCACCAAGCCTGATACTCGTGTGGAATATTGCGATCTGCGGCGCTCCAGCCGCGAATAGACTTGCCGCGCCATTTGAAGGCTGTTTTGCCTACTTGCGCTGGTGATTGCCCTAGCAATGCTGAATTTGTATTGGCGTGCAAAACATCCCATGTATCTGCGCCAATGCCATAAGGAATATCTGAGACGAAACAATGCAGGCTATCATCGGCTAAACGCGGTAAATGCTCAAAACAATCACCAAGCGTGACACAATCTAAATATTCATTCATGGATTTATCTCAATCTGCTGGAGCGTTTTTCGATTGCCTGTATCTTCTGATCAACTTGTTCCGCTTTTCGCAGTCGCCTGATCGCTTCTTCGTGTGTGAGTTGCTGATAGTCTTGGATGGCGCGCTGCCAATGCTGAATACCGTCATGTTTAATTTGTGCGGCAGCTTGCAAAGCATATCACAGTATTTTGCCCACAGCTTCTCTTCGGAGGAGTCGTGATCAAACTCCTTAGGAATGACACCACATCTGATCAAGTCCTCACTGAGCGTAGCGCGTGAAAGCGTAGCAAGTTGCCTGTACAGCATATCAAATAGCTGCCGAGTGCCAACCGCTTCACGAATGAGTGCGATACGTTGTTTACGCAGTTCTAGAGGCATCATCTCTCACTTGCCGTGCAGTGCCAGCACACGCGCATAGACCTCGACCGTGCGTTTTGCCTGCTGTGGCAGCGTGAAAATGCCCGTCACGCGCTGCAAGGCTGCCGCGCCCATCTGCGCCGCCCGCGCCGAATCGCTGAGCAAATCGGCAAGCCGTGCGGCAAGCACTGCGGAATCGCCCTTTGGGATGACATAGCCCGTCTCGCCATCCACAACGATTTCCGCCGTGCCACCCACATCCGTCGCCACGCAGGGCAGGCTTGCCGCGCCCGCCTCGATCAGCACTGTCGGCAATGCCTCGCTCCAACTTGGCAGCACTAAGGCATCCGCCGCACCGAGCAAGGCTGGCACGTCCATCCGCTGCCCCAAGAAGTGGATCACATCGGCATAAGGTGCGGCGAGCGCCTCCAGCTTAGCACGTTCCTCGCCATCACCCACCAATGCGATCTGCACATTGGGAATGCGCTGACGCAAGGCTGGCACTGCCTCAAACAGCACCTCATGCCCTTTGCCGCCGCGCAGCACAGCCACCATGATCACGATTGGTGCATCTGGCGCCCAGCCAAGCGCAGCGCGTGTTTCGGCGCGTCGGGCGCGTGTGTTGAACTTCTCCAACTCAATGCCGTTGTAGACGGTCTCGATCTTCGCTAGCGGCAAGCCCGCTTGCTTGGCGAACTGTTGGCGCACTGCCTCTGAGACGGCGATGACACGATCCGCGCCAAAGCGCGCCGAAAGCAAGACCAACTGTGCGCGCAGCCGTGTTTTTAGGTTGGTGAACGGCTCAAACATCACGTGGCGCGTCATGACTGAAGGAATGCCAAGACGACGGCGCGAAAGTGCGTTGTAAATGTTGGTATCCTGATCCTGCGAATGGACAAGGTCTATGCGTTCACGGCGCAGAAAATCCGTAAAGCGCCGCCACGCAATCGGATCGACCATGCGCTTGGCGCCTAAATCGAAGCGCGGCACACCGCTATCGGCGATCAGGTCTGCCAAAGGGCTATCACGGCGCGTGTTGAGCGTACCAAGCGTCAGCGAAACGCCTTCGATAGCGTTAATGTGTGGCACGACAGCGGCAATGTTGCGCTCTGCGCCGCCCATCGCCATGCTGCTGAGCATCAGTAAAACACGCATAGGCTAGTTCTCCGAGTGGTAGCGCGCACGTGCGGCAAGGGCAGGCAAGCCCATCACTTTGAGCATGAACAAGTCAAACGAGTCCTTGTAGAGCAAGAATACGCGCCTAATTTGCAGCGGATGGCGTGCTGCATCACGAATTCGCATCGGGCCCGGCGTTAGTGTGTAGGCGCTTAGGTAGCCAAGATCGCGCAAGGCACGGAAGGTTGCTGTGTTATAGTCGGCATGGGTGCCATTTGGGTAGGCAAAGGCGTTCGCCTGCTGATCGGTCTGTGCCTCGATATGTGCTTTGGATTCCGCCAGTTCGCGGTACGCCTCCTCAGCGCTGACTCGCGTCAGGATCGGGTGATTGACGGTATGCGGCATACAGGCAACCTCATTGGCAACCATCTCGCGCACCTGATCCCAGTTCACGAAAAGCGGCGGTGTGTCGCTCGGCGCGGGAACTTCGAGCAGTTCACCCACACGGCTGACTGCTTCCAGTTTTTCTGCCTCTGGAACCGTCTTCAGTGCGCGCAGCAAATGATCGGTAGCGACGCGGCGTGCTTCGAGCGTGCTGAGGTCTTGGATGCCAATCAAGGGCAGTTCAGCCTGTGTGTACGCAGTCTGGTTGAGGTAGAAAGCGCATTCATCCCACCACGGCGGCGCGGGGTAGCTCATACGGGAAGTCATTAGGAAGATCACAGCGGGCAAATGCAACTGCTTGAGGATGGGAAAGGCATTTGCGTAGTTATCAAGGTAGCCATCATCAAAGGTGATGAGCATTGGGCGCGGTGGCAGCGGTCTGCCTTTGGTCAGGTAGGCGTGCAACACCGAAAGGCTGATCACATTAAAGCGCTTGGCAACCCATGCCATTTGGCGGGCAAACATTTCAGGTGTGGCGCTGACATTTGGACGGTAGTGCGGAAAATCGGGCGCGGTCGCGTCCGTAATGCGGTGATAGGCAAGCACGGTCAGGCGCCTTTTGCCCCAGAAACTATCCAGCAAGCGCGGCACGCCTAGCCGCGCCAAAGCGGAAATGGCAAGTTGTGAGCGTTTTGCCATAAGGGGCTATCTCCTTAGGGTGTGCAGCGCAGTGCGCTAGATGCCGATAGCTTTATCATACACTTGAAGAATTTTTTTGAGCATCACTGTTTGGCTAAAGCGTTCTGCCACCATCTGATAGGCATTCATGCCAAGTTGCCGCGCCGATTGACGGTCAGCCGTCAATTGGCGGATGCCTTCTGCCAGTGCCGCAGAGTCTTGAGCAGGCACAAGGCGCGCCGTCACGCCCTCTTGCAGCAAGGTTGCCAGACCACCTACCGCTGTGCATAGCAGCGGACGCGCATACGAGGCAGCCTCCAGCACGGCATAGGGCAGCGCTTCCGAAAGCGATGCCATGCAGACGCAATCTAGCGAGGGTAGCAGGCTCAGCACGTCCTCACGGAAACCTGCAAAATGAACACGATCCGCAATGCCGAGTGCCTGGACTTGTGCGGTCAACTCGGCGTGCAGCGGACCTTCACCGATAATGACCAGCTTCACGGGCAAATCGCGCACTTGCGCCATCGCATCCAGCAGGTAACGATGCCCTTTGACAGGTTTCAAGCGCGCCACAATGCCGATCACGAAATCGTCAGGCGCGGCGTTCCATGCGGCGCGCAGGGCGTGATCAGGCTCAGGCAGCGGCAGCGGCGGAATCGGCACGGCATTGTGGATCAGCGTGGCGCGTTCGCCCAAACCTTGCCGTTCCGCCTTGCTTTGCAACGTCTCCGTTACAGTGATGTATTGGCGAGCGATTAGGCGGTTCAGGCGCAGCACGCCTTCATAAAACTTACCCTTCAGGTTGGGATACTCCGCGCCGTAATCACTGTGAATGGTTGCGACGCAGCCGCGCACACCCGCCAACCAGGCTGCCCAATGTCCCCACAGGATGGATTGGACGTTGTGCGCGTCTATGATATGGTAGCCGCCGCGCTTTATGATGGCGCGCAGTTTCAGGGCAAGGGCAGGACTGCCGCGCCCGAAGGCAAGCACCTCGCATGGCACGCCGAGCTTCGTCAGGCGTTCATGAAGCGGACTGCCATGCAACACAGCCACAGCACAGCCCTGCACCGCAGACTCAAGCGCGGTTGCCTGAGTCTGGGTGCGTACTTCTGCGCCACCGTAGCTGCGCGCTAGGTCAATCAGCAGCACCTTATAGGGACGTTTGGCAATGTCGTGCGGCATGGCGTCCATTCAGCGTAAGTCCTTTATTCTTGGCGGCGTGCGCGAATGGCGCGCAGCAGCGCAAACAAGCCAAAGGCTGCGGCTGCCAAAAACGCGCCCGCTGTCACTGCAATAAGGATCGTGATCCATGAGGGGCGATCCGGCGTCTCGATCTCCAGCGCGTCGCCGGGCAGCGGCGCAAAAGTTGGCAGCGGCGTTGGTGTTGGCACAAAAGGTGTGGCGCTGAAGATGGGCGAGGGTGTAGGTGTCCAGGTTGCTGTGACAGTTGGCGTGGGCGTCTCCGTCGGGCCCGGCGTCACGGTGAAAATGCGGTTAGGTGTGGCAGTCGCAGAGCCGACCAACGTCGTTTCGGCAACCAACGTTGGCACATCCACTTCAATATCTACTGCGTATTTGCTGGTGTAGGTGTTGGCGGCATACACGCTGCTCTGTGTCACATAGACGATGTTCCCAATCAGATCGCCGCGGAAGAAGGTGACCGCCTGCATTGCCAACATCGCAAAGGATTCGCCAACGCTGCTGGTGCCGCTGATGGTTAGCAGCACGCGGCGCGGATTCCAGAGCGAAGGTTGCGCTTGCAGCACGCCAACATCAAAGCCGGGCGGCAGCCGCAGCACGACATCATCCAGCAGCTGCTCCAGATCGTCCGTGCCAGCCGTAAATGGCTGCGGCAATTTATCGGCAATGCCACGCAAAAAGCTGTTGGTGGACGGTCTGCCGTAAAGGATGATGTGGTGTTGCGCCAAATCCACACCGCTGGGCAGCTTCTCGCCAAGCGCAAGGCGCGGTGCAAAGCGTTCGCCGCGTTCGGTGAGCGTGCCAAGCCGCGCAATGAGGCGAACGGCTTGCTCAACCTCGATGAGGCTAGGCTGATCAGGCAAGATGACGAGGACATCGTGCAAATCGGAGTAATCGCTGAACGGCACGGGGAAATCTGAGACAAGCGGCGAGCGCAAGGCAGCATCCAGCGTGGCACGCGGCAGCGCTAAGACGCTTTCTGGGCGAATGTTCAGCCAAATGGTGGATGGGTTAGGCAGGTTGCAGCCCCAGTTGCCGCGTGATTCGATCTGCACGGCGAGGATGTTCCCTTCACCCGAACGTACCGCGCCCGGCGGAATTGGTGCGCGCAAGCGGTGCGGCCCTGGTCGGGTGGCTAAATCGCTACCCACACCAATATTGATGCTGTTCACGGGCGTATCGTTCAGGGTCAGGTTGAGGCTGGTCTGTGCTTCTTTGAGCGTATCGGAGTAGTCAAAGACGATCTCAACATAGGCAGCCTCGCTGACGCGCACGCCATTCGGCACGACAAAGCGGAAATCGGCAAACTGCGAACCGACGCCAAAGGTGGTTGTGTTCTCAATGCCCAGATCGGCAAAAGTCTGCACATCGCGCAAAGTGCTGCCAACGCGCTGCTGCGAAAGCGGACGCACCTCACGGATGATGGCGAGATTGCCCTCCAAACCAAAGGCATCTAGCCTGCCGGCAAAAGCGCGCACTGCCTTTTGCAAGGCAAGCTCAGTGCTGCCTGTAAAGAGCATCACGGCAAGATAAGGGTCTTCCGGGTGTGCGATCAACTGCACAATGCCTTCATCAGGCTCAAGTGCCGTTGCGCCAACGCTGAAAGTGCCTGCGGCTGCGTCGTAGCGTGTGGGCAGCAAATTTGCCGTATAGAGTTCGTTGATCAGGGCGTTGTTAGCAGGCGTGCCAAGCAGGATCAGATTGTTGGCACGCCGATTGGCTGCATCCAGTGCGGCGGGCGTCGTCACCTTAAGCTGCACCTGGTTGCCCGTCAACTGCCCAATGCCTGCCGCAAGGCTGAACGCATTCTCCAAATCGGTTTGGGTGAAGGCGCTGGGCAGCACCAAAAGCGCAGTTTCGGTTTGGCTGGCGGGCAGGTTGTTATAGAAGGGGCGCGGAAAGAGCGCCAAATTGAGCGTAGGCAGCAAGCGCTCATATTCAAAATGCAGGTAGGAGAGATCGGAACGTACGACAATGCGCGCTTGCCGATTTGAGTTGCAGTGATCACGGGCATCCATCGCTAGGGTGATGGTCTGCCGTGCGCGGTCAGCGTTGATCAGATCAGCAGGCAGCGGCACCGCAACCGTCTGCGGCGCATTCATGCTCACCGTATAAGACGCCTCATAGACGAGCTGATTGTTGAGGCGCACCTCAAAGCGCGTGATGGGCTGTACGGGCGTGCTTTCGGTGACGGCATCCGTGCCAGTCTCCACAAATTGCAGGTTCAGATAGAGGGTGTTGTTTCCTGCCAAGCGCCAGTTATCAGGCACCTCAAAGCCAAACTGCGCTGAGCCTTGTGGCGAGAAAATCTCTAAATTCCGCACGTTCAAACTGGTCAGGGCGAAATCTTGGGCGATGAGCGCGCCGCCAACTTGAGTCGGCACGGGTGTGCCTAAAGGCGGCAGCGTCGGCGTGAGGCTTGGCGTAAAGGTAGCACTCGGCACAGGGCTGAGTGTACGGCTAGGCGTGGGTGTCAGCGCGCTGACGACAAGATGTGTGCCGGGCGCTAGGGCAATCAGCAGCCCAAGGCTGGCAATCAGGCTGCGAATGTGTGCAGATGCTTTTCTCACGGTAACTCTCATCCTCTTATCTGTAGGATTGATGCGGCTTGTGCGCCGTCTGTGCAACAAACGGGCGGTTCTTGCGAGCCGCCCGCGACTTTACGTAAGCTGTGCGTCGCCGCTGCCTACCAACTCGCTGTTGTGGGCGTAGGTGTGGGCGTTTGGCTAGGCGTCACAGTGAAAACGGGCAGCGCGGTAGCAGGGCTGCTGCCGGGCGCGGCGGTTACCAACGGGCGCGCTTCAGCGGTTGCCGTTGGCGGCAGACTGAGCGTTTCACGGGTGCGCGTGTTCACCGTCCATAATTGGGTTGGGCTGGCGTAGATCACGTTGCCGGGCAAGTTAACCGTGCGGCGCTCAATCAGGGCGCGCACAGCGCTCTCTTGCCCAACGTTGCCCGTCCCACTGATGACCAACACAGCGCGCTGCACCGAAACAGGCGACGCCAACAATTGCAGCACGCCAATATCATAGCCGGGCGGCAGGCGGTAAATCACTGAGTCTACAACCTGCTCCAGCGCATCGCTATCTGGCTGGAAAGGCTGCGGCAAAATGCTGTTCAACGATCTGATGAAGGCATTTCGCGTTGGGCGTCCCAGCGCGATGATATGGTATGCCGCCCAATCGGCGCTCGGCGGTATTTCGCCCAAGCTAAGGCGCGGCGAGAAGCGCAAACTGTTGTTCACCGAACTGCCCAAGAACGCCATCAAGCGCAGCATTTGCCCTGTTTCCTCAGCGGTTGGTGCGTTGGGCAGCACAAACCAGACATCACTGAGGTCACTTTGGCGGCTGAACGGCAGCGGAAAGCCATTGAGCAGCGGCACACGCACAGGCGCATCATCGGCGCGGCGCGGTAGGTAAAATTCGCTCTCTGGGCGCGGCGAAAGCCACACCACAACACTAGGCGGCGTATCACAGGCAACTGTATCGGTCAGCCCCGAAGAATCAATCTGAATGAGCAGCGCGTTGAGCGCGCCGCTGATCACGCTGCTGGGCGGAATGCGCGCTTTGATCTGCGAAATGCGCTCACCCGTGCGCGGATTGCGTAAAAAAGCGCTGTTCAAGGGCGTTTCGTTCATAAAGAGCGTGATCGTCGCGTTGGCATCTGCCAGCGTGTCCGAGTAATCAAAGCGCATGTCCAACGCGGCGTCCTCAGTCAGCACGACACCCTCTGGCATCGTGAAGGTGATCTCGCCAAACTGCAAGCCTGCACCATAGATTGGCACGTTCACAAAGCCAAGATCAGCAAAAGTGACGCGCTCAGCCAGCGCAGTGTTGCTGTCAAGGCGTGCCGTCTGCCCAATCTGCGAGACAAGCGCAACCGAGCCGCCTAACCCAATGATAGAGGGTGGTCCGCTCAACACCTGCACTGCCTTTTGGAAGCCTTCGGCGGTCTGGGCAGTCACAGCGATGATGGCAGCGTTCGGATTATCCGCGTTGGCGATGATCTGCGCCACGCCATCATCAGGCGCGATGCGTGTGCTGCCAACTGTGAGGCTGCCATCGGCGTTCAGCTTGGTCGGGAAACGATCTGCCGCATAAGCGGCATCAATAGCGGCGTGTTTGCCGATCTGCCCCACCCACAGTTGGTTGGCAATCCGATCTACATCGGTCAGCGCGTCTGCCGTGACGGCATACATCCGTAGGCGGTTGCGAGAGAGCGCACCAAGCGCAGCGGCAAGGCTGGCAGCCGCTTCATAGTCAATCGCTTCAGGCTGCGCGGGCAGCACAAAGGCAACGGTCTCGCTCAGCACGGCGGGCGTGTTGTTATAGAACGGGCGTGGATAGAGCGAGAGATCAAGCGGGGGCGGTAACAAACGGTATTGGAACGCCAACGCAGAAGTTGCTGCGGCAATCCGCACCCGCGATTCAATCCCGATCAGGCATTGATCGCGCCCTTCAAGGATAAGCTGGATGTTGTGATCACGCTGCGCGGGATCGCCCATAATTTCGGCGGGCAGCGGCACCTCCACAAAGCGACGCCCTGTGGAGGTTGGCGATAGGCTGATGGCGGCAATCGGCACATTATCCAAGCGCACGCGCAGCACCACAGGTGGTATCGCCACCGCTGTTGATAGACCATCAGAAGTGATGAGGAAGTAGTCCAGATCAAGGCGCAGCACGTTCGCGCCACTTGCCAGCCAGTTATCTGGCACACGGAAGGTGAAGCGGTTAGCGCTTTGCGGTGTGCTTAGCTCAATATCGCGCACATTCAGCGCCGTAAGGCTGATCTCCTGCGCCAACAACACATTATCAGGTTGAGCAGTGGGCTGCGCCGTCAGCAAGCTGCGCGGCGTGGGCGTGATGGTCGGTGTGGCAGGTGTTGCCGTAGGCGGACTTTGCAGCGCGCTCAATTGCTCATGCGGAGCAGGCAAAGCAAGCGCTAAGACGCCAAACAGGGCGAGCAGAGAAACGGCAAAGGTTATTTTTTTCATGCGCCTCGTACCTCGGTGCTGTTGTTAGCCGATAAATTCAGCGACGTTTGACGTGCTTCACGCAAGATTTCATGGCGGCGGTTGGTCATCGCTTGCGCTAATACGCTGGCGCTGGCAGCCATCGCAAAGAGCATCCACATATAACGGGCATAGTCGTTATGCAGAAAAATGCTGGTGATCATATAGGACACAACACCAAGTTGCAGGGCTGCCGTCCACGCCGAAAGATCAGGGCGATCCAATTCGCGGAACTGCCGCCGTGCGCGTGCTGTGCTGATGAAAAGCGCCACCAAAATGCCACTAAAGGAGAGGATGCCTAACATACCCATCTCGGCAGCCAGTTCAAGGTAGAGGCTGTGCGCCTGCCGATCTTCAAGGCGTGGGTCTAAGCCGAGCATGGACGAGTATTCAACGTACAAGACCTGATAATTGCGCTTACCAACGCCCAAAATCGGATTTTCAGTGAACATCTGCATGGCGATGATCATCTCGCTAGACCGTCCACGGAAAGATGCCTCCGATTGCGCGCTTGTGTTGGCTGGCAGCGCATCGCCAAGTGTCAGCAAGCGATCTACATAGCCAGAGGGCATGATTGGCAGCAGCACTGCCAACCCCATCACCGTGATCACGGCAACCTTTAGCAGGTTGTAGCGGCGATCTAGCACTAGCAAACCCAAAACGACCACCAATGCCAAGAAGCCACCGCGTGAGTACGTAAAAATCGCTGCGCCGACGATCAACACCGTGCAGATCATCCCAACAAAGCGCCCGTTCTGGCTGACGCCGGTCAACATGCGGTAGGCAGCCAACGGAAAGATCATCAGCAGAATTTGGGCATAGAAGTTCGGATCATCCAGCGGACCGGTGACGCGCAAATCGTCCATATCGCCGATGATCTGATGGACGCCCGATTTTGCCAAGCCAAAGAAGTCGTTCGCGGTATCACCCGTAAAGGTGTGATACCAACTCAGGCTGGCGATGAAGGCAGCGCTCACGATGAGCGCCCACAGCACCGTTTTGAAGCTCTGTTCCTCGTCGCACAACTGCACCATGATGATCAGAATGGCGAAATCTTTCAGCCAGTCCACCAAGCGATCTAGCGCAGCTGCCTGATTTGCTGAGGCAAACAATACCGAGATGGTTGAAACAACACCATACAGCACCATTGTGGCTTCTACGCCGCGAAAGATGAACGGCTTGCGCTGCAACACAATGCGGTTTGCCAACACACTGACCAAGATTAAGCCGATCAGGGGTTGGTTAATTTTGGGAATACCGAAACTGACCTCTAGCGCGTCGGAAAGGTTCATGTAGGTGAATACGGCGAGGATGTATAAACCCATCTGTGGGCGCAGCACGACCCACAACGCCACAAAGCCACCAATGACGCCACCGGCAATCAAGAAGGCAGAGTCGGTGATTGCCATCAGGTAGTTGGCGATCAACACAGCCGCCAAGCCAAGCACAAAGGTGCCGAACGGCAGCAGTTCATTTAAGAGGGCGTTCCGCCGCACGAAGCGACGGAAGCCGATCAGCCCGCGTGCGAGGTTCGATTGCCCGTAGTTGCCTAGGCTGCGCGTACTCGTACTCATTGGTCGCGGCGCTCATCAGGCTGTTCGGCACGCATATCTACGGTGCGCGAAGGCGGGCTGTTTGGCGGCGCGCCTTCCTCAAGCAGGCGGTCTAACTCGCTGCTGGTGAAGGGCATATTCATCTCATCGCCAAAAACGGGCGTTTCAGGCTCACTGATTTGGGCATCTAAGGCGAATGGTTGGGCTGAGGTGCGGATGAGATGCACGTTGTTCTCGCCGGCTTGGCGGGCAGTTTGCAGCGCTTCATTTGCCTTTGTCAGCATCGCTTGCAGATCGAGGGTGCCGCCGCTGCTCTCCACTACGCCTGAATTCGCCATGAAGTTAGCGATATAGGCATCCACATTAAAGGTATGTGTGCGAATATCTTGGTGCAGTTTCTCGACAATGCGTTCTGCCTCGTGACCGGGCGTTTCGGGCAGCAGGATGGCAAAGGTGTAGCGCCCTAGGTAGGCAATAATATCGCCGGCGCGGATTTTATCTTGCATCCGCAAGGCGGCGGCGCGCAGCAAAGTATCTTCCACCGTATCGGGCAGCAGCGAGAAATCCTCAGTTGGGATGAGGCGCAACAGCGTCATGCTGAGCGGGCGGTTGCGCGAACGGGCGCGGTTAATTTCTTCTGCCAAGCGCTGTTGGAAATAACGCTCATTGTAGATGCCCAGCTTGGGATGGCGAATAGATGCCATCTCGATGCGCTCGGTTGGGCTGCGGAGGTATTCCAGCATAAATGCCAAGCCAACGCCCATCACAAAGCCGATCATGCCGCCCAAAATGCCCTGCTGCGAGCGGTTGCCGGGTGCTTCTTCCACTTCCGGCGCGTCCAGCTCTTCCAGACCGACAAAGCTGTAAAGCTGCCCGGCGCGTGCTGTGCCAGCCACGCCAATTGCCTCTGCCAGCCGCCCAACCAACGAGGCGTTCGGTCCGCGCACAATGACCATAATCACGTTTGCTTCGGGCAACACATTGCACGCAACGCTATAGAGTTCCCAGTCAATGAGGGCGGGGTCAATGTTCCCGATCTGCATGGCGCGGTCTACAACGGTGCGGCTTTTCATCACTTCGCAGTAGGTTACAAAGAGGCGTTGGCGACCGGTGAAGGTATCGAGGGCATACAAGGTATCGCCGACGCTGGTCAAGCCTTCGCCGAAGCGCGTAACGTAGGTGGCAGTGGATTGATAGACCAGCGGGCGTGAATAGCTCCAGAACATGGCAAGCGTTAGTGAGATTAAAGTTAGCGGCACGATCAACCACCAACGCTTAATCAAGATTTCCAGATAGTGCCGTAATTCCATGCGTGTGTTCCCAGCTTGATTTAACTGAAGGCTTCTCTGATTTTAGGCAGCCTATAGCGCATTTTACCGCAAGAAGCGGCAAAACGCGCATTTTTTATACCTTTTTCACAGAGTGAGTATTCGCCGAAACGCCTTTTTTACGGTTTGGGCGGCTTTTCAGGATCGGGCGGGCGGGAGAGCGAATCGAACTTGCTCAGGGTGGAAAAACGGCGCGGCTCAGGCGCAGGCGGCGGCGGCAGCGGGCGCGTATCCACTTTGTGATCAGGTAGCTTGGGCAAGGGGGCTGTGCCGCCGCTGCGTTCGGTGGGTGCAGCCGTTACAGTGGTCGTCTGAAGTTTATCCGTCTCACGGCGCGGCAAGCCGCCCGTTTGGGTGCGGGTTGCCAGACGACTGGTGCTGCTGCGCGGCTGTGCCGCTGGTTCCGATGGCGGTTGGGCTGCCTCGAATTGTTTCGCGGCAAGGACTGCCTCCGGCGTACCGATGTATTTTAAGGCGGCGGCGGCGGTCTTCGCCACAATGGGCGAAGGGTCTTTCAGGGCGTTGATGAGTGGTTCGGTTGCCCAGACTGCTTTTAGCTGCCCAAGCACAGCGGCGGCATTGCGGCGCACTTGCCAGTCGTTGCGGCGCAACGCGGCGAGCAGCGTCACAACGGCGGGCGCGCTCTCCAGCTTGATGAGCGCCTCCGCAGCGGCAAGGCGCACTTTAGCGGGCTGAGCAAGGTTGCGAAAGACCATGATCAGCGGCTCGGCAGCGTGCCGATCACCTAGGTCGCCGAGTGCCTCGCACGCGGTGATAATATCCTCGTGGCGGACGCTGTTCAGCATCTTGGTTAAGCCGCGCACATCACGGTTTTTCACCATGAGTTCAACGTGCAGATCGTGATCAAGGTATTGAAGTGCGGCTGAGATTGCCGCGTGAACCTGCCAGTCATTTTCGATGATCAACTGCGCCTGCAAGGCTGGCACAGCCTGCCATGCGCTCAGCGCACGCAAGGCAGCCACTGCGCCACGCCGCACAGAGGGATCTGTGTAGCGCAGTGCAGCAATCAAGCCGTCCACATCACGTTTGGTCTGCAAAAGCCAAATATTCGGTGCCGCCATAGCGCCACTCCTCAAAGTTAACGGTAAGCGCTGATTATCTAAAGCAAGCCCGCCCGTTGCAGCGCGCCTTCTATCTCTTCACTATTGGGCTGAAGGTCGTTAGCAATGCCGAACGGCGCGCCGTGTTCTGCAACATAAGCAGGCAGGGCGTTCAGTGTGGCACGCGCTACCTGAAGCGGCACAGCATTCGGGCGCAAGCCCGCACTCTCTAAGGCAGTCCGCAGTGGTGCGGCATCTTTTTTGTGCAGCGCAGAGGTGAGCAAAATGCCCGCTGCCACGCGCTCCGCATAGGGAATGGCTGCGCCTTCGGGCTGTGCGGCGGCGGCTTCCGCAAACACATGCTCTGTGCCGCGTGAAGCACGTTGATGCCCTAGTAAATTATCTAACTGAACGGTCAAGCATAACAAATCTACAAGGTTGGTTAGCGCTTCCGTTTCGCCTTTGCCCACGCCCGCCGCAATCTTGAGTGCCTGTGAGGCGATGCTTGCCGCAATCGAAGCCGCCCAAGGTAAGAAGCGCGTTTCCAGGTGTGTTTGGTTCTTCTGAGCAGCGTAGCCCCAGTCCATCAGCGCAGTGATGATCGAGAACACATCCACAGCGGCAGAAGCGGGCAGCGTTTGGCTGATCAGCGGCATATCAAAGATGATTTCGGCAGCAGGGCCCGTCACAATCTTCTGACCATCAAGGCTGATGTGCGGCGTAAACAGATCGGCAGTGGTCAGGGTGTGCGGCACAACAACTAACGGCTTTTTGCTCAGGCTTGCCACATATTTTGCCGCGTTAAGGGCTGTTGGATGATTGCCCACCGTGTAAATAACCGCCACAGCCGAGGGCAAACTCTGCGCCAGATAATCGAAAAAAGCACGGGTATTTTCAACCGGTGCGGCTTGCACCAAAAGCGGCAGATTCAGGCTGCCGCGCAGCGTTGCCCAATCCGCGGCTGAGGTAATCAGGGCGGCAGGGCGATCTTCATGCACACCGCTTAGGGCTGCAAAGCGAAGGGCAGGTAAAGGCAGAACATTCATGCGTATTGCGGCGCACAGCAGGCAATGCGCCATACTCCTTTCGGGTGCAGAATACGTTATAGAGTGTAAACCAAATCGCGCAGAACGTCTAGTAAGAGGGCAAGTCGGGTATGGTGGGATTATCCTTTAGTGCATCTTGCATACCTTGACCACTGCTCCGCAAATAAGCATTTGGTAGCAGCCCGCTTGTGTGTTATGCTCTTAGGCAATTCAGCACGCCGCGCCTTTTGTTTGGCGAAGTTTTCGCGCCGAGCGCTATTTTAGCTCGGCTATGCGCGTGTTTTTCAGCTAGACGGCGACGCGGGCGTGATATTTGTCACGGGCAATGGGGAATTGTAAATGTCCGACCTAACCAAAACGTTGACCAGAGCAGAACTCATTGAAGTCTACCACCAGATGGTACTCATCCGCCGCTTTGAGGAAAAGTGCAAGGAACTTTACAACGCACGCAAGATCGGCGGCGTCTATTTGCACCTCTACAACGGACAAGAGGCAACCGGCGTCGGCGCGATTAAGGCACTCAAGCCTACCGACCACGTGATTACTGCCTACCGCGATCACGGTATTGCCATCGCAAAAGGTGCAGATGTGAATCGGCTGATGGCGGAGATGATGGGCAAGCGCACCGGCGTCAGTGGTGGCAAGGGCGGCTCGATGCACCTTGCCGATGTGAACGTCCGCATGTGGGGCGGCTATGCCATTGTCGGTGGGCATTTGCCCTTAGCAGCCGGCATCGCGCTCAAATCGAAATACAACGCTGATGGCGAAGTGGTGGTGAGCTTCATTGGTGATGGTGCCACCAACAACGGCTACTTTCACGAGTCGCTGAACCTTTCAGCAGTCTGGGATTTGCCCGTTGTGTGGCTGATCGAGAATAACCTCTATGGCATGGGAACGCCCGTCGAAGTTTCCAGCGGGCAGCCTGAGCTGCACAAGCGCGCCATTGCCTACGGCATGAAGGATTTTGAGCGTGTGGACGGCATGGACTTCTTCGCTGTCTACGAGGTGATGCAGCAAGCAGTGGATTACGCACGCACGACGGGACCCGTCCTGATCGAATCGATCACCTACCGCTATGAAGGTCACGGCGTCTCGGATCGTCTATATATGAAGCGCGCTGAGGAAATGCGGACTTACCAGCAGCGCGATCCGCTAACGGTGATGGAGCAGAAGCTGCGCGAGATGTTCCCCGATATTGAGGCGGAACTTGCCAAGATTGAGCCAGCCGTCGCCGCGACCATTGAAGAAGCGGTGCGCTTTGCCGAAGAAAGCCCTGTGCCAACCGCAGAGGACTTAACACGCCACGTTTACGCCTAACACATAACCGAAGGAACGAACCTGAACATGGCAGAGAAGAATATCCCCATGCGCGAGGCACTGCGCGCCGCCTTGCGTGAGGAAATGATCCGTGATGAGCGCGTCTTTGTGATGGGACAAGAGGTTGGCGCGTGGGATGGCACGCACAAGGTTACACGCGGCTTCTTGGATGAGTTCGGCGAACGCCGCGTCCGCGATACACCCATTAGCGAGATGGCGATTGCCGGCGCCGCCGTTGGCGCGGCAATGGCAGGCTTGCGCCCTGTGGCAGAGATCATGACCATTAACTTCGCCTTTCTCGCCCTTGACGCCCTGATCAATCATGCGGCGAAGGTGCATTATATGTTTGATGGACAGTTCAAGGCGCCGATGGTCATGCGCTGTGCAACGGGCTGGGGCAATCAGGCAACCGCGACGCACTCACACACACCGGAGCCAATCTTTGCCCACTTTCCCGGCATGTATTTGGGCTGCCCCTCCACGCCCGCCGATGCCAAAGGCATGTTGAAGGCAGCCATTCGGGATGACAATCCGGTGCTGTTCACCGAAGTGATCGCGCTCTACTCCAAGCCGGGACTCGTCCCTGACGATACCGATTTTGTGCTGCCCATCGGCAAGGGTGATATTAAGCGCGCCGGCAAAGACGTGACGATTGTGACCTTTGGGCGCGGCGTAGAATGGTCGCTGGACGCGGCGGAGATGCTGGCGCAGGAAGGCGTCTCGTGCGAGGTGGTGGATGTGCGTTGGTTGCGTCCGCTGGATTTGCCGTTGATCTTTGAGAGCTTCAAAAAGACCAACCGCTGCGTGATCGTCGAAGAATCGCTGCCCTTCTATAGCTTTGGCAGCGAAATTGCCGCGCAGTTGCAAGAGCATATGTTTGATTACATGGATGCGCCGATCAAGCGCGTCAGCGCGATGGATGTGCCGCTGCCTTACGCGAAGGAAATTGAGCTAATGGCACTGCCCGACGCGCATAAAGTGGTCGCAGCCGTTAAGGACATCATCTAAGAGAGGCGGTTTGCATGTCCGAAATTGTAAAAATGCCCATGCTTGGGGCAACCATGCAAGAAGGCACTTTCGTCAACTGGACGAAAGACGTTGGGCAGAGCGTCCAAGCCGGTGAGGTGATTGCCGAAGTCGAGGCGGACAAGGCAACCATTGAGATCGAGTCGCCCTTTAGCGGCGTGCTGGTTGAAAAGCTGGTCAGCGCGGGCGATGTTGTGAACGTTGGTATGGCGCTTGCTCATGTGGATACTGCTGGTGGCGGCGCAGCGCCCAAAGCCGCGCCTGCTGCCGAGAGCGCGCCCAGCAAAGCGGTAGAGCCTGCTAAAGCCGCCGCGCCTGCCCCGGCGCCAAAGGCGGTTGCTGCCGCCGCCGCGCCCGTCGCTGAAGCTGATCCGCACCTGCCCGATGGCGTGAAGGCAAGCCCGATTGCGCGCCGCATTGCCCAAGAGCGCGGCATTGATCTGCGCGCTGTGAACGGCACGGGACCCGGCGGGCGCATCACAAAGGTAGATGTCGAGCGCTTTACGCCTACGGCTATGCAGCAGGTTGCCGAATCGCTGAGCGCGCCTGCCAAAGCGCCCAGTGCCGCACCAACGCGTACCGCACCCAGCGGCGAAGGCATTACGCATGAGCCTGTCTCGCGGATGCGCCAACGCATTGCAGCGCGCACCGTCGAGAGCAAAACGACCATTCCGCACTTCTACCTGACCAGCGAAATTGACATGGCAGCGGCGCTTGAACTCCGTAAGCAGATCAACAGTGGCTTGCCCGATGAGCAAAAGGTGACCGTCAACGATCTGATCGTGAAGGCGGTGGCGCTTGCCCTGCGGAAATTCCCGAACCTGAACAGCCACTTCTACGGCGATACATTGGTGCGCTATAAGTACATCAACATTGGGATTGCCGTGGCGCTGCCTGAAGGCGGCTTGGTGAATGTGGTGGCGCGCAACGCCGATCAGGTGGCGATCTCGCAGCTTGCCAAGCGCAACAAAGAGATGTTCGCCAATGTGCGTGCCAACAAGATCAAACCGGAGGACATTGAAGGCGCAACCTTCACCGTCAGCAATCTGGGCGCTTACGACGTGGAACACTTCGAGGCGATCATCAGCCCGCCGGAAGCTGCCATTTTAGCGGTTGCCTCAGCGCGGCAGGTGCCAGTGGTGGTGGATGGGCAGATCACAATCGGCACGCGCATGAAGGTTTCACTGAGCGTGGATCACCGCGTCAGTGATGGTGCGGAAGGTGCGCTGTTCCTGCAAGAACTACGCGCCCTGCTCGAACATCCAATGCGTTTGTTGGTGTAAGGGCTGTAAATCAATACGGCTTCCGCACTTGGAAGCCGTATTTTTTTGTGCAATTTTCGGGCTAGGCGCGGATGATCACACCTTCATATGGGCGCAAACTGAATGTGCCGCCCACCGCCTCATCTGCCCGATCCAGCGCTGTGGAGAGGATGAGCGTGCCGCCGCCTGAGAGTGCCACTGTTTGTGCTTCCGCCGTGAAGTTGATCGCAACCACAAAGCGCTGATCGCCTGCTGTGCGCTCAAAGACGTAGGTGTGCGCGTCGCCGCTCAGCGTGCGGTAAGCGCCGCCGTGCAGCGCGGGCGACTCGCGGCGCAGTTTGAGCAGCGCACGGGTCAGGTTGAGCATTGAGTGCGGATCGGCAAGCTGTGCGGCAACGTTGCGCGTTGGATAGTCAGCGGTCACCGGCAGCCACGTGCGAACGCCTTCGGGCGAGAAGCCGCTGTTAGGCGTGCTATCCCACTGCATGGGCGTGCGCTCAGGGTCGCGCCCTAAGCCAAGTCCTTGCACATTTTTGCCCCATGGGTCTTGGGCAAGTTCGGGCGGAATATCGCCATCCACCATGCCGATTTCATCGCCGTAGTACATGGTTGGCGTGCCGCGCAGTGTCAGCAGCAGCAACATACAGGCACGCGCTGCCTCTGCACCAATGCGGCTGGCAATGCGGTGTTCGTCGTGGTTGCTAAAGACGTAGTTCGGCTGCTGTCCGTTGGTCAGCACGCGCTCCACGTTCTCCACCACCTCACGGACGATCTCGGCGCGCCACGGCGTGTTGATCAGGGCGAAGTTAAAGGGCATGTGCAGTTCGTCGTTGTTGGCGCCGTAGTAGGTTGCCCATTCATCCCAATCGGCAATGTGAATCTCGCCAACTGCCATGCGCGGGCTGATCGGCTCGAATTCATCCAGCACGGCACGGAACTCACGGTAGAGTGCGTGGTTATCGGGATGTCCTTTGTCGTAGAGGTGAACCTGCGAGTCGTAGTCACCCATCGGCTTATAGAGCGCCATGCCGCTCTCGCTTAGCGGATTATCGCGCATTTCAGGGTCTTTCATCAGAAAGTGCGCCACGTCCACACGGAAGCCATCCACACCGCGCCGCAGCCAGAAGCGCATGGCATCGAACATGGCAGCCTTCACCTCCGGGTTGCGCCAATTCAGGTCAGGTTGTTCCTTCAGGAAGGAATGCAGGTAGTATTGCCCTGTGTGCGCGTCGAATTCCCACGCGCTGCCGCCGAACAAACTCAGCCAGTTGTTGGGAGGGCTGCCATCAGGCTTAGGGTCTGCCCAGACGTACCAGTTGCGCTTGGGATTATCGCGTGCGCTGCGCGATTCCTTAAACCAAGCGTGCTGATCGGAGCTGTGGTTTGGCACAAAGTCAATCAACACTTTCACGCCACGCGCATGAGCCGCCGCGAGCAGGGCGTCAAAATCGGCAAGCGTGCCAAAGATCGGGTCAACATCGCAGTAATCAGCAACATCATAGCCAAAATCAGCCATTGGCGACGTGAAAAAGGGCGAGAGCCAAATGGCATCTATGCCCAGTGTTTCAGCCAGATAGTCAATCTTTTGCAGCACACCGCGCAGATCGCCAATGCCGTCGCCGTTGGCATCCATAAAGCTGCGTGGGTAAATTTGGTAGACAACGCCGCGCTGCCACCAGAGCAGGCGGGTAGGGAAGTCGGTCATGGGGAAAAATCCTTTTTTGCACCTAACGCCACTGATTATAGCGCACTTTGGCTACAGCATCGCCTCAAGCTCCGTCCACATCGCCTTGATCTCGGCATGATCGTCAAAGTGCTGGCGGATAGGCTCTAGCAGGGCGATGAGCGCCTCGCTCATGGCGTTTTTCAAGTCCATTGGGTGCAGGCTGCCTTCGCTGTAGGCGGCTGCCAAATCCTCATAGCGGGTAAAGGTCAGGTTGCCGCCGTTTTCGGGCGTGCGCGCCACAAAGAGCGTTTGCCCGTTGCGGTAGATGAGGTGTTCTGCCCAGTCCAGCACCGGGTTGAACTCAATGCCATCGGCAGGCGGTGGGCAGAACGCCTTCCGCATTTTGGCGCGAATTTCATCCGGTGTATCATGGATGAAGACCGCTGATTTGGGCTTGGATTTGCTCATCTTCATGGCGGTGCGAAGTTCACGCAGCTTATCAGCATCTACGGGCCACTGCGGCGGCTTATCCAAGCCAAGCAGCAGGTGATGATGGACGGCAATCGGCTTGATAACTTTGCCTTCGGCATCGCGCAGCGGCGAAATGGTGAGCATATTCGCCACATCACGGGCGATGACGTGCGCCTTGCGCTGATCCATGCCGCCTTGAGCAATGTTGGCGCGCAGGATGAACACATCGGCAACCTGCATGGGTGGGTAGATCAGCTTGGCAAAATCAATGCTCTCGCCCTCGCCGCGCCCCATGATGCTCACGCTGCGTAGGATGCGGTTTAAGGTGGTGTTCTTGCCGACCTCGATCAGCGTTTCCCAGTAGGTGTCGTTGTGGTGGTAGAGTTCTGAGCCAAGCACAAAATCGAGTGCCTCAGGATCGCCGCCGAGCGCGGCAAGCGATGCCTTCAAGCCTTCTTTGAAATAGCCAACCGCCACTTTCTTAATCTTCTGACGGTCGCCGCCGAGTTTGTCGTTGATCCAAGTGTGCCAGTCGGCAAGGAAGATCGTGCAGCGGACGCCTGCTTGCTGCAAGTCGCGCACTTTTTGCATACACATCAAGCCGGTGCCAAGGTGCAGCCTGCCTGAAATCTCCAAGCCGATATAGTGGCGCAGCGGCAAGTTTTGCGCCAGCAAGGCGGGAATTTCGTCCGCGCCGATCACTTCTTCAAGGTTGCGGGTGATCAGCGCGGTGCGTTGCTCAATGCTCAGGTGTGCCGTTTCGCTCATGGCGGTGTGTTGCCCTTCGGGAATCGCTCGGTTGATAAGATTGCCCATAAGTTTACCGCATTTTGGCACACCTGTTTAGGGATGCTTAGCGTGCCGCCCAAACGTAAAGGGTGGGATTGCTCTCATCAATAATGGCGGCAAGGTGTGTGCCATCCGCGCTGAAGGTGAGTTGCAGCACACGCTGCACACCTTCTGCACTCAGGCTAAAAGGCAATGTGTCTGCCAATGCCGCCTCGGGCAGTGCAAAAACCTTCACGACATTTTCAGGGTCATCATTAGGGTTGGCAGCCTCATCACCAACCACCACCCAGCGGCGATCAGGGCTGAATGCAGCGGCACTGCCTTTCAAGAACACTTCGCGCTGTTGTTCACCATCGGCAGCCTTCCATGTGTGCAGCAGGCTGAGGCGGTCAACAGTGAGGATCGTTGCATCATCCAGCCAGCTAAAAGCCTGCAAACGATTCCCAATCTTCAGAGCATGTTCACCTTCTGTTATCTCATCACCATTGACGGCTAGGATACGCACTACATAGTGATCCGAGATGAGCAGTTGTTCTCCGTTTGGACTCCATGCCAGCATAGAGATGCCCAAGAAAAGGTCACCATCAATTGATTTTCTAGCGCTATAGCGTGTAATTTCTTCTCCAGTTGTCAGATCGTGCAGCACAAGGTACGGATATGGCTCCAGGATGCCGCCTTCCACGCGCTTTTCAAGCACCACTGTGGCAAGGCGGTTTGCCGCTGGATCAAGGGCAAATACACCTGTCTCTAGGCGATAGGCTTCTTCAAATGTTCCATTGGTTGCCTGCCAAAGGTACAAGCCATCCTCAAAGGTAGCCGCCAAAACCTGTCCCTGCCATGCCAAATTATTCTCGGCATAGTCCAGTGGAGAACATTTACCCGCTGCCGTGAGCAGTACAGCTTGCACCGCACCGCTTTGTACATCATAAATGGCAAGCTCAAGGGCGCGCCGTGCAGCGTCGGTGTAATGCTTCACAGCAACTTGCGTACCATCGGGGCTAAAAGCAATGGCGCACAAGCCCTCAATAGGTAAGCGGAGTATTTCCTGAAAGCGCGTGCTTTGTGCGCTCACTTGCCCTGTTGTCTGTGTCATGAACAAAGCTCCGATCAGAAGAAACGGTGTTAGGATTTTCACTGTTACTACCTTTTGCTATTCCATTTCAGGCGTGAAACGTCCAGTACCATGATTGCCGCCAGTGCCATTACCAGTAGTCGGTGGAACGGGTTCAGGGCGGGGCTGTTCGGAGATCGGTATCCCAAACTCAGCATAAATTAGCCCACGCATAAGAGTATCCATTTGTTCTCGGCGCGCTCTGCCGGCATCACTGTCATCGAATGTGCCATAAAGCCAATTGGCAACACCATCTGCCATATATTCTTCCCAGTTTAGCTGGCTGCGCGCACGGTAGGTATAGCCAGCCGTGCCATTCCCTAGATTAGCATTGTCTTCGCTGCTGCTGGTGAAGTACTCCAAAACTGTTGTGCGCTCGTAGAGTCCCGTTTCAGGATTTCTGACCAAAATCGGCATGTTTTCAAGGTCATGCCCTAGCTCATGCATGATCAAGAAGCGGCTGCTGTTTGTGGACGATTGCCCTGCAAAGGTTTTAAGGACACCGTTTAGCGCGCTGTTCCACAGTGTGATCGTGTTGCTGCTGTACCATGCCCAAGCACCGCCTTCTTCCTCACCGTTGCGATCTGCACCTACGCCGCGTTCAAAAGTGAGGTTGCCAAACAGCCGCTTAAAAACGGTCTGTGGTGTATATTTGAACTCAAAATCTTCGTAGTGGTTTGCGGCAAAGCTCGTTAGGCGGTTTGCCGTCGCATGTACTGCACTTTGGAGCTTTTGCAGATCAGCCAGCGACCATGTGCCTGTCAAGGTAATTCCGTAGGTAGCTAGGTCGGCAATGATGGCATCCTTGCGCTCTTGGTCAGTTGGTCCCGCATTATTTTCACCCTGTTGAGAGACCTCCCCTTCGCCGCCGCCGCGCCCGTCAGCATCGGCATCACCACCCACAAAGAGCGCGCCTGCCTCGCGTTCCGCTTGCTCCAGCGTTTGCCCAATCCGCTGCGTTGCGCTGCTTGCCTCGCGCAAGGCGCTGATCAAGCGCTGCACACCCGGCAGCACTTCGCGCTCCAGCTCGGCATAAAAGGTGTTAGCACCCTTGCCGCGCCAAGCACCGCCCTGAAGCTGTTGCAAGCAGTTTTGCACCGTCCGTAAAAGCTGTTGCGTCCCCTCACTTTGCCGCGTGAATTGCTGCGCGGCGTTGTTCAGATCGGCATAGTGACACTGAATTTTGCTAGCGCTCATTTTTCCTCCAAGACACAATGGATACTGACTGCCTGTGCAGATAACAACAAATAGGTGTTATGGTTTACTCCCGCCACGCCCAGACGTAGAGCGTCGGATTGCTCTCATCAATAATGACGGCAAGGTGCGTGCCATCCGCGCTGAAGGTGAGTTGCAAAGCGCGCCGCACCTCTTCAGCACTGCTCAGTTCGTAGGGCAGTTTTTCGATTAACTCCGCTTCGGGCAGAGTGAACACTTTCACCACGTTCTCAACCACTTCGGGCGTGGGCGCATCAAGAGGGCTTTCACGCTTATCAATGGCTGCCACCCAACGTCCATCAGGGCTGAAGGCTGCCGTAATGCCTTTCAGATAGACTTCGCGCTGCTGCTGCCCATTACTGGCATCCCAAAAGTGCAGAAAACTGATGTTCTCTACGGTCAGCAGCGTTTCATCCGCCAGCCAACCGATTGCTTGCATCGTACTATCAGCACGAAAGGCAACGCCACTATCTTCGATAGCGCTGCCCGTTATCTTCATGACACGGTTGTAGTAGTAATCTGAAATGAGCAAGCGCTCACCATTCGGACTCCATGCCAAAAGGTTAATCTGGTCGAAAAAACGGTCGCCAATTTGCTTTCCAGCATCATAACGGGCTACGGCTTGCCCACTGGCAAGATCGTAGAGTGTGATCTGGCTGCTGCTATCTACATAGCGTTCGGCCGGGTCGGTAGGTGTGCGTGCTTCAACAAGCGCTAACTTGTCGGTTGGCGCGTGGTAAGCAAACGCTGTGCCACGAAGCGCATAGCGTTTCTCAAACGCCTGACTGGCTTGCCAAACCCACACCTCACCCTTGCCCACATTGGCAATCAAGAAATCGGCTTGCCAAGAAAGACAATTACTGGGTCTATCGAAATAGAAACAAAGCTGCTGCGCGGGGAAAGTATGCAATACGGCTTGTTGTTGCCCTGTTTGAACAGTGTAAATAGCAAGTTCAACCGTCGCTTGTGCAGGGTCTGCATAGCGCAGGACAGCTATGTGCGAACCGTCAGGGCTGAGGGCGATATCATAGGCGTTGGGAATGGGCAACCGAAGCACCTCTTGAAACTGTGTGCTTTGTGCGCTGGTATGTGTGGTGAGTACCATCATTAAAGCTCCTGCTGTAAGCCAATGGAGAAAAGTCCGCATATGTGTCTCACCTATAACTTATTGAGGGATTGGTTGTCCGGGTCTGCCATAGCGGGCATAGATAAGCATCCGCATGATGGAGTCCATCTGCCCTTGACGCGCCCTACCCGCATCGCTGTCATTAAACGAGCCATTCAACCAGTTGGCAACCGCATCAGCCTGATATTCATAATCAACATCGCTGCTACGTGCCCTATAAGTGTATCCGGCTGTACCACCCGAAAGAACACCTGTGTTGGTTCGGTTAAACTGCTCTAGCAAGCTGCGGAAACTGCCATTTGGAAGGCGCAGTTGCCGCTGTTCAAGGACATGCCCTAGCTCATGAAGGATCAAAAACCGTGTGCTGGCTGCCTGTTTTTCATCCTGAGGTAAACCGCCAAAGGAATTAAGCACATTCTTGAAGGCGTTATTCCATAAAGTGATCTTGTCACTTGAGGCGCTGTAGCGTCCCCACCACCCTTGAGGGGAAGTGTTGCCACTGCCGCGCTCAAGCGTTAAGTCACCAAAAATCCCTCTGAAAAGCACTTGTGCCGTGTACGATTCGCCCAGTCCGGGTGGCGGGTATTGCTGTGCGGCAAAATCTTTTAGGCGATTAGCCACATCATGGATAGTACCCTGCAATATTTCCAGCTCTGCAAGCGACCACTGCCCTTCAATGGTGATGCCATATTTCGCTAAATCAGCAATGATAGCATCTTTGCGTTCTTGTTCAGTTGGCTCAGATACGTTTTCTGCCTGATTAGGTGTTTGTTCAACTGTGCCTTCGCCGCCGCCACGCCCATCGGCATCGCCCGTGCCGCCTGTAAAGAGCGCGCCTGCCTCGCGTTCTGCTTGTTCCAGCGTTTGCCCAATCCGCTGCGTTGCGCTGCTTGCCTCGCGCAAGGCACCGATCAAGCGCTGCACACTCGGCAGCACTTCGCGCTCCAACTCGGCATAAAAGGTGTTGGCACCCTTGCCGCGCCAAGCACCGCCCTGAAGCTGTTGCAAGCAGTTTTGCACCGTCCGTAAAAGCTGCTGCGTCCCCTCACTGTGCCGCGTGAATTGCTGCGCGGTGTTGTTCAGATCGGCATAGTGACACTGAATTTTGCTAGCGCTCATCTTGCCTCCAAGATACAATGGATACTGACTGCCTGTGCAGATAACAACGGGCAAGCGCTATGGTTTACTCGCGCCGCGCCCAAACGTGAAGCGTTGGATTGCTCTCATCAATGATGGCGGCAAGGTGCGTGCCATCCGCGCTGAAGGTGAGTTGCAGGCATGGGTTTGCCTCTACACGCGTTGCCTCATAAGGTAGTTTGGCAATTAGGGAAACCTCAGGCAAGGCAAAGACCTTAATAACTTGCTCTGGTGCGCTGTTGTCAGAGAAATCGGGGCTGTCGTTGACGTCAAAACCGACCAGCCAACGGCGATCAGGGCTAAGTGCCAGCCCGCAACTTTTCAGATACAGTTCACGTTCTTGGTTACCACTGGTCGCGTCCCAGAAGCCCACTGTGCCTGTTCCATATCCCGTGAATACGACGCGCTCATCGAGCCAATCTGCTAAACTGAGCGCATAGCCTGCTGCCCAAGTCGGTTCGCGCACTGTGATTGTTTGTTTGCCGACATCCACAAGGCGCACCATGACTCCATCAGAGGCAAGCAGCGTTTCACCACGCGGACTCCACGCCATCCAGTTGACAGAAAAGAAATCTTCGTCATCTGCTTGCCGAATAGCATAGCGTGTTAATTCGCGCCCGTTGTCAAGCTCACGCAGCACAAGCGACGGGAACGGTTCTAGCGCATTCTCTCTGAAGCGTTTTTCAAGGCTTACTGTCACCAAACGCTCGGTTAAGGTTGAGAGTGCAAAGAGACTGCCCTCAACTGTGTAGCGCTGCTCAAACCCTTCATGAGCATCCCACACCATGATGCCTTCCTCAAAAACAGCCGCTAAGGTTCGCCCTTCCCAAGCCAGTGTGTTTTGGGCGCCATACTCAGGTGAACATTTGCCGTTTCCTGTGTGCAGCACGCTTTGCGGTTCACCAGTTTTCGCACTGAAAATAGCGAGTTCTATTGTTTGGCGTTCGGCATCCGTGAAGCGCTTGATAGCAATCTGCTCACCGTTTGGGCTGAACGCTACTTGGCACAAACCGCTAATTGGCTGGCGCAGCACTTCGCCAAATTGTAAATTTTGCGCTCTGATGGATTGGAACATAGCGGAGACTCCCAAAATGCACAGAATGATTATCACAGCTGGCTTGTGTCTAGCGAGCGTTCTCATAATCTCTTGCGATCATTCCACAATAGCTCTGCCGATGGCAAACATGTCAACCAGTTGTTCTGGATGACCAAATTTATTAAAAATTAGGGCGCGCATAATACCGTCCATCTGTGCCTGCCTAGTCCTGCCGTCATCTGAGTCGTCAAATGTACCGTCTAGCCAGTTGGCAACTGCATCTGCCTGATACTCTAACCACATATCGCTGTGTTGTGTCCGTGCGATGTAGGTATAACCAGCCGTGCCTGCGTCGTTATCGAAGAGCCTTTGACTGGTTTCTGCATAGTAATTTCGCGTCGTCAGTCTTTCATAGACACCGTCGCCTCTCTTCACAAGCACCATCTCACGGTTTAGATCATGCCCTAACTCATGCATTGTCAGAAAAGCCATGCTGTCTTCCACGCTGCGTTCGGCGAAAGTCCGTGACCTATTTGTAAAAGCTTTGCCCCATAATGTAATCTGCTGGCGGTCGTATTGCCCCCATCGCCCGCCATCTTCAGCACCGTTTGAGTCAATACCTTCTCCACGCACAAAGGTCAAATCACCAAAAATGCGCTTAAAGACCTGTTGAGGTGTGTAGTTGAATGGTAATCCGTTGGCTGCATACGCATCAGCTGCAAAAGACTGGAGGCGATTGGCAGTAGCGTGTATGGTTGTCCAGAGCATCTCCAATTCATTGAGCGACCATGTGCCTCTAAGTGTGATACCATACGCGCTCAGCTCATCCTCAAGTGCTTTCCTACGCGCTTCATCATTGAGCCCCTGTTCGCCTGTGGCTTGCTCAGGCTCGCCATCGCCTTCGCCACCGCCATAGCTTTCAGCATCGCCGCCCATAAAGAGCGCGCCTGCCTCGCGTTCTGCCTGTTCCAGCAGTTGCCCAATGCGCTGTGTTGCGCCGCCCGCAGCGCGCTGATCAAGCGCTGCACGCCCGGCAGCACTTCGCGCTCCAGCTCGGCATAAAAGGTGTTGGCGCCCTTGCCGCGCCAGGCACCGCCCTGAAGCTGTTGCAAGCAGTTTTGCACCGTGCGGAGCAGTTGTTGCGTCCCCTCACTTTGCCGCGTGAATTGCTGCACGGCGTTGTTCAGATCGGCAGAGTGACACTGAATTTTGCTGGCAGGCATTGCCTCCCATTGTGAATATGTAACTGTATACAAGATTTAGAAAGTTGACACACCAGATACTGACCTGCTTGTGGGAAGGTTGCGGAGTGAAAGCTAGGCAGTGTAATAGATTAGTGAGCAGGCACGCAGATTATAGCGTGTGTCCATAGACCTAAATGCGTGTTATGAGATTGTGACAGTTCGCTAGGTTATGACTGTGGGCTTCAGGGCTTGTAAAGGCTTTGGGAAGCATTTTTTGAAAGTCACTAATTGTTATTTTATGGTATGCAAAAAATTTGTATTAAGGGCAGCACCCTATGCAAATTGCCTAGAGGAGACCTTTCAAAACCTGTGTAGAGGAACCGCTTTGCCTGTGGAGCGCGCTACGCGCTCCACAGGCGGTTATGGCAGAGCTTACGGCTGCCCAACGCTCAGACGCAGTTCATAATCACCTACGGCGCCGCGGGCTGTCTCGCGCCCGAAGCGCGTCACGCGGATAGTGTAGACGCCGTTACGCGGCAGGCTGAATGCCGTGATTTGCGCGTCAGTCGGTGCGAGATCGGCAGTGTTAGCGCCGACGTCATCGTTGAAGGCGATCACCTTACCATCTGGTTGGAGCAAATCTAGATAGGCGTCAAAGCCTTCGGCGCGCAGCGTAATGGTGACGACATCGCCCGCCTTTCCCGTAAATATGTAGGTGTAAAGGAACGTTTGATCGCTGAGCGCACCGCGCCGCACCTCAGCATAGGCAATCTCGCCTGCGGCGGCACTGGCAGCCGCCAAATTCTCTGAGATGTTGCCATCCAGCGCAAAAGCGACCACTTGTGGATATTTGCCCACGTCCGCCACGTAGAGCAGATTCGCGGAAGGCGCAAGGGCAAGCGCCACAGGGCGCGCCAACTGTCCTGCCTTCGGCGGCGCGGACTCATCGTAAGGTTCGCCAATCACACCGACCAGCTCACCACTTGGCGAGAACTGCAAAATGCCCGAATCAGCAGTCGCTACAAAGAAGTTATCAAAGCGATCTACGGCGAGCGCCAACGGTTGGCTATCCGCCAGCCACGCTGCGCCAATACCACGCGCCAGCACGCGCCCAGAGGCATCCAGCTTGAGCAAACCGTTTGAGCCTTCCGCCAACAGGTAAAGATTACCGCTGCTATCCGCACCGAGCAGCACATTTTGCGCCTCAGGCAGTTCCCGCGCCATATCCCAAAAGGTCATCACTGCGCCGCCTGCCGCAAAAACCTGCACACGCACACCGTTGGTGTTCTCGTCCACCGCGTAGACGTTGCGCCCGCTAAAGAGGAATTGGCGCGGCATCCCTTCGCCAAAAGCGCCGCGCCCAGCGCCAAGCGTGCCGCCGAAAAAGCGCGCCACAGAATTCGTGTTGGGTGCGCGCCGCCACACAATGTGGTTAGCAGGATCGGCAAGGTACTGTGAATTATCAGGGCGTGTGATCAGCCTGCCATAGCTGCCAACCTGCGGAAAGGTCAAGGGTGATTCTTGAGCTGTGCCGTTGGCATTGATCTGCCAAATGCCGCGCTGTGCATCTACGGCGTAGATCAGCGCGCCATCGTTGCTGACTGAGAGTCCAGTCAGATCAGGCATAGCGTCGGCTGCCAATTGCCACAGCGGAATACCGATTGTGTCTACATCTGTCCCTTCGGGCGGCGGGAAGAAGCTGAGGCTTTCCAAAAGGCGTCCCAACTGTGCCTCGCCATCAGCACGCCAGACGGCTAAGGTGCTGACAGCGCGCAAAATGGCAACGCGCCGCTTGCCTATGGAAAGGATCGCCGTCTGGATCGCCAAATCTTGCTTTTCGTCTAGCTGGATAAGCTGAATGCCCGTCGCGCCGCCAATGCGTGTTGGCTGCGGCGTGCCTTCGGCGTTCAGCGTATATTTGAGCAGCAGGGCGGGAAAATCATCGGTGTTGCGCGCACCCATTTGGCGCAGCGTGCTAAGGGTCAGGCTGAATAGCACGCCGCTGGGCGCTTTGCCTTCTGCCAGCCCTTCGATATCGCCTTCGGGTGCGGCAAGCACTGTCTGTGCGGCAAGCTGCTCACGCAGCGCCCAACCTTTGGGATATTGGAAGGTGACGCCTAGCACATCGCTGCGGTAGCTCTGTGTATCAGTTTGGGCGTGCAGTGGGAACGGCAACAGCAAGGCAGCAAGGCACAAGCCCAGCAGCAAGCGGGTTAACAAGCGTGGCATGGCGGCAAAAAATCCTCTCTGCGTGGAACACATGCCGCCATTGTAACGTATGGTGCGCGCCTGTGCCGTGTGCTAACGCGCCGCTTAGCCTACGCTCAGGTGCTGCTGTCCGAAAAGAGCGAAACGCGCAGCGGTGAAAGCGCTGTGTCAAAATTGCCGAGTTTCGCTTCGACCATGTACAAGCCCGCACTGGTCAGCGTCAGCGCTACCCGTGCCATGAAGTCCACATTCTTGCCCGATTCAGGCTTTAGCCGTGTTGGTGCGCTCAACGGCACGCCATTGGGCTGGTCGGCGTGGAAAATGCGGAAGCTGATCTCATAGTCATCCGGTGGCGCCATGATGTTGGCGCACAATACCATGTTAAGCGGCACGGGCAGCGAACGCACGGCAAGGTGGCTGATCGGCGCAAGCTGCCAGCCGCCGGTTGCCTCGTCCACGTCTATATGTGAACACAGCAGCAGTGAAAAAATCTTTGGGCGCAGCGTAAAATCGCTCATGCAGGCTCTCCTAACATAGCAAGCAATTCAGCCAAAGTTTGCGCGTAGGTATGGCGCTCGAAATGTGCGGCGAAAATCGGTGTGATCTGCTGCGCGGCGCTGATCAGATCAGGCGGTTGGGCGATCAGGTCGGCAAGGCGCGTCACGCCTTTATCGCGGATGCCACATGGAATAATGCCCTCAAAATAACGCAGATCAGTGCTGAGGTTCAGGGCAAAGCCGTGCTGCGTGATGCGTTTGGTCGTCACGCGAACACCAAGCGCCGCGATCTTGTGCGGTGCGCCGTCTTGGGTGACCCACACGCCGCTTAGCCCGTGAAGGCGCTCACCCTGAACGCCATAGCGCGCCAAAAAGTCTATCACGATTTGCTCTAAACACCGCACGTAGGCAATGACATCCGCGTGCAGGCGATCCGTGCCAAGCGGCAGCCGCACGATTGGGTAGCCGATCAACTGCCCATCGCCGTGATAGGTAATGTCGCCGCCGCGATCCACCTGGTGGACAACGATGCCGCGCTGCGCCAATTCGTCAGGCGTCAGCAGCAGGTGTTCAGGTTTGGCAGCCGAGCCAAGCGTGTAGGTGTGCGGATGTTCCACCCACAACAGCACGTCGGGAATGGCATCCGCCGCACGCGCTGCAGCAAGGCGCTTTTGCAGCGCCCAAGCCTCTGCGTAGGGCAGCTTGCCGGCATAGATCACGGCACACGGCGCGGCACTCATAGCTTGGTGCTGACCTTCGGGCTGACCGTTGGCGCTGGCGGCTCGAGCAGTTTATGCAGAAACTCCACGCAGCGATTCCATGCGTCGGCGGCGTAGTGTGGGTGATAGCGCGGCGAGGTTTCGTCCTTAAAGTCGTTCGCCACGTCGGGATAGACGATCATCTGCCAGCGGGCACCACAGTGCGATAAGGCTTCCCACATGCGGTTGAGCGTGGCGGGCATCACTTCGGGATCATCATCACCATAGAAGGCGAGCATTGCCGTTTGCTCATTGTGCAGGCGGTCAATGTAGTCATCGGGCTTGCCGCCGAAAATGACGGCAGCTTGCAGATCAGGTTGTTGCAGCGCCATGCGGAAGGCAAGTTCGCCGCCGGTCAGCCAGCCAACCACGCCCAACTTGCCACTGGAGCGGTTGTGATTCCGCAGCACATGCAGGGCAGCCAACACCCGTGATTCACCACGTTCGCGCATTGCAAGGCGGCAGGTTGGCACGTCTTGCGTGTTAAACTCTGCGCCCAGAATTTCTGGGGCAATCACATAATAGCCCAGTTCGGCAAAGCGGCGCACGCGCATTCGCATTTGGTTGTTCAAGCCGCGCTCACCGTGAATCAGCACCAAGCCGGGAAAAACGCCGCCGATTTGCGGGTGCGCCCAAAAAGCGGGCAAACTGGTCGCGCCGTCCGCAATCTGAATATAGCCGCTGGTGATGCGGTGTTGCACAAAATGCGTCTCATAGACGCCCTCACGTATTGATTGCTCATCCATGCTCACCGCGCTCCCCTGATAAAGCCGTTCGTGCTAAACGCCGCATGACCACCGATTGTCGGTAGTGATCCAGTTCATGCGCCATCAGCAGAAAAATCCACGTTGCGTAGGTCACTTCACCAAAGACGACGTGACGCTTCACGACTTCGGCGTCAAAGTGCGGCAGTGTTTCGGCAATGGCAGCCTCGATCTGCTGCGTGGCATCTTTAAGCATAGCGCGCAATTGGTCGGCTGGCAGGTTTTGTTGTGCGCCTTCACCAAAGCCGCGGGCTGCTTCGGTGAGGTGTGGCAGTTGTGAGGTGGTGATCTCTAAAAGTTGGTTGTAATAAAAGTTCTGCGAGTAGATGAGGTGCGTCACCGTCTCGCTGAGCGACCACATCGGATTATTGGGATCAGCATAGGCAACCTGAGCATCGCTCAAGCCTTCCAACAAACGCAGGAAACCTGCCCGCAAATTGCGAAACGCCGCAATGTATTCTGTCACGGGATAGCGCGCCGAAGCCTCGCGCCACGTCATTTTTTGGGTGAATGCATCAAAGACGAGCTGGGCGAGTGTCTGTGTATCCAACATAAGGTTTACTCCAACGAACGCTTGGTCAGCCACTTCAGCAGGTTGATGATCTCTTGGTTGATGCCTTCACGCCGAGCGCGTGTGGCACCCATCAGCATCAACGTCTGGAACTGCCCTTGTGCGCCGTAATAAGTCAATTTCAGGTGCGGATCAAGCGCACGCTGCGCCTTCACAGTGATCAGGTTGGCAAGCGGAATGCTGATGACAGGTTCGGCACGCGGCACCAGCAGCATTTCACGCGGATTAATCAGCACATCGCCCAGTTCGCCGCCGCGCATCCCGCTCCACCAGTGGTAGCGCGTGTGCCACACGATGGGCAGGCTGCGAACGTTGACCTCAAGGGTAGGTGGACGGCTGCTGAAGGCTGCCCGTTCGCGGCGCGGTGCTTGGAGTTCGCTTTCGGTGCGCTCAGGGCGCGGCGGCGGCTTTGGAATGGCGATCCGTTCGGTGCTATCGGGATCGAGGCGGATGGGCGAACCAATGGCGCGCAGCAGTTCGCGCAAGCCCGTTTCATAGTCGGCGGTGAAATCTATGCGCTGGCGGCGCGAAAGACGGAACGGCACTTCGGCAGCGGCAATCAGCAGCGGCACAACGGGCTTGTTCTTGTCAATAAAGTAGCTCCACTCGTCCGCCACATTCTGCGAATTGACGGAGTCGGGCGAGAGCAGCACCAGCATAATATCGCTGGCGTCCAGCCCCTTCTGCACTTCATTATCCCAGTTGGCACCCTTTGGGATGTTCCGTACGTCCATCCACAACGCAAGATCGTACTCGGAGAGGTCTTCGACCAACTGCCAAGCAAATGCACTATCTGCGCGGGCATAACTGATAAATACTTGCATAGGCTTGCCGTCTACCTTGCGCGAATCGTTTGCAAGGATTGTACTCGCAAATTGCTGTTAGGTCACCCTTGCGCTGATTTTTTGCCCTTGCAGCAGTTCAGAGGCAACTTCCAACGTCAGCACGCGGTAAGCAGGCTTATGAGTCTGGTCATAGGGCGGTGAATGCTGCGTTGCCGACCACAGCTCAGCGGCGCGTGTGCGCCCGATCAGCGAAACGGTGCGCTCCGAGAAGCGGTTTGCCAGCGGGCTGCCGTGTGCCGTCATGCCCTGAAAGGTTGCCCACCACTGTGCCATCATCTCGGCATCGCCGCGTGCCTGCGCCGCCGAACGGATGAAGGCATCCAACAGCTTTTTGAGATTGCCCTGCGCGGCAAGGTACGGGCGCAAATTCAGGCGCACCACTTCATCTTGTGGATGCACGCTTTCCAGCAGCGGCTCAGCAGCGTTCGGTGTGAGTTTCGCACACTCTTTATCCAGCCATTCACGCGCTGAACGCTGATTGCTGACCGCGTGACCAGCACCAAACACGCCCTGATGCAGCAGTTTGTATACGTCCAGAATGTCGAGGGCGACATAGCGTTGAACGTGCTTCATGATCAGCGCTGCGACGGCTTCATCTGCCATGCAAACAGACTCCTAACGCAAAAAAATAATGCGAGATTGTAACGTGCCTAAGTGAAGGAATCTTTAAGAGAATGTGAAATGAATAGCGCGATTTTGACAAAGGCAGCATTTGCTGCCCAATTCAGGCTATTCGATCTCAATCTCGATTAAGATGCTATGCTGCCCTGAGCCATCCCGCAGCGGCAGCGCGCTGCCATCACGCCAGTCGGTGATCAGCAGCCACACCTGATAGCGCCCACGCGGCAAGTTGGCAGGCAAGTGCAGCGCGTGATGATCGCGGTATAGCGCGCCCGCTTCCCAGAGGGTGAAGCCGCCAAAGGTTGCCCGTGGCTGCGCCACACGCTGCGCGGCTGCGGCGCCCTCCGCATTGATCAGCGAAAGGTTTATGCTATAGTCTAACGGTTCTAGATCGGGCGGGAAGCCTTCGGCGCGCCACAGCAGCGAGATCGGCAAAAAATCGCCCGCGTGGTAGCGCGTGCCGTGCGGCAAATCAAAGCCGATCAGGGTTGCCACGCCAAAGTTGGCATCTGCCGCATAGCGCGGGAAAGGCGGCAAGCTCATTGGCGGCGCGCTGATCGGCGCATAGCTGAGCAGGCGAACGCTTGGCGTGTTAAGCAGTTCTTCGGCAGGGAAATAGTGCCGCGCTAAAAATGCTTCGGTCACGCGGTAGCGGTTGGGTGTATAGGGGTTGTATTCGGTCAGGAACAGCCAACGGTTGCTGCGCTGCGCGATGCGCGCAAACATCTGCTGAAAGTAAGGGTTAGCGCGTTCTTCAGGGTTGGTGCTGACCACAGCGGGTGGATTAACAGGATCAACGCTCTCGCCTTCCGGCGTTGGGATAACATAGACGGGCTGCGTGCTTTTGTAGTAGTTCGTGATGAATGGGCGATAGGCGTCCGAGTTTACAAGCAGCACATCGCCTTCGTACAGCGTGCCTTCAAGCACGCCCAGGGCTGCCCACAGATCGGGATTATCACCGCCATAGCGCGGATCGGCATATACAGCGCGCAAACCGACGTAAAACGTGATCAGCAGCAGCGCCACGCCAAGCCATGCCGCACGCCACCGCCGCATACCAATCAAGGCAACGGCGGCACTCAGGGCGCATAGCGGCAACACCACGCCGCCCACATGCACCACATCCCACGCCACCGCCGATGGCACACTGCCGATCTGGCGCAGCATCACCCAAATCGGTTGATAGCGCACATCCCAGACGCCTTCGCGCCAGGCCACGATCTGCCGCCCTTCGCGCTGGCTTGCCTTTGCCAGCGCCACGCCATAGCGTGTGGCAGGTAAGCTGATCGCCACAACCTGAACGGCAATGCTCAACAGCAGCACACTGCCCAATGCAAATTTGGTAAGGCGCGGCAGCCGCTGCCCTGCAAAGAAGGACTCGGCAACGGGCAGCAGCCACAGGCACAGCAGCGGCGTGACTGGCACTAAAAAGCGCGTTCCCCACGCCAAGCCACCGTACCAATAATCACTGTGCAGCAGCGGATGCCCTACCGCAAAGCCAAGCAAGATCAGGGCAGGCAGTGCCGCCGAATGCCACTGCCGCTTACGCAGCAGGTGCAGCGCACCGAACAGGCTCACGACCAAAATTGGCGAAAAGACCCATAGGCTAAAGCCGGGGCTGATTAAATAGGCGGGCAGTGCTTCGGGCAGGCTTTCGGCGGCACGCGCCAAGCGCTCAGGGCTGAGCAAACGCCCAACCGTAGAGTCCCAGCGCAGCAGGGCAATCACGGCGAGCAGCGCGCCGCTGATCAGGAGTGGCAGCCATAGCCGCCGTTGATGCCGCGAGACGCCCACAACAGCCAGCAACGGCGCAAGGGCGAACAAAACGCCTGCCTGCTTGGTGAAAACAGCCGCCAACACCGCACCAAAGGCAGCCACCAGCCATCCAAGGCGGCGCGGATTTGCCCGCCAACGCTCTGTGAGGTAGGCAGCCGCCAAGCCACACAAGCCAAGCAGCGGCTCGCGGAAGTACATTTGGGCATAGGGAAAGGCAACCGTGCCGACGCCAAAAATCAGCGCCACAGCCGCCGCCGAACGCACGCCATAGCCTAGCTGCCTGCCATAGGCATACAGCAGCGCACCGGTGAGCGCTGTCACCAGCACATTGAACAACCAAACCGTGTGCGCCATGCCAATGTTGGGCAGCAGGCGCGCCACAATCACCAACGGTGCGCTCAAGAATGCCTGAAGTGGCTCAACATCGGCACTCGGCACGATCTGATCGGTTGCAATGCCAAAGAAAGGACGCTGATCGGAACTATAGACCAACGCAAAGCTGCCGTGTGTGGCAAGGCTGCGCGCCGCATCAAAGAGCAGGCGTTCATCACCACTGATCGGATGCCCTGTGAACACGGCGAAATACAGGGCTGCTAACAGCGTGAAAATGCTCAGCGTGCCGTTGGTGTGTGTGTTCATGCGCCCAGAAACTCGGCATAGAAGGCGATCAGGCGTTCGGCGCTCGGCGTGATGTGGTAGAGATCAAAGGCTGGCTTCCGCAGCGATTGGGCATGGGTGCGCGCCGCAGGCAGATCGCGCAAGGTGTGCAGGGCAGCCGCTGCCAGTGCCTCAGCATCGTTAGGCGGCACCAGCGCGCCGCGCCCATCCGCCAGCATATCTGGCACGCCGCCGACCGCCGTCGCCACCACAGGCACGCCCGTCACCAATGCCTCGATCACGGCGCTAGGCAGCCCTTCGTTCTTGGAACACAATACAAGGCAATCCAGCGCGCCGTAGATGGCGGGCAGATCATTTTGCCAGCCTGTGAAGATAACTGACTGCCCAATGCCAAGCGCTGCCGCTTGTGCTTCCAATGTGGCGCGCAGCTCACCATCGCCAATGATCGCAAAGCGCGCTGCGGGCAGGGCGTGCGCCACACGCGCCATGCCCTCTAAAAAGAGCGCATGATGCTTGATCGGCACAAGGCGCCCAACAATGCCGATCAGCGGCGCACTTTCGGGAACGCCAAAGCGCGCCCGAAAATCGCCTGATGGACGCACCAAGTCGCGCAGGGCTGAGAGATCATAGCCCGGCACGACCATTGCCACTTTGCGCGGCGGCGCAACGCGATAAACCGTCCCGATCTCGCGCTGCAAATTCGGGCTGACTGTAATAATGCGTGTGGAGAGCGCGCCGCAGAACTGTTCTAGGGCAAGGTAGAAGCGCGTTTTCGCCGCGCCAAAATAGCTGTGGAAGACATGCCCATGATAGGTGTGGAAGATGAGTGGCACGCCTGCCAATTTTGCCGCCAGCCTGCCAGCAAAACCTGCCTTAGCGGTATGCGTATGCACAATGTGCGGCTTTTCGCGGCGCAGCAAGCGGTAGAGATCGCGCACCGTGGCAAGATCGCGCAATGGCGAGATTTCGCGCCCTAAGCTCGGCACAGGCAACGGTTGTACGCCGACCTGTTCGGCAAGGTAGCTCATATCGCCTTCGCGTTTACCAACGCTGCCGGCAACTAAGGCGCTTTGGTAGCCTGCCTGCCGCAGCAGTGCCGTGATCGGGATCACATACGGCGAAATGCCGCCTATGTTCAGGCGCGAGATGATGTGCATTACTTTGAAGGGCGGTCGTAGGCTGTGTGGCATGGTGGAACGCCTTATAGAAAGGGCAAAGGCGGAAATCTTAACGCTTTCCGCCTCTCAGGCGTGGGACGTGAAGTGGATCACGTCGGGCTTACTTGGTCTTGCAGAGCGCCTTGATCTGGCGGGCAGTCAGGCGGACGCGCACCGGTTTGCCGTCAATCTCAATGGTTGCCCATTGCAAATTGGTGCGGAACAGGCGCTTGGTCTTGATCTGCGAGAAGCTGACGTTGTTGCCAACTTGGGTGCGCTTGGCAAACTTGCGGCGCGTCTCGTGGTTAATCTTACGCTTTGGCATGATCGATTAAGCTCCCTAGTGCTAATGTGCTGCTATTGTAGAGCAAGAGATACTCTTTTACAAGAGGATGAAAGCACACCGCTACAATTGCGCCATGAGTGCCTAAACAATTAGGTGATCCCATCCTCTCCAAAATACATTCGTCAAAAACTCTCATACCCAATTGCGGCGGCCACGTTGCTCGCCAGCCCGTAGAACGCCGTCTGATACACCGCGCCCACACCATCTTTCACCATGCACCAAGCCTAGCGCGGCGCGACGCGACGAGTCAAGCGAGCGTAGGCGATACGTACACCGCCCTCACCGCGGCGCGCCCATTCTATCCGCCTGCTTGCCGAGCCATTTGCCGAATGGTATGCTTGACATAACTTGTTTCCCAAAATCAGCCGCTTGAAGCAGACACCTTGTCTGCCATAAGGACGTATTAACCATGATCACCGGACCGACCTTTGAAGAAATGCTGCATCCGCATAAAATTGCCCCTGAAATCCGCGCAAAGGCACAAACTGCCCGCCACAGCGCGCCGCTTGACCCTATCAACCTCTTCAACATCACCTGGCGCGACCCTGAAAACCGCGTCTATCATGTGGTGCTGCCCAAAAGCCTGACGGGCATCGAGGCGGACATTGTGGTGCTGTATGGGCGTGAATTTCCCTCAGGCAGCCATAAGGTTGGTGCGGCGTATTCGGTGCTGCTGGAGAAAGAACTGTTCGGCGAGGTTGATCCAAGCACCCATACCTTGGTGTGGCCCTCCACAGGCAACTATGGCATTGGTGGGGCATGGGTTGGCGGGCGGATGGGCTGCCAAAGCATTGTGGTGCTGCCCGAAGGCATGAGCCGCGAACGCTTCGAGATGATCGAACGCTACGGTGCGCGTATTATCCGCACGGTTGGTTCTGAGAGCAATGTGAAAGAGATTTACGACATGACGCACCAACTGCGCGCCTCTGACCCAAACATCCGCATCCTGAACCAGTTCGAGGTGATGGGCAACTATCGCTTCCACTACCATGTAACCGGCAACACGCTGGTTGAACTGGCGGCGGAATTGCAGGCACAGGGCATTGGCAGCGGACGCATTGATGCCTTCTGTTCTGCGATGGGCAGCGCTGGCACCATCGCCGCGGGCGACCGCTTAAAGCAGGTTTTCCCTGGTCACCTGATCGTCGGGCTAGAGCCGATTCAGTGTCCAACGCTCTATAACAACGGCTATGGCGTGCATGATATTCAAGGCATTGGCGATAAGCATGTCACGTGGATTCACAATGTGAACAATATGGACGCCCTGATGTGCATTGACGATATGACCTGCAAACGCGGCTTGTTGGCGCTCAGCGATCCAGCAGGGCAGGCAGTCTTGGTCAAGCGCTATGGCGTTTCTGAGGATTTGGTGGCGCTGCTTAGCACAGTGTTTGGCATCAGCGGCATTTGCAACATTTTGGGCGCGATCAAGACGGCGAAATATTTCGGGCTTGGGCGCGGCAGCCTGATCGCTACCGTCGCCACTGATTCGCTCAGCCGCTATCACAGCGTGATGGACAGTATGCGCGAGTGCTACGGCGCACCCGATGAGGCGATGATGGTCGGCTTCCTTGAAAGCACATTCCACGCTGCCGCCACGGACTGGGTGCAGCTTGGCACACGCGAGTCGCAAGCGCGCTGGCACAACCTGAAGTACTACACTTGGGTAGAGCAGCAGGGCAAGACCGTTGAAGAACTCGACGCACAGCGCGACCCTGCCTGGTGGCTTGAACATCAGGCGTTGGTGAGCGAGATTGACGCCAAGCTGATCGCAGCACGCGCCGAACTGCCTGCCAACGGCTAAGTCAACGCCGCAGGGCAACCAACACGCTTTTCACCTGCGGATCGCTTTCTAGAAGCGCCAGCGTTTCGGCAAGGGCAGCTTTCCGTAAGGCATCGCGTTCAGTGTGTGCCGCCGCAATGAGTGCCGTAAGGTATTCGATTCGGCGGCTTGCGATCAGCGCTGTGATCAGGTAGCGGTAAGCGGGCAAACTAATCGGCTTCTGCAAATAGTCCGTCAGCACGGGCAGATAGCGCTCCCATGCTTCATGTCCAATCAACAGATCGAACATGCCTGCCAGCACAATATCGCTGGCTGATTCGCCATGGCGCCTAAGCACACCATCCATGAGTGCTGTTGGCAGTTCAATGAGCTGGCGGAGTGCCTCGCCAAGTGGTTCAGGCTTGTTCAGGGTTGGCTGCATCACATAAGCATAAATCGGCACGCGCTGATTTTGCCCTGCCAGCACGCGGATCGCGGTCAGGTGTGGTTCGCCTGCCAGCACTTCAATCGGCTCACTGAGTAGGCGCGCCGCGTGGTAAGTTGCCAGCAATGGATCGAGGCGTGTTAGCACCACTAACGCCGCAGCACGCAACAAGCCTGCTTCTTCGGCAAAGAAGGGCGGAATACGCTCATAGGTTGTCAGGGCGCGCTCTAAAAGCGGAATGTCCTCTTGGCGAATGATCTCATGCAGCGCCTCCAGCACGGCGCAGCGCGCCGCATCGGTTGGATCGCGTTTCACACCATCCGCTGCATAGTAAGCGTAGGTTTCTAAGAGCAGTGGGCGCAGCTCAGGCGTGATAAGGGACGCCTCAATTAGGGCGCGCAACGCCGACGCAACCGCCATGGTGTTCTGCCGCGCACGAATCAGCTTGAGCGCGTGCGCTTGCAACGCCTCTGGCTGGTCACGCAGTGCCGTTAGCTTATCGAGATCGGCAAGGGCAGACTTGGCGTTTTTAGGCACAGCTAGAGCGCCTTTGGATCGCTGATCGCACCTCTGACAGCGCTGGCTGCCACCACTGCTGGATTGGCAAGATAGATTGGCGCGCTGGCAGTTCCCATCCGTCCGCGAAAGTTGCGGTTGGCGCTGCTGATGGTTGCCTCGTTCGGCGCGGGAATGCCCATATGGTTACCCATGCACGGTCCACAGCCCGGCACACCAATCATGGCGCCGGCTTCCACAAAGGTTTGGATGTAGCCGTGTTGCAGCGCGGCGTTTAGCACCTCGCTAGAGGCAGGAATCACGAGCAGGCGCGTGCCAGATGCCACCTTGCGCCCTTTGAGGATGGCGGCTGCCGCAGCAAGGTCTTCAAGGCGACCGTTGGTGCAGGTGCCAAGGAATGCCTGTTGAACGGGTGTGCCTGCCACTGCCGAAAGCGGCTGCACGTTATCCGGGCTATCTGGGCAGGCGATCATCGGCTCAAGGTGCGTCACATCGTAGTGATGCACAGCAGCATATTCGGCATCCGCGTCGGGATAGACAGGCGTGTAGGGACGGCGCACACGCGGCGCCAGATAATCGAAAATCGCCTGATCGGGCGGCAGATAGGCAGTTTTCGCGCCAAATTCTGCCATCATGTTCGGGATCACGGCACGGCTATCAAGGCTCAGGGCGCTGATCGCCTCGCCGTAAAACTCCACAGACATATAAATGCCGCCTTCCACGCCCAGATCGCCGATCAGCTTCAGGCAGAAGTCCTTAGCCGTGACGCCTACTTGCCATTCGCCCGTGACGATCACCTTCATGCTCTCTGGCACGCGCAGCCACAGCTCGCCCGTTGCCCACAGCGCAGCAACTTCGCTGCGCCCAACGCCTGCCCCAAACGCCCCTAACCAGCCAAAATGCGTGGTGTGGCTATCCGCACCCAAGATCAAGTCGCCGGGCAGCACCACTGCCTCTTCGCTCAGCACTTGGTGGCAAATGCCGCGCCCTGCCTCAAAAAAGTGCTGCACGCCTTGCTCACGGACGAACTGGCGCACCTCAGCATGATTTTGGGCGTGCTGCGTGGTTGGCGCTGGTACCGCGTGATCAAGCGTGATGGCGAGCCGTTCAGGGTGCTTGACACGGCTGATGCCAAGTTTTTTGAAGGTTTGGTAGATGGCGGCGGTGTTATCGTGGCTCAGCACGATGTCTGGGCGTGCGTCCACAATTTGCCCGGCGCGCACCGAGTCCAGCGCGGCAGAACGCGCCAGCACTTTTTCAGCGAAGGTGTAGCCCATGCCTGTGATCCTCTCTAGCCCAAAACAGCCTGAGCGCGCAGCATTTCGTCCACTTCTTCCGGCGTCACAATGCGCTCATCGGCAAGTGCCTTAATGCGCTGTGTGGCTGCCTTCACCTGATCATCGCTCAGCGACAAGCCTAGCTCGATAGCGCGGCTGCGGACGGCGTTCCAGCCGGTTAGGCGGTGCGCGATCTGAACGTGGCGCGTTAAGCCAAAGTCGTTCGGGTTAATGCTCTCATAGGTTTCAGGTGCGGCAAGCACAGCCTTCGTGTGGATGCCTGCTTTGTGCGTGAAGAAGGTTGAGCCTGTGATGTAATTGTTGAACGGCACTTGCACACCGACCATCTCGGCAACCATGTGGTCAATTTCATAAAGCAGGTGCAGGCGGTATTTTTGCAGCAGCAAGTCGCGGTTATCAAAGTAGAGGCGCGCCATTAAGCCGCCTAGCGGCGTGATGCCGTTGCGCTCACCAATGCCGAGTACGGTTGTATCCACATGTGTGGCGCCTGCCTCTAGTGCGGCGTAAGCGTTGGCAATGGCGCAGCCGCTATCGTTATGCCCATGAAATTCGACATCCAGATGCGTTAAGCGGCGCAGCAAACTGACCAAATTGTAAACTTGCTGCGGCGTGGCAATGCCAACGGTATCCGCCACGCCGAGCCGATTTAGCACGCCAAGTTCGGCAACGGCAAGGTAAACACGCAGCAAATCCGCCTCGCTGCTGCGGAAGGAATCCTCTGTGCTAAAGCGCAAAATGACGTTGGGCGCTTGGCGGCGCACAAAGGTTAGCACTTCCCGCGCCAGATCAATAATCTCATCAATCGTTTTACCATGGCTGTGTTTGCGAAGTGCTGCCGAAGTGCCGATTACAATATCCAAGCCATCCACACCGGTATCAAGAGCGCGCAGGGCATCATCGCGGTTGCAGCGAATGTGCGTCAGAATGCGCGCCTTCAGCTTCATGCCAACGATCATCCGCACGTCCGCCTCAGATTGAGGCGAGGCAACTGGCGAGGAAAGTTCGAGCATCTCAACGCCGAATTCGTCCAGCTTTTCGGCAATTTCCATTTTCTGAAGCGGTGTAAAGTTCGCGCCGGCGAATTGTTCACCCTCGCGCAGCGTTGATTCGATAATGGCGAACTGGGTAAGGGACACTGATAGAGACCTCCATCGCAAGGTAACCACCTAATAGTAACATTAATTGTGCGCGCTTGCCGCTTTGGGATAAACGGAAAGAGTTGAAAATTGTGGGTATGCGCTACTAAGGCGGTGTGCATCACCCCTTTGGGCAGCCTCTACCCAACCCTAAATCCCGTCGCAGTGCCGGACTTGGCACACCCTCTCTATCCCTTCCTCTGCCTGCGAGAAAGGGATAGAGACAGCGGTTAGCTGCACTGCTGCCCCTATGTGTTGTTGGCACTATCGTCCGTTTTAACGCCGCCGCGCAACCACCGCTCTAAGACCACACGCCGCACACGCCGCCATGCCGACTCTGCCTGTTTTTCTTCAGCAGGGTTTGGCGGCTGTGGCGCATAGCGCTCTGTGATGTAGGCGTCGGTGATGGTCATGATCGGCTGCCCTTCCTCACGCAAGGTGCGTGCTGCCCGTTTGCCGCGCTCTAGGGCAGTATCGCCTGTTCGGGCTGGTACGCCCAACCAGCGCGCCGATTTTTCCAGCCGTGCGTAGGCACGCCCGATTGGGCTAAGCCGATCCAAGCCGCGGTACTCTACCCACCAAATGAACGCCACACCACCAAAGGATAGCACCGCAAGGATCAGCGCCACGCCAAGCAGCCCACTCAGGAAATCGGTGACTGGCGGCGGCAAATCCAGCAGCGAGGGCGGCGGCGGTGTGGGCATCGGTGAAGGCGTTGGGCTAGGCGTTGGCGAAGGCGTCACGCTTACTAAAGGCGGCGGTGCTTGCAACGGCTCTGTCAGGTTGCCGCTCGGATCGGTTGGCGTTGGGCTGGGCGTCGGTGAAGGCGTGGGCGTAGCGGTCGGCTCAGGCGTTGGTGAAGGCTGAATTTGCTCGGTATCGGGACGGTTGATCACACTTTGGGCAGAGGTTGGCTCAAATTCGACCCAACCGGCGCCGGGAAAGTACACTTCGACCCATGTGTGCGCGTCGCGCTCGCGCACCACATAGTACTGATTTTCGGCATCATACAAGCCTTGCGAGAAGCCTGCTGCCATGCGCGCCGCCACACCTTGCGAGCGTAGCATCATGATCATGGCAGAGGCATAGTAGGTGCAGTATGCCTCTCGCCGCTCAAAGAGCATCCAATCCACCGGATCGCGCCCGACTGGTGGATTGCCGATGCTCTCTTGGTAGGTGATGTTTTGGCGCAGCCACGTCTCGATTGCCTTTGCCTTATCATAGGGCGTTTGGGCGTTGGCAGCACGCACAATCTGTTGGGCAAGATCGCGGGTGCGCGCCGTGATTTCTGGCGGCACTTGCAGGTATTTCGCCGCCACCCACGCCGGATACTGTGTACTCGTGCGCCGCAGTGTGTCGGCACCGGCAATGCTCATGGATGAGATGACTGAATACTGCGCGCCGCGCACCAAGGGTTCGCCCGCCCAGAAGGTGGAAGGGTCTGAGATGCCGCTGCCGGGATCAATAAAATCAAGCTGAATGCGGACGGGCAGCCGTATCGTTTTCAGTTGCGGCGCGGCATAGACCAAACGCGAGGCGCCCATCGTCATCACGAAGCGCTGTGTCACCTCGCGGCGCGTGCCAGCCTGCACGGGCGAATAGCTCAGCGTGATGCCGCCGGCACTGGTTTGCTGCTCAGAGCGTGCCGTCGTCGTCCATCTGCCGTTCTGATAGGTGTCGAAGGTGCTGGACTTCCAGTAATAGCGCGGACCGGCAGGTGCATCCACCGCCATCACGATTTGGTTGCCCAAGTTGATTGGCCCGCCAAGCTGAAGCTCATCACCGCCGAAATAGTTCGCCGTGACGGGACCTTGCCCTTCCAGCGAGCCAAAGAGCCGATTCATCAGCTCCATCAGGCGCGAGAGCGAATCCTCATTCAGGAAGTCTTGAAAGCGCCGCGCATTCTCTTGCGCGTTGCCAGTTGGCAGCGCCCATGCCAGCAGCAACGCGATAACTGCCACAAAGCTGCCCAACCGAAAGAACCACTTTCGCACAGTGCTGCGGAAAGCAAGCCGATTCACATACCAATCGTACTCACGCGCCTCAATATGCGAACGGATCAGGAGCAGCAGCGAGAGGAAAGCATAGAGAATCACATAGCCATCGTAGTTGGTGATGGGATCAGTGTTATAGACGCTGTTCAGCACCAGCACAACGCCCGGCGGCAAAATGGCGCGCCACACACGGTCTAGGCGGAAGATGTGCCAAGCTGTGTTATGCCCTAAGAACCAGATCAGCACCGAGAGCAGCACGACCAGCAGAAACGGATCAAAGCCAATGCTTGCCGAAAAGCCGCCTTGCAGCGTACCAACAAAGCGCGCCACCACCGCATAAATGCGTTCGATCACATCGCCCGTGGCAGAGAAGAACTGCACGACCAACACCGCGCCGAGACTGTAAATGCCGCTGAGGATGAGTGCAGTTAGCTCTGAATATTGGCTGCGCGAGAGTAGAAAGCCGAAGATGACCGAGAGCGCTGCCACAGGCACCACTTGGCTTAGGCTGACTGCCCACGCACCGCTTTGAACGGCAAATTCAGCGGCAAAGTTGAGCGTTTGGCTCATTGCCAAGACGGGCAACACCATCATAACGCAGGCGATAATTAGGGTTGAAAAATCGCCGCGGGCAAACAGAAGCCGCAGGCTGTTTCGCAAACGACGCCGCAGCAGGGTTAGGTCGAAGTGGCGCGGCGTGCGGGTGGTAGAGCGCAAGGTGTCTTTTCTCACAATACAGGTGTAGATTTACTCAGTGTAGCGGCATTTGGGCAAGGCGGCAAGCACAACTCACCATATTTTTAACCGAGTGCGTTACAATGGTCGCTTGATTTGAAGCCTGTATGCCAAGTGAGATCAACCAGCTATGCCTCAGCCAGAGCAATCTGCCCGCACCTTATGGGCAGGGCGTTATGAAGCGGCTGCCGCCGAGTCGGTGCGGCGGCTGAACGATTCGCTGCCCTTTGACCAACGCCTGTATGCCAGCGACATCGCGTGCAGCATCGCCTACGCGCAAGCGCTGCACACTGCCAACGTGCTGACTGATGACGAGACAGACAGCATCATTAACGGTTTGTTGCAAGTGCGCGCCGAATTTGAGAACGGCACCTTTGTGCCTGCGCTTGGCGATGAAGATATCCACACCGCCGTAGAGCGCCGCCTGATCGAGCTGATCGGTGCGGTGGGTGGCAAGTTGCACACCGGGCGCAGCCGCAACGATCAAATCGCAACCGATACGCGCCATTGGCAAGCCGCTATGATCAGCCGCGTGCTGACCCTGCTGACCGCTTTGCAGCGTGCGCTGTTGGAACTGGCGAAGCAGCACACCGAGACGCTGATGCCCGGCTACACGCACCTTCGCACGGCGCAGCCGATCAGTGCCGCGCATTGGCTGCTCAGCTACTTTTGGATGCTGAGCCGCGATGTGCGCCGCCTTGAACTGACCCGTGAGGCAACCTTGATCAGCCCGCTTGGCTCCGGTGCGCTGGCTGGCACGCCCTATGACATTGATCGGCTTGCCCTTGCTGATGCGATGGGCTTTGTGGATATTTCTGCCAATAGCCTTGACGCCGTCTCGGATCGTGATTTTGTGGTCGGCTTTTTGTACGCCGCCGCGCTGTTGATGACGCACCTGAGCCGTTTTGCCGAAGATGTCATCGTCTTCAGCACGCCGCAGTTTGGCTACCTGCACCTTGATGAGCGCTACACCACTGGCAGCAGCCTGATGCCGCAAAAGCAAAACCCTGATGTGTTGGAGCTGGTGCGCGGCAAGACGGGACGCCTCGTTGGACACCTGACAGGCTTCTTTAATACGCTGAAAGGCTTGCCCACAGGCTATAACAAAGACCTGCAAGAGGACAAAGAGCCGCTGTTTGACACGGCTGATACGCTTGAGACGCTGCTGCCTGCCCTGATCGGCACAGTGGCAACGCTGCGGCTGAAGCCTGACCGAATGCGCGCCGCCTTAGATGAATCCATGCTGGCAACCGATCTGGCGGATTATCTTGTGCAGCGCGGCGTGCCATTCCGAGAGGCGCACGCGCTGGTTGGTGCGGCGGTGCGGGCTGCCCAAACGCAGGGCGTGGCGCTTTCGGCGCTGCCCTTAGAAACCTATCAAGCAATCAGCCCGATCTATGCCGCCGATCTGTACAGCGTGTTTGACTTTGCTACGGCAATTGCCAAGCGGCGCTCGTTCGGCGGCACTGCACCTGAGGCAGTGCGTTTACAAATCAGGCAAGCCGAGGCTTTCCTGAGCGAGCGTGGCGCATGAGCAAAGCGCGCTTCGCAACGCTGACCTGTTACCTTGCCTTCGTTGGGTTGGGCATTTCGGGGACGCTTTTAGGGCCAACCTTCCAAAGCCTGACGCGCAAATTTGAGATGCCGCTAGAAAATGCAGGCATTTTCACGGCGCTGCAATTCGGCGGCGTCAGTGTGGGCGTGTTGCTTTTCGGGTGGATACTAGATCGCATTAATGCGCGCTGGATGCTCTCTGGCGGCGCGTTGTTGATGGGCAGCGGCTTACTGCTGATCGGCGCGGCAGAGACGCTTGAGGCAGCGCTCATTGGCGCGGGAATGCTTGGTCTGGGCTACGGCGCGCTGGATGTCGCCCCCAATATGGTGATCGTGGCGCTGAATCCGAAACGGGCAAGCGCGGCACTCAACCTGCTGAACGTCTTTTATGGCATTGGTGCTGTGATAGGACCGCAGTTGGTGAGTTGGGCGCTGCGCCAAGAGAACTTCACGCTTGCCTTCAGCGGCACGGCGCTTTTCGTGCTGGCATTAGCGGTGCCGTTCGCCTTTGTCTCGGTGCGGGTGAGCGATGAGCAAGGGGCAGGCGTGCGCGCCAATATCCGTTGGCTGGCATTGCTGCCCTTCTTCATGATGCTCTTTTTGCAAGTAGGCGCGGAGGTCGGCTACAGCAGTTGGATTTTTGCCCAGCTTAATTTGGCGGCTGCCGCACCTGAAGACATTGCGGCTTTGGCAACCTCACTCTTTTGGGTTGGGCTAACGGCGGGCAGGCTGAATGCCAGTTGGCTTTTGCGGCGCATCTCAAACGGGCAGATGATCGTATTAACCGTAACGATCATGATCGCGGGCGTGCTGCTGATCCTTGTGCTGCCTTCAGCGCAAGCGGCGGGACTGCTCAGCGCGGTGATCGTTGGGTTTGGCGTCGGTCCGTTGTTCCCAACTGTGCTAGCCTTCGCTACGGATCGCTATCCATCGGCGCGTGGCACTGCTTCTGGCGTGCTGATTGCGGTTGGCACCTTGGGTGGCACACTGCTGCCGCTGCTGCAAGGGCAAGTGGGCGGTGGGCGCGATGGCGGCATGGTGGTCGTCTTGGCAGCGGCAGCTTTGCTGCTGATGGTCGGGCTGTGGCTGCTGCGTGCGGATCGGCGGGAAAGCATACCAGTAAACGTACAGTAGCGTGCGGCAGTGCCGCAAGGAGCAAGCCAACTATGGCAGCGCGAGTCACTTTTCCAGAGCTAGATGTCAGTGCTTTTCAGCACCCGCAAGACCGTGAGGCAACCGAAAATCTGCGGCGTATTTTCGGCTTTGAGCGCGTCGTGGCAAAGTTCATTGAACTGCGCTACGAACGGCTGCTCTACCTGTTCAATATCGGGAGCGCCGTGCGCGTCGGTGAGGATCAGTATCCGCGCCTGCACAAAATGTTGGTGGAAGCCTGCGCCATCCTTGACGTGCCGCAGCCTGAACTGTACATAAGCCATAATCCTGTAGCAAATGCCTTCACCTTTGGTCACAACAAGCCCTATATGATGCTCTTTAGCGGATTGCTCGACCTGCTGGACGATGATGAGGTCTTTGCGGTGATTGGGCATGAGTTAGGGCATATCAAATGCGGGCATGTGCTGTACAATACTATGGCGGCACTCGTGCGAGACGTGATCATGATCGTCAGCCAATTCACGCTTGGCGTGGGGCGCATTGTGGGCGCCAGCATCGAGGCGGGCTTGATGGAGTGGCGGCGGCGTTCCGAACTCAGCGCGGATCGGGCATCGCTCTTGGTGGTGCAAGAGCCGCGAGTGGTGCTTTCACTGCTGACCAAACTCGCCGGGGGCGGGCATCGCCTGATGAGCGAACTAAACGTAGATGCCTTTGTGGCACAGGCACGCGCCTTCCACGAGTCCGGCGAAGGTGATGGGCTGGATGGTTTCTACCGCGTGCTGGCAGACCTTGGACAAGGCAACCATCCGTTCACAGTGGAGCGGGCGCGCTTGCTCGATGAATGGGCGCACAGCGACGACTACACAGCAATTTTGCGCGGTGAGTATGCACGCGGCGTAAAGCGCGTGAAAATCAAGATCAACTCGTAATTTTGAGGTGGCAGCATGAGTGAGCCAATCACATTTCGCCTGAATGAGGTGCGCTATGCCATGAAAGAGTTGGCACACGCTCTAGAGAGCTTGACGCACGCCGACGCTTACGCTTCGCTGGACTCAGAGGCGCAAAAGGCTGTTCAAGCGATGCTGCCACAACTTGCCAATTTGCGCGTGCAGCTTGCACGCACGCCGCGTGGCGAAAATGCACCCGCGCTAGATACATATGTGGAAGGTGTGCGGATTCTGCTGCCATTAGCAGCCCTGCGCGCTTTCTATGCGAAATGGCACATTGTTGAATTTGCTTTGTTTGGCTCGGTGCTGCGCGAGGATTTTCGCCCTGAGAGCGATGTAGATGTGCTGGTGCGTTATGCGGCACAGGCACCGCGTACGTTCAGCGCTTTCATGATCATGCAAGCTGAGTTAGAACAATTGTTGGGGCGTGCTGTAGAGATCACGGAGCGCGATTCGTTAAACAAAAGCGCGAATGAGTTTCTTCGTAAAAGCATTTTGCACTCGGCAAAGGTGATTTATGCAGCGTGAGGCTGCTAGGCTAGTGCAAATTTTGCACGCAGCGCACCTCATCAATGAGCTTGTGCAAGGGTTCGATCAAATAACGTTCCAAGCAGATGTGCGGACGTGGAGCGCTGTGCTATATCAACTTGCCGTCATCAGGGAAGCCAGCCGGCGGCTTTCAAATGAATTTCGTGCGTCGCATCCATCGGTGGCTGGGTCGGGCATGATTGGGTTGAGAAATGTTATCATACACAACTACGATACACTGGACGGCACAGCCATTTGGCAAATCGTGCAGGTTGATTTACCTAACCTAAGCGCACAACTTGAAACAATTTTGTCGCAGCTATCGGATGACAATGCATCTGAACAAGCACAGGAGTAACTTTGGAAGCCCTAATTGCCCTTGAAGACGGCAGTTTATATCACGGTGAAGGCTTTGGCGCAGAAGGCGCGCAAGTTGGTGAGGTGGTCTTTAACACCTCCATGACGGGCTATCAAGAACTGCTAACCGATCCTTCTTACCACCGCCAGATTGTGGTTTGCACCGTGCCGCACGTTGGCAACGTCGGCATCAACGCCGAAGATAGCGAGTCGGCGCGAGTGTGGGTTGCCGGCTTTGCTGTGCGCGATCTCAGCCCAACAGTCAGCAATTGGCGCGCCACACAGACGCTGGACGCCTACCTGCGCGATCAAGGCGTGATCGGCATCAGCGGCGTTGAGACTCGCGCTCTGGTGCGCCGCCTGCGGACGCAGGGCGTCATGCGTGGCGTGATCGCGCATGGCGCTGCCGCCGCAGATAGCACCGCGCTGATCGAACAGGCACGCGCTTGGCAAGGCATGGATAACCTTGACCTTGCCCGCGAAGTGACGTGCAGCGCGCCCTATGTTTGGGAAGAGGCTGCCGATTCACAGTGGTACATCGATGCGGAAAGCTACGCCGCGCCGCGTGGTCACATCGTCGCCTACGATTTCGGCATCAAGCACAACCAACTGCGCTTGTTTACGGCGCGTGGCTTCCGTGTGACCGTTGTACCAGCCCAAACGCCCGCCGCGGAAGTGCTTGCCATGCAGCCGGATGGTGTGTTTCTCTCTAACGGACCTGGCGACCCTGCCGCTGTGACGTATGCCATTCAGAACACGCAGGTGCTGCTTGGGCAAGTGCCGATCTTTGGCATCTGCTTAGGGCATCAAATCTTGGCGCTTGCGCTTGGCGGCAAAACGCACAAGATGCTCTTTGGGCATCGCGGCGGCAACCAACCGGTCATTGATCCGCAAGGCGCAGTGACGATCACCGTGCATAATCATGGCTTTGCCGTCAGCGCAGGCAGCTTGCCTGATGATGTGCAAGTCACTCGCCTCAACTTAAACGATGCGTGCATCGAAGGGCTGCGCTGTGATCGGCTGCGTGCCTTCAGCGTGCAGTATCATCCAGAGGCAGCGCCCGGCTCGCACGATGCACTCGATCTGTTCGATGAATTCGCCGCGCTGATCAGCCGCACGCCACAACCGTGAGCCGCTATGCCTGACGCAACGCGCCCTGATCTCCGTATCCTTGCCCTTGCCGACTCAGGCTTGCTGCCTGAGTCGGTGCAGAAGCCTTTCGATGATTGGCGCATTCTGCGCGCACGCGATGCAGTGGCGCACACCGTCCGCAAACGGCTGAAGGCAGATGCCGATTCGATGCTGGTTTTTATGCTAGAACGCCTTGAGGCTGCTGATGATGATCGCGGCATCTTTGAGGGCATTTATGCCTTGGCTGAAGTGGTGGACTTGCACCGCGTCCGCACTGGTTTGCACAGCGAATATCTGGTGCTGGTCATGGCGGGGCAGCTTAATCCGTATGGCTTGCTGGCGCTGACCGATGATTTCGATTATGTGCCGATCAGCGCCATCGAGTCGGCGCGCAAACTGTGGGAGCTAGTCACAGCGCACGACGTGAATGCCCGCGCTCTGATCGCCGTGCTTGCCGAATCGCACGACGATAGCATCCTGATGCGCCTAGAAGCATACTACAATCCACCGCTGCACAGCGGCTAGTGCCACGTGGGCGCACCTTGTCTCGCCCGTACCAGCGCGTAGCCTTCTACACAACTCCTTGCATCACCACACGCCGCAAATCGCCCTGTCGTTTTTTTGTGCCGAATGCGGTAAGGTTATGCGCGGCATAGCAGAGAGATGGCGGACACAGCGCAATGATGACATCCTATTGGCTTTCGGTTGGGCTGACTTTCGGCATGGCGTTGGCGCTCTCACTCATGCTAACATGGCTGGCACGCCGACTCGCGCCTGCTTTGGGCATCCTTGCCAAGCCCGACTCGCGCCGCAAACATCATGGTGCGATTCCAAAGCTGGGCGCCCTGCCGCTGTGGGGCGCTTTTATGCTCACTATTTTGATGGCACAAAGCCTGCCTGTTGAGCGTGCCGATCCCAATGAGGCGATTCGGCTCTTGGGCTTGCTGCTTGGCGGCACGCTGATTTTTGTGGTGGGCTTGCTTGATGACAAGTTCGATCTGCCGCCAAGCGCACAGCTTATCGGGCAGCTTGCAGCGGCAAGCATTGCGATTGCCTGCCTGATCTTCATTGAGCGCTTCAATAATCCGATTACGGGCGAGACGGTCGGCGCTTTTCCCTACGTTGTGACTGTGATCATCAGCTTGTTTTGGCTGCTGCTGATGATGAACACCGTCAACTTTCTGGATGGTGTGGATGGGCTTGCCGGCGGCGTCAACCTGATTGCAGCAGGCTTGCTCTTTCTGCACACGCTGCGCGAGAATCAGCTCAGCGTCAGCCTGCTGCCCGTAGCGCTCATCGGCACGCTGATCGGCTTCCTGATCTTCAATTGGCATCCGGCGCGAATATTCATGGGCAGCGGTGCGGTCTACTTAGGCTACGTGATCGGTGCGCTGAGCATCATCGGTGGCGCAAAAATGGCGACTATTTTGCTGGTGATGGGCTTGCCGCTGCTCGATCTGGCTTGGCAAGCGGCAAGGCGCGCTTTGGAGGGCAAAAATCCGATGGTCGGTGACCGCGGGCATTTGCATTTCCGCGTGCTGGACGCCGGATTGCTCTCGCCGCGTGCCTTCACCCTGATCTACTACGCCTTCTGCGCCACCTTTGGCGCGCTGGCATTGATGACCACCAGCCGCCAATTTAAGTTGATTGCCCTATTGGTGCTGTTTGGCATTGCGTTTGTCGGTTTTATGCTGGTGGCGCGCCGCAGCCGCCTGAACGCACCTGAGCCAGAACGCCAAATTGAACAGCACTAGGGCAGTAACGTTCGCAGATCAGCGGCGATGATTTCAGGATCAGTGCCATAGCTGTAAATGCGCTGTAGCTCACCCTGCGGATTCACTAAAAAGGCAGATGCCGTGTGGTTGACCAAATAATCCGCCTCTGTGCCTTCGGGCTTCACAATCTCGTAGCGCACACCAAACGCCTGAGTCATCGGGCGCACCGCGTTATCATCACCAGTTAGCCCAACGAACTCAGGATCGAACAAGGCGAGGTGCTTGCCCAGCACTTCCGGCGTATCGCGTGCGCCGTCCACGCTCACGAACATGAAGACGACTTGACTCGCCTGTTCGCCAAGCGCTTGCTTCACCAACGTGAAGTTGGCAAGCGTGATCGGGCAGACATCAGGGCAGTGGACAAAGCCAAAGCTAACGACCGTCCACTTCCCAAGCATATCCTCCAGGCTGTATTGCTTGCCCTGCTGATCGATCAGGCTAAAGTTGGGCAGTGCCACCGGCGGATCAAGTGGGCGCACGCCCTCAGGGAAAGGCGCGGTGGTGGCAGTTGGGATGGCAGTCGGCGCGGCGGGCGCACAGGCACTTAACAGCAGCGCGCCGATCAGCCACAGGGTTAGTCTTTTCATCGGAATGCCCTCTCAGAGCGCCAACGGGTACGGTTGTTGGCGTAGCACTCATCGCACAATGTATAACGGTGATTCAAAGGTAGCTTGCGGCGGCAGTTGATGCAGCGGCTGGCAGTATCTAAGCGGCGCAGCAAGGCAGCATCAATGCTCATAGACCACTCGGCACGCAAGGCGCGCAGCCAAGGCTCATCTGGCGCAAACTCGGCAAACTCGTTACGGCACGAGAGCCACAAGTAAATATCGGCACAGCTTATCGCCTGTTCCGTCGTCTCTAGGTCACGGTCATCCTCAATGGTCATGGGCGGCTCAACTGGCAGCGGCATCGGGTGATTGTTGAGGATGGCGCGTGTGCAGCCATACCAATATTGGCGGCTGCTCTCGCGGGTAGGCGCGTTCACCAACTGCACAGCGGCTGCCAAGCCAAGCTGATCGATCTCGCGGTCGCTGAGCAGGGCGGCGAGGGCGATGCGCTCATCAATATCGGCAGGTTCAACCACATCGCGCAGCGAGTCGGGAATAGATTGCAGTTCGCGCCAACGTGCCAAACGGCGCGCCAAATTGCCGGGAATCAGCTCAAGGTCTTCTAGCACAGGCGCCACACGGGCGCGATCTAGTCCTGGTGGTGTCGTCTCCATCAGGCGGCGCAGGGCTTTTAGGTTGGTGCGCGTCGTAGCGCCGACCAAGCCCGCCTGTGAGAGTCCATAGCGCCCGGCACGTCCGGCGATCTGGTGAACTTCCTGCGCGTTCAGCGGGCGCACCACATGCCCATCGAACTTCTCAATTTCAAAGAAGCAGACGTTATCGGCAGGCAGGTTTAAGCCCATGCCGACGGCATCGGTGGCAATACAAATCTCAGTTTGCCCATCCGCGAAACGGTCGGCTTGCTTACGGCGCACTTCCGGCGGCAGGTTGCCGTAGATAACGGAGACTCGGCGTTGGCTGCGCTCTAGTTCTGTCTTCAGGCGCAGCACCATCCGCCGCGAAAAGGCGACCAAGATCGTGCGCGGCGGCAGCTCAGCCAGCGACCAGGGCTGTGTGGCAACTTGCAGCGGCGAGAGGCGCTCATGCATCACGACTTGGGTTGGGATCAGGGCGGCTGCCGTCAGGCGCTCGATGAGCGTCTGCGCGAAGGGCGGTGCAATCACGCGGATTTCAGGCGCACGGCACTCCATCAGCGCACGAGTCCATGCCCAGCCACGGTCAGGATCGGCGAGCATGTGCGCCTCATCAATGACCACACAATCGCCGCTGCGCTGCGGATTAAACATCTCGATAGTGGCTGCTGTGATGGTTGCGCCGTCCACCTCAATATGTTCCTCGCCAGTCAGCAGGTTGCAGCGCACGCCGCGCCGATTGAGGCGATCAAAGACCTCGAAGGCGAGCAGGCGCAGCGGTGCAAGATACCAACCTGTGCCAGCTGTGCTGAGCGCCTCTAGCGCCTGATGCGTCTTGCCGCTGTTGGTCGGTCCGATGTGCAGCTGCACCAACTGATCAGCGCGCCCGGCGTGTTGCCATGTGGGAAAGGCTGCCAGCAGGCGCGCCCGCAGTTCCTCGTGCTGGCGGCGGTCTTCTTCTTGGCGTTGGCGCAAGCGCTGCCGCTCTTCGGCACGGCGCTGCTTTTCAGCTTGGCGTTTTTCTTCTTGGCGCGTTTGCCATGTGCCGCGCGCCTCACGGAACTGTTCGCGGAAGGTGTGCAGGCTGATCGGCACATCCCACAGGCTATCGCGGATCTGTCCCCAGCGGACGCGGCTGGCAGAATCTTTGCGAAGTTTCCGCAAGGTCTCGCGCAGGGTGCTTGCCTGCGGCTCTTGGTCGCCAAAGAGGATCAGCAAATCGCGCACGGCGATGATCTCTTGATCTTCTATTGCCTGAAAGAGCGTGTGATCTTCAAGGATGGCTACCACTTCCGCCGCACTGAGGCGCGTCTGCCCTTCGGGATCAACAAACGACCTGATCAGGTGTGCGCCAATGGCGTTTTGAAGCGTCTCGGCACGAATGCCTAGCTTTTTCGAGGCAGCAGATAGCGAATAAGAGCGCGCTAACACTTTCTCGCGGCGCGTCTCGCCATCGTGTCCGCGTTGGCGCAGCACCTCACCGCAGTGATCGAGGGCGGCTTGCCAATCTTCATCCTTAGGCAGCACGGCGTCTTCAGCGGCGGCAAGGGCAGCCTGCTCATCGGACTCGGCAAGGCGCAGCCACACCGTATCACCAAAGGGCGTCTTAACGGTGAATGGGATCAGCGCGCCGTTTTCGACCACGCGCTGTACCGTTTTCATGCCATAGCGTTCCACCAAATCGGGACGTAGCATGGTTTGCCCGTTCTGGGCGGCAACTAGCCCAAGCATCTCTTGCTGCACCTTTTGCCACAGGTGGCGCTCAAAGATGACTTCGAGGCTTGGGCGCGTGATCCGCAGCGGATCAAAGATGTAGTCATCCATCTGCTTGAGCAAGTTCGCAGAGAGCAGCAGGCGTAGCGCCACCTCATCGCTGGGTGTGCTGGTCAGTTGGCTGATGGGCAGGTAGCCCGGCGTGCTGTTGAACATCGCTAACAAATGGCGGCATTCAGGCATTCCAAGCAGGTCTATGCGCGGTTCGCGCTGTGCGATGCGTTCGCGCAGCGGGCGCACGGCAGAGGTGCCATCGCCCTTGAGGGTTGGCAGCGCACCGTCATAAAGCATAGCGTAAGCACGCACCTGTTCTGCGGTCAGCCGTGTTGGGTCATAAAGGTATTCGCCTTCGCGAGCAACGCTGCCCTCTTGCAGCGCACCCTCAGCCGCGGCGGCGCGGTCACCCGCACCCAAGCGCGTATCATTCAGTTGGTTGATATGGAAAAAGCCTTCGGGCGTGGCTTCAATCAACGCGGCAACGGCGCGTGCATTCAGCACACGCAAAGAAAGAGGTGATTTAGGCATGATGGATCCACAGAAACAGTACAACCGCTAGTCGGAAACGAGTTCGCGTGCCATATCTAGCGCCGTGAAGCGTTGCAGACGGTACCGATCATCTACGCGGATGTTCGGTGCGCTGTGTGGCGGATAGCGGCGCAGCGCAATGGCACTTGTCTCACGGATTCTAACATAATATAGGTAGATTATCCCACCGTCAGTTTGCTCCCAGTTTTGTATGAAAATCTCAACGTTTGGGGCAAGGCGGTTGAGCGTGCCACCGACCACTTGCTGCCAGAAGGGTAAGGCTGCCCACACCTTATAGCGACCCACCTGCACAACATCTGCCAAGCCGTCCACCGTTTCCACCGCGCCAAAAAAGTAATACGGCTCGCGGTGAGCAAGGTTGATCAGCAAGCGGCGCATTCGCTCTGGTTGGCGCACCACATCTGCCTGATCCCAGAGTGGGCAGGGCGCGGCAAAGGGCGCAACGTCGCTCAGGAATGCCGCCACATCATGCGATTCCGGCAAGAGCCGCGCCGAGAGCGCAAAGGCAAACTTGCCCTGACCAAGGCTGCCTTGCAAACTCTGTGGCAGCGGAACGCCTTCGCCCAAAATATAGAAAGATGCTTGCGCCACGCCGTTGGCGTCCGTCAGGCGCACGTCAGGGCTTTCGGCAGCATTCAGCAAATCCTCAAGGACGTACGTGGCATTTTCCAGCAAATCTTGCGTGTGTGTTTGCCCACAATGCAAACACTGCCATGTGTACGGCACAGGCTGCCGCCTATTGACCGCTTCATCAAGGTGCAGGGCAAGCCAACGCCGCAGCGCAGCAATGCTCACTGCTTCAGAGTCGCACTGGTTGGCAGCCTGATGGCTAAAGTGATGCTGCACTTGTGTGCCAAGCCGTGCGATCATCACATCGCGGCAGAGCGGGCAAGTATAGGGTGCGCTGCGCTGCGCCAATGTGATTGGAACAGGGCGATCATTGGCATCCAGCGCCCAGCGATATTCGACAGGCGGCTTATCCATAGCAGATGCCGCTCATGGTTGGGCAGTCGGTGTTGGGCTGCCAAAATCAGCAGGGCAGCGCGTGAGTGTCGGTATTGCGGGCGCGTCTAAGCCGAGCGCCCAACTGGCAAACTGACCCTCTAAGCGGCTGCGCGCCTCTGCCCAATGTTTCTCGATTGCCTGCTTGGCTGCCTCATCTTTGAAGAAGCGGAAAGCAGTCTGCTTAATCTGCTCCGAATCGAAGGCGGTGCCGGCAAAGAGCGCTCTACCGGTGCTTGTCCGCAAGGTATCCGTGTTGATTTCGCAGCTTAGCACGCCGGCCTGATTGGTTTGCAAGTCTGCGCCAAGCGCAACGCGAATTTCACCCGTGGCGGTGGCGCTTTCACCAAAGAGCAAGCCTAGGATGCCCATATCGCGCTCGACGCGCACGGTGGCGGTCATCGTCACTTCATAGGTGATCAGCTTCAGGCTTGGGTTGCCCGTCACGCTGAATACAAAGGTATAGACGTTCAAGCCTGCGCTGCGTGCTGTTTCCACAATCTGGGCGAAGAAGGTTGGTGCAAACAAGGCACAAGCGCCACACGCACCAAAGCTGACAACGAACAAGATGATGATCAGACGGAATTGACGCCAGACCAGCGCAAAGGGCGCCAGCAGGCAGCCGAGAGGGTTGAAGCCGCGTTTTTGCTGTCCCGCCATTGTGTTCTCTCCAGAGGATAACTGCACACCGCCATAAGTTTAACATTAATCAGCGTTGGCTGATAGGCTGTTTGGTGTTGGCAAGCAGGCTTTACCCAAACCTGCTACTGCATTTTCAGCCTGCCTTTGTTAAACTTGAGAGAAATGTACCCTGAAACGTATAGGAAACTGAACCCAATGAAAAACCTTCTACTGCCAGCCGTCCTGATCTTCATCGGACTTGTGCTGGCTGGCTGTGGATCAGCGCCGCCGCTGGTCTCGGATAAATACCTGAACGATAGCAGTCTGCTGACGGAAAATCCCTGCGGCGCCCCCTGCTTTCAAGGCATAACCATCGGTCAGACGACCTTTGCGGATGCCGAACGCCTTGTGCGGGATAACCCGCTTTTCAAAGATGTGCAAAGCCAAGAAAATCCGCCACAGGCGGCTTGGAGTGCTGTTAACGGCGATCAGTGCTGTGTAATGACGGCTGATCCAAGCACGGGCATCGTCAACCAGCTTCTGGTCTACGTTGCACCAAATATGCGCGTGCGCGACGTGCTTGCCAAATATGGTGAACCTGCGTATGTGGCAGTCCCAAAACAGGATTATTCCCAAACAGAGGCAGTGCTAGGGCTAATTTATCCAAAACAGGGAAACTTGCTGTGGGTGATGCCGGGCGATGGGCAAAGCACTTTGGATGAGGATGATCCGATTGTGATTGTGCTATATTTGAACCCAGCTGATTTCGACGATCTGTTGGCAACGGCTGAACTGAACGGCTGGCTTGGCTATGTCTCCGTAGCAGAATACCGCTCCGCTGACCCTGTGCTGACGCCCCGTGTGACGGTAACACCCGCGCAATAACCTGTACCACCTAAGGGACGGTTTACGCCGTCCCTTAGCCGCACACCCTGCTTGCGTCTTAGCCCTGCACGCGCAGCCAGCGCATCTCATAGGGTGCCAGCGCCACGCCGCCGCTGACCATCGGCTGCCCGTTGATCACATCTTCCGTGACTGCCTGCGCCAACGCGACGGTCTGAGGCACGGCGCTGAAGTTAAAGAGCGCCAGCACCTTCTGATCGCCTTGCGGCGCGGTGCGTTCCAGTCCAAAGACTGCGCCGCCGTTAAAGGTGTGCGCTTGCTGCGCGCCCAACGGATGAAAGGCACGGTTGGCGCGCCGCGCACGGATCAAGCGCGTGTAGCCCGCGAAAATCTGGGCGCGGAAGCTCTGCGGCGTGTTGAGTGCCATCTCAATTTCGCGCAGCGAGAGTTTGACGCGGTTGATGCTGCGATTATGCCCTGTGCGCGCCATGCCTTCCAGATCGTTGCGCGAGCCAAGCAAGCTGTGAATGTAGACCGCCGGCACGCCTGCCATCGCCAACATCACGCCTTGCGAGAGCAAAAAGCGCCGCACCTGCACCTCATGCGGATCAGCAGGGCTGGCTATGGCATCCACATAGGTGCAGTTCAGCTCGTAGGGTGTGCGCGTGCCGTCGCTCTGATTGCGGTAGGAAACGCGCCCGCCACGCTGTTCTACCACCTCAATCAGCGTTTGGAGTTCGGCAGCGTTCAAAATGCCCTCCACAGGGCGCACGCCAATGCCATCGTGCGAGGCGGTGAAGTTGAAGAAGGCAGTTTGATCAGAAGGCGTCCGCAGGGTATTCACCCACTCGCACAGTTTGTCGGCGGTGCCGTTGGTCAGGCTGAAGAAGAGCAGCGGCGGCAGCGTGAAGTTATAGACAAGTTGCGCTTCATTCGTCCCATTGCCAAAGTAGCTGATGTTCTCGGCGTGCGGCACATTGGTCTCGGTGATCAGCACCACATGCGGCGCGTACATATCCATCACGGCACGCATTGCCTGAATGAGCGCGTGCGTCTGCGGCAGGTGCAGGCTGGCGCTGCCGGCGACTTTCCACATGAAAGCGATAGCATCAAGGCGAATGACTTGTGCGCCCTGCGCCACATAAAAGAGCAGCACATCCAACACGCGCAGCAGAGTAGACGGCTGGCGGTAATCCAAATCCACCTGATCGGCGCTGAAAGTCGTCCAGACGTGAACGGTACTGCCATCTGCCTTGGCGAACGGCGTCAGCAAAGGCGTCGTGCGCGGACGCACCACAGCGCTTAAATCCACCTCTGGCGATTCGGTGAAAAACAAGCCGCGATAGTCAGGATCATCTGCCAAAAAGCGCGCAAACCACTCACTCTGTGCCGACATGTGGTTGATGACGGCATCAAACATCAGGCGGAAATCCGCACCGAGTCGGTTCACGTCATCCCATGTGCCAAGCGTCGGGTTCACGGCGTGATAGTCTATCACGGAAAAACCGTCATCCGAAGAATAGGGAAAATGTGGCAGCAAGTGGATCGTATCCAGCACATCGGTAAGGTGCGCCTTGCAGAAGCGGTGCAAGGTTGCCAAGGGCGGCTCGCCTTCCGCGTTGAGCGTATCACCATAGGTGATGAGTGTCACCGTCCGTTCGGAGAGGTAGTCGCCTTTGGGTGCAGGCGGCGGCGTGGCGGCTGCCAACAGATTCTGCACGCCTTGGTAGGCTTCTTCGGCAAGGGCGGGCGGATAAATGCGCGCTAAGCAATCACGCAAGCGTTCATGGGCTGTGGTCATCCTCAAAAACTCCAAGTTCTGCACAGGCAAGGGCGGCGTTCGTCCACGCGAACCATGCCCGCGAGATGACCGCGCCGCTTGCTGCGTCATAGGCTTCAGAAAGTGCGCCGTCCCATTGGGCAGCGGCATCCAGAAAGGCACGCGCACGGGCTTGGCGTTGATCATCACCGAGCGCCTGCCCGATCAGCAAATCTTGCACATCGCCCAATGCCCACGCCGCAGGCGTATGCACCGAGCCGAGCCTGCCGCCATAGTAGCCACCGATGTTGGAAGGCGAGAAGGCAAAAACTGCTGTGCGCTGCCACGTCGGATCGGCGGCGGCGCAAAAGCCCCAGAAGGGCATCAGGGCAAAAGGCAAGTCGTTGGCATCGTGATACAAGTGATGCCGTCCCGCACCATCAACGGCGTAGGCATACAGGACAGACTGCCTGTAAAAATCTGTACGATGGTCGTCTTTGTTATCTACTAAAAAGTATTGTTGGATGGCTTGCCGCACCTGATTCGCCAGCGCATCCCAAGCATAGCCCACCGCGCCGATTCGCGCTAGGGCGCGCAAGGTGTGCCACAACAGAATGTGGCTGGAAAAATGATAGGGCAGCGCAATCGGATCGTCACCCGGCGTCTCGTCGGTTGGGAAAAGGGCTGCATGAGCCTGTTTACGCGCCAAGAGCGCTTGAATCCATGCGGCAATCTGCCCTTCAAAGCGCGCTAACAATTCCCGATCACCCGTTAGGCGCGTATAGTCTGCCAACTCCAGCAGTGGGTAAAGCTGCTGGTCGAGCTGATAGGCAGCGTCTTTGACCATCCCGTTTGCCATGTAGCAGCGCGCCCAATCTGTGCTGTTGAGCCGCTGTGCTTGCTCAAAGAGCCAGATCAGGTGGCGGCGAACCACCTCAAACACCTCGGACTGGTTGCCACGCCATGCCAAAAGCGCGCGTGCCATGTAGTAAGCATCTCGATTCCACGAAAGCGGCAGCAACATATGGTCAGTCAGCAGGCAAACGCCCTCACCAACTGGCACCGCACACAGCAGGCAATAGACCAAACCACGCTGCACAAGCGGATTCTGATCGAGATCGCGCATTCGGTGCGCCCATACTAAGCTAACCTCTCGGAAAGAGACGGAAGGGCTGCCTTGCGCCAATTGCGCGGCGCGCTCGGCTGCCTCATCTGCCGTTTCGCCAAAGGCGTAGCACAGTGCGCCCGACTCTGTGCCGCTCAGCGCCAGATCAAGCGTTGCCGCACCCTGATAGGTGACTGCCAGTGCCTGATCAGGCGCGAAGCCGTGAACCGCCACCGCCGCGCCAAGTGCAGGATTTTCCACCGTCAGCACGCCGTCTTGCAGGCGCACCTGCTGCACCACGGGCGGCGCCGCGATCACGCCGCCTTCGGTAAGCTGTGTGTAGGCGCAGCGCATCAGGTTAAAGCGCCCTGCCCAACGCGGCGCAACGCCCTCAGCGCGCCAGAGCTGGTAGGCACCGCCGTTCGCTGCGAAGGTCAGCATGTGCAGCGCACCGTCAGTGTAGTGTTGCGTCAGGCGCGGCAGCGCACCGCTTAGCAAGGCACTGCTGCGGCGTGTGATCGGCGCATCTGCACGGCAGCCAAAGCCACGCAAATGCACCAAGTTGGCGCGGTAGGCGCGCACCGCACGCGGATCGTAGCGCTGATCATCAGGAAAGGGATCAGCTGCCGTCAGCGTGATGTAGCCATGCTGCGCGTGATAGCCGTTCAGGGCTATCAGGCAGCCGTCGGCATCCACGCTGCCCGTCACGCCGCCACCGCCAAAATCCAGTGGCTTGTACGGCGCACGCCCATTCAGGATCACTCTGCCAGCGCCTGCGCGAGGTCAGGCGCAATTGAACGCCGCGTTTGTGCGTCAATCCAGCGGATTTTGTGCAGCGGGAAGCGCAGCCAAATCCGATCACCCATCCGCACCGAGAAATCAGGGTGTGTGGAAACCTTGAGTGTATCGCCGTTCACGTGAATGGTGAGCAGATTCTGCGAGCCAAGCGGCTCTACCACTTCGACATTCACTTCGAGCGCATCAGGCACAGGCTCAGCAAGCGCCTCCATGTTTTCGGCACGAATGCCAATGATGATCGGCTTGCCCTCGTAAGGGCGCAGTGAGGCGACATATTCATCGGTCGGCACCAGGCTGAAATTGCCGATCTGTACGCGCAGCGCGCCGTCGTAGCGTCCCACCTGCCCACTCAGGAAGTTCATGGGTGGATTGCCGATGAAGCCGCCTACAAACTGATCGACGGGCATATCGTAGACTTTGGTAGGATGGTCGCATTGTAGGATTTTGCCGCTTTTCATGACGGCAATACGGTCACCCATGCTGAGTGCCTCGATCTGGTCATGCGTCACATAGATGGTGGTGGCGCCAAGCGTTGCCAGCAGGGATTTCAGCTCAGCGCGCATTTCAAGGCGCAGCAGCGCGTCCAGGTTGCTCAGCGGCTCGTCCATCAGCAGGATTTCTGCCTGCACGGCAATGGCGCGCGCTACGGCAATGCGCTGGCGCTGACCGCCGCTCATCTGGCTTGGGCTGCGCTCCAGCATATTTTCGATGTGCAGCAGCTTGGCGGCGTTATGCACACGCTCGCGGACGGTCTCTTTGGGCGTCTTTTTCATGGTCAAGCCAAAGGCAATGTTGTCAAAGACGCTCATGTGCGGAAAGATGGCATAGTTCTGAAAGACCATCGAGATATTGCGCTCCCGCGGCGGCAGAAAGGTGATGTCCTTGCCGCCAACGGTGATCCTGCCTGAATCCACCATGCCCAAGCCTGCGACGGCGCGCAGCAGCGTTGTTTTGCCGCAGCCGCTTGGACCAAGCAGCACCACAAACTCGCGGTCGCTCACGGTCAGGCTCACATCGTCAATGGCGGTGAACTTACCGAAATGTTTTACAGCGTTCTGAATGACTAACTCTGCCATACGCACCGCTCCTTACTTGCTGATCTGACCCCACATGTTGAACAGATAGCGCCGAATAAAGTAGATAAACACGATTGCAGGCAGCAGCATGAAGAAGGCGCCCGCAAACTTAAAGGTATCGTCCGATTTATCGAGCGTGTAGAGAATTTCCGCCGGCAATGTGCGGTTTTGCAGCGTTAAGGTGATGGCGGCAAAGACTTCGTTCCAACTCAGCACGAAGGTGAGGATGGCAGAGGCAGCGATGCCGGGAATAGAGAGCGGCAACACCACACGCCAAAATGCCTGAGTCGGTGTGCAGCCGAACACTTGCGCCGCTTCCTCCAATTCATACGGCACGCTGGCAAACACGCTCGCCACCACAAGAATCGTCGTGGGCAAGGTCAGCGCCACATGCATCAGGGCAAGGCTGAAGGGACTATCAAAGACGCCGATCTGGATGTAGATGGTTGCCAACGGCACCGCCAGCACCAAAATCGGGAAGGCGCGCACCGAAAGAATACCAAGCCGCACAGCGTCGCGTCCGGGAAAGAGGTAGCGCGCAATGGCATAGCCAGCCGGGATGGCGATCAGTGAGGAGAGAATCAGCGTGATGACTGCCACCAAAATGCTGTTGCCCGTGGCGCGCAGAATACCGTCTACGCCTAAGAAGAATTGCAGCGTCTCGGTGGAGATGGGATTTGGCACGATGGGCTTTGGGAAGGCGCGCACATTTTGCGGCGTGCTGAACGCCATCACTACCATCAACCAGATCGGCAGCAAGATGAAGATCGCAATGCTCACCGCCACCGCATAGATCGAGGCGCGCCGCAGGTTGTGGCGGCGTTTGGCGCGCCGCTGCGCCGCATCAAGGGTAAGCGGCACGCTTGGCACTTGGGTAAAGCCTGTTTCAGCGGTCATGCGTTTTTCAATGCCTCCTCTTGTCCGCGCACGGCGCGCAGGTAGAAGAACGAAATTGCCAGCGAGATCAGCAGGATGAAGCCTGCATAAGTCGCCGCGACATTCGGATTGTTGAAGCGACCCGGATCGTACCAGCGGAAAGTCTCGTTACCAAGTACGGTCAGCACATTGCCGCCCGTAATCGCCACCAGCACCGCAAAGACTTGGAAGGCGAGGATCGTCCGCAGGATGAGCGCCACCTGCAAACTTGGCTTGAGCAGCGGCAAGATAATCCGCGTGAGGCGCTGCCAGACCGTTGCGCCGAACACTTCGCCCGCCTCAAGATATTCGCGTGGGATCGCCTGTAAACCTGCCACCACAATCACCATGACCAGCGATGTGGCACGCCACACCTCAGCGATAACGACCGCCGTGATCATCCAGCCGGTGTTGCTTGCCTGCAAAAAGATAAATGGGCGCTCTAGAATGCCTGCTGTGACAAGGGCAGAGTTCAAAAAGCCTTGTTGGGTAAAGACTGAATACCAAACAATGCCTGCCGTCAGGTCAGAGACGCCTAAGGGAATGGCATATATATACAAAAACAAACTGCTGCCGCGAATTTGGCTTTGCAGCACCAAGCCGATGATGATCGCCAACGTGAATTGAATAGGCAGGATCAGCACGGCAAGCAGAATGGTCGTACCAAGCGCGGGCAAGAAACGGAAATCATTCACCATGCGCGAGATAAACTCGGTGGTGAAAACGCGGGTTGGCTCACCAGTTGTCACGCGCAAGGTCTGCGACTCGGTGCGGTTCTCGATGAAGATGTTGCGTTGGCTTACCCAGCCTTGCACCAGATCGCCTTCAAGGTCAGGCGCTTCTACTTTGAACCAGAACACAGCGCGGCTGACGCCCGTCGGCAGCACCTCTTCGCTGCGTTCGCGCTCCAACACCGTAGCAACGGTCTGCATGGCAAGGCTGCCCGTCACTGGCGATTCAAGGTTCGGCTCGGCGCGCAAATTTAGCACATCCACATTTTTGCTGAGCGCTAACTGAAATGCCTGCACCATTGGGTAAGCAAAAAAGAGCAGCAGGTAGAGCATGGAAGGCAGCAGCAGCAGGTAAGGCGTAAGGTTTAAGCGGCGGCGCGCTGTTTTTTCATCAGATGATTTTTCACGCAATGCAGCCTCACAAATAAAAGACTATTTTGGCTTTCAGAGCGAAAGGGACGGCGCAGCGATCCAGCGCACCACGCCGCCCTAAAGGTTAGCTTACTTCAGTTGGCAAGCGCCTTCGCTGACTGGATCAGGCGCCCAGCAACGTGCGCCGGTCTCGTTGAGCAATGCTTGCAGCGCCGCGCCCAGATCGTTCAGCACAGCCTCTGGGTCTTCGCCATCAAAGATGACGCGGCTAAAGGCGTTGCGGTAGATTTCGTTGATCTCGCCACCGCGTGCGCCCAAGCCAACCGGCAGCAAAGACGGGATGGCATCCTCAGCCAAGCCTTGCGCCTGCACTGCCTCAAACTGCTTGGCGACGCCGGCTGGCAGATCGCTGGTATCCACGCCTGAGACAACAGGATAGAAGCCTAGCTCGCGCATGATAGCACCCTGCGTCTCAGGGCTGAGCAGGTACTTCACAAACGACATGGCACCTTGTGGGTTTGGCGCCGTAGCAGGGATGCCCACACCAACCACCACAGGCATATAGCCGCGCCCAGCAGGACCAGCAGGCGCCGGGAACGCCACAAACTTATCAGGCTCGGCATCAAAGGCGGGCTTTAGGCGCGCTACGTGATCCCAAACCACCATCGCCTCGCCACTGAGCAAGCGCGCACCCATAAAGTCGTAGTTGATCGACTCAGGATTCACATATTGCCACAGCTCATCGCGGAAGAAGGTGAGCATCGCCACTGCCTCAGGCGTCTTGAAGCCCGTCACCATGCCGCCCGTCCACGAGGGGAAGGCATAGCCCTGCATAAAGCGATTCCACAAGCCCTTGACAGGGAACGCCAAGCCGGGCGATCCCATCGCCTCTTGCATATTTTTCGCCCACATGGCAAGCTGCTCGTAGGTCAGGCTGTTCAGATCTGCGCCTTCGGGCAGATATTGCAGCGCCTCAACATTAGCAGCCATGGTGTAGGTTGCCTGCATCCACGGGATGTAGTATTGGAAGTCGGTCGTGCCGAGTTTGCCCAGCTCCACCAACGACTCATTGACATCCACCGCGCCGCTGATCTCTGCCAACAGGTCGGACATATCCAGCAGCAGGTCGCCTTCCACCAAGTTCGGGAAGGTGCCATGCAGCGCGCCGATCACGTCGTTTGCGCCGCGTCCCGCTTGCCCTTCTGCCTTCAGCAGGTCAATCATCGGACCTTCTTCAGTGGTCACAAAGTTTGCCTTGCCATCTGTAAAGCCTTCAAAAATGGTGCGTGCCTTTGCCGCTTCCTCTACGATGTTGAACTGCGTGGAAAGGAAGGTGACTTCGCTCTGCGCGGTGACACCTGCACCACTGATCACCAACGCCGCCATCAATGCGGCTGCCAGAAAGAGACGAATACGCTTCATGATAGTTGTTCCTCCAAAGGGTTTTAAGTCTAAAAGAATCTGCTTATGTTTAACGGTACGCAAATTGGGTTGTGCATCACCTCCTTTAGGACTCACCTGGTCTGCGGCGCGCCGCTAGAGGCACGCACAATCAGCTCACCTTGCAGGATGATCTGTGTATGTGCGCTCTGATCGCCGCGAATCAGCCCGATCAGCATGGCTGCCAGGCGCCGCCCGATCCCATAGATAGGCTGGCGAACGGTCGTCAACGGCGGGTGGCTGTATTCCGCCGCGGGCAAGTCATCAAAGCCGACAATCGAAAGATCGGCGCCCACACGCAAGCCGCGCCCAAGTGCAGCGCTGATCGCGCCGAGCGCCATCAAATCGTTGCAGGCGATCAGGGCGGTCAGTTGCGGCTGCGTGCTGAGCAAATGCTGCGCGGCATGAAAGCCACCGCTACGCGCCAAATCACCGTATTGAAGATAGTCGGCGCAGAAGGGCAGCCCTGCTGCTGCCAAGCCTTCCTGATAGCCCATCAGACGGTAGCCGGTGTAGGCAACATCAGGCGGCGGCAGAATTAGCCCGATCTGGCGATGCCCTAAGCTGTGCAGGTGCGCCACAAGCATACGGATGGCTGCCTGACTATCCACATCAATATAGGGAAAATCGGAAGGCTCGTTCGGCGCAGCACGCCCAGAGACGACGAAGGGATGCTTTTTAGCGCGCAGATAAGCAATGCGCGGATCATCGCGGCGTGTGCGGGCAAGGATCACACCGTCCACGCGGTTGCCACCCACCAAACGGCGGTAGGCGCGCATTTCCTCCTCACCCGGCAGCGCAGAGCAGATCAGGATGTCAAAGTGTTGTTCGGCAGCCTCTGCGCTGATGCCATGCAGCAGTTGGCTGAAAAAATCGCCGTTGAGGTCGTGTGCATCCGAAGGGATGATTAAGCCAATGGCGTTGGCAATCTGCTGGCGAAGCTGCTGCGCGATGCCGTTCGGTTGGTAGCCAAGCTGATGTGCCGTCTGCAAGATGAAGGCGCGTGTTTCGGCGTTCACGTCGGCATAGCCTGCCAGCGCCCGTGAGATAGTGGTGATCGAATAACCGGTTAATTTAGCAATATCTTTAAGCCGAACCTGCATAAACAGTAAGTCCAAATCGTTTTGGATACTTTATAACAAAAGCATAATACAGTCAACTTGAAATGCCAAATTTTGGGAACGCTGATCCCCTAGCCGCAAACGATGAAGCCTCCTCTCCCTCGCCCTTTCCCCACCAGCCGGGAAAGAGAATTGGAAGTCAAAGTCCCGCCCTGAATGCAGGCAGGATTGCGCGTGGGGTGAAGGCATTGGCGTGTTACGGGCAATTTGCACAGGTTTGAAGATGCGTACTCTTTACCTTCTCCCTGTTACCAATACTTCTCACTAGGCGCAAAATGTTAAAAACCAATAAAATGCACCATCTGAATCCCTATACCCTACGGCGAAGATCATTTAGTGTGGTTAAATTAAACGGTAATCTGTTTTCAAGCACAGGAGGCTACCATGCTGCCACCCACACCGCCGCGCAGCGCACCGCCTAGCGCTGGTGGCGAACCCGTCTACCAAATGCTGTGGGATTGCAAGTTCTGCGGCACGCAAAAATTGCTCGGCGTTGATCATCGCTTTTGCCCTAGCTGCGGCGCCAAACAAGAGCCGGAATGGCGCTACTTTCCCAGCGAAGAAGACAAGAAACTGGTCACTGATCCGAAGTATGCTTATCATGGCGCAGACCGCGCTTGCCCTTATTGCCAGCAGCCAAACAGTGCTGCGGCACAGTTCTGCGTCTCGTGCGGTGGCGACCTAAGCGGTGCCGCTGAGGTTGCCCGCAAAGCGTCTGTGGTGGCAGGCTCAGCAGAGGATAGTGGCAAAGCAGATGATCTGGTGCTGAAGCGCTTCCAGGCAGAACAGGCAGCCGCCAAGCCGAAAAAGACCAACTGGACGCCATTCATCCTCATCGTGGTCGCCATTGTTGCCTTTTTCGCCTTCCTGTTCATCAACGCCAATCGGCGCATCGCAGGCGAACTCACCGTGAGCGATTTGCAGTGGACTCGCGTGATTGCGGTGGAACGCCTGAACACGCTGACGGGCAGTGACTGGCGCGACCAAATGCCGCCGGCTGCCTACAATGTCTCGTGCAGCACGCGAGATCGCCCCTATACCGTCACTGAGCGCGTGCAAACCGGCACACGGCGCGTTGATCGAGGCGATGGCACCTTTGTTGAGCAGCCGATCTTTGAAAATCGCAGCCGCACCGAATACCGTCCCGATCAATTCTGCAACTACACTTATGATCAGTGGCAGAAAGTTCGAGATGTACGGACTAGCGGCGGTGCTGATGATCCGATTGTCTGGGGTGCTGTGAACTTGGGAACACGCGAGCGCGAAGGCGGACGTGAAGAACGCCTGCTGGTCTTTTTCACCAAAGTGGATAAGCCTAACGACAAGCCCTTAGAGTACCGCGCCAGAGATGAAGCAGAGTGGCGCACGTTCGAGATCAGGCAGCGCTACACCGTCAACTATGATGGCTTTGGCAACGTCGTCTGGAGCGATCTTAAGGTGCAAGCGCCGCGCTGAGGCAGCCTCACAGTTCGTTGAAACGCACCTTACATTAGGTTCCGCCCTGTGCAGGGCGGAACTTTCCAGGCCACGCACTGTGCAGTGTGGCGCGTTCCTACATAATTCACCTCATCACCGAAATCTCATGCACGCACCATCACGGCTTGCCCTTATACTTAGAGTTGGTTGTTCAGGTGGTATGACTAAACATGAGGACGAACAAATGTTTCGGTTGGGAATCAAACGGATTGCAATTATCGGTCTAACCATGCTGCTCAGCCTGGTCGGCTTAAGCGTTGCCTTCGCGCAAGGGATGATCATTCTCGATATTCAGCGCATCTCGGTTGCAAGCAATGGCACACAAGCCAATAGTGGGTCAATCCTCGCTGCCATCTCTGCCGATGGGCGCTATGTGGCATTTGAGTCGGCTGCCAGCAATCTGGTGAGTGGCGATACCAATGGTGTGCGCGATATTTTCGTGCATGACCGCCAGACAGGGCAGGCTCGCGTCTCGGTTGCCAGTGACGGCACACAAGCGAATGGTAACTCCTTTCGAGCTGCCATCTCTGCCGATGGGCGCTATGTGGCATTTGAGTCGGCTGCCAGCAATCTGGTGAGTGGCGATACGAACGGTGTGCGCGATATTTTCGTGCATGACCGCCAGACAGGGCAAACCTCTCGCGTTTCGGTTGCCAGTGACGGCACGCAAGGGAATGGTAACTCGACTCAGGCAGCCATTTCCGCTGATGGACGCTTTGTGGCATTTGAGTCGGCTGCCAGCAATCTGGTGAGTGGCGATACTAATAATGTTTCTGATATTTTCGTGCATGATCGCCAGACAGGGCAGACGGCTCGCGTCTCGGTTGCCAGTGATGGCACACAAGGAAACGAGGCTTCATCTCAGTCTGTGATTTCTGCCAATGGACGCATTGTGACATTTATATCAATTTCCAACAATCTTGTGAGTGGAGATACCAATAACAGCACGGATGTCTTTGTGCATGATCGCCAAACGGGGCAGACGACTCGCGTTTCGGTTGCCAGCGACGGCACACAAGCCAACACTATCTCACTAGATACTGCTATCTCTGCTGATGGGCGCTATGTGGCATTTGAGTCGCTTGCCAGCACCCTCGTGAGTGACGATACGAACGGTGTGACTGACATCTTTGTGCATGACCGCCAAACAGGGCAAACCACCCGTGTCTCGGTTGCTAGCGATGGCGCACAAGCTAACGGCACCTCGACCTTCGCTGCTATCTCCGCCGATGGGCGCTACGTGGTGTTCGACTCCGTTGCTTTCAACCTCGTGAGTGGCGACACGAACAGTTTGTTTGACGTTTTCATACATGACCGCCAAACTGGGCGGACGAGTCGCATTTCAGTTGCACTTAGCGGCGTACAGGGTAACAATGGGTCTCAGCGTCCCGCTATTTCTGCCGACGGGCGTTTTGTGGGTTTCGAGTCGACTGCTAGCAATTTGGTGAGCGGCGATACAAACAATGTGTCCGATATTTTTGTGGTTGAACCACTCGATACTGTGCCGGCTGTCATTGGTGTGTTGCCTTCAAGTGGTGACTTGAATGTTCCGCGCAGTGTATCCATCAGAGTTAACTTTAACGAAGTGGTCAACTTCAGCCCTGCCTCATTCACGCTCACTTGCAATGGCGTGCCGCGCACCTTCAGCCTGAATAGTTCGCCGAACCGCGTTGTTATCCTCACGCCGACCATCCAACTGCCTGCCAATGCCACCTGCACCGTGACCGCCATCGCCGATGAAATTACAGCCGTGTCGGATTCAGATAAGCTGGCGGGCAACCTCACCTTCAGCTTCAGCACCACTGCGCCGACGGGCAAGCTGGAGACCATCGGCATCTTCCGCCCTAGCGACACGACCTTCTACCTTCGCAACAGCAACACCACAGGTTCGGCTGACTTCAGCATCCTGTTCGGCGACTCGTCCGATCTGCCCGTGGCAGGCGACTGGAAC
>QWHC01000032.1 GCA_021404685.1 Chloroflexi bacterium CFX4 | reverse complement strand
GGGTGTTTGGCAAAAGTGACAAATGGTTTTGAGGGAAGCACGCCTTATCTCTCTGCCTCTTTCGCGCCCGCAGGGAAAGGGGAGTCGGGCTGCGAGGGGTGGAGGCTTGGCGGGAACGGGGAGCTGGCGTCTGATTCTCCCGTCCTGCACGCGGGGCGGGGGCTAGGGAACGGGGTGCTTCCCTACGCGGTCCCGAAAAACGGCGGACGGAGCGCGCTTCTCCCCTTGCGCCACCAGCTAGGCGCGCTTTCCTTTGTTAGATAGGCGGCAAAATTGGCAAAATGCGTGTAAAGTAAGGGTATTATCTTAAGGTGTTTGGACTTAGGAATTTCGCCATGCAACCGACTGATCTCACGTTAAGCGTCCTCCCTGATGTGTTCGCTGTGTGTCAGTTGCCACCCACGGCACCGCTGCCTGATTGGGCGACGGGCAGCCTTGTGGTGGTTGCCCGCACGCCTGAGGAACTCTCGATTGTTTGCCAAGAATCAGCCGTGCCGCTTGGCATTCCGCGAGAGGGCGGATTGCGTGCGCTGCGCGTTGAAGGCACGCTCGACTTTTCGCTGACGGGCATTCTGGCAGGCATCAGCACGGCGTTGGCGGCGGTTGGCATCACGATCTTTGCCCTCTCCACCTATAACACGGACTACCTTTTGGTGCGCCAAGCCAGCCTAGCGCGTGCGCTGCGTGCGCTCAGCCTGGAAGGCTATCATCTTGTGCCATTTGATGAATCAGCTTAAGAAGTAGGTGACGCATGTCCAATGGGACGATTCTTGTTGTGGATGACGTGGAATATAACCGCCGCATCTTAGATGGTTTGCTGCGGCAACACGGCGGCTATGACATCTTGCAGGCGGCGGATGGGCTTGAAGCGCTCGCCATTGCGCGCCAAACGCGGCTGGATTTGGTGTTGTTGGATATCAACATGCCTAATCTGGATGGCTTTGAGACGTGCATCCAGCTCAAGGCAGATTCGCGCACGCGCCCTGTGCCAGTGATCTTCGTTAGCTCATCAGATGAATCGCTTGATAAAGTGCGTGCTTTTGGCGTGGGTGCTATAGATTATGTGACCAAGCCGCTGCACATTCCCGAAGTGCTGGCGCGTGTGAATACGCATGTGGCGCTCTACCGCCAGCAGCGCGAATTGGAAGTGCTGCGCCAAGAGCAAATCAGGCATTTGGAAGCCATCGCCGAAATTAAAGATAAATTTGTGCGGAGCGTCTCGCACGATTTGAAGAATCCGTTAGGCATCATCATTGGCGCGGTGGAGACCTTGCGCGAAAGTCCGCTTACAGAAGAACAGGTGCAGCTTGTTGATATTATCGAGCGGAAGACGGGCTTCATGCTGGCGATCATCTCCGACTTGCTGGATATTGCGCGCATTGAGGCAGGCTACGCGCCGAACCGTGCGCCGATCAGCCTGCATTTATTGGTGCAAGAGGCGCTGATCGGCTTTGACTTGCTGGCAGAGCGCAAGCAGATCGATCTGACGATGCAGTTGCCTAAGGGTGATGCAGAGGTAAACGTTGAGCGCCATGCCATGTGCCGCGTCATCGCTAACTTGGTTGCCAATGCGCTGAAATATACGCCCACCGGCGGCAGCGTTATGCTGGAGGCATTCACCGAAGATGACCATTTATCTATCATTGTGCGCGATAACGGCATGGGCATTCCAGAAGAAGCGCTGCCGCACCTGTTCGAGAAGTTCTACCGCGTGCCACAGCCTGCTTATTTGCAAGAAGAAGGCACCGGCTTAGGCTTAGCAATCGTTAAAGCCATCGTCGAGCAACATGACGGTACAATCAGTGTGGAGACTGCGCTGGGTGAAGGCAGCATCTTTTCCGTGAAGCTGCCCTTGCGTGGGCGCAGCGCAAAATAACTCAATGAACACAATTCAATGAAAGTGATAGGCAAGCATGACCAAACCGAACCTCTCCGAACTCTTTGAAGCACTGCCTTATGGTCTTGCGCCGGAATCGGAAGCGGCAGCGCAAGCATGGCTGGCAAAGCACGGCGGCAGGCTGCCTATGTACATCAACGGGCAGTGGGTGCGCGGCGATCAGACCTTCGAGAGCATCAACCCTGCCAATGGCAAGCTGCTGACGCGCCTGGTGCAAGCCTCTGCCGCAGACGTTGAGGCAGCCGTGAGCGCGGCTGCGGCTGCGCTGCCTGCTTGGCGCGATCGGGAAGGCGCTGAGCGTGCGCGCTACCTTTATGCGCTGGCACGCGGCATTCAGAAACACGCACGCCTGTTCGCCGTGCTAGAAACGCTCGATAACGGCAAGCCGATCCGCGAGACACGCGACATAGATATTCCGTTGGTGGCGCGCCACTTTTATCACCACGCGGGCTGGGCGCAGTTGCTGGAGGCTGAGTTTCCCGATATGCAGGCAGCAGGCGTTGCCGCGCAGATTATCCCTTGGAACTTTCCACTGCTGATGTTGGCGTGGAAGGTTGCGCCCGCGCTTGCCGCCGGCTGCACAGTGGTCTTGAAGCCGGCTGAGTTCACCTCGATCACAGCCATTCGCTTTGCCGAACTGTGCGAGGCAGTTGGCTTGCCCAAGGGCGTGGTCAACATCATCACGGGCGATGGGCAAGTGGGCGCGCAGCTTGTGGCACAGCCACAGGTGAATAAGATCGCCTTCACCGGCTCAACAGAGGTTGGGCGCATCATCCGTCAGCAGACTGCCGGCAGCGGCAAGAAGCTCTCGCTAGAGCTTGGCGGCAAATCGCCCTTCATCGTCTTTGAGGATGCCGATCTAGACAGCGTGGTCGAAGGCGTGGTGGATGCCATCTGGTTTAATCAGGGGCAGGTCTGCTGCGCGGGATCACGGCTCTTGGTGCAGGAAAATATTGCTGAGCGCTTGATTAGTAAACTGAAGGCGCGCATGGAGACGCTCCGCATTGGCGATCCGCTGGATAAAGCGGTGGATATCGGCGCAATCATCGCACCCGTGCAGTTGCAGAAGATTCAGGCGTTGGTGGCGCAAGGCATTGCGGAAGGCGCGCAGCTCTGGCAGCCCAGCATCGCTTGCCCAACCGAAGGCTACTTTTATCCACCTTCCCTCTTTACAAATGTCTCGCCTGCCTCTACCATAGCCCAAGTGGAAATTTTCGGACCTGTGTTGGTCGTCATGACTTTCCGCACGCCTGCTGAAGCAGTCGCCCTCGCCAACAACACACCCTACGGCTTAGCAGCATCGGTCTGGTCGGATAACCTTAACCTCTCGCTGGATATTGCGCGCAAGGTAAAAGCAGGCACAGTCTGGATCAACGCCACCAATCTGTTTGACGCTGCCTCCGGCTTTGGTGGCTACCGTGAAAGTGGCTACGGGCGCGAAGGCGGACGGGAAGGCATGTACGAATACCTCACAGCGCGGAAGGACGCGCCTAAGGCGGCGCCGCCACAGGCTGTCACACCCACTCAGGCGGCAGTTGCCCTGGCGGAAGCGCCGCCCTTGATTGACCGCACACCCAAACTGTTCATTGGTGGCAAGCAGGCACGCCCAGATAGCGGCTACAGTTTGCCCGTGCGCGCCGCCGATGGACGCCTGATCGGAGAGGTGGGCGAAGGCAACCGTAAAGACATCCGTAATGCGGTAGAGGCAGCGCACGCCGCAGCAGGCTGGGCGTTCACGCACGGGCATAGCCGCGCCCAAATCCTCTACTACCTTGCCGAAAATTTGGCAGTGCGCGCCGCAGAGTTCGCAGCACGCCTAAGCACGCTGACCGGGCAAGATGGCAGCGCCGAGGTTGAAGCAGCCATCAAGCGCTTGTTCACCTACGCGGCCTGGGCAGATAAATATGATGGGCTGGTGCATAGCACGCCCCTGCGCGGCGTTGTGCTTGCCATTCCTGAACCGATGGGCGTGATCGGCATTCTCTGCCCGGATGAAGCGCCGCTGCTCAGCCTGATCTCGCTGATCGCACCGGCCATAGCGATGGGCAACACGGTTATCGCCGTGCCATCGGAGGCGTATCCGCTGCTTGCCACTGATTTTTATCAGGTCTTGGAAACGTCGGACGTGCCAAGCGGCGTGGTGAACATCGTGACGGGCAAACGCGCTGTGCTGGCGAAAACGCTTGCCGAACACGAGGACGTGGACGCGCTGTGGTATTTCGGCACAGCGGACGGCGTGAAATTGGTTGAGGCTGCCTCTGTGAGCAACCTCAAACGCACTTGGGCGGAGGCGACTCCGCGCCACTGGTTTGACCGCACCGAGGGCGAAGGGCAAAGTTTCCTGCGCGCTGCAACACAGGTCAAAAACATCTGGACACCTTATGGCGAGTGAGCTAAACGACGGAATATTGAACATCGAACGACTTGAAGCTGCGCTTGGCAAGCGCCCATTTCGGTTCTTGAAAACAGTTGGCAGCACAAATGACGTGGCGCGGGCATGGGCAGCCGAAGGCGCGCCACATGGTGCGGTGGTCGTCACGGAAATGCAAGAGACGGGGCGCGGGCGCTTTGGTCGGCACTGGCAGGCGCCCAGCGGTACTGCGTTGCTGTGCAGCACGGTGCTGCGCCCACCCAAGACGACGCCGCCGGCAACGCGCTATACAATGGCGGCAGCCGTGGCGGTTCGGAACACGCTGCTCGAACTGCCAAACCTTGACTCGGCTTGCGTCAAATTGAAGTGGCCCAACGATGTTCACATCCATGATCGCAAAGTGGCGGGCATCCTGATTGAGCCACTGTGGAACGGCGCCGTGCTAGAGGCGATCATCGTTGGCATCGGCATCAATGTGCGCGTGCCATTTGATCTGCCCGAACTGCGCCAATCAGCCACCAACCTAGAGGCGCACAGCATCCCGAATATAGACCGCGCACGCCTTCTCGCCGCACTGCTCAATCAGCTTGAGAGCTGGGCAGCCCGTGCTGAGGGACTCTCGCTCTTTCAGGCATGGCGGGCAGCGCTCAGCACCTTGGGCAGGCACGTACAGGCGACCGATGTCGGGCTAGGCACACGCGCTATCAGCGGGCAAGCGGTAGACGTGGATGAGGATGGCGCGCTCTTGGTGCGCGGTGAGGATGGCAAAGTGCATCGCGTCTTCGCAGGTGAGGTGACTCTGAGTAAACCGAAGTTTGAATGAGGTGTTGCAACAGCGTTGGGCATCAAACTGGATTGGCAGATCGAGGCAGATCGGATTTATGAGCGCGCTGCGGAGCCGCCGGAGGAACGCACACGCCGCCGCCGCCAGCGCTGGCGGCTAATCGCCTTCACCATGCTGGTTGCCTTGTTGGTTGGTGTGGGCGTGCTGTTGGTGTTGCTGCGCCTTGAAGATGTGGACAGCCAACTGCGCCAAAGCCTGACCGATACGCTGCAAGCGGAACTGACAGCGCTGCGGATCGGCAACTATGGCGATTATATGGAGCTTCAGCGCAGCGCCGGCAACAACTGGTACATTGCCCAGGGTGAGCGCTTTCACTTCTATCAGGCGCTTAAGCTGGAGAACAACCTGAGCCTGACCGGCACCGTTTTCGAGGCGGCGGTAGACGGCTTGCGGGGGCGCGTCGTTTTTGAGGAGGTGCTGAACGGCGTGCCACATCGGGCGGTGTGGTTCTACTGGCGCTATAGCGATGGCTGGCGGCATGTGCCTTCCGATTACACCTTCTGGGGTGGCGCGCAAACCTTGCAGCGCGATTCGGTGACGGTGCGTTATCAGCAGCTTGACGCTGATTCGGCGCGCTTGTTGCTGGAACGGGCAGCGGGTTGGTGGCGCGAAGGCTGCCAAATGCTCGGCAACAGCGCCTGCCCTGCCATCGAGATTGAGATCGTGCCGAACCCGGTGCTGCAAGTGGCGTGGGATAGCGCGCAGCCTGATCGCCTGTTTGTGCCTTCACCGCTGGCGCGTGACGACCGCTTGCCCTTGCTCAATCCGCTGCCAATCCCGATTGAAGATGCCGTCGCCGCGCACCTTGCAGCGCGTCAGGTAGATTTGGTCAGCGGCGGCTTGCGCCCACGCGGGAACGCCGACGCCGCCTGGCTGCACCAGACGTTGGTGGAGTGGTTGGCGGCAACCTATAGCGGACGGATGGACGTGCTGCGCCTTGCCTTTATGCAAAGCCTGCGCGATGCCTACGGCGATTCGGCGCTGGCAGCCATAGCGCGCAACCTGACCCTAGAGTCCGACATCAGCCTGATTGCGCGTGCGCTTGGGCAGCCGCTTGAACAGCTCAGCCTTGACTGGCGTCCCTTCTTTCAGTGGCGCTTGGACGTTGAGCGCCAACTCGTCGCCCAGGATGATCTGGTGGCGCTGCAAACACTCTGGAATGTGGCAGACGCCACGACGCGGACGCTTCTTCAGCAGCGCCTGAACAACAAAACGCAGCCCAACGGGCAAGTCTTGGCGGCTGCCATCACCAACGGCGACGATGGCACACCCCGCGCCGTTGTGCAAGTGCTGCGTGCTGACCAAACCGAAACGCTCACCTTCCGCCTGCTAGATGGCACATGGAAGCGCAGCGCACCCTAAGCTGAAAATAGTTAAAAACAACGGACGGGTAAACACCGTCCGTTATGCTGTTTAGGTGGTCTGCCGTTTAGGCGTCAGGCTTCTTCTCGGCGTCCTCAGGCAAGCTTTTCGGCACGCCGCCGCCCGTCAGCCGATTTTTAATGCTGAGCAAGCCCTTCAGCACCTTTTGGCGGAAGTTTGGCTCTTGCACAAGGTCTAGCGCAACCTCATAGGTAGCGGCTGCCTGCATCCACTTGCCGCCGCGTGCTTGCAGGTTGGCAAGCTCCACCAACGTGCGCCCGTAGCGGTCGTTATCGCCCGCCTCACGGAAGGCATCGGCTGCCTCGCGCAGCAGGGTAAACGCCTGCTCTGCGTTGCCTTCTGCCATATACAAGCCGCCCAGATTGCCAATGACCATGGCCTCACGTTCGGCATCGCCGCGCTCAGCGAAGAATTGGCGCGCCGCGTTCAGCTTCTCAACGGCTGCTTCAAAGTTGCCCAAACGCTGATCGATCAAGCCCAGGTTCACCTGCATCTCGGCTGCCATCTCCGGCTTGCCTTCCGCCTCGTAGGCAGCTTTTGCCTGCTCAAACTGCGCCTGTGCTGCCTCATAATCGCGCTGCATGAAAAGTTCGGTGCCTTTTGCTTGAAGTTCCGCTGCTGTCATCCTGTTTTCACTCCGCTTAGATGTGCTAAGTGCTACGTTCTCAGGCACGCGCTAACGTGCTATGCTGCTGAATTGTCTCATTAGAGCAGGCTGGAGTCAATCACATCTAAGGCGCCGCACCCGCTTTGAGAGAAAACCGTGAAGCCTGTGCAGCGAACAGGCGCGCCTCTGTGTTGAAGGCTTAACATATGTTGCACTATAATCCGTTCAGGGATCAGCACGGCTGAAAGCATTTCTAAGCACGCCGCGTCTAGCCTAGAAGCGGCGTATTTGCTATATGGAGAATGATTATGACAACGACAAAAGCGCACGCCCTTGCCGCGCTTGGGCAATCCATTTGGTACGACAACATCCGCCGCACGCTTCTAGAATCGGGCGGTTTGCAGAAATTGGTTGAGGCGGGCGTGCTAGGCGTCACCAGCAACCCAACCATCTTTGAACGCGCCATCGCCGGCAGCACGGACTATGATACTGCCCTGCAAGGCTTGGTGCAGGCGGGCAGATCGGTGGAAGAAATCTATGAGGCACTGGCAGTCGAGGACATCCGCGCCGCCGCCGACATTTTGCAGCCCATCTATGAGCAGACCAACGGCGTAGATGGCTACATCAGCCTTGAGGTTAGCCCAAAGCTGGCGCACGACACTGAGCGCACCATTGCCGAAGGGCGGCGCTTGTTTGCTGAGGTGGGACGCCCCAACGTGATGATTAAGGTGCCGGCAACGCCTGAGGGCATTCCGGCGGTGCAGGCGCTCATCAGCGAAGGCATCAACATCAACGTGACGCTCATCTTTGCCCTCGATGCCTATCAGGCAGTGATGGAGGCATACCTGCGCGGCTTGGAGCAGTTGGCGGAGCGCGGCGGCGATCTGGTGCGCGTGGCGTCGGTTGCCTCATTCTTCGTCAGCCGTGTTGATTCGTTGGTAGATGGTGAGCTGGCAAAGCTTGGTAACACCGACCTACAGGGCAAGATCGCTATTGCCAATGCCAAGCTCGCCTACGAGGCGTTCCGTCAGGTGTTCAGCGGTGAGCGTTGGGCGCGCCTGCTGGCGTTGGGCGCACGGGTGCAGCGCCCGTTGTGGGCAAGCACCAGCACCAAGAACCCGAATTATCCCGATACGATCTATGTGGATAACCTGATCGGCGCAGATACCGTCAACACGGTGCCGCCAGCGACGCTTGACGCGCTCCAAGACCATGCCACGGTTGCCCTGACCATTGAACAAGGGCTGGACGAGGCAAAGGCGCACTTGGCGCAGTTGGCAGCGCTTGGCATTGATATGCAGGTGGTGACGGAGCAACTTCTGCGCGAAGGCGTCTCGTCTTTTGCCAAATCATTCGAGTCGCTCATGGATAGCATCGAGCTAAAGCGCGAACGCCTGATCTCAGAGTCGCAGCGCCGCTATGCCAATTTGGGTGAGGCATGGCTAAGCATCCGTGCGCGCTTAGAGCAGATGGACGCGCACGACATCATCCAGCGCATTTATGTGAAGGATCACACCGTCTGGAAGCCTGAGCCAACCGAGATCAGCAATCGGCTGGGCTGGCTGAACATTGCCACGCGCCTGAACGAACCTGAGGTTTTAGAACGGCTCTACGCGCTGACCGATGAAGTGTGGGCGGATGGCATCAAGCAGGTTGTGCTGCTGGGCATGGGTGGCTCTAGCCTTGCGCCGGAGCTGTTTGCCAAAGTCTATGGCAGCAGCGTGGGCAACTTGGATGTGCATGTGCTGGATAGCACCGATCCTGACCATGTGCGCGCTTTTGCGGATCGCTTCGCGCCGCGGCAAACGCTCTATATCGTCTCGACCAAATCAGGCGGCACGGTGGAGACGGTCTCGTTCTTCAAGACCTTCTACAACCGCGTCCTGGAAGCCTACGACGGCGACGCCCACAAAGCAGGGCAGCATTTCATCGCCATCACCGATCCGGGCAGCGCCATTGAACAACTGGCAAAGGATTACCACTTCCGCACTGCTTTCTTGAACGATCCTGAGATCGGCGGACGCTATTCGGCGCTCTCGTACTTCGGCTTGGTGCCAGCCGCGCTGGATGGCATCTACCTGCCGCGCCTGCTGGAAAGCGCTGAGCAAATGCAGCTTTTGTGCAGCCCTGCCCACGATGCCGTTTACAATCCTGCGGCATGGCTCGGCGCGATTCTGGGCGAAATGGCGCTGCGCGGGCGCGATAAGGTCACCTTCATCACCAGCAACGCCATCGCCAGCTTTGGCGATTGGGTCGAGCAGTTGATCGCTGAGTCAACGGGCAAAGAAGGCAAGGGCATTCTGCCTGTGGTCGGCGAATCGGTTGGCGCGCCAGAGTCCTACGGCGCGGATCGCCTGTTTGTCTACCTTCAGCTTGAGGGCGAGACCCAGCACGAGGCAGCCTTTGCCGCGCTGGAGAAGGCAGGGCATCCAACGGTGCGCTTTGTGCTGCGCGATAAGTACGATCTGGGCGGGCAGTTCTTCTTGTGGGAATTGGCAACGGCTGTGGCAGGCTATATCTTGGGCATCAATCCCTTTGACCAACCTAATGTGGAAAGCGCCAAAGTGGCAGCGCGGCAAGTGGTGGCTGCCTACCGTGAGCAGGGCGCTTTGCCTGCCCAAACGCCTGCTCTGACCGATGGTGCGCTCACGCTCTACGGCGAAGGTCTGCAAGGCGGCAGCGCGGCGGCAGCGTTTAAGGCGTTTGCCAGTGCCGTTGCCGAAGGCGGCTACATTGGCTTGCACGCCTACCTGCCACCGACGCCCAGCACCGACTCGGCATTGGCGCTGCTGCGCTTACGCCTGCGCGAACTGACGGGGCGCGCCGTCACCGTTGGCTACGGACCGCGCTTCCTGCACAGCACAGGGCAGCTTCACAAAGGCGACGCTGGGCTTGGTGCGTTCATTCAGTTCACCAATACACCTGAACACGATCTGCCAATTCCCGATGCGGCGGGCAAGCCCGACTCTGCGATGAGCTTTGGCGTGCTGAAATTGGCACAGGCACTGGGCGACGCGCAAGCGCTGCGCGAAGGCGGACGCCGCGTGCTGCGGATCGATCTGGGCGCGGATGTGATAGGCGGTCTGCGCGCCTTGCTGGAAGGGCTGGCTGCCCTATGAGCGCCGATGTAGACCTTCTTAAGCGCCGCGCTGCCGAGCGTGCCGTCGAGTTGATCGAATCGGGCATGGTGGTTGGGCTGGGCAGTGGCAGCACTGCCAGCCACGCCTTGCGGCGGCTTGCCGAGTTCATCCAGATGGGCAAACTGCACGCTGTGCGCGGCGTGCCAACCTCACAGCGCATTGAGCAGGAGGCGCGTGCGCTTGGCATTCCGCTGATCGAACTCGACGACATGACGGGCATTGATATAACGATTGATGGCGCCGATGAGGTTGATCCCGATCTGAACCTGATCAAAGGCGGCGGCGGCGCGCTGCTGCGCGAAAAGATCGTGGCGCAAGCAAGCCGCCGTGAGGTGATCGTGATTGATGAGTCCAAACTTTCGCCCAAACTTGGCACGCGCTGGGCAGTCCCGATTGAGGTTGTGCCGTTCGGCTGGCGCAGCCAGGCGGGCTACCTTGAATCGCTTGGCGCGAAAGTGACGCTGCGCGAGCTGAACAACGCACCGTTCCACACCGATCAGGGGCATCTGATCCTTGACTGCCACTTTGGGCAGATTGAGGATCCAATCAGCTTGGCAGCGCGCATCAAGGCACGGGCGGGCATTGTGGAGCATGGCTTGTTCCTCGCTATGGCAACCGAGGTGATTGTTGCCAGCAGCGGCGGCATTCGGCGCATCACACGCGGCACGGATTAGGCAGCCTACCATCTTTCGTGGCGAGCGGCGGCTGCCTGTTAGCGCCTCTCGCCTAACTTGTTTTTAGGAGTCTGTATGACGGATAGCACTTCGCTTGCCAATACAGTGGTCATCTTTGGCGCATCGGGCGATCTGACGCAACGCAAGCTGATCCCGGCGCTGTATAACCTGTGCCGTAAGCAGCGCTTGCCTGCCAACCTGAATGTGGTGGGCGTTTCGCGCTCGGCGCTTTCCCACGAAGAATTCCGCGCCAAACTGCGCGCTGGCGCGGTGGAATTCACCAACAGCACGTTTGATCAAGCCGCGTGGGATGCCTTCTGCGAGCATGTTTTCTACGTAAGCGGCGATGCCACCAAGCTGGAAGACGTGGACAAGCTGAACGCCTTCCTGTGTGAGCGTGAAGGCGGCGAGTCCAACCGCCTCTACTACCTTTCAACCGCGCCCTCGCTCTACGTGCCGATTGTGACCAATCTCGGCGCGCTGAAGCTCTGCACCGAAAGCGGCGGCTGGCGGCGTGTGGTGGTTGAAAAGCCGTTCGGCTACGATCTGCCTTCGGCACGCGCCCTGAACGAAGCAATGCGCGCCGTCTTTGCCGAACACCAGATTTACCGCATTGATCACTACTTGGGCAAAGAGACCGCACAAAACATCCTGTTCTTGCGCTTTGCCAACACCATTTTCGAGCCGATCTGGAACAGGAATTACGTTGAATATGTGCAGATCACGGTCGCCGAAAAGGTGGATATTGGGCATCGTGGCGAATACTACGATGGATCGGGCGTGCTGCGCGATATGTTTCAAAACCACCTGTTGCAGCTTTTGGCGCTGATCGCTATGGAGCCGCCCACTTCCTTTGAGGCAGACGCTGTGCGTAACGAGACGGCCAAGGTGCTGAAGGCGGTTCGCCCGGTGGCGCTGGCAGATACGGTGCGCGCTCAGTATGAAGGCTACCGCGAAACAACGGGCGTCGCACCCGATTCCCAAACGCCAACCTACGCCGCGCTGCGCCTGTATGTGGATAATTGGCGTTGGCAAGGCGTGCCGTTCTATTTGCGTTCCGGCAAGGCGCTGACGCGCAAAACCAGCGAGGTGATCGTCCGTTTTCGGCGTCCGCCACACCTGATGTTCAACCTGCCGCAAGGGCAGCACTTTGAGCCGAACACGCTCAGCATCTGCATTCAGCCGGATGAGGGCATTCACCTGAAATTCGAGGCGAAAGAGCCTGACTCGCTGCAATCGGCGCGCACGGTGGATATGTCGTTCAGCTATAAGCAAACCTTTGGCGCGGACGCCATTCCAGAGGCGTATGAGCGCCTGCTGCTGGACGCGCTGAACGGCGATGCCTCGCTGTTCGTCCGCAGCGATGGCATCGAGGGTTCATGGCAGATCATTGACCCGATCATCAGAGGCTGGCAAACCAACGCGGCTCCGCCTGTCGTCAGCTATGCGCGTGGCTCATGGGGTCCTGAGGCAGCCGATCAGCTTTTGGCGCGGGAAGATCACCATTGGCGGCAGTACTGCGGCGGCTCGTGAGCAACCACAGCCCCGCTTTTCAGCGCCTTGCGAGCAGTACGCCACAAGGCGCGCTTTTCTTGAAAGGCAGCCACGCCGCCGCCAACCGCCGAACGTGCTGTACAATTCTGGCAGGTGTTATGGAATGCCTGCTGTATCTATAGTCCCTGTTACCTAGCAAAGATGCCGAATGTCTATCGAAGCTGACTATCCACTGGTTACCGTGATCATGCCCGTCTACAACGAAGCGGCGTTTATTGCGCGCAGCCTTGGCGCCGTCTTGGCGCAAGACTATCCACCAGAGCGCCTTGAAGTGCTGATTGCCGACGGCATGAGCCAAGATGCAACGCGCCAAATCATTCAGAATTTGCCCAACGCGCAGCGTGTGCGGATTATTGATAACGCGAAACGCCTGCAAGCGGCAGGCATGAACGCTGCCTTGCCGCACGCGAGGGGCGAGATCATCGTGCGGGTGGATGGGCATACCATCATCGCGCCGCACTACGTCCGCGCGTGTGTGCGCGCCTTGCAGCAGACTGGGGCATGGAACGTTGGCGGCGGAATGCATCCCGTTGGCGAGACGCCGATGGGCAAGGCAATCGCCGCGGCGGGCAAATCCGCCTTTGCCGTACCAACTGCCTTTCACGTCAGCGAGACGCCTGCGTATACAGACACCGTCTATATGGGCGCCTGGTGGCGTTGGGCGCTGGAGAAGGTCGGCGGCTACGATGCAGCGTTTGCCATCAATGAGGATTACGAATTGAACTACCGCCTCCGTGCGGCGGGCGGCAAAATCTATTTCTCGCCCGCCATCCGCTCGGAATACTATCCGCGCCAGACTTTGGCAGCGCTCTGGCGGCAGTATTACCGCTATGGCATCGGGCGCCTCCAGACCTTGAAAAAGCACCCGAAGTCCCTACGCGTGCGCCAATTGGTTGCGCCGCTGTTCGTGGCAGGCGTTTTTGGCGGCGCGCTGCTTGCGCCGTTCAGCGCTGAGCTGCGTGTTGCGTGGTTGCTTGGCTTGCTCATCTATGCGGCTGCCAACCTATTCTTCAGCTGGCGGACGGCAAGGCGCTATGGGATGGATCATCTGCCGCGCCTGCCGTTCGTCTTTTTGACAATTCACCTTGCCTGGGGACTTGGCTTCTGGCGCGGCATCTTGAAAGGTTAGGCGCGTTCGCGCACAAGGCGCAGCACATCGCGCAGTTTGGGCGCCCGCCCACTGAGCAGCGTGTTGACACGGAACAAACGCGCTGCCAGCCACACAAAGCCAAGCGTCGTCCCGCCCAGCAGCGCTAAGCTGAGCAGCACCTCGCCCCACGGCACAATGGTCACCGCAGCGCGCAGCGTCATCGCCAAAGGTGAGGTGATCGGGATCATGCTCAGGATGACGGGCAGCGGTGCGTTCGGCGTATTGACGAAACTGACCGCCACATAGAACGGGATCATCGCCGGCAGCACGATCACCGCCGAAAACTGCGCGCCTTCCCGTGCGTTGGTCATCAGCGCGCCGATGATGGCGTACAGGCTGCCAAAGAACAGGTAGCCCAACACGAAATAGGCAACCAGCACAATCAACTGCTCCGTGGTGATCGTTAGCCCGATCAAGTCTGCGGAGAGGCTGACTGCCTGCCCAAGCAGGAAGATTGCCGTACCAAGCCACAACACCATTTGCAGCAAGCCCAGCGCGCTCATCGCCAAGAACTTGCCAAAGAGCAGATCACGCGGACGCAGTGAGCTAAGCAGCACTTCGACGGCACGGTTTTCTTTTTCTTCCATCAGGCTTTGCATCAGGTAGCCGCTGGTGGTGAACACCGTGAACAGCAGCAGCATGGCAAACAGATATGCCAAGATCAAGTTGGTGTTCTCGGTGGCTTGCGAGGCTGCCTCACCGATGGCGTTCGGCACAATGTCCAGCGTGCGCGCTTGCAGCAGCACCAACAACTGCGGCGAGAGATCGGTGCGCTTCAGCAGGGCGCCCAGCAGCGCTTGTTGAAGCGGCGCATCGCTGATGCTGCCCAAGTTAAAGCGTTCATAGAACGCCTCGACCTTACCCGTTTGCAGGTAGTCCTCAGCGATCACGTAGTAGGCGCTGATCTCGCCCTTTTGGAGCGCTGCCAATGCCTGCTCCGGCGTTTGGTAGCGGATCAGGGTTGGCACACTCGTCAACAAGCCCGAATAATCCACAAAGCCCATCGGGCGCGCCTGCGCTATCAGGCTATCCTCACTCACATTGCCCGCGCCGGGAATATTAACGCCCGGCGGCAGATCACTGCGCCCACCGCCCGTCGCCCCGACCTCCACATTGCCGCCGCTAAGCGCCCGCAGCAGGAAAAAGAGCGCAATGGCGGCAATCGGCACGCCGAAGGTGATCAGCCCATAGCCACGCCGCAACACCTGGCGGAAGAACTCAAAGCGAAAGACTGTCCATATTTTGCTCATGGCTAGGCTGCCTCCTCTGTGCTGCGTGCCGAGATGATCTGCTGGCGTCCCTCGCGCAATGCGCGCCACAGATCGCGCAGCGAGAGCCGCTTGCCATAGTTCAACATGCCCAAACGGAAGACTCGCGCTGCCAGCCACATCACAACGGCAATGGTGATGAGGTGCAGCCCGATGCCAAGCCAGATATGTTCGGCTGGCACATTGGTGACTGCCATCCGCAGCGGCATCCCAACCGGTGAGGTGAACGGCACAAGGCTAAGCACCAGTGCCGCGCCACCATTGGGATCAATGAAATAAGCGACCAGAAAGAGCATTGGCAAAACGGCGACCAAACTGATGAGGCTTGCCACTTGGCGCGCCTCTTGGTCGGTATTCACCGACGCGCCAATGGCTGCCATGATTGCGCCAAAGACGGCATAACCAAGCATGGCATAGATCGCCACCACCAGCAGGAAGCTCGGATCAAGCTGGAAGGTTGCCAGCGTGCCGAGAATATCTGTGCCTTGCGTGGCAGCAAAGCCAATGCCCATCACCAGCCAGACCGCAATTTGCAGCAAGCCAAGCGCGCCCAACCCGATCAGTTTGCCCCACAGCATCTCAATCGGACGTGCGCTGGTCATGAACATTTCCATCATGCGGTTCTCTTTTTCATCCGCCAAGCCAAGCATCAGAAATTGAGAGGTGTTCATAGTCATCACGAACATGAGCGTACCCACCAAGATCGGCGCGAAAATGGCGGCAAACAGCGCCTCCCGCGGCAGCTCGGTTTGGCTGCCGATGCGGTAGATCGCCATCTCGCCCAGCGGACTCTCTAAGCGTGCCACAAGGTCGGCATCACCAACCTGCGCGGCTGCCGAAGGCTTCAGCACCTCGCGCATCATGTGCCGCGTCAGTGCCTCGCCAAAGATTTTTTCCCGTCGGTAGTATGCCTCTGGCTTGAGGGAAGTCAGAAAATCTTCGCGCAGCACGTAGTAGCCATCTAGCGTGCCTGCCTCAAAGGCGCGCTGGGCAGCAGCCACCGATTCGTAGAGGCGGAATGGCTCAGGCATTTCGGCAAGGTAAGGCGTGCCGTCTGCCCGCACCACAATGCCGCTCTCATCCACAATGCCCACCGCCGTATAGCTGCTAATATCCGTGGCAGAAGAAGCACCCAGCGCCCCACCCAGCACAAATAGCCCGACGAAAAAGATCGGGAAAAGGAACATAGAGGCAAGAAAAGCCCGCCGCCGCAGGTTAAACCAAAACTCGCGTTTGGCAATCAACCAGATTTTATGCAGGCTCATGGCGCACCTCTGCCACGTTCGGCGCACTGGCGGCGATCTTTGCCTCGCCACCTGCCACACGAATGAAAATATCGTTCAGGCGCGGCACGGCAAGCGCAAAGCTGCGAATGCTGTAGTTTGGATCATTGGCGAGCATTGCCATGATCTGATCCGGCGTGGTTTGGTCATCAAGGCGCAGGGTGATGTTGCGCCCGTTCTCGTCCGGCTGCACCCCGATCACGCCCCGCAAGGCTGCCCAATCGCCCTGCCCGCTGACGATCACAGCGTTTTCGGCGTAGCGATGGCGCACCTCGTCCACTTCGCCATATAGCACACGCCGTCCCTGATGGATCATCAACAGGCGGTCTGCCATTTCTTCCACCTGATGCATTTCGTGAATGCTCATCACGACCGTTGCACCTTCCGAACGCAGGCGGAAGATCATGTTCTTGATAATTTCCGTGTTCACGGGATCGAGGCCGGCGAACGGCTCGTCAATAATGAGCAACTCAGGCTGGTGGATGATGGTGGCGGCAAACTGCACCTTTTGGGACATGCCACGTGAGAGTTCGCGCACCTTGCCCTTTTTATAGGCGCCTAAGTCCAGTTCGTCCAGCAGCTTGGCAGCCCGCTGCTCAGCCGCACGCCGATTCATGCCTTTCAGCGCGCCGAAATAGCCAAGCATTTCGACCAACGCCACATTCTTATACAACCCGCGTTCCTCAGGCAGATAGCCCAAACGCGCTTTGGTTGCCTCGCTGAAGGGCGCGCCCAACACGCTGATCTTGCCGCTATCGGGCTTGATGATGTCTAGGATCATGCGAATGGTGGTCGTTTTCCCGGCGCCATTCGGACCCAACATGCTGAAGATTTCACCGCGTTTCACTTCAAAGGTGACCTCATCCACAGCCGCTTTTTGCCCATAGCGCTTGGTAATGCCGTAGACTTCGATTGCGTTCGTCATTCCGCGTTGTCTCCTTCGCGTTCATTCCAGATAACGTTATCATAAATTGTAACGTTATCTTTTTCAAGATCAACCTTCACAAATTTGGCAAGTTCAACTACACTTACCCTGTGTAAAGCGTTTTCTAGATGTAATAACGGTTCACAAAAGCTCAGAGCGCGCTTTATCTCTGGTTATTGTATACGTACATAGGGAGAAAAGGTTGTGACAAGCCCAACAATTGAGGGGTTGCGGACGCGGACGCTCACCTTAGAAGATGCCTCGATGGTCGCAGCGACGCTGAACCTGATTAGCCAACATGATGTGGGCGAGAACTGGTTGGCAGAAGGCGATCTGGAACGTGAGTGGCAAGCGCCCAATTTCATGATTGCAGACAACACACACGCGCTGTTTGATGGCGATCAGCTTGTGGGTTATGCCGATCTATGGGATATGCTGCCGCCACATACCCGTGCCTTTGGCTTTTGCCGCGTGCATCCCGATTACCGTGGGCGCGGCATTGAAGATTACCTGATGCGCTGGCTGCTGGAGACGAGCCGCCGCAACCTCAGCCGTGCGCCTGAAAATGCCCGTGTTGTGCTGCATATGATGATCGACTCACGAATGCAACACAGCATCAGCCTCTACGAACGGCACGGCTTGCGCCACATCCGTAACTACTTCCAAATGCGCCTTAATATGGAGGCACCGCCGCCCCTGCCACAGTATCCTGAAGGCATCACCGTGCGGAAGTTCGTGCGCGGGCAAGATGATCGGGCAACCTTCGAGGCACTTGATGAGGCGTTCCGAGATCACTACGGGCATATGCCCGGTCAGTTCGAGATGTTCGAGCATCACATGCTCAACAATGCCATGTCTGAGCTGAGTATGTGGTATCTGGCGATGGCAGGCGATGAGATCGCTGGGCTATGCCTATGTTCCAAAAGCATCCCTGAAGACCCTGAACTGGGCTGGGTGGAGGATTTGGCGGTGCGCCGTCCTTACCGCAAGCTGGGCTTGGGCTTGGCGCTGCTGCACGAATCGTTTGGCGAGTTCTATCGGCGCGGCTACCGCAAGGTTGGCTTGGGTGTGGACGCGCAAAACCTCACCGGCGCGCTCAGGCTTTATGAACGGGCAGGAATGCGCCCCGAACGCCAATGGCAGCGCTATGAGTATGTGCTGCGCGAAGGCGAGGAACTCAGCACCCAAATGCTGAGCGAGTAGATTGCCTAGCCCGATGTTAGCAGCATCCCCTCTCCAAAGTTTTGGCTGAGGGGATGCCTTTGCACTACGCCGCCGCACCCTTTTTGCTTTTGTTGAAATTGCCGAGCGTGATTGTTGCACTTTACCATAGCCCGAACCTTGCCAAAATGCCATGCCTGTGGCAATAATTGCCCCTATGAACGGTTGCTGCTCACTTGAGCCTAGAATGCACCGTTGCATTTTCACCAGACGATGAAGGGGAGAAACACTTATGCGTGTTAACCGTAGCCTGCTGCTGCTGATCGCGGGCTTTGCGTTATTTATCAGCGCTTGCGGTGGTGCTGCTGCGCCCACTGCAACCACGGCACCTGCCACAGCAACCGCCGTGGCGGCTGAACCAACCGCAGAAGCAACGGCAGAAGCAACCGAAGCAGTGCCACCGGCGCCAACCGCAGAGGCAACCGAAGCTGTTGTACCGCCGACCTCAACGCCCGTGCCACCCACGGAAGTGCCTGCCACCGCTGAGCCAACGGCGGATGCCACCGCCGAAGCGACGGTAGAGCCAACTGCCGAAGCGACGGTTGAAGTTGCCGCGCCGCCCTCCGAACCAACAGCAGAGCCGACGGCTGAACCAACAGCAGAGCCGACGGCTGAACCAACCGTAGAGCCGACGGCTGTGCCACCCACCGAAGCGCCAACTGAAGCACCGACGGCAACCGAAGTGCCACCCACCGAAGTGCCAACTGAAGCACCGACGGCAACCGAAGTGCCACCCACCGAAGTGCCAACTGA
>QWHC01000038.1 GCA_021404685.1 Chloroflexi bacterium CFX4 | reverse complement strand
GGCAAAGCTACGGTTGGATAGGTCGAGGCTTGGGATGCTCGCCACGTCATCCACGCCGTCGAAGGTGGCAGCCGTGCGCGGGTCTTCAGCATAGGTGGGCGATTGCGTGACGCCGAGCGTAGGCGAACCGCCATACGTGCCATCGCGCTTGTTCTCGCCCCTGTCTAGGATGACTGTGCCGCTGCCTTCATCAAAGCGGTAGTAACGCAGTGGGTTGAAGGTCTGGATGTAGTTGACCAACGTGCTTGGCTTGATGAGCGCCGTCACATCCGGCGGACGCTGTGTGCCGGTGAAATATTTCAGCCCTTCGCCTTGCCCGCCGTTGATCGCCGCGCACAGAAAATCCATTTGCCCCGTTCGGTCGTTGGGTGCAGCGCGCAAAACATCGTTGGCTTGCGTGATGGTCTCCTTGAAACGGTAGGTGACGCCGTTGATTGTCACCGTGTCGTCCTCAGAGACTTGCGTCACGTCGTTCAGTTTATAGCCGATGCTACCGCGGGCAGTTGCCGTGCGGAAAGCGCGGGCGGTGATCAGCCTGACCAACGCATCGGCGCGCTTGTTTTCTTGAATCGGCAGGGCGATGTTGGTTGCCTGTAGGGTGCTGAGCAAATCCTCACATTCCATGTAGGCTTCACGCACGCCATACTTGCCGCTTGAAACGTCCACCGCACGCAAGCGCCCAACAAAGACGGTCTTGCCGTCAATGGCAACCGTCACGGGGCGGTTGGGCAGCAGTTGCCCAAAGTAGGGGCTACCTGCATAAGCCGGCGAGAAGCGGCGGTCTTCATTGTGCAGGGTGAGGCGGCACAGGCTGGGCGTGGCAACCTGCCGCCATGCGTCGTGAATGCCGATCTTGATGTGGAGCTTTTTCAGGAAGGGCGTCAGATCAAGCGGTGGAAGGTCTGCGCCGCCCAGCGTGACTTGGAACATGCTGACTCCTTAATCTATTACACCACCCTAAAGCCCACCCCGCACGCAGGGCTGGGGAATCTAGGGCTTACACCCCTTTCCCTGCGGGCGCGGAAAGGGTTAGGGATAGGGGTTCATGCCCACAGCGCATCCTCATCAAAGTGCGGCTCGCCGTTGCTCTGCAAGGTGAGCGCCAGCAGCAAGCCGCCGCCGTGTGGTGCGCTGGCACGCTGTTCGGCAACCAGCATCGGATAGCCGCGCTTGGGCAAGCCCGCCGCCTTCCCGAAGATGCCCCAGGTCAGGGTGCCGCCCTTGCCCACACCCAAGCGCGAGAGCGCACTGTGCGCGAACGGCAACTGGCTGCGCGTGAAGTAGCCCTGCCACTGGACGGTGCAGGCGCGCACGCCAACCGCCCACGTCCGCGCTGTGACGTTGCCGGCGGTGCTTTCGTGCAGGGCGATGCGCTCGGTCACCTCTAGGCTGCTGCGCGCCGCCGAGAGGACGATCAGCCCGTCATCATCTTCCCATTCGGCGTAGGCAGTTGGCTCGGCAAAGCTGATCGCGCTCATCCGCGCACCTCGTCAAAGCGGCGGAACTCGGCAGCGCGCACGCCACTAAGCTGACGGAAGCGCTCTGCTTGGGCGGTGCAGTGCGTATAGGTCTGGCTGCTCTTTAGACCGTGCGTGCCAGACCAGTCCACCTGTGCGGCGGCAAAGGCAGCCTTCTGCTCCCACACGCTGGCAGCCGCGCTGTAGAGATCATAGCCGCGCACGTCGAGCGTGAAGGGCGCGCCTTCCTGATCCTCCTCAAAGGTGATCAGGCGCGCACGGTAGTTCACCTGAAAGCCGCTGCTGAGCGCCATACCGAAGCCATCGCGCACGGCAAAGCCGCTCTCCGCCGCTGCTTCTTCCAGCCAGATGCCGATATGGGTTGGGAAGGCATATTCAAAGTAGCGGTAAGCGCCCGCCTCAAAGCGCGGCAAGGCGATCAACGGCACGCTCACGAAGGTTTGGCGCGTGGCGTCCAGTTCGCTTTGCAGCAGGTCATCCGTCCAGTAGGTGAGCGTCCCAACCGTCAGGTCGGCATCGCCGACGGCGCATAGGGCGCGCAGTTGGGCAATCAAGGGCAGCAGTCCCGGTCGAGCGGGCATGGCAGAGTCCTTTCTCTTAAACGGCGGGCAGTCATCTCTACCCCGCCCCTCTAACGCCCCTTTCCCTGCGGGCGGGGAAAGGGGCAGGGGATGGGGGTAAACACGCGCTAGCTGGGCAGCGTGGCAAGCCCGATCAGCTTGACGCCCAGCGACGGACGCCACACGCCATGCCCAAACCACAGCGAGAAATTCAGCTCCAGCGCCTCCCGCGATTCATTGCGCTCCGGGCGCAGGTTGAAGGCGCGCCGTTCGTCGTAGGCAAGCGCTAAGGGCGAATACATCGCACCGACGGCGTTATCCGCCTCCACAGTGATGCTGGGCGAGACCACGAAGGTGACGCCGCCGATCAAACTCGCCACAAAATAGGTGGCGACCAGCGCATCCTGAAAGGCGGGCGCCTGCGTCAGCTCTGTGCCGCTCAGCGCGGCGCTCTCCACCAAGCGCAGCCATTGGTAAGGGTGCAGCGCGCAGAAGTATGGGCTTGGCACTTTGGCGTTGTGCAGCGCGGCGCGTGCGCGCAGAATGTGCGCCCACGTCAGCGCGGAATCGGCTGTGCCGAACGCTCCGCCCGTCAGATCGGCAAAGTCCGCCGCGATCTGCGCGTCCACATATTCGGCGAAGGCGGCGCCCATCTCCAGCGCCACATCAGCGCGCACGTTCTGCGGATCGGTAGCAATGCGCTCGTCGGTGAGGATGACCTGATCGGCATAGCGCGAGGGCGTCAGCGTGCTGAGCAGCGTGCGGTTGAAGGCGGTTGCCGTCACCTCTGCGCCTTCGGCGAAGGCACGCACGTTCGCCGCACCGTAGAGGGTTGCCTTGCGCGGCGTCATGCTGCTGTTCTCGGTAAAAGCGCTCACCGTCCGCACCAACAGGTTGTTGGCGCGCAGCGTGAAATAAGCGCCTTCGTAAATGTCCTCCACCAACGTCGCAATGTCCGCATAGCGCGAAAGGGTCATCTGCCTACCTCCTACTCGTCACTCAGCCAACGCACGCCGCCACGCCCAAACGGATTGGTGCGTCCGCCGCGCCGTTCATGCAGCCAGCTTAGGTCGGGTGCGGCAGGCGCCGCCGCGTTGCCAACGCTGCCCTGTGGTGCGCCGCGCCCGCGCCCTAAGGCACGCCCAAGCAGGGCAGCATCTTGCGCCAATTGGTCGCCATCTTCGGCGCGCAGCAAGCCGATCAGCTCGGCGGGAATGCCATGCAGTGCTGCCAGCGCCTCACGCTTGGCGGTCAGCGCTTCGCGGCGCGCCGCCTCCAGCTCGGATTGCAGTTGGGCGATGAAGACCTCTTGAGTCTCGCTCATGGTTGGCGTCTCAGCCATGTTGAACAGACCTCCTGAATGGATCGAACAAACGTGTTTAATGGCGAACCCACACGCGAGGCGATTCACCCCCTATCCCTAACCCTTTCCCCGCACGCAGGGAAAGGGGAGCGGAGGTGGGCGGGCTTTAGGGTGAGGTAAAGCTTGGGATAAGCCTCAGCCCTCGCTCGCCATGCGGAGCGATTCTTGCGCCCAGTCGCGCCCGCGTTCACGGGCGGCAGTCTGGCGGCTGACGATGCCTAAGGCGCGCTCACGCGCCAACACATCCACCACTTCGGCAGCGTTGGTCGGCAGCGGATCAGCCCATGTGACGTGAATCGGCGCTTCATAATCAGGCGCGCCCGCCAACATGCGTAAGGTCTGGCTGAGGTGGCGAATG
>QWHC01000015.1 GCA_021404685.1 Chloroflexi bacterium CFX4 | reverse complement strand
CGCGGGCGACAAGCCGATTGTCGGCGTGTGGGGCGCCGCGCCGCCGCCGGACGCGCCCATCGCGCCTGAAATCGCACCGACCTTTGTGCCAAGGCAGTAGGAAGATAACGAAGCAACGCTATATGTTTGACGCAGCCCTGCCACGCTAACCAGTGCCTACCTCAAAGAGGCAGCTAAGCGCGCCATAGCTTGGGCAAAGCGGGCGATGCGCCAAGCCTGTGTACCGCCCATCCCATGTGCTTGGGATGGGCAATACGGCACACCCACATCATGACATTCATCACTTCCCCTTATGCCGCGTAGTATGCCAAACTTCCGTAAAGGATGTCCGCTTATGCTTAAGAGAACCCTATTCGGCATACTGTTCCTGTTGGTTGGCTGCGCCATTCCCCCTCAGCGCGAGGTTATCCAGCTTTCGGTGCTGCACCCATTGCCCAAACAAGCCGACACCACTGTGCTGCCCTTGCGCGTTTCGGTGGCAGCCGTTGTCTCGCCCAAAGGCACTGCTGAAAGCTACCAACCACTGCTCGATTACCTCAGCACACGCTTGGCGCGCACAGTTGAGTTAGTCCAGCGCCGCACCTATGCCGAAACCAATGATTTGGTGGAAGCAGGTTTTGTGGATGTGGCGTTTGTGTGTACCAGCGCTTACCTTGATGGTGCTGCCAAGTTCGGCATGGAATTGCTTGCCGCACCACAAGTGAACGGCGAGACGGTCTACCGCTCACTGCTGCTTGTGCCTGCTGAGAGCGACGCGCAGAGCATGGCAGATTTGCGCGGCAAACGCTTTGCATTTACCGATCCGATCTCGAATACTGGGCGTGTATATCCCACCTACCTTGTGCAGCAGCTCGGCAGCACGCCTGAGCAGTTCTTCAGCAAAGTCTTTTATACCTACAATCACGATGATGCCATCCGTGCTGTGGCAGAACACCTTGCCGATGGCGCCGCAGTAGATAGCCTTGTTTACGAATTCGCCCTCGTGCGCGATCCGAGTTTGGCGCAGCGCGTGCGCGTCATTCATCGCTCGCCACCTTTTGGCATTCCGCCAATTGTGATCAGCCCCGATGCGCGTCCGCAGCTCAAGGCGACTTTGCAAGAATTGCTTTATGCTATGGTCAACGACCCTGAAGGACGCGAAGCCCTCAGCGCGCTTGGTGTAGAGCGTTTCGTGCCAATCAGCGATGATGCCTACGACTCTGCCCGTTACCTATTTCGAGAAATGCGGTTTTTAGCACCATGAGCAGCTTTCCAAGACCTCAACATCTCATTTGGGTAGATCGCCTATGGTCAGTTTTCGGCGCGGTCAGCATCCGCACCAAAATTCTGGGTATTCTGTTGGGCTTGGTGCTGCTCTTTGGCTTAGCAATCACTGTGCAAGTGCGCGCCACGCTTACGCAAGCACTTGAAGTGCAGCTTGAAGAGCAGGCAATCTCAGTTGGGCGCGATTTGGCGGCACGCGCTACCGATCTGCTGCTCATCAACAACCTATATGCCTTACACGAATTGCTGCGCGATACACAGGCAAACAACGCCAATGTGCGCTATGCCTTCATCCTTAGCCCACAAAATGCTGTGGTGGTGCATACCTTTGGCGAAGGCTTCCCGTTGAACTTGCAGACGGCAAACACAGCCATCACCGCCGACCACCATAGAACACGGCTCTTGGAGACAGATGAGGGCTTGATCTGGGATGTGGCAGTCCCGATTTTTAATGGACGGGCTGGCACGGCAAGGGTTGGGCTTTCAGAGGTGCGGCTACGCTATACGGTGGATAACATCACCAGCCAACTTTTGATTACGACGGTCTTGATCTCAGTGATTGGTATCAGCGCGGCTGCCTTTCTAACCTGGGCGCTTACACGCCCGATCTTGCAGCTTGCCCGTGCTGCTCAAACCGTTGAGCGCGGCGATTTCAGCCCGCGCATCCCGCGTTGGGCAAATGATGAGCTGGGCGAATTGGCAGATGCCTTCAACGCCATGACGGCTGCCCTTGCCCGTGCCGCCCAAGACCGTGCCGCCCAAGATGAGCTGCGCGCTCAGTATGTTGGTGGCGTCATCGCCGCCCAAGAGGAAGAACGTAAGCGCATTGCCCGCGAACTGCACGATAGCACCAGTCAGGCGCTTTCCTCGCTGCTGCTTGGACTGCGTGCGCTAAGTGCTGCGCCTGAAAACGTAGCACAGCGCGCCGAAGACCTGCGCGAAATTGCTGCACATACCCTTGATGAGGTGCATACGCTGGCGTTACAACTGCGCCCAAGCGTGCTGGATGATCTCGGTTTGGCGGCTGCCCTAGAGCGCCATGTGAACGACTGCCGCCGCCGCACCGCCCTACAAATTGACCTTGCCCTGACGGGCTTTGAGCAAGGGCGTTTGCCGGCGCAGATTGAAACAGCGCTCTACCGCATTGTGCAGGAATCGCTCACCAACATCATCCGCCATGCCCAAGCCCAAACCGCCAGCATCTTCATCGAACGGCGCGATCACAGTGTGCGCGCTATCATTGAAGATGATGGTATTGGATTTGTCCCTGAGCATATTACGCAAAAGGAAGGACATTTGGGTTTGTATGGCATTCGTGAGCGCGCTGAACTGCTCGGCGGTCGGCTCACAATCGAGTCTGCGCCACAGGCAGGCAGCAGCTTATTTGTGGAAATTCCGCTAGGGGGGAAAGGCAAATCGGCATGTCTCACACCAAAATTCTGCTCGCCGATGACCACGCCATTCTACGTGCCGGACTGCGCCTCATGCTTGGCGCACAGCCCGACTTAACGATTGTCGGTGAGGCAAGCAGTGGCGCAGAGGCATTAGCGCTGGCAGAGCAAACACAGCCCAATTTAATCCTGCTTGACCTTTCGATGCCTTCGCTAGGCGGGCTGGAAGCACTGCCGCTGCTGCGGAAGCTGCTGCCGAATTGCCGAATTTTGGTGCTGACCATGCACGATGATGAGGGCTATTTGCGGCAGGCGCTACGCAGCGGTGCTGCTGGCTATGTGCTGAAAAAAGCAGTGGATAGCGAGTTAATTGCGGCGGTGCGCGCCGTGTTGCGTGGCGAGATTTACGTGCATCCTGCCATGACGCGCCTGCTGTTGGAGGATGTATTGCCATCCACCAGCACGCCTGACTCGGATCCGTGGGCAACCCTAAGCGACCGTGAGCGTGAGGTGCTGATCTTGGTCGCACGGGGCTACACCTCCGCCGAGATCGCCGAGCGCCTGAACCTTAGCCCGAAAACCGTCGAAACCTACCGCGGGCGCGGCATGGAAAAGCTCAACCTGCGTTCGCGGGCAGCGTTGGTGCAGTTTGCCCTTGCCCACAATCTGCTGAACGACTCCTGAGAAGCCTTGTCGGGAAAAACCTGACAGATCCCACACTATAATAAGGACTTTTCCCGCTGAATGGTGAAACGCCTTTCCACTACAGTTAGGCTACTTCAAAAGGTAGCTGCCCTCGACATCTTGTCGAGATGAGGAAGGGCTATATGACCGAACAAGAAAAACTTAGACCTGAGCCAACCACCACCAGCGAAGTGAGCCGCCGCAATTTTTTGGGCGCGCTTGCTACGGCTGGCGGTGCTGCTTTGGCAGTTGCCGCGCTCGATCAGTTTGCGGCAGACCCACAGGCTGCACTTGCCGCCTACGAAGAACAAATTGTACGAGGCACTTTGAATCAAGGGCAGAGCAGCGCCGATCTGAGGGCGCTTGACGTGCTGGAGCGGATGCGCCTTGAACTGCTCCGCGCCTTGCAAAAGCAGCCCAGCGAGCGCCGCTGGGTGATGGTGATCGATCTGCGGAAGTGCATCGGCTGCCATGCCTGCACCATTGGCTGCGTGGCAGAGAACAAACTGCCGCCCGGCGTCGTCTACCGCCCAGTGATCGAAGAAGAATACGGCACCTATCCGAATGTGGCACGCCGCTTCATTCCGCGCCCCTGTATGCAGTGCGAAAATCCACCTTGCGTGCCAGTTTGCCCAGTGCGCGCCACCTTCACAAATGCGGAAGGCATTGTGGAGATGGACTATGAGCGCTGCATTGGCTGCCGTTACTGCCTAACAGCCTGCCCCTATTCGGCGCGTGTTTCCGATTTCGGCTTCACCTACACCGAAGAAATCCCTGTTATTCAGGGGCTGGTTGGCACAGCAGCTGCCGACGATTACGAACGCGCACCCAACTTTGAATATGGTAAACAGTATGCACGGGAAGGGCGCAATTCGCCCGTTGGCAACGCTCGCAAATGCCACTTCTGCCAGCACCGCATTCTGGAAGGCGTGTTGCCGGCGTGCGTCACAACGTGCATTGGGCGTGCCACGCTCTTTGGCGATGCCAACGATCCCGAAAGCCTCGTCGCGGAGCTAATTGCCAGCCCGAACGTCCTACGCTTGCGCGAAGAACTCGGCACCGAGCCTCGCGTTTACTACCTGAAATAGGAGGCACTCATGGCTCAGATAGTTTCAACTGCTGAAAAGCGCCCGCGTTTTACGCTGCGCCTGACAGATTTAATTTGGATCGTGGGTGCAATTGCCCTGCTGATCGGTGCGGTCGGCATGTTGGATCGGTTGCGTTTCGGCTTAGCGCCAGCAGCCATCGGCAGCTATGTGCCGTGGGGCTTGTGGGTTGGCTTCTACGATTATCTGGTTTGGCTAGAAGTTGGCAGTTTAATGCTCTTTTCGGGCATGGTCTACCTTGCCGATAACTATACACTGGCAAAGATTAAGCCCCTGGTCTTGTTCACGGGTTTTGTGGTGCTGCTCATGGCGCTCATCCTTGTTGCTATGGACTTAGGGCATTTCGAGCGCTTCTGGCATGTTTACCTTTACGCCGATTTCGGCTCAATGATCACCTGGATGGTCTGGCTGCACACTGCCTATCTTCTCCTACTCGCCGTCGAGTTATTGCTTGCCCTGCGCGGCACGGCAAAAGGACTGCTCAAGGTATTGGGATTGCTCAGTTTGCCGCTTGGTTTGATGTTGATCCTAGTCAGCGGCTCGATCTTCGGCGTGGTGGCAGCCCGCCCGTTGTGGAATACCTCCAACCTACCGCTTATGTTCTTCATCTCAGCCTTGGCGGCTGGCGCAAGTTTACTGTTGCTGTTGGTGGTTGTTTTCTGGACGGATAAGACATCGGATGACTATACACGCCTGACGCAGCGCTTGGCGCAGATTGCCGGTTGGCTGATGCTAGGCGGCACCTTTGTTGCGGGTGTGCTTGCGTTCACCATCCTCTATCAAGGCGGCGGCAATCCACAGCGTGCAGCGGCACTTCAGCTCATCCTGACAGGTCCTTTCTGGTGGAGCTTCTGGATCATGCACATTTTGCTAGGCGTGATTGTGCCTGTGGTGATCTACTTCCTGTTCTACAAAAGCCGCTGGTTGCTGATGATCGGCGCAGCGTTGAGCGTCGTTACCTTCGTCGCGGTCACCTTAAACATCGTCATTCCCGTCTTGGCAACACCAGAGCTAGAAGGCTTGGCAGAGGCATATCATCACCAAAAACTGAATTTGAACTATGTGCCAAACGCCAATGAATGGCTGGTCGTCATCTTCGTCTTTGGCTTTGGCGCCTTGCTGTATGGGCTAGGGCTGCGCTTCCTGCCTGTTTTGTCCAAACGCACACAGGAATAGAGAGGGACTGTATCATGAGCGATAAACCACTTTTACCCGAACAAGCGCAGCCAGAGTCCTGCACGCTCTCACGGCGCGACTTTTTGAAGCTGAGCGCGGCAAGCGGCGGTGCTGCCGCCCTGCTGAGCAGCCTGCCCGCCTTTGATCGCTTGCTGGCTGCCCAAGATGGCGCTGTGGCAGGCACCTCGCCACTCTCTGCACCAGAGCGCCAGATTTATTCGGTCTGCTTGCAGTGCAACACGGGCTGTGGCATCAAGGTGAAGGTTTGGGAAGGCGTTGCCTCCAAAATTGAAGGCAATCCATACAACCCTTGGACAATGCACCCACACATCCCGTACAGCACGCCCGCTGCCGAAGCAGGCAGCATTGAAGGCGCGCTTTGCCCAAAGGGGCAAGCCGGCTTGCAATCCGCCTACGATCCCTACCGCATTATCAGCGTGCTGAAGCGCCGTCCCGGCACCAAGCGCGGTGAAGGGCAGTGGGTGACCATTCCTTTTGCACAGGCACTTGATGAAATCATTGAAGGTGGTGACTTATTCGGTGAGGGGCAAGTTGAGGGCTTCAAAGATGTGTACGCCCTGCGCGATGCCAAAGTCGCTAAGGCGATGTCCGATTTCGTCAAGAAGATTGTGGACGAAAAAGACGCTGAGAAGAAACAGGCACTTGTCGAGGAATTCAAGACCACCTTCGCCGATGATCTCGATAAGCTGATCGATCCCGATCATCCTGATCTGGGGCCGAAGAACAATCAGTTTGCCTTTATCTGGGGGCGCCTCAAGAGCGGGCGCGGCGATTTGGTGCAGCGCTTCGTCAAAGGCGGCATGGGGTCTAACAATGCCAACGGACATACGACAGTCTGCCAAGGTAGCTTGTATTTTGCCGGCAAGGCGATGAGCGAGCAGTGGGATGGCAGCAAGTTTACCGGTGGTCTCAAGTTCTACTGGCAAGCAGACCTTAAAAGCAGCAAATTCGTGATCTTTGTTGGCGCTAATATGTTTGAGGCGAACTACGGTCCGCCGCTGCGCGTGACGCCACTGACGGAAGGCGCTGTGGACCGCGGCTTGCGCTATGTTGTCGTTGATCCGCGCTTTTCAAAAGCCGCTGCCAAAGCATGGAAATGGATACCGATCAAGCCCGGTGAGGACTCCGCGCTTGGCTTAGGCATGATGCGCTGGATGTTCGAGAATGAGCGCATCAACAAGCGCTTCCTGAGCGCAGCCAACAAAGCAGCCGCCAACGCCATTGGCGAGACCTCTTGGACGGATAGCGCTTGGCTTGTTCACATTAAGAACGGCGCACCCGGCAAATTGGTGCGTGGCTTGGAACTCGGCTTGGTGAGCAAGGAAACTGAGCAAGATAAAGATGGTAAAGATGTTACGGTTTATGTGACCGCAGATGGCACAAAGTTCACCTTTGATCCATTCGTGGTATCGGTGGATGGCAGACCAACACCTGTTGATCCAAACAGCACTGAACTGCCCGTCGTTGGCGATCTATTTGTGGAGACGACGCTGCAAAACGCAGCAGGCGAGACGATCACCGTGAAAAGCGGCTTGCAGATCATCCGTGAGGCAGCCGCCGAGAAAACAATCGAAGAATGGGCAGCCATTGCAGACATCCAGGCGAGCGATATTATTGAGCTGGCGCGTGAGTTCACCAGCTACGGCACGCAGGCAGTCATTGATATTCATCGCGGCGCCTCGCAGCACACCAACGGCTTCTACACCAGCTTCATCTTCTTCACACTCAACGCCCTGATTGGTAACTACGATCACAAAGGCGGCATGAGCAAACCGACTACCTATGATCGGCTTGGCAGCCGCGCCAAAGGTCCGTTTGATCTGGGCAAAATGAGCAATGGTGCTAATGTGGCATTCGGCTTGGATATCTTGCGGACGACGGTTAGCTATGAGCGCTCTACTATCTTCAACGGTTACCCCGCTAAGCGCCCATGGTTCCCACTGGCAACCGACATCTACCAAGAGGATTTGCCCTCTATTGGCGACGCCTATCCGTATCCTGTCAAGATCGCCATGTTCTACATGAGCGCGATTAACTACGCGCTGCCCGCCGCCCACAAGATGATTGAAGTGCTGGCCGATCCGAAAAAGCTGCCGCTCATCATTACCTCAGACATTTTGGTTGGTGAAACCTCGATGTATGCTGACTACATCTTCCCCGACCTCAGCTATCTAGAGCGTTGGGAATTCCACGGCACGCACCCATCAGTCACCTACAAGGTCGAGAACATCCGCAACCCAACCATTTCTATTCCCGGCTGGCAGATGGTGACGGTCTTTGGGCAAGAGATGCCGCTTTCTTTCGAGGCACTGTTGCTTGGCATTGCTGAACGCTTAGCGTTGCCCGGCTTCGGACCGAACGGCTTCGGTGAAGGCGTGCCGTACATCTACCCAGAAGACTACTATCTGCGTATGGTGGCAAACCTTGCCTATGGCGAGAAAGAGGACGGCAGCGACGGTGTGCCAGAGGCAGACGACCGCGAAGTTGAGATTTTCCTTGCCGCACGCGCACATTTGCCCAAGCAGGTCTTTGATGCAGCGCGCTGGAAGGCAATTCTAGGCGGCGATGAAAAGCTCTGGCGGCAAACTATCTATGTAATGAACCGCGGCGGACGCTGGCAAGGTGAGGGCAAAGACTACAAGGGCGATATGCTGGCAAACCCATACGCTAAGCAGATCAACCTCTACCAAGAGAAAACAGCGACCACCCTCAACAGCATGACGGGCAAACCGTTCATTGGCTATCCGCTCTATGTGACGTCGCACCTTTCTAGCATTGGCGAGCCGATTGCGGATGGCGACGAATATGGCTTCACACTGATCACCTACAAAGAGATGACCATGACCAAAGCGCGCACCATCTCGAACTACTGGCTGCTTTCGGTGATGCCAGAGAACACCTTGATCATGAGCGCAACAGATGCCGCACGGCTTGGCTTGCGTCACGGTGAACTGGTCAGGGTTAGCTCTGCCAGCAATCCACGCGGCGTTTGGGACTTGCAAAACGGCTCGGAAGTACCAATGGTTGGCAAACTAAAAGTTGTGCAGGGAATGCGTCCGGGCGTGGTTGCCTTCGGGCTAGGCTGGGGACACTGGGCAAGCGGCGCACGCGACATTGTCATTGATGGGCAGACCGTCAAGGGCGATGTGCGCCGTCAGGCAGGCTTCCATGCCAACGCCGCCATGCGAACCGACCCTGTGCTGCAAAACGTCACCCTGACTGACCTTGCCGGCGGCAGTGCCGTATTCTATAGCACCAAAGTGAAAATCGAACGCGCCTAAGCAGTCTTGGTAAACGGTGGGCAGGTCAGCTTCAACTGATCTGCCCACATCTCAGAAAGGATTGATTGACCATGCCCAACCTACAAACCTTGCTCGCGCAATCGGCAGCACTGCACAATCACTTATGTCCGCGCCAAGTGCTAGGCGTCCAGATGGGCATCTATGCTGGCGAACTGCTCGGCTTGGTGCTGCCACAAGAAAATAAGCGGCTCTACGCACTGATCGAGACCGATGGCTGCTTTGCCGACGGCGTAGCGGTTGCCAGCGGCTGTTGGTTGGGACACCGCACCATGCGCCTGTTGGACTACGGCAAGGTTGCTGCCACCTTCTACGACTCGCAGACTGAACGCGCTGTGCGCCTTGCGCCGCGCCCAGAGATTCGCAGCCGCGCCGCGGCACTCTATCCAGAGGCGCGCAGCCGTTGGCACGCGCAGCTAGAGTCATATCAACACCTGACGCCTGCCGAGTTGTTCAAGGTGCAGTCCGTCAGCCTGACGTTGGACATGCACGCCGTCATCAGCCGCGCCGGTGTGCGCGTGAACTGCGCGGCGTGCGGTGAGGAAATCCTCAATGAGCGTGAGGTATTGGTCAACGGTGAGTTGGTATGCCGCAGTTGTGCCGGTGAGGGCTATTATGTGATCGCCCGCCCTGAGGTTGCCTACGCTGGATGATCGCGCAATATGGCGCGTGCGCGTGCCACATCTTCGGGTGTGTTCAGGTTCAGGAAGGCATGTCCCTGCGGATCATGCTCCGCCAGCAACGATGGCGGGACAAAAACAGCCGCTAAGCGCTCAATAAAAGTGGCGATGCGCCGTTCGCCGTTTGCTAGCATCTCACCTAGTCGTGTGTGACAGTCACGCCGATAGATGGCGTGTAACGGCTCTAGGGCGCTGTGGTTGCGCGTAGCATCCGCCGCGGTGTGGCGCGGCACAAGCACTTCATAAGGCGTTGGATGGGCAAGCATTGCCCGCAGCAGGTCAGCCTTCAAAAAAGGCATATCAGCGCCAACCACAAGGCAATATTCATGCTGCGCTGCTAATAATCCGCTGTATAAGCCGCCTAGCACGCCGCCATTCGGCAGGCTATCGCGCACGAGGCGCACGGGCAAGCTAGACCATGCCTCAGGATCATTCAAGACCACAATCACTTCAGCACACAGGGATGCCAACACAGCGCAGGTGTGTTCGAGCAGTGTTGGCGCAGATTCACCCCATAAGCGCAACGTGCGCTTGTCCTCACCCATGCGGCGGCTGCGTCCGCCCGCTAAGATGATGCCTGAATAAAGAGCGTCCTGCATGGTTGAGTCACTCACAGCATGATGATGCCCAAATGTTTTTGCGATAAGCGCCTATTGTACAATACACACATCTAATACACCCTCTGAAGCTGCCACAATACCCTAAATACCCTATCTACACCCACCACTGCCTAACTCAGCTTGCTGTTTTGGGTGATGTACCCAACACGCTGATCAAGGTGACCAGCACAAAGATTGCCGCCGCACTCACATTGAGTAAGCCGCCCCACTGCCGCACCTCCAAAGACTGGGCAAAATTACCCATCTCGCGCAGCACAAGCGAACCATGCAGTAGGAATAGATACCCATAGGAAAGCGGCGTGCACCTAATAGGGCGACCTAAGACTGCTGGGAAGATAATTGGTGCGTGTCCGAAGACCATGGAAGCGACAAAGCCTACCAGCACCGCGTGCAGCAGTGCATCATAAAGGAAGCCGCCATACAGCGCGCCACTGAAGCTGCCGATGCCACCACCGATGCCTAGCCACACATAACCCAATAACAAACAGATCGCCACAAAGCGCGGCAGCCCTTGTTTATGAACAGTGCGTGTTGCTACATCGTAACGCAGCAGCCACAACGCAAGGCAAATTTGCCCAACGCCTGCTAAGCGAACACCTGCATCAAGCGCGAATAGGCACAACACAGCGCCTATGCTATACAGTCCTGCGGCGATCATAAATAAACGGCGTTCCGTTTTGCCAAGCCGCCGCACCCGCGAGAGTTCGAGGCGCTCACCGGCAATCGTCAGCACAAGGCTGGCAATCCACATATGCACAATCTGATACAGCGGTACATCCAGTAACCACGCTAGGTTTGCGCCAAATAGAAACAGTGCGCCAAGCGCCATCACAAGGCTGTGATCGGCAGTGTGCCGCTTGAGCATGAAGCCGAACATCACCAACATGCCCACACTACCCACCACCAAGAGCAGGCGCGCCAAAGGTGTCGCCCCTTCCCAAAGCAGCACTACCGCACCCAGTCCATTCATCAAAGGCGCAAGGTATGCCCAATGAAAGCGTTTGGTGCTGAGTCCCGCCAACGCCACTGCCCTTTCGAGGGCAATGAGGGTGCCGAACATGCCCGCCACCATTAAGCCGCCATGCATTCCAACAAGGTGCGGTGCAGGGATGGGCAAATTCCAACCCATGCGGACAAGTGCTGCCCATAAGCCCATCACCGCCACACTGAAAATAACTGCCAACACCGGCAAGCGCAGCGCCAAACTCCGTGGCATAGTCTCAACCGCCCTTCATCAACGTCAGCAGCAAGATGAGCGGTGTTTTTGCCTGTACACTGTGCGGCAGGCGCGGCGGCATGGCAGCCCACGCACCGCTGCTGGCAGTGTAGCTGCTCTCCCCTAAGGTAAGCTGTGCCTCACCCTGCACAATGTAGAGGTGTGCAGATTGTGCAGCACTGTGTTCGGAAAGCGCTTGCCCTGCTGCAAAGGCAAACAGCACCACTTTGCAGTGTGCATCATCGTGCAAAGTGCGGCTCAAAATGCTATCCGATGGAATCTCGCCCGCTGCTTTAACCAGATCGGGCAGGAAACGGTGCGTGTTTGTCATAGCAACTTCCTTTTTATTCACAAGTATCACGCCCATCTTGGGCAATGTGCCAACGAATCGCCTCTGCCATGGCAGAGGGATGTGTGTGATAGGCAAATGAAGCGTGCAGCCTGCCGTATGGGTCTACCAAATAGGAACGTGCCGAATGTTCAACGGTCAGCAGTGCTTGCGGCGCATCATCAAGGCGAATCGCGTAGTAGAAGCCGTAGTCGGGCTGAATGCGGGCAAGCGTTTGCGGATCGCCCACAAAGCCTACGAAATCGGGATGAAAGTTTGCCAGATAGCGGCGCAGCGCCTCCGTCGAATCGCGTGTTTCATCAATGGTGATGTAGATAAAACGGACTTGCTCAGCCGTTTCGCCAAGCTGTTCGTGCGTCAGTTTGAAGTCTACCAAGGTCAGCGGGCAGAAATCGGGGCAGTGCAGATAGCCGAAAAAGATCATGCGCCAGTAGCCGTTCAAGTCGCTGAGGGCGCCTTGTGGTGCAAAGGTTGCGGGCAACCTGAAGTCCTGCACAAAGCGCGGCGGCAGCACCACATCGCCGTGATATTGGCTGCTGTGCGTGGCATAGCCTTCGGCGGTAGCGTGCGCGCTATGATCTGTTTCGAGAGCAGTTGTCGGTTCAGCTTGAAGTGCCGTACAACCAACTAGGCATAAGCAGACACACATGAACAGCAGGCGTGGCATGGCTAATCTCCTTCTGGCTCAGCGCGGCGCACAATTTGCACGCGCCACACTTGCGGTCCATCCTCAAGGTATTCCCAATCGAACTGATTTGGGCGTGTCAGGGTCAGGTGGGAACGCAAGGGTTCGGGCGCGTGATCGTTCGTGAGAATGAGCGCCTCACCAGCCTTTAATGCATCTAGCAGGGCAAAGATGCGTGGGTGGCGCTCACGCGGAGCAATTGCGCGAACATCGAGCATATAGGTAGTTTGTGTTTCAGACATGGCTAATGAGTCCTTTCGGGTGGTGTCTAAGCAATCGTCGAGAGTGGCTTCACACGCGACCAAGCGTATGCAACGAAGAAAAGTGCTGCCAGCAATTCCAGCGCCCTGCCAATGCCCAACAAGCCGTAGAAGGCGTGCGCCTGCCACGTGGCAAAAGCTGCCAACAACACACCACTGTTCAGGCTGAAAAATGCAGCCCACGCTAAGGCAAGGTTGCCATAACGCGGCGGCTGCGAAAAGCGCGGCAGAATCCACGTTGCCACGCCCATTGCCAATTGCAGCGTCCAGCCAAAGATCAAGAATTCAATGTGTGGTTGAAGCAACCGCCACAGGCTTGGTTGGGTGGGAATGCCCTTGTTCCAAAGCATCAGCGCACCAAAAGTGAACCCTATTCCCAAATAGAGCAAGGCGGTGCGCACCATCCACACGCTGATACGCGGCATGGTTAACGCTCCCTCACCCGTTGCCATGTGTTGGCAACAACGCCCCAGCCCGCCGCAAAAAGCAGCACCGCCGAAACTGCCAGAAGCCAACCACTCGCTGATTCTGGTGCAAGGCTGAGCAGTGCCTCGCCAATGGCGCGCAGCAGCAGACCGCCATTCAGGGCAACAAAGATCGCCCATCCCAGCCTTTGGTTGCCACGTGGCTGCGTTGGCGAATATTTAGGGAACATCCAATACATCACCCCGATGATGAGCTGCCCTACCCATCCCAGAATGATCAGATGTAGGTAGACAGGGCGCAACGCGGCAAAAAGCACATCCGCAGCGGTGGGGAGCGCCAGCAACACACCAAGCAGCAACCCAAGCAGCAGATGAATAAAGCTGGCTTTGATGTAGTAGCGGGTGAGCATTGGCATTGGGCTATTCCTCTAATTTCTCCATCAACCTTCATGAATAACCGCCGCCCATTGTTTAGACGGCGGTTGCTCACAACATGATTTAATGACCTGCTGCTTCGCCCACGCTTTCGCCGTGGAAGATATCAGGTTGATCCTCGCCTTCCACAATCAGGAAGCCTGCTAAGCCACGCTCTAGGCGGCTGAGTGCGTGATCAACAAGGATATACCGACCCGGCACATCCACCTTGAATTCCACGATAGCGGCACCGCCCGGCGGCACGCTAATCGTCTGGACATCCGTCAGTGGTGCGCCGCTCGATGCTAATTCATAGACGCGGTCAAAAATCTCGCCGATCACATGGAACGATGAAGTTGCATTCGGTCCGCCCACACCGAAGTAAATCCGCACGGTTTCGCCCACTTTGGCGCGCAGCACATACGCATCTGCCGTCAAGCCGCCGGCGGCACCGTTGAAGACGAAATACTCAGGCTGTTCATGGCTCATCTTGTTCATATCAAAGTTCAGATGACCGGCTGTGCCGAAGGGATGGTCGGTGTAAATTTCGCCCTGCATGACGTAGAACTCACGATCAACAGGTGGTAAGCCACCTTCTGGCTCGACGAGGATCAGCCCATACATGCCGCTGGAAATGTGGTGCGGAATGCTGGCTGTGGCGCAGTGATAGACATATAAGCCAGGATTGATCGCCTTGAAGCTGAAGTTCGTTTCGTCACCGGGCGCTGTTTGCGTATAGACTGCGCCGCCGCCGGGGCCGGTCACAGCGTGCAGGTCAATCGAGTGCGGGAAATGGCTGCCTTCAGCATTCTTCAAATAGAACTCGACTGTATCACCAACGCGCACGCGCAGCATTGGGCCTGGCACCGTGCCATCAAAGGTAAAGTAGGGGAAAGTCGTGCCGTCGGCAAGTTTGCCCGTCACTTCCACTGTTTCCATGTCCACACGCAGCGTCATTGGTGGTCGGTTGCCAACAGAAGGCGGCACATCAGCAGGATGACGAATGATCGAGGTTGCATCACTTTTAGCGGGTGCGGCTGGCGGCTGCTCAGCCGAAACAGGGCGATCCGAGCCGCCGTAGGCGCCTTCAAGCGCGGCGCGATCACCGGCTGCCACTTCGCCCGTCACGCGCAGTTTGCCTTTCATGCCAATCTCTTTGTGTCCGGGAATCGAGCAGTAATACTCAAACTCGCCCGGGCGGTTGACCACGAAACTGATCTCAGCCTGGCTGTTTTTGCCCGTCAAATGTTCCGAATGAGCATTAAAGTCGGGGACGACAATATCGTGCAGGCTGCCATCAATGTTGGTTAGCTTGATGCGAATGGTATCGCCTACCTTTGCGGTGAGTGTTGGATTGGTCACGCCATCAATGCTCCCACCAATTCCAACAAACGCCATCGCCGGATCGCCGCCGAGTCGTGTCTTCAGGGCATAAACATGTGTTTGAGGTGCTTCCTGAGCGGCAACGCGTACAGGAGTAGGTGCTTGCACGGCGGCAGTGGGTGCGGTGGTTGGCGCTTTCTCCGTTTGGAAGGCGGCGGCGGTGACGCTTGCAACATGCTGAACAGCATTCGGGCGTGCTGTGAGCGGCACAAGGCTGAACAGAATCACGAGGACAATCACGAATGTGCCGATAAAAGTGATGGATACCAACAATCCGGCGGTGTTGGGCTGATTAGGCTGCTGTACGCTCATCGGTAAAACTCCTTAATCTTAGGGCTTTCAAGAGGCAGTCTGATCGGGCGAATGGACAGGTTCAACAGGGTGCAGCATCACAAGATAGGGCAACGCGATGGCAGCAGTTGGGCAAACATCTTCACATGCCGCGCAATAACGGCAGGCTTCTGCCGCAACGAGTGCTGCCTTGCCGTTCTGCCAACCCAACGCCGACTCAGGGCAACGTTCAATACATATGCCGCAAGCGTTACACAGTGCTTCGTCAATAATGGGCATCCATTGCGAATTGGTCATGCCTGTGCCTCTCTGTTTCCTGCTATGCACTCAGGATAGCAGCAGGCAGGCGGCTTGAACTTCAGCTAGCTGAAGTTGGCTCGGCAGTTTTCAAAAGTGGTGTATTGGGCAGGCTATAAGGCGGCAATGCCGCGCAAGCGTTCGGCATCGCTGATGTAGATATGGTGGCGATCAAACTGGATGGCGCCGTCGTTCTCCAATTCACGGAGCAGAGTGCTAACCGTTTGCGGTGTGCTGGCGAGGTGTGCGGCAATCGTCGCACGGGTGACGCCAACACCACTTAGGGCAGGATTCTCTGCTTGTTGGAGCAGAAAACGGGCAAGGCGCACCTTCACAGAATACAGGGCAAGGTCTTCGATCTGGCGAACCAGCCCGCGTACACGCGTTGCCAGTAAGCGGATAGTGTTGGTGGCAAGTTGTGAGTCTTGCAGCAGGTGCGCCGCCAAAACATCGTGCGGCAGCAGCCAAGCGGCTACCTCACTCAGGGCAGTGGCGGTCGCAGGGCAGGCTCCGCCGTCCAACGCAGCAATATCGTTGAAGGAATTACCTTCGCCCAAGATGTGCATCACATGCTCAACACCTTCGCTGTTCAGCTTGCTAATCTTGACGCGCCCTGTCTGGATAAACCATAGCCCCTCACAGGGATCGCCCTCTAGGAAGATGATCTGGTTGGCGGGAAAAGTGCGGAACACCATCTGACGGGCAAGGCTGTTGAGTGTATCGGGCTGGATACCTGCGAAGTAGGGGCTGGCAGTCAGGTAACCTGTCGGTGTAGGCATTGGGTTTGGTCGTAGACAGAAGGCGATGCACAGGCACTATACCGAACTTATGGGCAGGATGCAAACAGGTGAGGTGGGGAATCAAGGGTAGGTAACCTCTCTGAGGTGAGCAAGATAGTTTGGAACGCGCTGGCAATAGTGTACAGTCCCACCCATGCGGCAAAATATAAGGCAATCCACGCACGCACGCACCGCACTTGCACGCACACTCGTTCACCTGTAAGATTAATAGGCATATACTTTACCCAAACTCTGACAGGATTATTTCAGCATGACCGCCTTAACACGCCCTGATGAAATTGAGCAGCGCCTGCGCGCCCTGAACAGCCCTGATAAACTGAGCCGCTTCTTCGCTGAACTGGATTACGAACGTGCTGAGATGCAACTGCCCCTGAATGAGCAACTCGACCAGCTTGGTGTTACCCCGCGCATTGTGAACCGCACTGACGATACACCCGACGCCTTCAAGATCATCTACACGCCGCTCCAGAATCTCTCACGCAGCACAGAGCGCGCCGTGATCAGCAAACTGCTGCCATGGCACCCTTACGCCCTTTTCGTCTTTAGCGATGCAAATTGCCGTGCTTGGCATTTCGTTAATGTCAAGCTGATTGCCACAGGCGACGCCCGCGATGCCAAAGTGCGCCGCCTCTTTCGCCGCATTTCCGTCAGCGCCGATGACCGCCTCCGCACTGCCAGCGAGCGCCTCGCTATGCTCGATCTCAGCCGCCTGCAGTCGGATATGTTCATCTCCCCACTGGTTGTCCAAAAATTGCATGACGATGCCTTTGACGTTGAGGCAGTCACCCGCCAATTCTTCAGCGAATACCGCCGCATTTTTGAGGCAGCCGAGGTCGCCATCAGCGGCATTCAGGGTGATGCCCGCCGCATCTTCACGCAGCGCTTGTTCAACCGCCTCATGTTCATCCTCTTTCTAGAGCGCAAAGGCTGGCTTCGGCTGGATGGGCAGCCTGATCACGACTATTTGAAGGCGCTTTGGCTGGCACACCAAAGCAGCCACCGCGCCGATTTCTACACCGAACGCCTGAAGCCGCTTTTCTTTGCCGGCTTGAACACGCCCAACGAGGTAGATATCGCAGGCATTCATCCCAAAGGTGCGCTCCAAGCCATCATCGGCAATGTGCCGTACCTGAACGGTGGTCTCTTTGAGCAGACACCCGAAGACGATTCGCCCGCCATTCGCGTCTCGGATGCCGCCCTCAAACCCGCCCTGACCGACCTCTTCTACCGCTATAACTTCACCGTCACCGAATCCACACCCTTTGATGCGGAAGTTGCCGTTGACCCTGAGATGCTCGGCAAGATTTTTGAAGAACTGATCGTCGGACGCCATGAATCAGGCAGCTACTACACACCCAAAACCGTTGTCAGCTTTATGTGCCGTACCGCCCTCAAAAGCTACCTGCAAACGCGCTGCACCGAATCGGATGCCGCCCTAGACGCCTTCCTTGAAGATGATGACGCCCGCCATCTGCGCGACCCTGAGCGCATCCTGGACGCGCTGCGCGCTGTGCGCGTGTGTGACCCCGCCTGTGGCAGCGGCGCCTACCTCCTCGGCATGATGCAGGAACTGCTGCGCTTGCGCCGCGCCCTGTTCGATTCGCACCGCGTGGATGACCTCAACCTCTACAAACGCAAATTGGAGATCATTCAGCGCAACCTCTACGGCGTGGATAAAGACCCCTTCGCCGTCAACATTGCCCGCCTGCGCTTATGGCTCTCGCTGATGGTGGACTACAACAACGGCAGCAGACCACCGCCCTTGCCCAACCTTGACTACAAGATCGAAGTTGGCGATAGCCTGACCGCACCCGCGCCAACCATTGTGCATGGTAGCGGCGTGGCAGGCGTGCAGATTGATCTGGTGCGCGCTCAGCAAATTCAACACTACTATGAACTGAAAGGCGCTTACCTGAGCGCCCACGGCACATCCAAACAGGAGACCCGCCAAAAAATTGACGCACAGCGCGAAACCATCCGCCAATGGATGCTGGCTGACCGCCGCCTGAAGCACGTCGAGGGCTTTGATTGGCAGGTGGAATTTGCCGAAATCTTTGCGGCGGAAAAAACCGACGAGCGCGGCTTCGATATCGTCTTGGCGAACCCGCCCTACATCCGTCACGAGCTGATCGCCGACCAAAAATCCGCCCTGAAACAGACCTACGGTAAGCGCTACACTGGCGCTGCTGACCTGTACGTCTACTTCTATTTACGCGCCCTAGAGCTGCTCAAGCCGAACGGCACACTCTGCTTCATCAGCAGCAACAAATGGCTGCGCGCCGCCTATGGCAAAACGCTGCGCGCAGAGCTGGCTCAGCACGCCCAACTCCAACACCTAATTGACTTCGGCGATCTGCCCGTCTTCGGCGCCATCGCTTACCCACTCGTCCTGACCGCCCGCAAAGCGCCACCCAGTGCTGATCACACCTTCCGTGCCCTGCCCGTCAGGTCGCTGCAAGTCTTAGAGAACCTGCCCGCCGCCATCAACAGCGAAGGCTTTGCCCAGCCGCAAGGCAGCCTGCCCGCCGAAGGCTGGACGCTAGCGCCCAGCGACACTTTGGCGCTGCTGGGCAAGCTGCGCGCCAACGGCACGCCGCTGGGCGAGTACGTTGAGGGCGCGATCTATCGCGGCGTGTTGACAGGCTACAACGAGGCATTCGTGATCGACCGCGCCACCCGCGACCGCCTGATCGCCGAAGACCCCAAGAGCGCCCAGATCATCAAGCCCTTTTTGCGTGGGCGCGATATCAAGCGCTGGCACGCTGCCTTCGCCGAGCAGTATTTGATCTTCACGCGGCGCGGCATCAGCATTGATAAATACCCTGCTATCAAACGGCACTTGCTGCAATATAAGGATCGGCTTGTGCCTGATGGTAAGGGCGGTCGGAAGGTTGGCAGCTATCAGTGGTACGAGATTCAAGACAACATCGCCTACTACGCCGAATTCGAGAAGCCGAAGATTGTTTGGGGAAATCTTGCTACCAAGCCTCAATTTACACAAGATATTGAACGTTTTTATGTAAATGCACCTGCAAATATCTTGGTAGTAAGACCCAATGATCTTTCATATCTTCTTGGTGTATTGAATTCAAGAACCTCTCAATATTTTATAGATATAATGGCTGCCGAACGGCAGGGTGGATTTGTTGAATATAAGCCTATGTATATATCACAGATTCCAATCCCCAGCGCACCGCAAGCGCTGCGCGATCAGATCGGCAGCTTGGCGCAAAAACTAACCAAACTGCGCGGGCAAGGCGCGGAAGCTGCCGCGCTGGAGGCGCAGTTGAACGCACTGGTCTATCAGGCTTATGGGCTGACTGAGGCTGAGATCGCCTTGATTGAGGAATCGCTGAAAGGCTGAAGATGAGCGACATCATAGATAACCTGAACGGCGCCAAGCTGGCAGAGCGCTTGAATACCTTCTTAGAATCCAGCCAGATGGCGCGCTTTGCCGTCGGTTATTTCTTCCTAAGCGGCTTTGAGGCGTTGGCAGAGCGCCTGGCAGGTCTGGATGAGGTGCGCTTGCTGATCGGCAATGTGAGCAATGCGCAGACCATCGAGCAGTTGGCAGAGGGCTATCGGCATTTGGGCATTGTGCAGCGGGCGCTGGCAGCCGAAAACAACCGCACACGCCGCCTTGCCCAGTTCGCCGCTCAAGACACAGCCGAGAACATCCGTGAAGCGCTTGGTCAGTTGGATCAGACCGATCAGGCGGTGCAGACGGCGCAATTGCTGATGCGGCTGATCAGCGAAGGGCGGCTGCATGTGCGGATTTACACACGCGGGCGGCTGCACGCCAAAGCCTATATCTTCACCTATGGGCAGGTCTACACAGCAAACGGGCAGCCGATCCAGCGCGATGAGCAAGGCGTGGCGGTGGTGGGTTCCTCGAACCTGAGTTTGGCGGGCATTCAGCACAACACAGAGCTGAATGTGGTGGTGCGCGGCAACGACAATCACGCCGATCTGGTGGCATGGTTCGAGGCATTGTGGGCAGACGCTGAAGCGTTTGACCAAACACTAATGCATGAATTGCAGGAATCGTGGGCGGGAAAACTTGCCACGCCTTACGAGGTCTACCTGAAGGCGCTCTACAGCCTTGTGGCAGATCGGCTTGAAGGCGGCGAGCGTGATGAGGTGCTGTGGGAAGATGAGCTGACCGATAAGCTGGCAAACTTCCAAAAAGTGGCGGTGCGGCAAGCCATTCAGATGATCCGCGATCACGGCGGCGCTTTTGTCAGCGATGTGGTTGGCTTGGGCAAAAGTTTCATCGGGGCGGCTATCGTCAAGCATTTTGCACGGGTGGAAGAGGCGCGGGCGTTAATCATCTGCCCAGCGCCCTTGGTGGGTATGTGGCGGCGCTATAACGAGATCTACGGGCTGAATGCCGAGGTGCTTTCAATGGGCGCCCTGCTCGAAAATGGCGATCCGACGTGGCTGAGCAAGGTCTATTCGGGGCGGGATTTCGTGCTGATTGATGAGAGCCATAACCTGCGCCATCGGGATACACAGCGCTATCGCGTGGCAGAGGCGTTCACGGCGCATGGTAAGCGAGTCTGCCTGCTGACGGCAACGCCGCGCAATCAGAGCGCGTGGGATGTCTACCATCAGATCAAACTCTTTCACCCTGAGGAGGTGACTCAACTGCCCGTTGAGCCTGCTAACCTGCGCGAATATTTCCGATTGGTGGAGGCGAAAGCGCGCACGTTGCCTGAATTATTGCGTCACATCTTGGTGCGGCGCACGCGGACACACGTGCTGCGTTGGTACGGCTTCGACGCGGAGACGCATCAGGCAGTCGATCCTGCCAATTTTCAGGCTTACTTGGAGGGCGAAGCGCGTGCCTATGTGCGCGTCGGTGAGCGGCGGCAGTTCTTTCCGCAGCGCAAGCTGGAGACCGTCGAATACAGCATCGAAGCGACCTACGGCAGCTTGTACGAGCGCCTGCGCGATTACATTGGGCGCGGCACGGCTGCCGATGGCGAACACCTGCCTGAGGCACTAACTTATGCGCGCTATGGGTTGTGGTGGTATGTGCTGCCGCATAAAAGGACGCAACAGCCGTATCTCAGCTTGCAACGGGCAGGCACTAACCTGCGTGGTCTGATTCGGATCATGCTCTTCAAGCGCTTCGAGTCAAGCATCTACGCTTTCCGCGAGACGGTGCGGCGGCTGCTCAAGGTGCATGAGCTATTTCTGCGCGCTTTGGCAGAAGGGTACATGCCGGCGGGCGAACAGGCACAGCGCCTGCTCTACGAATCGGATGCGGAAGATGAGGCGGCGCTGCAAGAGGCGCTGGCTGAGATCAGCACACAGTATGACATCGCCGATTTTGATGTGCCGCACCTCACGGCGCACCTGCGGCATGATGTGGCGATTCTAGAGCGGATTCTCGCATTGGTCGAGCCAATTCAGCCTGAACAAGACGCCAAATTGCAAACGCTGAAAGCACGTTTGGCAGATGCGCCGCTGCATGGCAATAAGTGCTTGATCTTCACGCAGTATGCAGATACGGCACGCTACTTATACGAACAACTCAATCCTGAAGGCGATCCTGCTATCGAGGTGATCTACAGCAACAATCGGGATAAGGCGGCGCTGGTGGGCAGGTTCGCGCCGTTTGCCAATCCTGAACAGCAGGGCGGTGCAAACGACGTTGAGATACAGATGCTCATCGCTACCGATGTGCTGGCAGAAGGCTTGAATTTGCAGGATTGCAACTTGATCATCAATTACGACTTGCACTGGAATCCGGTGCGCCTGATTCAGCGCTTTGGGCGTGTGGATCGCATCGGCACAGAACATGACGTGATTTATGGCTTCAATTTTCTGCCCGAAGTGGGCATTGAGCGGAATCTGGGCTTGCGCGAGCGCCTGCATAGGCGCATCCAAGAGATTCACAATACAATCGGTGAAGATGCTGCCATTTTAGATCGTTCTGAACAGTTAAATCCGGAGGCATTTTATGCCATTTACGAGCAGCGCGCAGGTGCGCTAGGCGATGCTGAATTGGATGAGGACGCCGAATTCCTGAGCCTGAACGAGGCAGAGGAACTGTTGCGTCAAATGCGGACGGAGAATCCTGCTGAATTCGAGCGAATCGCCAAGCTGCGTAACGGCATTCGGTCTGCCTTGCCAACGGGCGGTGCGCGTGGCTATTTTGTGTTATGTCGTGCTGGGCGCTATCAAGAGGCATTCCTGCTGGATGCAAACGCCGAGGTTATTTCGCAGGATGTTAATCGGGTGTTGAAGGCGATTCAGTGTGGGGCTGATCAGCCAAGCGGAAAACTGCCAAACGGTTACAACACAAGGGTGATAGCTGTGCAGAGAGCCTTTGCCCAAAAGGTGCAGCAACGGCAGGCAGAGCAGCACGCGAGCATCGGGCTGACAGCGGCGCAAAAATACGTGCTGCAAGAGTTGCGGTTGCTTTTTAATGCAGCCGAGACGCCTGAAAAACGCGATCAGGTGCAATTGCTCGAAGAGACTTTTCGCCAAGCGGGGACGAGTGCGCTCAGAAATGAGCTAAATCGGCTGCGGCGGAATGGTGTGCGCGGAGAGGTCTTATTCAAGCGCCTGATTGACTTATACTATCAGCATAACTTGAAAGAGCGCTCGGTGCGGCAGACAATGCAAAGTGAGCGCGACTTGCTACCGATTATTGTGTGCAGCGAGGCGTTGTAATGCGTTTAGTACCTCCAAAGGATTTTGAGCAATGAGCATGAGTATCCGTCACAAAAGGCTTTCCGAACTTAAACGAACAGGGCAAACAGCAGAGTTTCGCTTTAGTGATGGCAGCGTTGTCATTGGGATTGTTCAAGATATTGACCAAAATGATATCGTCATTTTGAGTGATAATGAAGAACGCATTGTACTGTTAAACACCATTCAGGACATTAAAATCAGCAGCACCAAAAGCGATGCGTTGCCATCTATTGAGACAAAAATCACACCACAGCGCACCCTTAAGGATTTTGAGGAGCGTGCCGCACATGCCCTCCAAGATGTTCGCTGGCAAAAGATGCAACCGCCGCGCTTTGTAGAAAAACTTGACTTGCCACGCTACCAGATGCTGGGTAGAGAGGGGCAAGTTTGGACAAGCGCCATGAACTATGTTCGGGATCGTTCTTGGCAACGGGCAGGTGAAAAGTTCTTTGAGCTAGGGCGGATGGTCTCGCGCTACGAACCATACTATAATGCCGCGCTCAGCTATTACAAGGCTTCAGAATTCATCATAGCAACCTTGCTTTTTGAGGCTGCCATTAACCGCAACGGTACCCGCGATGAATTTATGTTTATGGGTGGCGTGATCGCAGCTTTACAGGCACAGCTTTGGCATAAAGCTACGGCGTGGATGTTGGAACTTTTTTTGATGACACGCGCCCATGAAGAAACCTTTCCTGCTATAGACTATGCGCTGCGACTTGGCTTATATCGCTCAGCTGCTGAAATTTTACAGCAAGCTGCCAATAAAAATTTCTTACTGCCGCCAGCTTGGTTGGCAGACAGAATCGCCTTTCTTGTTCAACACACACTAAAAGCAGATCAACCTTTGTTGAAAGAAGTTGAAGCCTTTTGCTTAGCACCCAGTGCTGATAAAACATCTGCTGTGCTTAGTCGCATTTTACCTCAGCTTAATGATCAACCATCACTTGATTATCGAACTGCCCAGAGTGTGGTGGAGAGTTTTCTTGAACGCTACCCACAATACGATTTTGCCAAGCTAGATTCGCTCTACGCACAGGCTGAGCAAGCACGTCAGGCTGTGCGCCTGCGCGAGGCAAAAGAACTTTTTGAAGCGCTTTTGAAGATTGATCCGCACAATCAGCGCGTGAAAAATGCACTGCGCGATCTGGAGAACCGCTTGGCCCCTCCACCACCGCCATCCACCCCAGTCAGACAGGGCGCGACAAGCCCTAAACCGCTGGGGAGTGCATCTCTACCGCGTGGGGGTGGCTTTTACCAACGTGCTAAGCGTGCGGAACTAGAGGAGAAAAATTTTGCAGCTGCCGAAGAATATTTCCGCCAGGCAATTCAGCGTGGAGAAGATCGTGCAGAAAGTGCTGTCAAAGATCTTGCCTCATTACTCAATCGGCTGAATCGGTTCGATGAAGCAATCCAAGAGCTAGAAAGCTACTTATCCCACAACCGCGTCTCAAATGAAATTAGTTTTCGCAATCAGCTCATCGCGCTCTATCAACGGGTGGGTAATTATAGCCGTGCTATAGAGCTAATTGATAAAAACTTGCCCGCATTACCATATAATCGCCGCCATATTGCCTTACAACAAAAGGCATACTGCCAAATGCAGCTTGATCAGCTTAAAGAAGCAGAGAAAACCTTGCAGAAAGTCTTGCAGCAAGTTCCTGCTAATGACGTGGCACAGCGTTGGCTAGAGAGTGTTCAAGAGGCACTTCGGTCAGGGGAAAAGCTCTCCTTAGTGTCTCTGGAAAATGCTTACAATGAGTTATGGGATAGGACGATAAGCCTGTTTTTGCGCTTTTACATTGAGCGCTGCACTTACGAAGGTATCCCCGACGCACGGCGTGCAGCACGCGATTTCACCGAGGAGGATTTCAATAAACTACGTGGTCTGATTGAAGGTGCAGGGCAAAAACGCCCTTCACAACGTGCTGATCTGTACCTGACGCAAGCGGCAGTGGCTGAGCAGCTTGGCAAGGAGACCAACGAAGTTTTTAATCCACTGCACAAATACGCACTAAACATGGCAGAAGCAAGTGCCATTGGAAATAAGCATCCTGATGTGACAGGTGCCTACATCAGCAGCGCTGTTTCAGCGGCGGAAAGGATGGACGGTGCCCTTGAAAAACTTTTGAATGACTATCTCACAGTGCTAAGCCATATCAAACCTAGTCAAGCAGGTCGCCTTGCACAAACGCTTAAATACATTATCGCCAACAAACAAGCGGCTGCTTTCGAATGGTTGCTTGAAACATCGCTCTCTGCCCAAATCATCTCTGAATCGATTCTGCGCGTTGCCAATTATCAAGACCTTAATGGAAAATTCCACGAGTTGTGCCGCAGCCACGCACCCACGCTTGAACCATCTCGTGATGTTAAAGACGCCTGGCGCGCTGCACGCAACGCCATTCGCCAAAAACGTGATCGCATTCGCAACGATTTTGACTACCTTCGCAGCAAAGCAGCTGATTTGAATACTATCAAGGAACAACATGCTCGGCTTGCCGAATTACATAGCCTGCTAAGGAGTAGTCTTGATCAAGAGCGGCTGCAAAGCATCATGGAAATCCAAGAACAAGTCTATTCCTACACGAAGGAGACCTCTTACGTTGAGCGCGAACGCCTTGCCTACATCATCACGGAGACTGCGATTCCAAATTTACTCAAAGATTTTGAAGCCAATCCGACGATTTACGCGATTGAGCAGTTTTACAGCTATTTGGAAGAGCTTCAACAAACGTTAAAAGAGCATTTTGAGCGCATCCAGCAGCAAGCGGAGCCACAAGATTTGAAATGTGAACTTGCTGTTGAAAGCTATCCCGATGAAAACGAAATTAAATGCCAAATTGTTATCAGCAATGCTGAAGGCAAGAGTCCAATCAGTGAGCTGGTCGTGCATGTGGAAGCTTCACCTAGCGACGAATATACCCTCATCCAGCGGACTGTTCCCATCAATGCTACACTTGAGGGCGGGCGCTCAGTGACCTGCCAGGTGCCGATCCGCCTGACGGTTGCAGCACGAGCAGCTCAGGTGCTGACATTGCACTACGCCCTTTCCTACACACTACGATCTGGGCGCAAAGTCAACCAGACTGATCTGACACTGCCAATTCGTCTATATAGCGCTGAGGACTTCAAGAAGATTCACAATCCCTACGCGGTTTATGCCAACGGGCAACAGGTTGAGGATGATAGGATGTTTTATGGGCGTGATACGCTGATCAAGAATTTGCGAGAGGCGATTCTCAATGCGCCTTCAGGCAAGAGTGTGGTGATCTATGGACAGAAGCGCACAGGCAAGTCCTCAGTTCTTTACCATCTAAAGCGGCAACTGCCGGAAAACTTTATAACCATCAAATTCAGCATTGGCGATATTGTCAACAATCCTTCAGTCAAAACGTTTTTATACGCCATTGTGCAGCGATTGAGCAATGAACTTGCCGATAGATTCCCTGCGTTTGAAGACGCAGAACGTCCTAGTCTTAATGATCTTGCTGAATCACCTGAGTTAGTCTTTAATGATTATATGGATGGCATCTTACGTAAGTTGAAGCGCATCGAGCCTGATGCACATCTCATTTTGTTGCTAGATGAATTTTCTTACCTGTATAGCGGCATTCAGTCCGGTGCCCTGCCGCGTACCTTTATGCGCTTCTGGAAAGCGCTTCTGGAGCGTGGTTATTTCAGTGCTGTACTGGTTGGACAGGATAGTATGCCACGCTTTATCGAGGAGTTTCCGAATGAGTTTCAGGTCTCGCAGCCCGAACGGGTCACCTACTTAACAGAGGAAGATGCGCGGCACCTCATCATCGAGCCGATTCAAATCCCTGAGACAAACGAGAGCCGCTATCGCGGTCGCGCCGTGGAGCGCTTGCTACAACTAACAGCCAACAGCCCTTACTATATTCAGATATTCTGTAACCGTTTGGTTGAGTATATGAACCGCAACAAAGCTATTTATGTAACAGATGCCGATATTGAGCGCGTGAAACAAGACCTCTTGCGTGGTGAAAATGCCTTAAATGATGGGCAATTTGACAACTTACTCAGTTCTGCTGATGAACATACCAATGCGATTTCGGTGGCGGATGCCCGTGCCGTGCTAAGCCAAATTGCTCAGCATACGCGCCACCAGGATTATTGTGAAGCCAGCCGTATTCAAGCGCATACGAGTAAGCCACTCACCGAGATTCTTGAAGACTTAGTGCGCCGTGAGGTGTTAGAGAAACAAAGCGAAACTTATCGTATTCGTGTCGGGTTGTTCAAAGAATGGCTGTTGGAGAGTCAGTAATGAATCCATTTATTGACGAGGGCAGTATTGTCTTTGGCGAAAAATTTGTTGGTAGGTACGAGGCGCTCAGCTTGATTGAAGATCGCGTGGTTAGCGGCTTGAGTTGCCTCGCCATCGTTGGGCAAGGTCGGATGGGTAAGTCCAGCCTTGCCTATCATGCGCTTGTGCATCAACGCCAGCGTTTAGCGGAACGGCGTATCTTGGTTCTCTCGCTCAACCTGCCTAGCTTTCAGAATCGGACTGACCTCTTCAGAAAAATTATTTGGCTGGCACGTGAAGAACTTGAAGAATATGCACCTAATCTCTTAGGAGAGGTGCGTGTGGAGCGTTTTCTTCAGAAAACACAACAAGGCAACTTAGAATGGCTAGACCTGCAAGATACTGTGCAGCAGTTCTTTAAGTTTCTGAAACGGCGCGAATGGGGTGCAATTTTAATTCTTGATGAATTTGATGCTGCACGCACTGTTCTACGTGGTGATTTACAGGCGTTTCAAACCTTGCGCGAACTTGCCTATCAACCCGAATGGCGCGTTGGATTGGTCACGCTTTCGCGGCGCAGTCTTGAGGAAATCGAGGTGCAATCAGAGGCGATCTCCAACTTACATGGTATCTTTGATACATACTACCTGCCACGTTTTTCGTTCAATGAACTGACCGAACTAGTGAAGCGTGTGACACATGCAGGACTTTCCTACAGTCCTGAGTTGACACAAGATATTTATGAGCATACAGGTGGTCATCCGTACCTAAGTGTCAAGTTGCTATCGCGGCTCGTCACACTATGGCTTGAGACACATCGCATTGATCTTGACCATGCCTTTGAGCAGGTGCAATTGATGTTTGTCGAGTACTATGGTGAACTGCTGCGCTTGCTCAAAGAGGATGAATCAGACCGCAAATTATTAGAAGTTGTTTGCGGTCCCGTGATCAAGGCAACAAGACAAGATGCTGGAAAACTTGAACGATATCAGCTTATTCAGCCCTCTGGGGAGAGCTATCAGGGTTTTTCGGATCACTTTACAAAATATTTGAACGCACAATCACAGATTATCGATCTTTGGGAAGTATGGAAAAACACAGAGTGTGCTTTAAGAGACTTTATCATAAATGCGATGCAAAAAGAATATGGGTCAGTATGGGAAGAAAATGTCGAGGCTAAATTCAGTGAGTTACGTCCTGTTTTTGAAAAGTGCCGATCTCATCGGGATAATGCGCGTAAATTTCTGGGTGAGCAGGCATCGCATCGTCTATTAGATTATGCCAGTCCACGCGGTTATTGGAAAATCATTGAACTGCATTGGCAACATTTTAGCAACCGCTTGGGAAAAACAAAAAAAGAATGGCAAGAACGCTTTGAGCTAATCAAGAGTGTGCGTGACCCAATGGCTCATAATGCAGCACATTCACTACATCCTGATCGTATCAAACAAGCCGAAATTTACTGCCGAGAATTATTAGAAGCGATATCGCCAATAAAATAATTTCTACCCTAATTGGTTAGTTGCGGTTTTGGCAGTTAAGGATACTTACCCTCAGCTGTGTATTTTCAGGAATTGCCTTCCGCTCGCTTGTCCTATCTCTTTTAGGTCACCCATCCCCTCGGCTAGGTGAAAAACTAGCCACTTTACACGCCAATTATGATTGTCGGAATGCCTGTGTAACCTTATACTTTAGCCATACATTGTGGTTGCCCAAAGGCGTATTGCACTATGCTTCTACTGGCTGAACCTATCTGGGAAAGTTCTAATATGCGCGTCGGGTGGTACGACGCCGAACAAACCATCCTCGTCTTAGAAGTGCTGGAGCGGTGGACATGGGGCGATGCCGTGCAGAGCATTGTCCATGTGATGAACCCTGCCATTGTGCGGAAAGCACCCCAGCCTGTCTACTCAATTTTCGTGCATGACCGCTTGGCAAAATTTGCGCCCAAAGGCGGCAACGCCTTACAGGCGATGCGCCAAATCCTTCAGACCGATCCGCCTAACGAAGTGCTGGCGATCTTTGTGCGCCAAACCGATGTGATCCGCAACTTTGTGGATGTTGCCATCCGCATTTATCGCCTTACCAACAAAGAGCCAAAGCACCGTTTCACCAACACGCTTGAGGAAGCGCTGGCAATCGTGGCAGCCCACAAAAACGCTGCACAGCAGCCAAAGACCGCCAACCCATAAAAGCGCACCGCCCTATGTGGCGCAATGTAGCGATTTTCCTCTATACTGTTTACAGAGGAGAACGACACATAGGGAAGGTGCTGCGATGAACCTAGCACATATCGTCTCGGAAGCGCACAACTATCGGTTGGGCTGGTACGATCTCGATCAAACCATTCTGGTGCTGGAAATTCTTGGCGCGTGGACATGGCAAGAAGCGTTAGAAGTTATCCTAGAAAAAGTGCGCGTCTGCGCCTTAGAGCGTGCGCCCACACCCATCTACATTGTGCATATCTACCACACGCGGCACTTCCCACAAGAGCGTGGCGCGATTCAGGCACTGCGCCGCATGACTGCTTTTGATGTTCCCAATGAAGCGCTCATCATTTTGATCAGGCAGAGCAGCGCACTCGCAACCTTCCTCGATATTGCCCTGCGCGCATTTCACACCTTCCACTATCTCGGCAAAATACGCTCTGCCCAAAACTTTGAGCAGGCGCTCGCGCTCATCCAAGCTGACAAGAACGCCCGATTGCAGCATGAACAATCTGTTGATAAAAAGTCGTGAGGTGCTGCTGCGCGCCGCCTTTGGCAATGCTACGTTGAATGGTGACCTCATCGACAATCTATCCACCGCCGATCTGCCTAGCCGCTTAGCAAGCGCGCTCAAAGCGCTGAAGGTAGCCGCCATAGATGAGCGCGGCGCACAAGTGGACTACGCGGCTTTGCGCCAAAGCGCCGCCTTTGCCGACTATCAGCGTTTGATCGGCGCGCTGCCACACTTCGATCCAACACAGCTTGTTGCGCGTGCTGAACAACTCGCCTTCTGGATCAACCTGTATAACTGCCTTGTGCTGCACGCCGTGATCGCCTTTGCGGTGCGCCAAAGCGTGGCGGAGCGTGCTTTTGGTTGGGCGTTCTTCCGCCGCGCTGCCTACTGCGTTGGTGGTGCGCGCCTATGCTGTGATGACATTGAACACGGCATTTTGCGCGCCAATGCAGGGCATCCTTTCCTGATCGGCGCGCAGTTTGCAGCAGCTGATCGGCGCTTTGCGTGGGTTATTCGCCCCTTAGAACCACGCCTGCACTTCGCCCTGAACTGCGCCAGCCGTTCTTGTCCGCCAATTGGCACTTACGACGCCGATCAGCTTGAACGCCAGCTTGCCAATGCGGCACGCTTCTTCATAGATCAAGAGACGGCGCTCCGTGGTGATGGACTGCGCCTATCTGCCATCTTCAAATGGTATGCGCGTGATTTTGGCGGTCAGCAGGGCGTGCGTGCTTTCCTATTGACGCACTTGCCCGAAGGCGATCCGCGCCATGCCTATCTACAGGCACATGCACAGCCTAAGTTCAGCTATGCGCCCTACAATTGGTTGTTGAATGGCTATTCGTCTACGTCAGGCAGTTGAAAGACATCTGTCAACGCAATGTGCAAGCCTTCTAAGAGCGGTGCAGCGTCTAGGTTATCCGCCTCTGTATAGAGCCGTGCATTCTTCTCGCCTTTGATGTACTGATGCAGTTCGCGCTGTTCAGGGTAAATAACCCAAACCTGCGCTGTGCCGTGTGTATGATAATCACGGATGCGGCGCAAAAGTTCGGCGGCAGTATCTTCAGGCGACATCACCTCAATAGCCAAATCGGGCGCGCCGGGAAAGGGACGTGCAAGGTCAAAGCCTTTGGGAAGGCGCCCCTTGCGAATGAAGGAAGCATCTGGCACGCGAGAGAGGCGTACACCGTCAGAGTCAGTGTGCAGCACATAAATCAGGCTATCGGTGCAGACATAACCGAGTTGATGCTGTGTGGCATACGCATACAGCAAGCGATAGACGTTGGCAGCAATCCACACATGGCGAAAGCCAACTGGCGACATAGGCACAGGTACTCCGTCTACTACCTCAAAAGATTGCCCTTCAGCAGCCAACCTGAGCATTGCCTGCTCGCTCAGCTTGCTTTTTTCGGCGCTTGGTGCGTCCATTTGGCGTCCTAACCTCTCAGCCTACGCGCTTTAGCGGTATACTTGCAGCGTGCCGCTTGGCTGGCACGCTTTTGCCAAAATTATAGTTCATTTGGGAACAGGCTCACAGTGGATATTCTCGAATCAACCCTTGATACGCAGTCGGAGGCGTTCCGCGCCAACGCTGCCCATAACCGCGACCTTGCCCAAGAATTGCGCGCACGGATTGCGCTTGCCCGTCAGGGCGGCGGCGAACGCGCCCGCAAACGTCACGCCGATCAGGGCAAACTTTTCGTGCGAGATCGCATTGATCGCCTGCTGGATGAAGGTAGCCCGTTTCTGGAGCTTTCGCCGTTGGCAGCTTGGGATATGTATGATAACGACGCACCGTGCGCGGGCGTTGTAACGGGCATTGGGCGCGTGGCAGGGCGCGAATGCCTGATCATCGCCAATGATGCAACCGTCAAAGGCGGCACCTACTATCCAATCACGGTCAAGAAGCACCTCCGCGCCCAACAGATTGCTGAGGAAAACCGCCTGCCGTGCCTCTACCTGGTGGATAGCGGCGGCGCCTTTCTGCCGTTGCAAGATGACGTTTTCCCGGATGCGAACCACTTTGGGCGCATTTTCTACAATCAGGCGCGCATGAGTGCGCTTGGCATTCCGCAAATTGCCGCCGTCATGGGCAGTTGCACCGCCGGCGGCGCGTATATTCCCGCCATGAGCGATGAGACGATCATCGTCAAAGGCACTGGCACGATCTTTCTCGGCGGACCGCCCTTGGTGAAGGCAGCCACTGGTGTTGACGTTTCGGCGGAAGAGTTAGGCGGCGCAGAAGTGCATACCCAGCGCTCTGGCGTTGCCGATCACTACGCCCTAGATGACGACGACGCGCTGATCCAATGCCGCAGCATCGTGGCAACGCTCAACACGCGCAAGCACATCACGCTGGACGTTGCGCCGCCTGAGCCACCGCGCTATGACCCAACCGAAATTTACGGCATTCTGCCGCGCACCTTCCGCGAAACGTATGACGTGCGCGAACTGATCGCCCGTATTGTGGACGGCAGCCAATTCCGCGAATTCAAGGCGCGCTATGGCGAGACGTTAGTCTGTGGCTTTGCGCGCATTGAGGGCTATCCCGTTGGCATTGTGGCAAACAATGGCGTGCTGTTCAGCGAATCGGCATTGAAAGGCACACACTTCATTGAGCTGTGCGCGGCGCGTGGCATTCCGCTGCTCTTTTTGCAGAACATCACAGGCTTTATGGTCGGTCAGGACTATGAGGCGGGCGGCATTGCCAAAGATGGCGCCAAGATGGTCAATGCCGTTGCCAATGCGCGTGTGCCAAAGATCACAGTGGTGGTTGGCGGCTCATTCGGCGCGGGCAACTACGCCATGTGCGGGCGCGCTTACGCACCGCGCTTTTTGTTCATGTATCCCAATGCGCGCATCAGCGTGATGGGCGGTGAGCAAGCTGCCAATGTGCTGCTGACCATCAAACTTGACCAAATGGCGCGCAGCGGTGAGCCAACACTCACGCCTGAACAGCAGGCAGCCTTTAAGGCGCCAATCCTCGAAAAGTATGAGCGTGAGGGCAGCCCTTACTACGCCACAGCGCGCCTGTGGGATGATGGCATTATTGATCCGCCGCAAACGCGCCGCGTGGTTGGCTTGGCGCTGTCTGCCTGCCTGAATGCACCAATTGAGTCAACTTTGTATGGCGTCTTTCGCATGTAGCTAGGTACAATCAGGATATGTTTATTGGCATTTGCACAATCGAACTCTATCTGCCGGGCATTACATCCTTAAAGGCAAAGCGCGGTGTGCTAAAAACGCTTTTAGCACGCTTGCACCGTGAATTCAATGTGAGCGCGGCAGAGGTTGCTCTGCACGATACATGGCAATCGGCAAGCCTTGGTGTTGCCACAGTTAGCACCAGTGCTGCCCATGCCAGTAATTTGCTGGAAAACACAGTAGGCTGGCTGGAGCATAACCGTCCTGATCTGGATGTGGTGGCACACAGCATCGAGATTGTGGCGTTTAGCACACCGTCGGAGTAGCCGACGCGCCGCCTGAATTTCACAAAAATTTAGCAAACGTACGCCTATGGCTTTGGCGTACATCTGTTATGATTGAATGCAGTCTAGACTTGACGCACACAGCGTTGCCTGAAAGTGAACCACCTTGACACGACCTGCTAAGCGCATTGAACTACAATGCACCTACTGCGATTGGGTCGGCTCCTACGACCGTCCCTTGAATGCCTGCCCGCAGTGTGGCGAGAACATTTTGCGCGCTCGCTACGATCTTGATGCACTACGGCGCAGCGGCTGGATTGATAAAGTGATTGCGCGAGAGGCGGGCTTGTGGCGCTACCATGAGTTGTTGCCGCTTTTCGATACCCAGAACATCGTCACGATGGGTGAGGGCGGCACGCCGCTGCTTCATGCACGCAATCTAGGCATGATGCTTGGTTTGAAGCACCTCTACATCAAAGATGAGCGTCAAGGTCCCACCGCTTCTTTCAAGGATCGGCAGGCATCGGTGGCTGTTTCTGTCATGCGTGAGCGCGGCATTACGGAGGCAGTCGTTGCCTCGACGGGCAACGTGGCAATCGCTTATTCCGCCTTTGCCGCACGGGCAGGCATCAAGCTGTGGGCATTCCTCACCAGCATGGTGCCGGGCGAAAAAATGCGTGAGGCAGCGCTCTATGGCGGCGAAGTGATCAAGGTGACTGGCACTTACGACCACACGAAGGTGGTGGCGAACGGCTTTGCCAAGCAGCGCGGCTTGTATGTGGATCGCGGCATTAAGAGCATTGCGGCTGTGGAAAGCATGAAGACGATGGCGTTCGAGATCGCACAGCAGCTTTCGTGGCGCGCTCCCGATTGGTTCATTCAGGCGGTCAGCGGCGGTATGGGTCCCATCGGTGTGGCGAAGGGCTTTGAAGAACTGCTTGAATTGGGCTTGGTGGATAAAGTGCCATCGCTTGGCATTATCCAGTCCGAAGGGTGCGCGCCGATGGTGCGTGCCTTCAAGAATGGGCGCAACGTGGCAACACCTGTGGAAGACCCACAAACGGTCATCGCCACGCTCTCTACTGGTGATCCGGGACGTGCCTATGAGCAGCTCAGCAATCTGATCAGCACGCACGGCGGCACGATGGAGGATGCCACTGACGAGGAGGCATTCAACGCGCTGCGCTTGCTGGCACGCACCGAAGGGCTTTCGGTGGAGCCTGCTACGGCGGTTGCCTTTGCCGGGCTGATCAAATTGGCGCGGCGCGGCATCATCAAACCTGATCAGGTGGTAGTGATGAACTGCTCTGGGCATACCTTCCCGGTCGAAAAGCAAATCTTGGGCGATCAGTTTGCCCGTTCGGTGGATGTTAGCGAACAGAGTGGCAAAATCTCGCTGCCGGCGGAAGGCTTGTTGGCTGCCCTTGAACAGATGGATACCCATGCGCGGCGCGTCGTGGTGATTGAAGATAACGCCGATGCAGGCAGGCTGATTGAGCGTATCTTAAAGGTGCAGGGTAACTATGATGTGCATTTGGCAAGCGGCGGCGCGGAAGGCGTGGTGCTGGTTGAACGCCTGAAGCCTGATGTCGTCATCACCGACTTGATGATGCCTGATATTGACGGCTTCAGCGTGATTGACGCCCTAAAAGCCGATCCGAACATGGCACATATCCCGATCATTGTGCTGACTGCGAAAGAACTCACTGTGCATGAGCGCTTGCGCCTGAATGGGCAGATCGAGCGCCTGCTGCAAAAAGGCTCGTTCATGGATGAAGACTTGTTGCAAAGCATTGTCAAGGCGTTAGGGTAAGGCATTCAAGGATAAAGCGTGCATGATGAATAATCGCATCACCATCTTGTATATCGAAGATGATCCGGGCAGCCAAGTGTTAGTGGAGCGTGTGTTGGGCGACGCAGGCTTTAATGTGGTGTTGGCGTCTCGCGGCTTAGAAGGGTTAGATGCAGCGGTGAAACATCTGCCTAACCTAATCCTGATGGATATTAACCTGCCCGATATGACCGGGCGCGAAATTACCACGCGCCTGCGCGCTGACGAGCGCTTCCGCAGCGTGCCGATTGTGGCGCTCACCGCCCAGAGCCAAGGTGGTGAGCGTGAAAAAGCAATCGCCGCCGGCTTGACCGGCTACCTGACCAAACCAATTGACATTGATGCCTTCCCAAGCCAAGTGGCGCACTACCTCTCCGGCGCGAAGGATACTGTCAGTGTAGACGCCTTGGCACAAGCACAGTTTGAATACAACAGTGAACTGGTGATGCGCCTTGAGCAAAAGGTGCGCGAGTTGGAGCATAGCAACGCTGAACTGCGCCGCCTTGATAAGATCAAAGAGGATTTTATCCAACTGACCGCCCATGAACTCCGCACGCCGATGACACTCATCTACGGCTACAGCCGCCTGATTCAGGAATCGGCTGTGGTGAAGCGGCTAAAAGGCGAATCGCCAGAGGTGAAAGCATTCATTGACGGCTTGGTTGAGTCCATTGAGCGCATGTCAGGCGTCATCAACGAGATTTTGACCATCTCGCGCATTGCCACTGGGCGCGTCGAACTGGCAATCGGTCCCGTCAACCTGATGCGGACTATGGAGCGCGTCTTTAACGATATGGGGCAAATTGCCCGCCAGCGCAACCAATCCTTCACCTATGATGCGCGCCAATTCCCAACCATGGTGCAAGCCGACTCGGACTTGTTGGCGTTGGCGCTTGCTAATGTGATCGGCAATGCCATTAAGTATACACCAGACGGCGGCGTGATCAACGTCACAGCGCGCCCGAACACACACAGCGTCCTGATTGCGGTCAAAGATACTGGCATTGGCATCAACAAAGATGAGCAGCAGCGCATTTTTGATCGCTTCTACACTGCCAGCAACACACAACTGCACTCCACCAGCAAAACAGCCTTTCGCGGCGGCGGCTTGGGTTTAGGCTTGGCAATCTGTAAGGGAATCATTGAAGCGCACGGCGGCAAAATCTGGGTGGAGAGCGAAGGGCGCGACGAAGTGCGCTTACCCGGCAGCACTTTCTACATAGATTTACCGTTGCAAGCGCCTGCCGTGCGGCGTTCCACCGCCACCTAAGGAGCATAGTAAGCCCGTGACCGAACGCCCTAGCCTGCGCAGCCTTGTTGCGCTCACCCTTTATCCCATCTTTCTGGGCATGGCACCAGTCTTGGGCAAAGCGGCGCTCAATGGAGAAGCCGATCCGTTCACCATCGCAGCCTTGCGAACAGTGGCAGCCGCTGCTATCTTGTGGGTGATCTACCTCATCTTTTGGCGCAAGTACATCTTCATCTATCCGGCGGGCTTGCTCGGTTGCGTGATGATCGGCACCGTGAACGGCATTGGTTCGCTGTTCTACTACAACGGTTTGGACTACTTAAACGCCTCAGTTGCACAGCTTCTTAACAGCACCTACCTGATTTTTGTGATGGTGCTGGCGGCTGCCGATGGGCATAAACTTTCGCGGCGAACGCTGCTGCGCGCCTTCCTTGCCCTGATTGCAGTGGCACTCATCACGCAAGGTGTGCAAGGCGGGCTGGATTGGTTTGGCGTTGGGCTGATGATCGGCAACGCGCTGCTCTTTGCAGGCACATTCATCTTGAGCCAGCGCGTGCTTTATGAAATGCCCGCGCAGACGGTAGCGCTCTACGTACTAACGACCATGGCTGTCGTGGTGGTGGTGGCGCGCCTGATCGTGAGCCGTGAACTGGCACCGATGAGCGGCGAGACGCTTGGCGCAATCCTTGCCTTAGGCGTCACCACAGCCTTGGCGCGCCTGACCATGTTCTTCAGCGTGAAGAAGATGGGCAGCCTGCAAACGGTACTAGTTGGCATTTCAGAGACGGCAGTTGCCATTTTGTTGGCATTTTTGCTGCTAGGCGATCAGTTGAGTCCGCTGCAATGGGTTGGCGTGGGCGTGTTGTTGGCAAGTCTGCTGCTCATCCGCCGTGAGGATATTCGCAGCCGCAGTACGGGCGAAATGCTGCCGGTGCCGATCTCTGGCATTGGCTTCCCTTCCATTAGTTTTCAGCGGGCTGCCTTCACACAAGCATTTCTGGGTGAGGAAGCAATGCATGAGCTTTCCAAGACAGAAGACATCACGCCGGAAGAAGTCGAGATGATCCGCCAATTGATGGGATCGCCGCGCCGCTAGCCTGTTGCCGCCACAAGATTTTCTCCCCTTTCAACTTGCCGCTTGACAGAAGATTGATTCGCCCACATAATGTGCTTTGTCAAAATAGTTAGGATACAAATCATTTGAGCCCAAACGAAATGCCGCCACCTGATCCATTGGAGATCGAGACGCGAGTCCTGTTCAACTGGATGTTTAAGATGGTCATCCATGATCTGGACGAACACCTTAGACAGCAGGCGATTCCGCTCAGCGGTCTGCAATATGGTGTGCTGCGCGTTCTGTGGCACGGCACGCGAAGTTTAAGCGAGTTGAGCCAGCGAATGCTGCTTTCTTCGGCAACGCTTGTGCCGGTGGTGGATGCACTGGTGAAACAAGGCTATGTCCACCGCGAACGCGATCCGAGCGACCGCCGCCGCATACAGCTCTCGCTGACGGAAGAAGGCAGGGTCGTCATCAATGCCTTAGCCTGCCAGCCCTATCAAGATTCTTATCACAAGGCATGGCAGGCATTGAGTAGCGACCAACGAACGACGCTGCTCACGCTGCTGCGCCAAATTGCTGCCAATATGTCCGATTCGCCAGCAGAAGTCGAGGCGCGCATCGCCGAGATTGTTCAGGGACATCTGAATCTGCGCCACACAACCGAGTAACTCTCAACAACTGTTCGGAAAGGGAAATAACCGTGCAAGCACAACCTTCTTTTGCACAGGGTAGGCGTGGGCGTCCTAAAGCGCCAACCAATGGCGGTTTGCTGCGCGCTATTGGCTATCTTGGCAAGCAGCGCCGCTCGACCATGATCGCTTATGGTGCGCTGGTGATTGCTACGTTGGCGCAGTTAGCGGTGCCACAGCTTGTCCAGAATATCATAGATGCTGTGACACGCGGCGCAACTGCCAACACAATCTTGAAACTGCCACAAGTTGGGCAGAGCCTAGCAGCGGCTGCCGCTGGGACCACGCTCGATCAACTGCGCGCTGATCAGGCAAATGCGGAAGGCATCATGATCACGGCGGCGTTGATCATCATTGCGTTCGCCGTCATGCGCGGCTTGTTCTCGTTTGTGCAGGCATACATGGCGGAAAAAACTTCGCAAGGCATCGCCTTTGATCTGCGGAATGAGATTTACGCCAAAATTCAGCGCCTTTCGTTCAGCTACCATGATCGCAACCAGACCGGGCAGTTGATGACACGCGCCACCGATGACGTGGAAAAGCTGCGTTTGTTCATCGCGCAGGGCTTGGTGCTGGCGGCGCAGGCATTCTTGCTGCTCGGCGTCACGCTGATCATCTTGGCGTTCACCAATTGGCGCTTGACTCTCACTGTGCTGCCCATCCTGCCCATTGCCCTGATCCTGTTCATGATCTTTGGCGCGGTCAGCCAGCCGCTCTTTGTGCAGGTGCAAATCCGCATCTCCAAAGTGAACACCATATTGCAAGAAAACCTTGCTGGCATCAAGGTTGTGAAGGCATTTGTGCGCGAACGCCAAGAGCAGGCACGTTTTAGCGCTGCCGCACTTGATCAAATGGCATGGCAGCTAAAGGTTGGGCGCGTGCTGTCGTTTTTGTTCCCGTTGGTCTTTCTGGTGGCGCAGATGGGTCAGGCAGTGGTGCTGTATTTCGGCGGCAGCCAGATCATCGGCGGCACGCTGAACTTGGGCGAGTACCAGAGCTTCAGCCTCTACCTGATCTACGTCTTTTTCCCAATTGGTCAGCTTGGCTTCATCATCTCGCTGATGGCGCAAGCCTCTGCCTCTGCTGGGCGCATTTTCGAGATTCTGGACGCCAAGAGCGATGTGACCGACGCACCCAACGCGCAGCCGTTGGGCGAGATCAAAGGGCAGGTGGACTTTAAGAACGTCACCTTCCGCTACTTTGGCTCCAGCGCGCCTGTGCTGAGCGAAGTCAGCTTCACCGCGCAGCCCGGACAGACAATCGCGCTGCTCGGCGCCACCGGCAGCGGCAAAACGACGATCATCAACCTGATCCCACGCTTCTACGATGTGAGCGAAGGTGCCGTGCTGATTGATGGCACAGACGTGCGCAAAGTGACCCTTGAAAGCCTCCGCAGCCAGATAGGCATCGTGCTGCAAGAGACAAATCTCTTTAGCGGCAGCATCCGTGAGAACATTGCCTTTGGCAAGCCCGAGGCAACCTTAGAGGAAGTGATCGCAGCGGCAAAGGCAGCCAGCGCACATGAGTTCATCATGAGTTTTCCGCAAGGCTACGATACGCCTGTTGGTGAGCGCGGCGCAACGCTCAGCGGCGGACAAAAGCAGCGCATCGCCATCGCACGCGCTTTGCTGCTCAATCCGCGCTTGCTGATCCTAGACGATTCGACCAGCAGTGTAGACCTTGTGACGGAGTATCACATCCAGAAGGCGCTCGATCACCTGATGGAAGGGCGCACCAGTTTTGTGATCGCGCAGCGCATTAGCACCGTGCTGAACGCTGACCAAATCTTGGTGCTGGATAAAGGGCGCTTGGTTGCTAGCGGCACGCACGAAGAACTGCTGGAAACCAGCGAAATCTACGCCGAAATCTACAGCTCACAACTGGTGGGCGATGCCGAACTTGATGAGAGTGTTGCCGCCTAAGCGCGGAAAGGGAGCATTTTCGCTATGATGGGTGGTATGGACGGCGCACGCCGTCTGATGGAACGCGAAGTGAGCAAGCCGAAGAATCTGGGCGCGACGCTAGCGCGCTTTGGGCGCTACTTTGGGCGCTATTGGGTGATGCTCTTGATTGTGGCGGGACTGATTATCGCCACGACGTGGACACAAGTCACCGCGCCGGAACTGATCGGGCAGGCTGTGGATTGCTACCTGTTCCCACGACCGGGGACGGTCTGCACCTATACCAAAGACGACGCACGCGCCATTGAAGCGCGCCTAACTGCCGACGAAAGCCTGAGCGCTGCCCAACGCGAGACAGCTATCCGTGATGCCAAAGTGAGCGGTTTGCTTGGTTTGGTCGGTGTGTTGGCGATGCTCTTTCTGGGTGGCGCGGTCATGAGTGGCGTTATGTTCTACCTGATGAACTGGACGGGTCAGCATGTGCTGTACGCCATGCGGCAAGACTTGTTCAAGCACATGCACCGCCTTTCGCTGCGCTTTTACGCCGAAAACGAAGTGGGCAACATCATGAGCCGCCTGACCAGCGATATTGACACCATTCAACAGACGCTCAACTTTGCTCTGGTCAGCGTGGCAAGTGGCGTGCTGCTGATGGGTTGGATCGTGATCAAGATGCTTCAGGCAAACGTCGTTTATGCGCTGCTCAGCCTTTCGGCAGTGCCATTTATGTTCGCCGCAACGCTCTACTTCAGCAGCCAAGCGCGCAAGGCATTTCGGCGCAGCCGCCAGCAGATGGGTAACGTCAATGCCGACCTGCAAGAGAGCATCGCTGGCGTGCGCGAGGCACAGGCGTTCAGCCGCGAAGATGAGAACATCGCCGAGTTTATGCGCGTGAACGCCGCCAACCGCGATGCCAATGTGCGTGCCGCCAGCTTCACCAGTGCGCTGACGCCAACGCTGGAAGCGCTTGGTTTTGTGGCAATTGCGATTGTGGTGGTGGTCGGTGGGATTGCCGTCTTTCGGGATGAGCCGCTGTTTGGCACGGTTATCTCGCTTGGCACAGTCTTTGCCTTTTTACAATATGTGCAGCGCTTTAACCAACCCATTCAGCAAATCGCGTTGTTGTGGACGAACATCCAGAGCGCCATTGCAGGTGGTGAGCGCATTTTCGGTCTGATGGATACCCAGCCTGACTTTGAAGATGCGCCGAATGCACGTCCGCTGGCAGACATCAAAGGTGACGTGGCGTTTGTGGACGTGCGCGCCGAATACAAACAAGGTGAGCCTGTATTGCGCGGCATTACGCTGAACGCTGAGGCAGGGCAGACCATCGCCATTGTCGGTCCGACGGGCGCGGGCAAGACGACCATCATCAACCTGATTCCGCGTTTCTATGATGTTTCGGGTGGCGCAGTGAAGATTGATGGCACCGATGTGCGTGAGGTGACGCTGGATAGCTTGCGCGGTCAGATCGGCATTGTGCTGCAAGACAGCTTCCTGTTCGCCGATACGATCCTGAACAACATCCGCTACGGCAAGCCCGAAGCAACCGACGAGGAAGTGATCGCGGCGGCGAAGTTGGTGGCAGCGGATCAGTTCATTGAGCGCTTGCCGGAAGGCTACCACACCGTGCTGGGTGAGCGCGGCGGCGGCTTAAGCCAAGGGCAGCGCCAACTGATCGCCATCGCACGGGCTGCCTTGAACAATCCGCGCATCCTGATCCTTGATGAGGCAACCTCTAGCGTGGATACGCGCACTGAGCGCATTATCCAAAAGGCGTTGGAAAAACTGCTGCACGGGCGCACTAGCTTTGTGATCGCGCATCGGCTCAGCACCATTCGCAACGCCGATCAGGTGCTGTTTGTCAAGGATGGGCAGATCATCGAGCGCGGCACACACACCGAACTTTTGGCGCACAAAGGCGCCTACTACGACTTGTACATGAGCCAGTTCCGCCGCCAAGATCAGGCGGAAAGCGGCGGCACACCTAGCCAAGCGGTTGTCTTACCGGCTTAATGCACAGCGGACGCTCTACGCTAGAGCCTCCGCTGTTTTAGTTGCCTAGTAGGTTAGTTCAGGCACTTCACAGTTCTGACACTTCAAGGTTGGCACGTCCTCGCCATTCATCAGATCGTCCACCCAGTCGCGCAGTGGCACGCCGTTCGCCTGATAGGTGTAGAAGCGATCATAGGGCAGCACGCAGTGTTCGCTGCCGCCGCTGATGAACGCACGGAAATTGGGCAGTGCTTCAAGCGCCTCTAGGCGTGCGTACATACCGGCTTGCCAATCTGTGCCGCCTTGCAAGCCATAGAACATCGCCTGCACGCGGTCTGCGGCGGGCGTGAACTGTGTGAAAAGCGCCTCCGGGTAGCGCTGACTGTTGGCGACATACAGTTGATTGATGATAAATTCATCGCGCTTTACGTCTGCCAGTTCGGGCAATTCTTTTGCCAGATTGTCGTAGAAGCCCCACTTTTCCAAGCCATCCCATTGTGGCGTTATGACGCCGACGCCGGAATCGCCTAATAAGCGGTGCATCGCCTGTGGATAGTGGCTGAAGATGTTATTGGCGTGCATGATCGCGCCATAGCTGCCAGCACTGCACCCACTAACTAAGACCTTATCGGCAACAGGGAAATTCTGGTAGACCCAATCGAGTGCGGCGCGTGCGTTCACATAGCCCTTGTGCTGAATGGTGAGTTCTGGTGTGTATTCCACTGTGCGGCTGCCCACATGCACATCGCCCGTGCAGTAAGAGACCAAGACGGTGGCATACTCACCTAACGGATTTTCAGGGCGCTCCAGATCGAAAACGCCTTGCACTAAGGATTTATCGTTCAAGATGCGATCATAGGAAATTACCTCGTCTGTGAACAGGCTTGCTGACTCGCGGCAGTTCAAGCCATTCCAGCAGGCGCCACCACCCAGAAAATGAATGTGGAGTTTACGTGGGTCTTTGCCACTGTTGACGTAAAAAGCGTAAGGTGTGCCACGTGAGCAGATGGTCTCGCCAGCGGGCAGAATCTGATTCCAGCCTGCCGAAAGTTCAGCAAGGGCGGCGGGCGGCTCAGGCTGTGCCACATTGGCTGAGGCGGTCGTACCAACCAACAGCGCACAAATCAGAATAGTAACAAAGCGTAGTTTAAGCATGGGTAAATATCCTTCTATCTTTATGCTACAAGTTTACCCCAACATCTGCACAAAGGTGCCCGCGCTTTTGGGACGTGAATCCTGTTCTTTCTCAAGGGCACGCAAAATGGCACGTGCCGCCTGATCAGGCAAATCTGAGGCAAGGTGGCGCGGATCAGGTGCGGGGCTCTGCAAATGTGCCATCAGCAGCGCGCCGACGCTTTGTGCCTTGAAGGGCAATTCGCCCGTTAACATCTGATAGGTTAACGCGCCAAGCGCATAAATATCTGCCCGATGATCAATGCTCTGCCTGCCCAGAATCTGCTCAGGTGCGATGTAGTCCAAGGTGCCGATCACGCTGCCGCCTTGCGTCAGGCTCTGTTCCGTCAGCACCTTAGCAATGCCAAAATCAGCCAGCACAGCGCGAAACTGTGCGCCTTCCTGAATTGGATTTGGATCAAGCAGCACATTAGAAGGCTTCACATCCCGATGCACAAAGTGCTGGGCGTGTGCAAAATCCAGCGCGGCAGCGATCTCGCGCAAAATGGGCAGTGCTTGTGCCAGCGTTAGGCGCTTTGCCTGGCTCAGGTAACGGGCGAGGTCTACGCCGGGAATATATTCCATCGCCATGTAGTAAGTATCGCCCAGCTTGCCATAGTCATAAAGCTGCACGATGTTGGGATGTTGCAGTTGTTTGATGACCTGTATTTCACGGTTAAAGCGTGCCAGATTGCTATCGCCATCTAGTCTGTTCTTCAAAAGCGTTTTGAGCGCCACAATCTTTGTGGTAGCGATATGCTCGGCACGGTAAACCTCTGCCATGCCGCCAGCACCAATTGCCTCCAACAAACGGTAGCCACCGAAGGTCTTGGTGGTGGCTTGCTGCAAACGCATGGCTTCTTGGTTTAGCATCTCTTGGCGTGTGCGTGTGTCGAATTTGGGCGGCGCAATACTTGCAATTGCCTCAATGCGTGCCAAGTGCTGCGGATAAAAGCGGCGATCAATGTAGGTTTGCAGGCGCGTCCGAATTGGGTTGAATAAGAGCGCCACACCAAGCGCTGCAATTGCGATAGCAAGATTGGATTGATCGCCACCCGTCAGGAGCAGTGCGCCTTGCTGCACCACCACAAGCAAACCTATGAAGAACAGCCCCAGAATGACTGTAAGCGCTGCCACGACCAAAGTGCGGTTGATGAACAGATCAATATCCCACAGGCGGTAGCGTAAAATAGCCACCGCAAATGAAATAGGGATGATCGCAATCAGCAAAAGGCGGTTGGTGACCACCAAAAAGTAGGCAATGACGGCAAGCCCGTTGTTAGGTGTATTGCCTAGACTGGTTTGTAGTACATCGGTAAGTACAACAAATACAAAGCCATTGGCTAAAAAAGCAAAGACAGCACCAAAGACCATTAGCTTGGTTTGTTGGCGCTGCTGAGGCGTTGAGAAACGCCTGAAGCGATAGATCTGAGCGATTAACCCAACACCCCAGAGGGCGCCGAGTATTCGATTGATAGGCATTGAGAGGTTGACGGCATCCAGCGCGGTAAGGCGCTGATCATAGGTGGCAAGGATGAACATGACGGCATAAGCAATGATTATCCACTTGCTCCAAGCGGGAATAAAACGTCCCGTGGGCAAGGTGAATAAACCTAACAGGGTTAGGCTTATATTGACAATTTGCAGCAGCCACAAGCCGTCCACAAATTCAGGCTGTGCGCTGCCAAGGTCATACGTAAACCGAATTACCGTACAGATATATGCCAACGGTGTGCAGGCACCGATCAAGCCATCCCACTGTGTAGGGCGTTTCCAAAAGATGAAGGCAGAGGTCACAAAGGTGAAGGCAACTATACCATATCCCAAAAGCGCCATATAGGTATTGCAGGCGCTCAGGGTGATCTGAGCAGCCTCTAAAGCAACTTCAATTGGCACACAAAAGCGCGCCGCAACGCCATCATAGTAGGCAGGCAAAGCACGCAGCGCAACGCTGGCGAGGACGATCATCCAGAGAATACATGCCCAACGGACTATCCGAAAGAGCATTCGTTGAGAAGGTACCGTTGTTGTCTGCGGCAGAATATAGGTCGGTGCCATGAGTGACACACTCCATCAGTCTATCAGGACTGCATTTAAAATGCCAAAGTTTATGGTAGTGCCAATCTAAAGTGCGAGCTTCCTTGCAACTATACCATAAGGCTGTTAAAAGCCTTTGAAAACGGTCAGAAGATGCCCAAAATAAACAGCACGGTTCGCGCCGCGATGCGCTATAATAAACGCACTGTGCAACCTAAAACGAAGGACTCTTGAATCCGTCATGACGTGGCAACCCAACAAGCTAGAGGCAGAACGCCTTGAAAAATTAACACGCCTGCGCGAACGCGGCATTGATCCCTTTCCCGGCAGCGTGCAGCGCACGCATACGATTGCCCAAGCGGTTGCTGCTTTCGAGGCGCAGGAAAAGCGCGGCGAGGCTGCCGAAGTGATTCCCGTCTCGGTCTGCGGCAGGCTGCGCGCCATCCGCAGCAGCGGCAAGGTCTCGTTTGCCCATGTGGAAGATGGCACAGGCAGAGTGCAGTTGTTCATCCGCCAAGATAATGTGGGTGAACCAACCTACGACCTGTTCAAACGCGATCTCGACCTGTTTGACTTTGTGCAGGCAGATGGCGTCATGACGCGCACCCGCACTGGCGAAATCAGTGTGGATGTCCGTGCGCTGCACGTCCTAGCAAAGGCGCTTAGCCCGCTGCCGGTGGTGAAAGAGCAAACCATCGAAGGGCAAACCGTCAGCTATGGCGGCTTCACCGATGTTGAGGAACGTTACCGCCAGCGCTATGCCGACCTTGCCGTGAACGCCGATGTACGCCAAGTGTTCCGCATTCGTGCGCGCACCATCAGCGCGCTGCGCCGCTTCTTGGATGAGGAAGGTTTCCTTGAGGTTGAAACGCCGATCTTGCAAGCGATCTATGGCGGTGCGGCGGCGCGTCCATTCATAACGCACCACAATCAGCTTAAGCAGGATTTATACCTACGCATCAGCTTTGAGCTTTACCTGAAGCGCCTGTTGGTCGGCATGTATGATGGCGTTTACGAGATCGGGCGCGATTTTCGCAATGAAGGTGTCAGCTTCAAGCACAATCCTGAATTCACCATGCTGGAGTTCTACAAGGCGTATATTGACTACAACGGCGGCATGGCTTTAACCGAACGGCTGATCGCATACGTCGCGCAGCAGGTGCATGGCAGCACCCAGATCACCTACGACGGCAACCTGATTGACCTTGCGCCACCGTGGCGGCGCATCACGCTGCGCGAGGCCATTCGTGAAGCGTGCGGCATAGATTATATGGATTATCCAACAGCCGCCGCGCTCCATGACGCCATGCGCGCTAAAGACATGCCCACGCGCCCTAACCTGCCTTGGGGTAAATACATTGAGCAGTTGATGGGCGATTTCGTTGAGCCGAATCTGATCCAGCCGACTTTTATCCTCGATTATCCGCGTGATATTTCGCCCTTTGCCAAAAGCGTACCGTCGGATCGCTTCCATGTGCAGCGTTTTGAGTTCTACATCGCCGGCATGGAGTTCGGCAACGCCTTCACTGAGCTGAACGATCCGCTTGATCAGGAACAGCGCTTCCTTGAGATGGCAAAGCTATTCCGCGAAGGCGATGATGACGAAGCGCCGCTGGATGAGGATTATCTGCGTGCTATGCGTTATGGAATGCCGCCGAATGGTGGCGTAGGGGTGGGCGTGGATCGTTTGGTGATGCTGATGACAGATCGGCACACCATCCGCGAGGTACTACTTTACCCCCACCTTCGGGAACGCGACAAAGAATAGGCACGCTGCGCTATGAGCGAACAGACGACAGCGCCGAAAAAGACAGCGCCGATCCAACTGACGGGCGAAAACTCGCCGCGCACACGCTTAGCGCGCCGCTTTATGCGGCTGCTTGGCGCGCTGCTGATCTGGCGCACTACTGTTAAAGTGACGCATCACGGCGTGCAGAATGTGCCGCGTCAGGGCGCTACCATCTTGCTCTTTAACCACCTTTCGCAAGTTGATCCGCCTTTAGTGGGCGGCATGATCACCTTCCGCGATCTAACGCCTATCGGCAAAGAGGAACTGCTGCACAGTCCGCTTACGGCGTGGATGGTGCATTTTTGGCAAGCCATTCCTGTGAAGCGCGGCGAGATGGACATGCACGCGCTGCGCCGTGCGCTTTATGTGCTGGAACATACCAACGATATGCTCTTGGTGGCACCCGAAGGGCATCGCTATAAGGCGCTAAATGAACCCAAAGAAGGCTTTGTGCTGCTGGCAGCCAAAACCAACGCCATGATAGTGACAGTTGGCGTCAGCGGCACGCAGCACTTTAAGAGCAATCTGAAGCGTCTGCGCCGCACGCCTGTCACGCTGAACTACAGTAAGCCAATCCGCCTTAAACGCAAGGTCTCGCGGCAGGAATACCGTGCCGCCGCCGATGAGGTGATGTACTACCTTGCCGCGCACATCGCTGATCCTGCCCTGCGCGGTATGTATAGCGACTTGAGCAAGGCAACGATGGAATACATCGAGGTGGTCGAATAGCTACACGGCATCCATAGGTAAGAGACAGCCCTCACCCGCGCTCTATGGATCGTCTGGCAACCTTGAGAAAGGCTTTTCAGGATGCAGTACAAACTTTTGGGGAGAAGCGGGCTGCGCGTCTCCGAGATGGCGCTTGGGACGATGACCTTCGGTGAAGAATGGGGCTGGGGCGCCTCTAAAGAAGAGTCGCGCAAGGTCTTTGATGCCTACGCTGAGGCGGGTGGCAACTTCATTGATACTGCCAACAACTACACCGGTGGCACCAGCGAACGCTTCGTGGGCGAGTTCATCGCCGCTGAGCGCAAGCATTTCGTGCTGGCAACCAAATACACGCTCAATATGCGGAATGGCGATCCGAACTTCAGCGGCAATCATCGCAAAAACATGGTGCAAGCGCTGGAGGCGAGCCTGCGCCGCCTGAACACTGATTACATTGATCTCTACTGGCTGCACGCATGGGACTTTCTGACGCCTGTTGAGGAAGTGATGCGCGCCTTTGATGATATGGTGCGGCAGGGTAAGGTGCTGTACATCGGCATTTCGGATACGCCGGCGTGGGTCGTCTCCATGGCGAACACACTCGCTGATCTGCGCGGCTGGACGCGCTTCACAGGTTTGCAAATTCGCTACAACCTGACTGACCGCGCCGCCGAGCGCGACCTGCTGCCGATGGCACGTGCGCTGGATATTGCCGTCACGCCGTGGAGCATCCTCGGCGCTGGCGTGCTGACGGGCAAGTACAACGCGGGGCGTGAAGGTGTGGAAGGGCGCGCCGCCAACTGGAACATCTCGGAGCGTTCGTTGAGCATTGCCCGCGAGGTCGGTGCGATTGCCGAAGAGATCGGCGCGACTTCTTCCCAAGTGGCAATTGCATGGCTGCGCCAGCAGCGCGGCGTGATCATACCGCTGATCGGCGCACGCAATGTTGCCCAGCTAACGGATAATCTCGGCGCGCTCTCGGTCACGCTTAGCGCGGCACACATGGAGCGCCTTGAGGCAGTCAGCCATATTGAGCTAGGCTTCCCGCACGACTTTTTGGCAAGCAACGAAGTGCGCGGGCTGGTCTATGGTGGCACCTACAATCAGATAGGCGCCCACCGTCCCTAGGTTCAGGGCGTGAGTGTGGGCGGCTCTTGGGCTGCCCCGCTCAGTTCTAAGCGCCGTGCGTAGGCTTCCGTCTGCGCCTTGAAGTAGAACATCCACACACCGCAGGTGCCGATCAACAAAATTTCCATCACCACAAAACCCAGCACACGCAGCACATATAGCACCAGCAGCAGACCACATACCACGCCAAAGCCCGCCGAAATCGCCTTGAAATGCTGCGGAAAGATCGGCGCAAAGATCGTCACCGTGAACATCAGCAGCACAATTAGCACAATCATGCCGTGAGAGGCGACGTTGTGCAGAAAGTCGCTCAGTGGGCTGATCGTGGTTGGGAACAGCCCAATGCCGATCATCAGGACGCAAATTCCGACGAGGCTCACTTGCAGCACACGGTAGCCCTGCCAAGTGAGTATGCCAGCATCGCGCAGCAGACGCAGCATGTCAATTTCTTCAATGGCAACGGCAAGCGCTGCTAAGCCGGCGAAGATCAGGCTCAGGTTGAAGATCAAGCCGGCGATGCTATCATGACCGAGTGCGCTGAGTGAGCGCTGCCACCACAGCCGATCACTGCTCACCCACATGGCGAAGATCAAGCCGCCGATCAGAAAGACGCCTGCGAGGGTCAGAATTTGCCGCGTTTTAAGCGTGACTGCCCAGAAGGCAAGCGCAAAGCCCAGTCCAGCGCCATAGGCTGTCGCTAAGATGACCACGCCAAGCCGTGTGAGCGCGGCGCCCTCAAACAGGCGCGCCAAGACCAGCATAACACCTAGCGCGGCGCCAAAGAGCAGCAAGCCGACAATCAACGAGACCGCCAAGCGCCCAATCCATTCGCTGCCAAAGGCAGCCGCCCGCCGTTCTAACTCACTGGCAGTCGGATCGTAGCGCGCCAAGCGCCGAAAGCTGATCGCCACCACCACAAGGCTGATGCTCAAGGTGAGGAAGATAAATGTGCTGCTAATGCTCTGCGAATGAAGGGTAAGGTTGGTGAAGGGCAGCGCAAGCGTATCTGCAATCGGGATAAGCTCAAGGCGGTTGGTGTTCAGCAGACTGAACCCTAAACTGCCCACGCCAGCGGCAATCGCACACCGCACTGCTAATTTCAGGCGGCGCTGCTGCCAATCTGCCATTGACGGGCGGCTGACGGTCATAAACTCTCCTCGCAACACACAGCGATTCAGACGCGCTAATCATACCATGCGGCGCCGCGTTGGGCGTGCTGAATTTCGCGGTATCACCTAGCCTGTGGCAGGTGTTCGTGGTTCGCCGCACCACACGCTGAAATTTTGAAAACAGCCTGTTACATGCACTTGTGCCAGAGTGTGCTAAAATAGGGCTGTTACCCTCACACGGGAAATCCATAAGCTGGAGCTGCAATAACTATGCGAATCGTAGTAGACGCGATGGGTAGCGATCACCACCCAGCGCCTGATGTTGAAGGCGCGGTGCTGGCAGCCCGCGAACTCGGCGCACAAGATAGCCTCATCCTTGTTGGCGATAAAGCGCGGCTGATGAGCGAACTGGCGAAGCACGATGCAAGCACATTGCCGATTGAGATCGTCCATGCCAGCCAGCACATTGAAATGCATGATAGCCCTGCGAAGATCGCCCGCCAAAAGCCCGACTCGTCTATGATGGTTGGCATGAAGCTGGTGCGCGACGGTCAGGCGGATGCCATTGTGACCGCTGGCAACACCGGCGCAGCGCTCACCCTGGCAACGCTGCACACCTTACAGCGCGTCTCAGGCGTGCGCCGTCCTGCGCTCACTTCATTAATGCGCGTGGAGAACAACCAGCTTGTGGTGATGGCAGATTTAGGGGCAAACCCAGACGCACAAGCGGAATGGATGCTCCAGTTTGGCGTGATGGGCAGCCTTTACGCGCAGCATGTGCTAGGGCAAACGCGCCCGCGTGTGGCGCTGCTCTCCAACGGTGAGGAGGAGGGCAAAGGCAATCAGTTGGTGCGCGAAAGCGCTGCGCTGTTCACAGACTCAGGGCTGAACTTCATCGGCAACGTTGAGCCGAAAGAAGTGCTGCAAGGTGCTGCGGACGTGGTAGTGACCGATGGTTTCGTTGGCAACATCATGCTCAAGACGATGGAAGCCGTTGGCGATGCCTTCTTCCGCGTGATGCGCCGTGAACTGCTCCGCAATCCGCTGCGAGTCCTTGGTGGTTTCCTGATCAGCCCGGTGCTACGGAAGATTTACAAGCAGGTTGATCCCTTCGAGATCGGTGGTGCGCCGCTGCTCGGTGTGAACGGCGTCGTGATCGTCAGCCACGGACGCACCAACGCCAAAGGCATTAAGAATGCGGTTGGGCAAGCGCGCCGCGCTGTCGAAGGCAACTTGATCAGCGCCATTCGGGACGGCATGGCGCGCTACGTTGGCAAGCATGGCACAGCCGCGCACGCCGCGCCGCCGCGCCGCCGCCGTCACTTTTTGCGCCGCCGCAAGCACCTAACGCCAAAGCACACCTAAACCGCGCCAAGTCGCTGCGTTTTGCATGTTGAAGCCGCGAGCTGCCACACCCAAGCGCATCACCTGCGCTTGCGGTGTGTTGTGCGTAGCACGCGCCGTATGCCAGACCTCCACCGAGAGCCGCCCGCCCTCGAAAAGCATGATTTGGTTAAGCCCGCGCCGTGTGCGCTCAAAGTAGGTGTGACTGGGCGTGCCTAATGCCGCCAATACGTCACCGAGCGGCAGCGGCTCTAGCAGGGTCACAAACATGACAGGATCGCTCGCCTGACTGACCACCACAGAAAAATCGTCCGTGGCAAAGACTGCCAGATCATCGTTGAACAGCCCTTGATCACTGGCGGCGATCAAGGGATGCGCCTGTAAGCGCTTGATGATCGGCGCGAGGGCGAAATAGGCAGGCTGCACGCCGAACACACAAGGCGTGGCGCAAGGTGTGCCATCAGCCGTGCTGAAATAGGCTGCGTAGGCAGTTGGGAGATGCTGACCAAGCCCGCGTACCGCGCTGATCAAAAGCGCTAGGCAGAGCGCGCAAAACGTGATCAGGCGCAGCATGGTCAGGGCAACCGTGATGTTTGCAAGTAGCGCATGGCGCGGCTGAAGCCATGCCATGTGGTGGCAGAAAAGGTTAGCCCTTGCCACGAGTCGCGGTACCAATCGGCGGCGCTGATGCCGATATACTGCACTTCATCGGCAACTTGCATATGCGTGCCGCCATCTCTACCACCAACTTGCCCTGTGATGACCATGCCATGCTGCGGATAAAACAAGCGTGCCATGTTAGCGCTGCGGCGCGGCACAAGCACATGATCAGGAATGCCAAAGCGCGCCAAGACATCGCCCAGCTTGCCTAACGATTCGATGCGTGTATAGGTCTGGCTGAAGCGCTCGGCTGGCACAATGACTGTGTTGAACGGCTCGGTGTGAATGCTGATCAAGGCAAGTTCGCCGCGTCTGCCACGCAGCAGCACTACTGTAATATCTACGCCGATCAATTCGACAAGGTTGCCGTCCACGCGCTCGGTAAGCAGTTGCCCACGCACCACTGGATGTTCGCGCACAATGCGAAGGGCATCTAGAAAGAGTGTTTCGCTTGGCTGCACGCCCAACATGCACGGAAAGCCGCAAGGCGTGCCATCCGCATTGGTGAACAGGCTGTCAAAGGTGAGCGAATGCTCATTGCCGACCGTACGAGCGCCGTGAATAAGTGTGCTAAGCACAAGGCTGATCGCAACCAGCCATGCTGTAAGGCGTATCATGGTTTCATCCTGCCCTAGCCGGCTGGCGTCGGTGAAGGTGTTGGCAGTGGCACAGCCTCGGATTCGCTGAAATCCACGAAAGATGTAGTCGCTGGGCGCACAATCACATCGCGCACAAGGCGTCTGCCACCAACGTTAACCGCAAGCTGATACACACCAGCCGTCACATCACCAATTACGAAATTTTCGCGCCACACCTCATCGCTGTTCACATTCCAAGTGCGTTTGTTGGGCAGGCGCGGATTAACATAGGTGGTGGTCGTATCCACTACGCGCCCGTTTCGCAGCAGCGAGACGGTCACATCTTGGACCGGCGTGCCATCCGAGAACAACACACGCCCTGCTATCACGCCGTGATTTTCGTAAGGTGCCATCCACAAGATCGGGTTACGCGTCTCATAGTAGCTGTTGCGCCCAACGCGCACCTCAAAATGGACGTGCGGTCCGCTGACCACGCCGCTGCGTCCGCTTAAGCCGATAATTTCGCCCGTTTGTACGTCTTGCCCTACCTCAACAAGGATCACTTGCAGATGTGCGTAGAGCGTGTAGAGCCGCTTGCCCTGAAAACCGAAGTTATGCTCGATGATGACCACGTTACCGTAGGTGTAGGCGGACTCGACATAGCGACCATTCTCGTACCAAACGTAGTTATCGGCTGCCCAAATGACGCGCCCAGCCGCAGAAGCGCGCACTTCTTTGCCAATTGGGTTGGGCAAATCTACGCCGTGATGCACGCGCCACTCGTTACGCGGTCCGTCCGATCCGTAGGCATACCAGAAGATCGAGGCACTGTTTGCCGAAGAATCAACCGGGCGCCGAAACCAGAAATGATCGCGTGGGTCAAGCGAGAGCGGCACTTGCTCTGGCGGTGGTGAGAACTCGCCGCGGCGCGGATCATTGTTGCGGGCAATGGCAGGTGCTTCCGGGCTGGCAGCCGCAATCGGCGCGGCAACGGTCGCTCGATCAGGCTGAAAGCGTGTGGGTGTCGGTGTGTGCTGCCAAAGCAGGCTGAGCGGCGGCGTGGGTGTGTGGGTTGGTGCAAGCGTGAAGGTGGGTGGTGGCGCGGTCTGCGCGGCGAGGAGTTCGCCCTGCACTACAGCTTCCCAGTCACGGCGGCGCGGCGTTTCAGTTGGGCTAGGCAGCACAGCGATGCTGGTGGGTGGTGCTGGCTCAGCGTCGGCGCTGGCGGGGCGGTTGAGCAGCCACAGCAGCAGCAACACAGCAGCACTTGCCAAGATCAACACGGCGATGCCGCCAATTACTTTACGCATAGCGATTCCTCACGGGTGCTAATTGCCTGCATCAGGCGGTATTGGTGTGGGGGAACGGCGCAGCGGCGCAGCATCCGCAGGGGTTGCCGTTGGCTGCAAGCGTGCGCCAAATAGGAAGGCGTCTATTTGCTCTTGCGTATAGAGTTCAAGCATTGCTTCATCCCAAGTCAGCCCGTCGCGGCGCTCAAACTGCCAGTAGAGGATGCTTGGGAAGTTGCTGCGCCAATCGCGTCCGGCTGGCACGCGCTGCCAACCGTAATCTTCAGCAAGGCGCGTCAGATCAATGTAGTAGCCAATTGGCACGGCGGCTTTCAGCCGTCCACCCTGCTCAAAAATTTGCGGATCGCCCGCGCTGCGGCTGGCAAAATCCCACGGTAGGCGTTTCAGCGGCTCTCCAAGCTGCCCACTTTGCGCTGTTTCCGCCACGCGCAGATAGACGCGCCAAACGACATTCGCACCAACTTCTTCACGCACCACTTCGATGGGCGGCAGCGGCAAATTAAAGACGAGGTTGCGGTCAAAAGCAAAGGCGCGCCCGGCGTAGTGCCAGCTTTGGCGCGGCTGTCCCGGCTCTGGCAGCCGATCCAGCGTCCAAATGGCATCCTGCAAAGCGCCCAGAAAATCTATGCCGCTTTGCCGCAAGACTGCCTCACGCAGCGCCACAAACGAGTCGTCCACCCGATCAGAGAGCGCGGCAAGCGCCGCCGCCGAGACGCTGTTCAAGGCACGCACCTGATAATAAGGCGGACTATCGCGCCGACCCTCCACATTTTCGGTGTAAAGCGGACGTTCGTCATCAGGCGCGCCACCACTCAGCAGCAGCGCCTCAGAGAGGTTGTTCGCCGTCCAACTGATGCGCTCAACCTGCCCGCGCACGCTGATCGCGGTGGCTGCTGCGCCGCTGCCAACTGCCAGCCCACCAACAAGCGTTGTGTTCGTGCCACTCTCAAGGGCAAACAGCAAACTGGCACCGCTGGGCGCCCAGCTTGGCGCACGCCCTTGCCCAATGGTCAGCGGCTCGGCATTCGGCTGGGCAAGGCTGCGCGTCAGCACCAGATCAATGCCATTGATGCGCGCATTGTAGGCGATGCGCGTCCCATCCGGACTCCAGGCAGGATTTTGTTCTTCAACGTTCGGCGTATTGGTCAGGCGCAGTGCTTCTTCCTCAATGGGACGATCCAGATCAATCACGTAGATTTCAGGGTTGCCATCGCGCAGGCTGACGTAGGCAATTTGGCGTCCAGGAACGGGTGACCCGCCTGGATTCCACGCGGGCGAGAAATCGGGCGCAGGGTGATAGGTGAGGCGGGCGGGCGCACCAGAGCCATCGCTTGGCACCACATAAATATCGAGGTTGCCGCCTTCGTATGCCTCGTAGGCGATGAACTGCCCATCCGGACTCCACGTTGGTGATGCTTCGTAGGCGGGTGAGTAGGTGAGCTGCGTGATGGCACCCGTTGCCATCTCTAGGATGTACAAATTCCAACTGCCGCCGCGCCGACTGGTGAAAGCGACTCGCGCCCCATCCGGACTCCAGGCAGGATCGCGGTCGTCAGTAGGTGTGTTGGTTAGGCGGATCGGTTCGCTCTGCCCAATACCAAGCGCCCACAGATTCTCGCGCCCGTTGAGACGCGCCGAATAGACCAAGCTGCCGCTGATCCGCAGCGGATCAGGGACGGGCGTGAAAGTGGGCGGCAGAGTCGGCGTCGGCGTGAGTGGTGTTGGCGTTGGTTGCGTGGGCAGCAGGGGTAAACTGCCGCCAAAGCCGCCTGCCACAGAGCGCGCCGCTGTGCCGCCGGAAGTTGTCCACAAAATCAAACTGATCAGGGCAGCCAGCAACACTACGGTGAACAAGCTGAGGGCGCGGTTCTGTGTTTTGAGAGGGTCTTCGCGCAGCACGCGCTTATCAGGTGCGTGCTCTGCCTGTGCCGCGATCTGCTCAGCGCGGCGCGCCATCATCGCACGGCTACGTTCGGCGGTGGTGGCATAAATAGCGCGTCCACCTTGTAAGGTGTACAGCGCGATGCCTGCCAGCAACGTGATCACGCCTACCACCGAGACGCGCCACAGGTACAGTTGGCGTGCTGCCTGCTCAAAGGCCCAAATGACGACGCGCAGCAGTGCATTTAGCAGTTTATCAATCAGGCGCAGCAGGCGAGTAAGCATCAATCCTCACGGTTTGGCATTTATGCGTCAGCAGTGGCAAGGATATTACAAAAAAAGCGCGTGCTTGGCAACGTCTTGGACAGAAGCAGCAGCACAACGACCTCTAAGACGCGGAAAACATACCACCAACGAACGCTTTTGTGATAATTTTCTAATTGCGCGCTGATCCAATAAGCAGGCTGAAATGTTATACTTTTTCAAAGTTTTGCAAGCTGTAAAGTAAGTAAAGTATCTGTATGGTTCGGTTGCTATCCGCTGCTCACATACAAACCATCCATGAATGCAGCAAGGATGCCGTGTCGTTTCAGCGACTGATGGCGCTCTGCCGCGAATTGGATATGACCTATCCTGAGGAAGTGCTTGCCATTATGCAGCCAGCACTCAATAACACACAGCCTGTCAATGAGTACGCCCTCTACCGCGCCCTGTTTGATCACACCGATGATAGTGTCGTGCTGTTCACAGCAAACGACTCTTTGCGAATTTTCATGGTGAACCGCCGCGCTTGCGAACTGTTTGGCTGCACAGAGGAAGATTTGATCGGACTGCACGCCTTTGATTTGGTTGCACCCGAAGAACGCTCACAATCCTTCCAGAAATTTGATGCCATCCTCGCCGATGAACGGTTGCCGCTTTATCAGCGCACCATGCGCCGCAAAGATGGCAGCTACTTCAAGGTTGAGGTCAGCGCGTGCCTGATCCGTGATGCGGAAGGCAACCCACTTTACATTCAAAGTGTGGTACGCGATATTGGTGAGCGGCTTCGCACTGAGCAGCGCGAACGTGAACTGCTCATTGAGCGTGAGCGCGTGACGGCGCTGCAAAACATCATCCGCGATCTGGCGCACGACCTGAACACGCCGATCACGGTCGTGCGGACTTCAACCTACCTGCTGAACCAGCTTAGCAACCGTCTCGCACGCCAACTGATCGAGCTTAGCACGCAACTGCCAACGCCCTATGCCCAAGCCCAGCTTACAACGCTCCACCAAACGCTCTCTGCCCTGCTGGGGCGGAACGAGGCACTGGAGATGAGTACGCTGCGCTTGCAACGCCTGATCGAGAGTCTGCTCGATATGGCGCTGCTGGATAGCCGTCTGCATTTCAGATTCTCGCTCAACGATGTAAACAGCATCGTGAGCAACGTCTGTGAATCCGAAATGCTGGCGGTCTTGGAGAAAGGCGTCGCTCTCGTGTTCACGCCTGATCTCAGGTTGCCGCTTGCCCATGTAGATGCCTATGAATTGGCGCGGGCAGTACGGCACATTGTGCAGAATGCTTTGCAATTCACGCCCAAGGGCGGGCGGGTGGAAGTGACCACACAGCGCTGTGGTACGCAGATTGTCATCAAGGTGGCGGATAACGGCATGGGCATTCCTGCCGAGATTGTGCCGCGCTTGTTTGATCGCTTCTTCCGCGCCGATTATGCGCGCCAAAGCGATACCGGTGGCATGGGCTTAGGGTTGCCAATCGCGCAGAAGATCATTGAAGGGCATGGCGGCAGCATCATCGTGGAGAGTACGCCGGGTAGCGGCAGCACCTTCACGCTCTTTCTGCCTATCTCAGGGATAGCCGCACAGTGAGTGCGCTTTGAAGAAGCCCATGGAATATGGTAAACCGTGCGGCGGGGACACTTGGAATCAACGTGCCACCTGATCGGACGGCACGTTGAACAAGGGAATGTGTGAGGCGTTAATCCGCGTTAGCAAGCGTCAGGCGGAAAGTGGAGGTCTGCACCGTGCCACGCCCGCTGCTGCCAAAGTTAAGCGATCCAACCGTCACAAGGCGGAAATCGCGGCTGCCCTCAATGGTGATGCTGCCTTTGGTCAGCAACGAACCACCCAAAAAGGCGCGCTCGAACAGATTGTTGCCCGCTTCCACGCCCAAGACGATCATCGCAGGTGTGTAGTTGCCGCTCAGCCGCTCATAGCGCAGCTCAACATCGCTGCGGCTCTCCACCACATAGAAGTTGGAATAGCGTCCGCGCTGATCATCAGGCGTGCTGCTTGCTTCACCCTCAACTGGTGAGTTCAGTTCGAGAAACTCGGCTTGCAGCAGCACAAGATCAAAGGCACCCGTTGTGCCGCTAGAGCCGCTCTCCACATTGATCGTGTAGGTGCCATCGCTTGGCACTTCCACCACCACAATCTCACCCAGACGCCCAAAGATGATCAATGCCGCTGAGTCTGCCAGCTTGGCGCCACCGCTATCCGTCACGTTAAGCTGCGCGCCAATTGCACCGTTGCTCGGTGCAGCGATCATCTGCACAACGGCAATATCGCCGCGCTTGCCCTCAAAGGCATACGAAATTTTACTGGCAGAGCTGGTCAGTTCGCCCTGAACCGTATCACCATAGCTGATGCTGCTCTGCGCCAATGTTGGTTGGTTGGGCGCCGCAGCAAACAAGACGGCAAGGATCACCACGAAAACAATCAAACTCTTCATCGAAAAAGCCTCCCATCAATGGGTGAAGGTTTCTGACTCGGCGAGTAGAACATGATGTAACTAACAGTGGGTTGCCGATAGGAAACACTGTTAAACGACAGCCATACATTATAGACCGCGGAAAAGCATTTGAGCTTTAAGAAAGGTAAAACGCTGCGTAAACGTATGAATTGCGTAGGGTTTATTATCAATTGAGGCTGTTTGCAAACGCTAACATTGGCACAAATTTTCGGCACGGCATACAATTTCCTGAAGGTAACTTCGGCAGCGGAGGCAAAACAGATATGCGTAAACTATTTTCGCGGTGTGCAGGGGTGCTATGGCTTGCCCTGCTAATCGGTGCGCTGATCAGCGCGCAGACGGCAGCCGCACAAGGCGACGCGGCACAGTTGGTTGGGCGTGCAGTGATGCCTGCCAACACACAGGTAGACGGTCAGCCTGCTGGCGCGGCACTTGCCGCCGGCGCACTGGTCAACGGTGTGAAGTTCCCTTTTGATAGCCAGCCAGTCGGTACTATCAGTGCGGTGCTGCCCGGTGAATATCCCGGCACGTGGCTACTACTGGTGGATGGGCAGTTTGGCATCCCTGCCCAAAGTGGTGATTACCTGCTGCGAATGTATACTGTTGAGCTGGCATTCCGCCGCGCTCAAAGCGGTGCCGGTGATGTCTCGCTGCTGAATTGGCAGCACCTGGGCGATCCCGATGGCAAGATCGAGCGCCGCATTGTGAACGCGGAGACTCGCTTGCGCTACCTAAGTGGTGCGGATTTTGTGCCGCGTGCCTTCCAGCGCACGCCCGGCGGTGCCTTTTGGGTGGCAGATGCGAATTCTCCCGTCCTGCTGCGCTTTGATGCCTTCGGCAAGCTGTTGGAAGCACCCGTCGCCCTTGATGGTGGCGCGTTGCACGGCATGAGCATTTATCCAGATGGCTCAGCGCTGATCATCGCGCAGCGCAGCACCGCCAATCGGCAGCAGGTTGTCTTTCGCGCCTACGATCTGACCACACGTACCTTCACCGATCTGCCCGCCAACTATACGCTAGAGAGCGCTAACCATATCGTGGGCGGCTTTGCGATGATCAACAGCCAAGAGGCGTTCATTGTAGAAGCAGATGCCAACGAGAATCGCGCCGCTGCCTTCAAGCGCGTTTTCCTGATCAACATCGCAAGCGGCGGCAAAACACAGGTTGCTGATCTGCTCAATTTGGCAGACCCAAGCGGAATCTCGACCAGTGAGGTGTTCAGCGCACCACCGAATGCCTTCGGCTTGGGCAATCCGTTCCGCTTCCCATTCAGCGCCATTAGCGCGCTATATCCGATTGACGAGCAAACCATCCTGATTGCCAACAATAACCGTTTGCCCTATGGCTTAGGGCGCAGCAACGCAGAAGCAGACGCCACCGAGTTTATTGCCGTGCGCTTGGCGCAGCCCTTCGCGCTTGATTCCGCCTTTCAACGCCCAATCCGCTAGACCGCTGAGAAGGGATGTTTTTGTGACTGTGACGCCCAATGCACGCTATGCCGAGTTGTTCAGCGCCCTTGCTGAGCGCCGTCAGCGCGTTTACGATTACCTGTTCAACCACACCTACGGGCAGCGCCTGCGCCCTGCACATATTCAGGAAGCCGCGCTGAGCTACCTACGCTTGGGCGGAAAATCGCTGCGCCCTGCCGTACTGCTGCTGTGCTGCGCTGCCGTGGGTGGTGATGAAGCACATGCCGTACCTGCCGCTGCCGGCGTTGAACTTTACCATACGTGGACGCTCGTCCACGATGACATTATTGACCGTGACGAAACACGGCGCGGCGCGCCAACAGTGCATGTTGCCTTCGCAGAGCGCGGCGCGGAAGAGTTCGGCTTTGGCGCGGAAGAGGCAGCGCATTACGGGCGTGTGATTGGCATTCTGGCAGGTGATGTGCAGCAGTCGTGGTCATACATGCTCTTTCACGATATGTACACGCGCTACGGTGTTGATCCTGCCCTTGTGCTGAGCCTTGTCGGCGAGTTGGCAACCGACGTGCAGCTGACGTTGGTAGAAGGCGAGACGCTCGACGTGCAGTTTGCCGCACGGCGCGATACCATTCACCTGAGCGAGAACGACGTGCTAGAAATGCTGCGGAAGAAGACGGGCGTCTTGTATGCTTATGCGGGACGGGCAGGCGCACGCATCGGCTTGGGTGATGTGGTGGGCAATAATCCGTTGGTGGCAAAGATCGGGCAGTTTTGCAGCCAATGCGGCACTGCCTTTCAGCTCCAAGATGATGTGCTGGGCGTGATCGGTGAGCCTGCCAAGACGGGTAAGCCTGTTGGTGCAGATTTGCGCGAGGGTAAAAAGACGCTGATTGTCTTTCATGCGCTGCGCCACGCCGATGCGGATCAGCGCCGCACCTTAGCGAGCATCATTGGCAATCTGCACGCCACATCCGAACAAATTGAGCAGGCAACCGCTATTCTAGAATCGCTTGGCAGCATCGCCTATACGCAGCAGCTTGCCGAACACATGGTCAGCGAAGCAATCAGTGCCTTGCACGCGGTGCCGCCTTCCGCAGCCCGCGATCTGCTTCAGCAGTGGGCGGAATATTTGATTGATCGCAGTGTGTAGCGTGCGCCATGTCTGAATCCCCTGCTGATAAACGCCTGATCACGGGTAAGCGCCGCAGTGAAGATCAGGAACAGAATCTGCGCCCGCAGTTCCTGCGCGAGATCATCGGGCAGGAGCGCGTCGTTGCCAATTTGCAAATCTTGGTGGAAGCTGCCAAAGGGCGCAAAGAAGTGCTGGATCACATCCTCTTTTACGGACCGCCTGGCATCGGCAAAACGACGCTCTCGCATGTGATGGCGAAAGAAATGGGCGTGAACATCCGCATCACAGCGGGACCTGCCATCGAGCGCGCCGGCGATCTGGCTGCTATCCTAACGCACTTGCGCGAAGGCGATGTGCTGTTCATTGATGAAATTCACCGCTTGGGCAAGGCGGTTGAAGAAATCCTCTACCCAGCGATGGAAGATTTCGTGCTGGACATTGTGGTTGGCAAAGGACCTGCCGCCAAGAATGTGCGCCTGAACTTGCCCAAATTCACGGTGATCGGCGCCACCACGCGCCTAGACCTGCTGACGGCTGCGCTCCGTTCGCGTTTCGGCGCTATCTATCGCCTCGATTTCTACGATCTGGCGGCAATGACGCTGATCGTGACACGCGCCGCCGCCTTGTTCAATGTGCCGCTGGAGCCAGACGGCGCACACGAGATCGCCAGCCGTGCGCGTGGCACGCCGCGGATTGCCTTGCGCTTACTCAAGCGCGTGCGCGATTATGCTCAGGTGCGCGGCGATGGCACCATCACCAAGCAAACTGCGGATGAGGCGCTCGATCTGCTAGATGTTGATCATCTTGGCTTGGACGATATTGATCGGCGCGTGCTGCGGACGATCATAGAGAATTTTAATGGCGGACCTGTTGGCGTGGACGTGATCGCGGCGTCTATCAGCGAAGAGGCGGGCACCATCACCGATGTGTACGAGCCATATTTGCTGCAACTCGGCTTTTTGAACATCCTCCCACGCGGCAGAGTTGCCACACGCCGCGCTTACGAGCATTTGGGCATTCCCTATCACGGTACGGACGATCAGGCGCAGCAAGTGCCACTTTTATAACGAGGTGAACAGATGATGCAACCGCCCCAACCAAACTATCCGCCACCGTTTGTGCCGCCTGCCTACGATCCGAACGTGCCAGAGCGCGTCATCGGCGAATGGCGGCGCAGCATGACCTCGCCCGGCTTTTGGCTGCGCGTGATCTTCAGCCTGACGCTCTATTATTGGCTGTATTGGGAACGCAACAAGATTGTGCTGACCAATCGGCGCATCACGCAACATATCGCCTACCTGATCGGTGGTGAGGAACGCTCGATGAGCTTGCACAACGTCACAGAGGTGCGTGTGTTCACGCCGCCGCTTGGCACGCTGCTTGGCTTTGCCAACGTGCAGATACAATCTATGGGCGGTGATCAATCGCCCGAAATTCGCTTTGATTCGCTAGAGCGTGCGGCACAGCTTAAGCAGATGATCTTCGCCGTGCAAGATCAGTTCCGCGCACAGGGGCAAGCGCGCCGTTAGCCCTCGTCGGTTTGGGCAGGTGCATCCTCTAGGATGGGTTTGCCTAGCTCAAAAAGCTGCTTGAGCGGCAAGCGGAAGTTGGGCAACAGGTCACTGCTTTCAAGGGCGCCATCCGCTGCGATTTGCTGAACTTCAAGGCGGTTGGGCGTCTCAGAGGGGCGGTAGACATCGGCGGTTTGGTCATCAGGATAGATGATCCACACTTCACGGACGCCCAACGCCAGATAGCGCGCCGCCTTGCGCTGCACGGCGGGGATTGAATCTGAGGGCGAGACGATCTCGACCGCCAGATCGGGCGCAATCTGGAAGAAGCCGCGCCGCCGAATGCCTTCCAAGCGCGCCGCCGCGATGAACGCTACATACGGCGCGTAGTGATCAGTGCTTGAAAGGTCAAAGCGTCCATCCGCGCCTGTGATGAAGCCAAGCCCATTTGCGTAAACATGGCTGCCAAGCAGAATCCCAAGCCGCATAGCAATAATAGTTGGCAATTCACTGGAAGCCGACATCTCGTGCGGCACTCCGTCAAGTAATTCGTAGCGCTTATCAGCGTTTTCGGGCAGGCTGATGAAGGCGTCGAAGTCGGCAATGGTCATCTTTTCGCGGATCGTCATGGCGCGCAGTCCTCTCCACAGCACGTTGTGATAGCTATTTTACTGCATAGGAACGCAAAATGCCCGCACGAATGCAGGCATCTTGTGGAGGCTCCGGAGGTAGGACTCGAACCTACAACCTAGCGGTTAACAGCCGCCCGCTCTGCCATTGAGCCACTCCGGAATATGGGAAAAATAATAACAGGGCATGTGGGAAATGTCAAGGCGAGAGTTGGGCTGGTTGGGCGTGGTGAAGCTAAGGGGTACGAGCTGCTAAAATTGCGTGAATCACCCCTGCACGCGCAGCAGCACTTCCCAAGACTCTCCGCTTCCCTTTCCCAGCGTGCGGGAAAGGATCAAGGGGATAGCTGATCAGTGTTTATCACACCTCTTTTAGGTAGCCGACCACACGCGCTATACTCTACCAAACAGCTTCATCCACCCATTGAGTCCCAGTTAAGGTTAAGTGCTATGGAACTGCTCGATTGGCTGACTGTGGAACACGCCGATGGCGAACGGCGCATTGAACTTTATCACGGCGACCTCACCGCCATGCCCGAAGCGGTTGATCTGCTGATTGTCTCTGCCTTTCCAAACCACTATGCGCCGGAACGCGGCACGCTCATCGAGGCACTACACAAGCGCGGCATCTCGGTGGCGCGCCTTGCCGCTCAGAAAGCCGCCGATCTGCGCGACGATTTTGGCTGTTGGCTCTCGCAGCCAATCACGGCGGATGCCATGCCCTTCAAGCGCGTGCTGTGTTTTGAGCCGCGCACACGCGGTGAGCCTGCCGAAGTGATCGGCGATATTTTCCAAGCCCTGATCGCAATCGTTAGCCATGAGCCAAGCATTCGCACCGTTGCAATGTCTATGGTTGCGACGGGCAGGCAGGGCGTCCCAATTGCCGATATTCTGGAGCCGCTGCTAGAAGCAGCCGCCCATTGGCTGGCAATGGGCTTGGATGTGAACTGCCTCAAGATTGTGGAGTTTGCAGAGCGCAAGGCATATGAACTGAAGGGCGCCTTTGCCATCCTCAAAAAGCACTATGCCGAAATGACTGTGAGCATGTCGCCGCAGTATCGCTATGACCTGTTCATCAGCTACGCCAGCCCAAACCGCCCAGATGTGCTGCGTGTGGTAGATTACCTTCAGGCGCAGAAACCTGATCTGCGTATCTTCTTTGATCGGCATGAGCTAACACTGGGCGATGCCTGGCAGCAGCAGATTTTTGAAGCACTGGATGATTGCAATAAGGTGGTGGCGTTCTACTCGCCTGCCTACCTTGCCTCAAAAGTCTGCAAAGAGGAATTCAACATCGCGCTCTTTCGCCACCGCGAAACAGGCGCTACGCTGCTGCCGATCTACCTCTACTCGGCAGCCCTGCCAACCTATATGAAGCTGATTCAATTCACCGATTGCCGCGAGGCAGACAATGCCAAGCTGCGCGCTGCCGCCGAGTCCATCCTAGCGGCTGTTGCACAGGGTTAGCGAATCATGCCCGAACTGCTGACGGAAAAAACAGCCCTTAGATACACTGTAGGTGTGTTCTTGCTGCACTGGGGGAATTGATGGATATGATTCCAAACAGCCATAAAGACAACCGCAAGCCTATAGGCGTGCATTCCCTACGGGCGACTTTCCGTTGTATACGGCGTGAAGGCTGTACGATCAGCCCTTCGCCCAATCGGGTTGGCTGGCATTCAGTTGATCCAGCAGCCTGACGAAATCTTGGCGGCGTAGCTCAGCGCCATCTTGCCAGCGCTGATCCTCGGCTTGCAGCAAACGGCGCTGCTGGGTCATCTCGCGCAGTGGCAGTTCGCCCTTGGCGATCACGCTGCGCGGAATGAGCTGAAGAAAATCGGCAAACTGCGGCAGATCAGCCTCTTTGGCAGGCATGAGTGTATAGAGCGCAATGCTTGTTTCGTCCTGCACCAATTGCAGCGCCAGCACAATCCAGCCACGCACAGCACGCGCTGAACCACGCTTCACCGTGAAGCGCCATGCCAGCACGTTCACGCGCTGCGTCAGGTCAATGTGAGTCTCAGGCGTGCGGTCACGGCGGCTATCTTGCAATGTGATCCGATTGTCTGCTAGGGTGAGGGTGCGCCCGCTTTTCCAGACGCGCTTCAGCACACCGTCCGAGAGCGCCATCACGCCCAAGGCACCTAGCGCTGCGATTGAGGCGTTCAGGCAACCGCCTTCTTCGCTGCTAAAGAGGAAGCCTAACAGCCACAAGAGCAGCACAAAACTGAGGATGGCAATTAAAGGCAACGCCAAACGGATACCGGTATGTTCAGTGTCTAGCGGGAAGTGTAACCGTTCGGTGTTGCGCTCAATCATCAAACAAACGCCTCTGCATGTGCCACAAGCTGACCATCCAGTAAGGTTAGCACGCGATCCATCTGGTTGGCAATACGCGGATCATGGGTGACGACGATCACGGTTGTGCCAGTTTCGCGCTGCACATCTTGGAGCGCCTTCAGCACGACCTTGCCCGACTCAGTGTCTAGATTGCCGGTTGGCTCATCGGCAAGCAGCAGGGGCGGATTATTTGCTAAGGCGCGGGCAATGGCAACGCGCTGCTGCTGACCGCCGCTCAGTTGATTCGGGCGGTGGTGCAGGCGATCTTTCAAGCCGAGCAGGTCAAGCAGTTCGGCAGCGCGGCGGCGCGGATTGAACTGCGGCTTGCGGGCAAATTCAATCGGCAGCGCCACATTTTCCAGCGCCGTGAGCGTTGGCACAAGGTTGAAGAACTGAAAGACAAAGCCGATCTTCTCATTCCGCACTTCGGTGAGGCGGCTTTCCGAAAGGCGCGAGATGTCTATGCCGTCAATCTCGATGCTGCCGCTGGTTGGCGTATCCAAGCCGCCCATCAAGCCGAGCAGCGTCGTTTTGCCGCTGCCGGAAGGTCCGATGATGCCGACGCGCTCACCTTTGTAGATTTCTAGGCTGATGCCGCGCAGGATATGCACCGTCTCAGCACCGAGTGGCAAGTCTTTGGTCACATTGGCTGTCCGCAGCACTGGCACGCGCCCAGAACCGTTTAGCGTCATGGTAAGTCCTCTACGATCTCTGATAGATTGTTTCTCTTGCGCCTTTTACGCAAGGGCGCCTGCAAGGTTGCATGAGCATTTGTTTAGCGCGCCAAAGTCTGTGCCAGTTTTAGCAAGCGCTCGTCAAGGGTTTTGGTCTTGCCGGCAATCTCGACAAGGGGCGTTGTGGTGATTTGCCCGCCGCGTGTGCCGCACAGCACGCCATACTCGCCACGCGCCAACGCTTCCACGGCGCCCGCACCCAAGCGCGATGCCAGCAGCCGATCATAGGCAAGTGGCGCGCCGCCGCGCTGCACATGCCCAAGCGTCGTAGCGCGCACATCAAAGCCAAGTTCCTCTTTATAGTTCTCGTTCAGATACTTAAAGAGCGCGTCCGCCTCGTATTTGGCGCCCTCAGCCACCACGACCAGCGCGTGCGATTTGCCGCGTGCATAGGCAGCACTGATGATCTGCGCCACCTGCTCCGGCGTTGTCTCGAACTCTGGCACAACAATCGCTTCCGCGCCGCCGGCGATGCCGCTCATCAGCGCAAGATAGCCGCAATCGCGCCCCATGACTTCCACCAAGAAGGCACGCCGATGCGATGAGGCAGTCGTCTTGAGCCGATCAATTGCCTCCAGGGCGATGTTGAGCGCTGTATCTACGCCGATGGTGATGTCTGAGCCAAGCAAATCGTTATCAATGGTCGAGGCAACGCCGTTGACTGGAAAGCCCATTTGGTAAAGCGCATAAGCGCCCGTCTGAGAGCCATTGCCGCCGATCACTACGAGAGCATCTATGCCGTGTGCGCTGAGGTTGTGCAGTGCCTTTTTGCGCCCTGCTTCCTCGCGGAACTCTTTGCAGCGTGCGCTGCCCAGCATCGTTCCGCCCATCTGAATAATGCCGCCTACCGAGCGTGCATCAAGTTCTTTGAATTGATTGGTGACCAAGCCGAGATAGCCTTCTTGCACACCCATCACCGACCAGCCCTGCTCCAGCGCAGAGCGTGTGACGGCGCGAATGGCGGCATTCATGCCCGGCGCATCGCCACCACTGGTTAGGACTGCAATGCGTTTAATCATGGAAGGTGTTTTTCCCTTTCACCTTGCACTTACCGCGCTTAGTGTAACGCGGGTCGGCACAACGCGAAACCTTTTCTTGCAACTGTGCGTAAGGCGGTGTAGACTTTGCCCGCGTTGGGCAAAAAAGCTGCGGTGTGCGAAAATCTGCAACTTTTTTTGGCGCAGTGGGTTTAGTTTGCTAGTCAGGCTTGATCTGTATCTGTAATAGAAGGGTAGTTCGCTTGTGACTGTCGTACCACTACAACTCATCAGACAAAAAACGCGCGGAATTCTGCGGTTGACGCGCTGGAAAGAATACGTAACCTATGTTACCCCACTGACCGCTTTCGGTGCAATGCTGGCGCTGCGTGCCAGCGGCGAAGCACTGGACTGGCGCCTACTGATCGCCATCGCGGCAAACACTTTGGTGGTTGCCTACGCCTTCATGATTAACGACATTGTAGATGCGCCCGACGACGCCCTTGAAGCAGATCGCGCCGCCCGCAACCCAGTCACCTGTGGTGAGATCAGCATCTTTGAAGGCTGGCTTGTCTCAGGCTTGGTGGCAGCCGCTGCGATGATCCTCTACGCGCTGCTTGGCTTGCCCGCACTTATCACCGGCGGTATTACACTTGCTCTCTCGCATTTCTACTCGTGGAAACCTGTTCGCCTGAAGGCATACCCTGTCACGGATATTGTCTCGCATTCGCTGATGCTCAGCGGCTTGCTGCTGGTGGTGGGCTACTTCTGCTACCACAGCGATTTGGGTGCGGTGTGGTCAATCGTACTGGCAATGACGCTCGTCTCCAGCTATGGGCAGCTTTACAACCAGATGCGTGACTATGATATGGATCGCGCTGCGGGCTTGTACAACACTACGATCATGCTTGGCAAGCGCGTTACCTACGTGCTGATGTATGCGGCGCTCATCGCAGCGGCAGCACTGCTCATCTACGCGCTGGTTATCGGACTCATTCCGCTGTGGATCGTTGGCATTGTGGTGGTCAGCATTCCTCTGATCTACCTCTTCCGCAGCCGTGCCGATGCACGCGGCGGCGATGCTGCCGATATTAGCGGCAGTGTGCAACTTCAGGTGTTGATGGCCGCCAACTGCGCCGTCATCATATGGATGATCGCCCAAACGCTCGGCTTCTAGGCAAACACTGCATTACCCTATCCCTAACCCTTTCCCGCCTTGCAGGCAGGAACTTAGAGTGGGATCAAGGTTCGCAAACAGGGACGCTTTGTGGCGTCCCTGTGCCGTTATGGCGCGTGCTTTTTCAGCACCAGAAAATGCGATAAGCCTAAGACGCGCAGCGGCGTATTTTCCGTCACATACAGCGCGGCGCGGATGATTTTGGCAAGCGTTGGTGCGCGGCGGGCGATGTTATCGTAGCCGCCGAAAATGCGCGTATGCTTCACCACGCGCACGGGCAGCCCTTCAAAAAGCCGCCGCACGCCACGCGCTGTATAGGCGCGCACATGCGGCGCCAGCTTATTCCGCAGCACATCGGGCAGGTAGTTGATCAGCGGTGTGTTGCCAAAGTGATAGCTGCCGCGCCAATAATGCCCGTGCGTTTCAAACGGATACCAACGGTTAGGGCAAAAGACGATGATCACGCCGTTCGGCTTGGTAACGCGCACCATTTCACGCGCTGCGGCACGGTCATCTTGCACATGCTCCAACACCTCGTTGGAAAGCACCATATCGAAGGCGTTCGCTGGATAAGGCAGATGCTCCGCCGCTGCGATCAAGGCACGCGGCGTTTGGCGCTGCGCGGCGGCAACGCGCTCCGGTTCAACGTCCATCGCCTCCACATGCGCGTTAAAGCGCCGCCGAATCTGCCCGGCATAGCTGCCCATGCCGCAGCCATCCACTAATACGGTGGCGCCTTGCAAGGGTGCCGCCGCTGCAATCATCTGCAAACGGCGTTCTTGCCCACTGCGCCAAACATAGCTTGGTTCGCCGCGCAAGGCGGCAAGTTCGGAAGGTGGCACGGCTATTGCAACAGCACAGACGACTCGCTGCTTTGGCGCAGCGCAGCCTCTGCGGCGCGCCCAAACAGACGGCTCATGAAGTAGACGAACAAGCCCAGTGGCGCGATGAACAGAGTCAACACCAAGATCAGGCGCGTGGACTTGTTGCGCTTCAGCCCATCGGTGTAAATCCAATAGCCAACGGCTGTATCCACCGCCCAGATATGCAGCCAGATCACCAACGCAATCGCCGGGTCAGCCAGCAGTGCCGCCAAGCCTGTTGGCGAGCTGAAATCAAGCTGAATGCGCCCAATGCCGCCCACCAATGCGCCAAAGAGCGCCAACACATACATGCCGCCTAGCACCAGAATGCCTCCGTAGCTCTCCATCGCTTGTTGGGCAAGGCGCTGGCGCGGAAAGAGGATCATCAATGCCCAAAAAGGCACTGCAACCAAAACAGCCAAAATGTAGAGCAGATTTAGCATGAAGCAGTCTCCGTGTGGAAGTGCGGTTAACCTTACCGCCAATTATGCCCACAACGCACCGTTTTGACGATTCGGTGTGCTGTGGGCAAAACAAATATGCCCTAACCCTACTCGACTTCCACCGCCATAGCAACTGCTTCACCGCCGCCCAAGCACAAGGCTGCTACGCCGCGCTTCAAACCACGATCTTTCAGGGCGTAGATCAGGGTGAGCAGCACACGCGCACCACTCGCACCAATCGGATGCCCTAGCGCAATAGCACCGCCGTTCACATTCAGCTTGTGCATCGGCAGTTCGTAGCCCTCACGCGCCAAGCCGCGCACATCGGCAAGCACCTGTGCCGCGAACGCCTCGTTAATCTCGAACAGGTCTACATCCGTCATTTGCCAGCCCGCCCGTTGAAGGGCAATCGGGATTGCCTTGACCGGCGCGTAGAAAATCCAGCGCGGATCGAGCGCCGCCTGCCCGTAGCCCACAATGCGCGCCAAAGGCTGCGCGCCGTGTTGATCGGCAAAATCGCGGCGCGCCACCACAACGGCAGCTGCGCCGTCGTTCAAGCCGGGTGCATTGCCTGCTGTTACGCGCCCGTTCGGATCAAAGGCAGGTTTCAGCTTGGCGAGTCCGTCTAAAGTCGTGTCGGCGCGGATCGGCTCATCCCGATCCATGATCAGATCGCCCTTTTTGTCTTTGAGCGTGATGGGCGCCATCTCCTGCTTGAACTTGCCTGCTTCGGTGGCAGCCGCCGCTTTTTGATGGCTGCTCAGGGCGAATTCGTCCATTTCGTCGCGGCTCACCTCAAGCTGGTTGGCGATGAACTCAGCCGCGCTGCCCATGATCTGATCGGTCATTGAGCAGAACAAGCCGTCGAATTGCAGGCTGTCCTTCAGTTCCACATGCCCATAGCGTGCACCGCTGCGTGCTGCCATGTCAAGGTAGGGTGCGTTGCTCATGCTCTCGCTGCCGCCTGCCACATAAGCGCTGCCATCACCAGCTTTGATGGCGCTGGCAGCCAGCATAACTGCCTTCAGGCTGCTGCCGCACGCTTTGTTCACCGCCGTGCCGCTGACGCTGTTCGGCAAGCCCGCCCCAATCCAGATTTGGCGCGGCACTGCCTGCCCTGAGCCGGCTGGTACGACCTGCCCAAAAATCACCTCGCTGATCGACTCGGCGGGCAAGCCGCTGCGCTGTACGGCAGCGCTCACCGCCAGGCTGCCAAGCTGCACCGCGCTGAAAGGCTTCAAGGCGCCTAAGAATTTCCCTTGTGGCAGGCGTGCGCCGCCGACGATCACAACGTCTGTCGCGTGTTTACCGTTGTTTGTCATAACTTTTTACGTCCTTTTAGAAAACCTAGCCGCCATTGGGCGACTGCCATGCCTCACGCAGTTTGCGCCAGGTTTGGGTTAGCTCGTCGGGAATGACCCGCGTGCTGCCCACCACCGACATAAAGTTGGTGTCGCCCGCCCAGCGCGGCACAACATGCAGATGAAAATGCCCCGCCACACCGGCGCCGGCTGCCTCTCCCAAATTGGCACCCACATTGAATGCCTGCGGATTATAGACGCGCCGCAGCGCCGCAATTGCCGCGTTGGTCGTCAGCATCAGGTCGGTAAGGGCAGCGGCTGACATACTTTCAGTGCTGGCAATATGTGTATAAGGGATGATCATCAAGTGACCATTGTTGTATGGATAGAGGTTCAGCGTAACGTAGACATGCGCCGAGCGGTAAACGATGTGTTCGGCAGCGTCATCCGCGCCAACCTTAGCACAAAAGATGCAGTCCACTTCAGGCTTCTTCTTTTCTCCGCTCAGGTAGCTGTAGCGCCATGGCGTGAATAAGTGGTCAAAATTGGTCATAAGGCAGCTGGTGCGGCAAAACTTTTAAGCGCCAGTAACGCGCCCATTTTAACCGTTTTGAGTGGCGTATTCAATGGGCAAGCGCCATAATTATAGGGCATGACCAACAAACCATTACGCACACTCTCACCTGCCGAACGGCTCTTTTTCGCGCTCGCGGTGATCGCGCTGCTGCTGCTGCCGCTGATCGCCTTCCTGATTGTGAGCAATCAGGGTACGCCCCAAATCACCTTGACGGTCTATGCTGACCAGTCCCTGCGCGACTCTGTAAACAACTTAGTGCGCGACTTTGAGGCAGCATACCCAACGCTCCGCGTGGAATTGCGCTTTATGAGCGCCGCCGAGGTTGTGCGGCAGGCAGAGCGTGGTGTGCCGATTGACGTGCTGATCCTGCCCACTGAACGGCGCATCCCAAGCCTTGCCCGCCAGCCCGACATTGCAGCGCAGTTCGTGCAGTTCCTCGAAGATCGCCTGCCTTAAAATTCAATAAAAAACTTGTAAATGAATTATATAATCTGTATATAGAATCATAAAGCATAAGAATGTTTCTGTGCTTTGCATTTGCCTCAGATTCTTTGGCGGGCTTACAATCAGCGGGCGGAGTTCGGAGCAAGGCGGGAGCGTATTTAAGAATGGCAAATGCAGCAAAAATTCAAGCGGACTACGCGGAACTTGGGCAGATTGCAGCGCTTTTTGCCCAACACGGTGATCGAACATTGTCGCTAGGGCGGCAGGTTTATGGGTGTATGTCGCAGTTGGCGGATGGCGGTTGGCTTGGCGTCGGCGCAAATCGCTTTTATGCCGAGATGAATGACCAAGTGCTGCCAGCGTTAGAGCGCCTGATGAATGCCTTGAACACGGGCAGCGCACAAACTGAGCGTGTCGCACAATTGCTGGCAGCCGCCGAAGAAGAAGCAGGGCGGCTTTTTTTTGGCGGCGAGGCAGGCAATGCAGGCGCGCCCTCTGGCATCTCGGCAGAGACCATTGGCACACTTATTGGTGGCATCTTCGGCGGATCGGCTGGGGCAGCCATTGGCGGCGCCATTGGCAGGGCGATTGGCAACGGCACACTAAGCGGCTCGCTCGGCTTGAAGGTCTCGCCAGATGGCAAGCCATTCTTCCCGCTGAAGATGTTCAAAAACTACATCGGACGCAGTCCACTCGAATACGTCGGCGCGGATGGCAAAATTTACAAGCGCGAGTTCAAATTTGGCTCAGAGTTCAGCAAGCGCCATATGTTCGGCGAATATAAAGATGGCGCCGATAAAAAGTTCATCAATCGCAATGTGGACGGCAAAATCGTCTTAGCCGGCGGCGATTTGTGGCACGAAAAAGGCGCGCTAGTGCGTGGCGATTTGCAGTTTCAATCGGGTGGCTTCAAGGGCGGCGCCTTCGGCGAAGTGCTGAGCTACGATACCGCCGCCAAGTGGGAAGCTGCTATCGGGCGCGATGGCGTTAAAGTGGGCGCTTCTGGCTATGCAGGTGCTTACTTAGCGCGTATCGGCGCTACGGCTGAGTATGGCGGTTTGCAAGCAGCCGGTCAGGCGTATCTGGGCGCGCAAGTGCAGGGCGAAGTTGGCGCAGTGCTGCGTCCCGGTCAGGCGTATGTCGGTGCTGGCGGCGAGGCATTCATTGGCGGGAAAGCAGAAGGCAACATCAAATACACCCATCAGGTGGTAGATGGCTTGAAGGTGACTGGTGGCGTCGGCGGCTACGTGAGCTACGGTGCAGGCGTCCAAGCTGATTTTAAGGCGGGCTATGATGATGGCAAGATCAAGTTCGGCGGCGCGCTCGGCGCAACGTGGGGCGTGGGTGCGGGCGTCAAATTTGATTTTACAGTAGACGCCAAAGGTCTAGTTGATAAGGGTGTACAATCAATAGAAAGTGCGGGACGCAACATTGTTGATTTCGGAAGAGGCGCTGTTGATATAGCGCGCTTCTTGTTCTAAGTGCCATAGACAGCAGGGCGGAATTTTCCCGCCCTGTTTTGTGTCCAGTTTGTCAACGTTGCTCAAGTTGCAATAAGCGAAAGGAGCCTATCACTTGTCTAAGCCAATGTGGGTCAATTTTCAAGGTCCGATCTTTTCGATGCGTGTGCCATCTAACTGGTTCGTAAATGCCACGCCTGAAATTCAGGCGATGCTTGTTGAGCCACCACGCGGCGAAAATCAACTGCGCTCTAACCTTATCCTCACGCTGCAAGCCGTGCAGCCTGATGTTACTGTGGATGCCGTGCTGCAAAATGCGCGCCGCACGCAGCAGCAGGAATATCCGCGCTTCACGCTGCAAGATGAAGGTAAGGTCACTGGGCGCGCCGTCGAAGGGCGTTTCCAGTTCTACACATGGTTCAATGAGGAGACCAATATTGAGGTGTTGCAATCCCAGACCTTTTACATCGCCAACGAAGTGCTGTTTACCCTGACAACAACTTGCGCGCTCGACCGTCAGGCTGAAGTGATGCCAATCCTCACCGAAATGCTTGAATCGTTCGTGATCGAAGTGAACTGATCACCCAACCCCTCTCCAAAAAGAGGGGAAACCTTTACCCCACGCTAAATCCCGCCCGCACGCAGGGCGGGACTTCATACACCTTCTGATGCCCTTTCCCTGCCTGCGGAGAAAGAACTAGGGTTGGGCTAAACTATCACATTCACCACCATCCCCTGAGGTTCTCCACCTGCCATACCGCAATTGGCATTGGCTGTGGTAAACTTAGAATAAGGTTGGTATTGGTAAAGCGGCGCAATGATGACCATCCACACAGCGCTTGTGACAGGTGCAAACGGCTTTATCGGCGCAGCGCTCACCCGCGCCTTGCTGCGGCGTGGTGTTATGGTGCGCGCCGTCTGCCGAACGCCGCGTAAAGGCGCGGCGCTTGCCCAAGCAGGCGCAGAGGTCGTGCGCGGCGATGTGCAGGATTTGCAACGCCTAACCGACCTTGCCAAAGGCTGCGATGTATTCTTCCATGTGGCAGCTGTGATGGGCAGCGCCGCCTACACCTACAACGTGAATGTGCTAGGCGCGCAGAACGCCATCAAAGCGGCACATGCAGGCGGTGCGGCGCGCTTTGTGCATGTTAGCACAGTGGCTGTCTATGGCTTCAACGTCACGGGCAGCGTCGCTGAAGATCATCCGCAACAGCCTTCACCGAACGACTATTATTCCATCACCAAGATGCATGGTGAGCGCCTTGTATGGGCATATGCAGGGCGCACGGGCTTGCCAACGACGGTCATTCGCCCAGCGTTCGTCTATGGCGAAGGCTCAACTTTTTGGTCGCAGGCACTCTATGATTTGTGCCGCCGCTTCCCGATGCCATTGGTGGATGGCGGACATGGTCACGCGCACCCGATCTATGTTGAGGATGTCTGCGACCTGCTGATTCATGCGGCGGAACATCCGCGTGCTGTGGGAAATGCCTTTAACGCCGCGCCTGATCCCGCGCCGACGTGGGCAGACTTTTTGGGCTATTATGCGCGCATGGCAGGCAGGGCAGCAAGTATTGAGCTACCACTGCCGCTGTTGAACGCCGCCGCACCTCTCATCACGGCGCTTACGCGCTTGCGCGGCACACCCTTTGATATGGCAGGCTTTCTGCGCGTGTGGGGACACCGCGCCACCTACAGCATGGCGCGTACAGCAGACCTGCTCGGCTGGCAGCCAAGCACCAGCCTTGCGGAAGGAATGCGCCGCACGGAACTTTGGCTGCGGCGAAACCGTCTACCTGAGTCTAGCGAATTGATGACCACGGCAATCAAGTGAGGCAAGTGAGGAACTATGCTGCGCGTTTCGCCTTTTCACCACTTTTTTCGGCACACACGCGGACTGATCGCACTTTTAGCGCTCGGCATGGCGGCGTTAGCGTGTAATCTCGGCGTCTCCACAGCGCCCACGCCCACGCCCTTTGTGTTCATAACGCCACCCGTGATTGTGGTGACTGCCACACCAACCATTGGCTTTGCCACCAACACGCCCGCGGTCGTCGCACCGACTCAGTCATTTTGCGTGCCGAACACATCTTGGCAAATCTATTTTGTGCGCGCTGGCGATACGCTGGCAACCATCGCCTCACGCAGCGGCACGACGGTAGCCGCCCTCGTGCAGGCAAATTGCCTTGCCAACCCGGATGTGATCGTGGTTGGGCAAGGGCTGCGTGTGCCGCGTCAGCCCGTCATCATCACGCCGACCAGCGCCCAGCCACCCACGCCCATCGGACCGAGCATCGGCAGCATTTCGCTCGACCCATCCATTCAACGCGGCGTTGGGCAGTTCCAAGTGGCACCCGGCACGATCACGCTGCGCGCCAGCGGCGTGAGTGGCGCGGTGCGCGTCGTCTACTACCTACAGCAGGTCGGTTCAGGCGCGCCCGTTGCCATTGGTGAGGGCACCAATCCTCAGAATGCCTTTGCCGTGCAGTGGCTGGTCACCGCTGGCAACCTGACCGCACAAGTCTGGGCAGTGGCAATTGCCGCCAATAACCAAACCGCCGAAAGCCCGAAATTGGTCGTCTTTTCAGAGGCGGGCTTTGCGCCAACCATTGGCACGCTGACCATTACGCCCGCACAGCCCGATCCGACCAACCCTGCCCTGCGCGTGCTGCCCATTGGTCAGGTGCTGCTGACGGTCAGCAACGCCAGCAACGCGACAAAGGTGCTGTTCTACTTTGTGGATGAGCGTCCCGGCAATGCGCCGATCTTGTTAGGTGAGGACACCAATTTTAATGACGGCATCGGCATCATTTTCAACACGACGCCTTTTGCCAGTGTGCCGCGTGGCTTGATCTGGGCGCAAGCGATCAATAGCCTTGGGCAATCGGCAACGACTGCCAGCAGTCCGGTTGTAATCCGTTAGGGCGGTTCGACCATGAACATGCTGCTGCTGGCAGTTGCCCTTGTGCTAGGCGGCGGCGTGTTGTGGTACCTGCTGATTGCGACGGAAGGCGTTTATTTAGGGCGGCGCGTTGTAATTGGTCTGTATGATCTTTATGCGCGCCGCTATGATAACATCAAGCAATTCGACACCGAGTGGGAAGCGCTGACGCTAGGCACGCCGCTTGCCGAAGCGCTCCGCCACTTGCCACAGCCGCTGATCCTTGATGTGGCAACAGGCACGGCGCGGTTGCCACGCTTGCTGCGCCAAGCACCTGCCTTTGATGGCGTAGTGCTTGGTCTGGATTATAGCTGGCGGATGCTGCGCGTGGCAGCGGAAAAGCTGGGCGAAACACCGCGTGTGGCGCTGCTCTATCAGGATGCAACGCACCTACCCTTTGCCGATGAAACGTTCGACGCCGTCACGTGCTTGGAGGCGCTCGAATTTCTGCCCGATCCGACTGCCACACTAAGCGAGATTGTGCGCGTGGCGCGAGCAGGCGCGCCGATCCTGCTCACCAATCGGAAAGGCATTCATGCGCGGCTGATGCCCACCAAAACGCAGCCAAGCGAGGCATTTGCAGCGTGGCTGCGCGAAAAGATAGGGTTGGTTGAGGTGGTGGTTGAGATTTGGCAGATGGAGTATGACCTGATCTGGGCGGTGAAAGCGGGAACGCCGCCAATGCGTCAGGTACGGGCTTGGCAAGCAGCGCTACGCTGCCCAGCTTGCCAAAAGATCGGCTTTCGGGCGGATGCCATAAGCGCGTTGGTGTGCTTACATTGTGAAAGGCGTCTACCCATCACGGCGGAGGGGATTGTACGCTACGCAAAGTAGTTTCGGAATAGGTTAGGTGTGTGATGAGGCAACCTTATTGGGCGCGAGCGCTACGGCGCTTCCCTATGCTAGATGCGCGGCATCCGGTGGCGCTGCGCGATGCCCATTTTATGCCCGACGCCATGCCAAAATGGGTGCGCCGCTTCACGAATTTTTGGGCGCTGGTTGGTTTTGCCGCGCTGATTCACGGCGGCTTGTTCTTTTTTGCGGTCTTGTTCTATCACATGCCAAACACGGCGCTTGTGCCGTTAATGGCGCCCTTCCTGACGCCGTTTGGCACGCCGATCATCTTGGTGATAATGCATTCCGTGCTGTATTGGGCGCTGCTGATCGGCATTGCCAACCAGATGACCTACAGCTTTGGGCGCGAACTTGAATCGCAAACGTGGCGCGTGCTGCGCCTGACGCCTTATGTGGCGGACGAGCTGGCAATCACAAAAGTGCTGACAGTTGGCAGGACGTGGTTTGGGCTGCTGCGCGTGTTGTTTGCGCTGCGCTTTAGCGCTCTGTTGGTGCTGCCCGTTGCCTTTGCTGCACAGCGCAACCGTGAGATCAGCCTGATTGGCAGTTTTGATCTGCTCAGCGTGATCATGTTCCTGCTGCAACCTTTCACAGAGGCGTTCATGGTGGCGGGCGTCAGCCTGCTGATCGCAGTGTTGGTGCGGCAAGCGCTCTGGGCGAAGCTGTATGCCTATACAGCACTGGTGCTTGGTGTGTGCGGTCTGAATGCGCTGTGCAGCCTGTGGCTGACCTTCAATTCACCGATTGGTGTGCTGGCAAGCCTGCTGGTGCCGTTTGGGCATTGGACTCCGTTAGTGGTAGCAGCCTTTCCGCCATCAGCTACGGCTGTCTACGCGCAGCAGACGGCGGTTTTGGCGCTGACGGTGATCGGCTTGCCCGTGTTGATAGGCGGCGTGGCGTTCAGTGTTGGTGTGCGGCGGTTGCGGCAGCTCACCTAGCCTACCAGCCCCAAGTATTGGGCGCACCCTTAAACGGTCCGACAATATCGCTGGTGATCCAACCACCATAGAAATCGCCAGCTTGCGCTTGCACTTGCTCATCATTCACATAGCAGGCGTCCATGCGGCTGGCATAGAAAGCGACGTGATCTTTGAGCGCGGCGTAGGCAGCATTGGGCGCAGTGTAGTACCAGGCGGCGGCAGGTGCGCGCTTCTCGCCAACAACTACCGTGTAGTAGGACGCTGCGCCTTTGTATTCACAGAAGGTTTGGCGGTCAATCGGCTGCAAGTGCTGCATTTGAATATCCTGCGGTGGGATGTAGTAGGTAGGCGGATGGCTAGTCTCTAGGATGCGTAGGGCGCGGCGCGTCTCGGCGATGAGGACGCCGCCAAACACGACGCGGATATGTTTCTGGGTTGGCTCTAGGCGTGGTGGGCGCGGATAGTCCCACACGGATTCTTGCCCTGCGGCGGGCGGTATGCGCTGTTGATTCATTCGGCTGTGCCTCACAATGCGTTTATCTGCCACAGATTTTAGAGCGCCTTTCAAGAAACGCCTAAAGGGTAGGTTTGCGAAGGAAGCCTGCTCGGAAACAGCCACCTGGGATGTGCGTTGCGCGCTTCACAGGCGAAATTCTGTTGCGGTACACAGAATAGCTTCTAGCAAACTGCCCTTATGCGCTCGCCTTTTTAAGGCAAGCCTAATGTGCGTTGAGCAAAATTTGCCCTTCGGTCAATTCGTATTAGCCTATTTCGCCTAGAAGCGGTATAATCAGATTCATTAATGAAAGCCTTCACAATATCCGCGTAAATAGTTATAACGGAGTGCCTGAATAGCCGTGAAGCTCAATCGGTTTGCGATCTACCTCATCGTGGGCGCGGTCTTCATTGCGATAGGGATATTCGTCGGGCTAACTGCTCGCGTTTTTCCCATTGCCGCTTCAGCAGAAGCTGCCGCTGTGGACTCGCTCTTTAACTTTATGCTCGCCATTGCCGTGGTGGTCTTCCTGATTGTGGAAGGCGGCATCATCTACTCGATCATCCGCTTCCGCCGCCGTGCGGGCGATGAGACCGATGGTGCGCCCATTCATGGCAACACAGCACTAGAAATCACTTGGACTGCCATCCCTGCCGTGATTGTGTTCGTCCTCTCGATCTATTCGTATCAGGTCTACGTGACCATTCGCAACCCTGAGCCGAAAGATAACGAAGTGCGGGTAGGGGTGGTTGGTCAGCAGTTCGCCTGGAAGTTCACCTACGAGATGCCCGAAGACAGCGATCCTGAGGTGACACCTGAACTGCGCGAGAAAATCCAGCAGTACATGCTCGATTCAACGCTCTACTTGCCCTTGAACCGTCCCGTGCGCGCCATCATTGAATCGCAAGATGTGATCCATTCCTTCTACATTCCCGAGTTTCGCATCAAGCAGGACGCTACGCCCGGACGGGTGACGGAGGCGTACTTCACGCCTATTGAAAAGGGCGAGTGGTGGGTTGTCTGCGCAGAGTTGTGCGGTGTTGGTCATGCTGCCATGTCGCTGATCAACAAGGTTGTCGTCATTGAGCAAAACGAATTCGATGACTATATCGCCACCCTATACGCAAAGGCGAAAGAGACTGCCAGCGATCCGCGTTCGCCAGAGGTTGGACGGCAGCTTATTGTGAACAAGTATGCGTGTGGCGCTTGCCACATTTTGGATGATGTTGGTTTGGCGGGCAATATTGGCCCAAGCCTGAATGGCATTGCAACACGCGCCGAAGGTCACGCTGAGCGCGGCGAAGGCTTGGTCGGCGGCACGGACGCAGCCGCCTACATCCGCGGCTCGATTGTGAACCCGAATCTCTACCTTGTGGCGGGCTATGCCGCTGGCGTAATGCCTCAGAACTACGGTAATCCGAACGTGATGAGCGAAGATGACCTTGAGGCAATTGTCAACTACCTGTTGACCATTAGAGATGAATAATCCACAGAACATCGCGGGAAATAGACGAGAGAGGCGTTAAATTATGGCAACCACAGTTAAGCCAACTGCCGCCGCAGTACCGAAGCCGCGTGGCATTGGCAAATACCTTGTGTGGAGCATTGATCACAAGGTCATCGGCATTCAATACATTGTCGTTTCCTTTTTCTTCTTCCTTGTGGGTGGTCTGCTGGCGGAACTCATCCGCATTGAGCTGTTGACGCCAGCCGCCAGCCTGATGGTGGATGGTGGTGCTTATAACACGCTCTTTACCATGCACGGCACCATCATGATTTTCTTGTTCGTCGTGCCGATGTTGGCGGGCTTTGGCAACTACCTTGTGCCGCTCATGCTTGGGCAGAAGGATATGGCGTTCCCGTGGCTGAATGCGCTCGCCTTTTGGATGTTGCCACCGGCAGGTTTGGTGATGTTGGCGGGCTGGCTGGTCGGACCGGCACAAGCAGGCTGGACGAGCTATTTTCCGCTCTCAGGTCCGCAGTTCAGCCCCTTTGATGGGCAGACACTGTGGGCGATCAGCTTGCACCTAATCGGCGCATCTTCCATTTTGGGCGCCGTCAACTTCATTGTGACCATCCTCAACATGCGCCCTGCCGGCATGAGCATGTGGCAGATGCCGCTCTTTGTATGGTCAATCTTTGCCACCTCGATCATCATCCTTGTGGCGACGCCTTTCCTGGCTGGCGGCTTGACGCTCATGCTCTTTGACCGCTTGGCAGGCACCAGTTTCTTCTCCCCGGCGACGGGCGGCGATCCGCTGCTGTGGCAGAACGTCTTCTGGTTCTACTCACATCCAGCGGTCTACATCATGGTGCTGCCAGCGATGGGCATCCTCTCGGATGTGCTGTCGGTTCATGCGCGCAAGCCTGTCTTTGGCTACCGCTTCATCGCCCTGAGCAGCCTTGCCATCGGCTTCTTGGGCTGCATCGTGTGGGGACATCATATGTTCACCTCGTTGGCATCTTGGGCGCGCATCCCGTTTATGCTCACCACCATGCTGATTGCAGTGCCAACCGGCGTGAAGATGTTTAGCTGGATCGGCACTTTGTGGGGCGGTAAAATTCGCTTCACCAGTGCGATGTTGTTCTCGCTCGGCTTCCTTTCGATGTTTGTGCTAGGCGGCATCACGGGCGTGTTCCTCGCCTCGATTCCAGTAGATATTCACCTGCACGACACCTATTTCGTGGTGGCGCACTTCCACTTCGTGCTGTTCGGCGGCTCGGTCTTGGCGATCTTTGGCGGTATCTATCACTGGTTCCCCAAGATGACAGGGCGAATGCTGAACGAAGGCTTGGGCAAGATTCACTTTGCGCTCACCTACGTCGGCTTCTTCCTCACCTTCTTCCCGATGCACTTTTTGGGCTTGGAAGGAATGCCGCGCCGCATCTACACCTATGATCCGAAGTACGAGGCATTGAACGTACTTTCGACCATTGGCGCGCTGATCATGGCGGTGGCAGTCGTGCCGTTCTTGGTCAATGTGGCGGTCTCTTTGGTGGCGGGCAAGCCGGCGGGCAACAATCCATGGCGTGCGCTCAGCCTTGAGTGGATGACCAGCTCACCGCCGCCGGAACTCAACTTTGATGAGCCGCCCATCCCTGCCAGCGACCCGTATGGGTATGGCACGCCGGAAGGCGCTGCCTACCTTGCCAGCGGCGGCAAAGTGGCGCTGCCGACGAGCGGTCATGGGCATGGACACGGCGATCAGCCAATTGAGCGCCCCGCTACTGGCGATTAATCTAAGCAAGCGCAGGGCGGGCGAACATCCCGCCCTTCGTATAACTGTGCAGTGTATCGTTGAGCAGTAATGAGTTTTATGAGGTAGCCGCGCATTATGACGGCGAATTTTGCCAAGATGCAGACCGCATTCGATCACGATCAGTTTCAGCAAGCGCAGGCGCTTAAGAACGCCCGTTTAGGCTTGCTGCTATGGCGCTTTGCCAACGGCATGGCGTTCGTCTTTTTTGTGTTTGCCAACCTGCTGATGCGGAATGTGCAGCCTTCGTGGCCGCCGCCCGGCGTGGAGCGCCTTGAGGTAACGCTGCCCATCCTGATCACCATCGTGATTTTACTGAGTGGTTTTACTGCCTCGCGCACGTTGAAGGCAGTCCGCGCCAGCCAGCTTAGCGCCACGCTGCGCTTTGGGTTGGCAACGCTTGCGCTAGGCGTGGTATTCTTTGTGGGCTTGTTGGCAGCTTCGGCGCAAGTGCCGCCCAGCGGCGCCTATAGCTCGATTGTGTTGGCAATGAACACTTTTCACGGGCTGCATGTGGTGGTGGCAGCGCTGATCTTGGGCGTGGTGCTGCTGCGCGTGCGGCGCGGTCACTATTCAGCGGAAAAGCATTGGGGCGTGGAGGCAGCGGTCGTCTTTTGGCATTTTGTAGACGCCATGTGGCTGTTTTTCTTCGCCTTCATTTACGTGCTATAGGCACGCTTTACTTTACAACGTAGAGAGGCAACAAAACATGGTCTTACCGATTCCCGGCTTTCTGATCCGTCCCGGCTTCATCCGTGCGGTGAACGGGATGATCTTGGGCAGCGTGGTGGCTGGTGCAGCTTATGCAGGGCTGGCACTCGGTGAAAAATATATTGTGGCGCTGCTGTGCATGGCGATTTTCGGCGTGCTGTTTGGCGGCGTCAAGGGCTTGCTGCTCGGCCTGATCCTGCATGTGCCAGTCCATTTGCTGCTGCACTGGCCGGTGCCGCCGCAAACGGCTGATTTCGGCACGATCCTTGTGGCGCTGACGGTCTACCTCGCCCTAGTGCCGGGCGGCATGATCACACATGGCTTCTTGCTCAAGCGCTTTATAGGTGTGGGCATTGTGGCGGTCTTAGTTGTGCCTGCGTATGTTACTTTCCTTGTGGCATTTCCGCTTGCGCCGGGCGGTGGCATCGTGCAAGGCTCGCTGCTGATTATGGCAGGCTTTGGCGCAACGTTCGGCTTTTTGTGGGGCATGGGCGCTATGGCACCCGGCGCATCTGCCCATGAAGGTCCGACGTATTGGGCGGCTGTAGAGGCGGCGCAGAAGCCGCGCTTCCGCGTGCGGGATGCTATAGCACTCGTTCGTAAGGTTGTTCCGCCGCTGGTCGAGACATTCCGCCCAATGCTTCAGCCCATCGGCGTGGCGGTGGCAGTTACGCTTGGGTTGGTGTTCATCATCTTCATGATCGCCACCAACCCGATTGTGCCAGTCAGCCGCCTACAAACAACCAATGAAGCAGCTTCTGCCGCCGCTGTGACCGGTGACAAGCTGATTACCTTCATCGTGATTGCAGTGGTGGTCATTGGTGCAGTGGCAAGCCTTGCCATTGGCTTGGCGCTGCTGATGCGCTACACCAACCGCGAGGTGAACACCGCAAAGGAAATGAAGCCTGAGCCGATCAAGAATCCGCCGTGGCCCTTGCGCCTTGCCGACTTTGTGATCACATGGATTAACGACATCCTGAGCGGCTTGCGCGGCACCTTCCAGAAGTAGGCTGCACACAACGGCGGTAGCGTAGCCATGAAGCCTGTGAGTCTGCCTGAACAGACTCACAGGCTTTTTATGATGCCTACGGCTTCACGGGACGGTTGCCGTAGATGAAGGTGCGCGGATTGTCGTAGTCACGCTCAATGCGCGTCATGTCCATACCGGGCCAATCGCCGGGCGAACTCTCTAAGATTCGTGTTGGGCTAATATCAAAGTGCAGGTGCGGCACGGAACGGAACACGCCGTAGGCGTCGCTGATGACCGCGATACGCTGCCCGCGCACCACCCGATCACCAACGCGCACCAGCATATCGCCCACATGCCCATAGCGGCTGTAGACAACTTGCCCTGTGCCGACCAGTGGATCATGCCGAATGACCAGCACGTCACCCCAACTGCCTGCCAGCCGCTTGGCATTCGTCACAATGCCGCTTGCCGTCGCATAAATTGGCTGCCCGAAGGTGCCACCACGCTTCACCAATAAATCATCACCGGTGTGAATGGTTGGCGTGCCAAGCAACGAATAGCGATTCTTGTATGGGTTGGAGGAATACCACGTATCGGGCCACGTGGTGCCGCCCGGCGTCTGGCGCTCTTGCGGTGAGCCAACCGGCGAATCGAAACCATCGGCAAGGTAGCGCGGTGGCTGGCTCCAACCGAGTACCTGACGCCAACGGATCGCATCAAAGGCGATCTCACGCCCGCGCTCACCGGTCAAGTCGTTCAGGAAAATCACGCCCGCGTTGGGATTGTTTACATCAAACTGATAGACGCCCAGCGGCACCCACAGCGAATCCACCACTGCTTGTGCCACACGCACCTCAAAATCGGTCATTTGCCCAACGATGCCATTCACCTTATAGCGTGCATTGCGTGTTGAGCCGTGCTGCGAAGGCACATAGGCAGAAATCTCATACCAACCACTGGCAGGCAAGCGCGGCGCCCAGCGCACCCAAACGCGGCTGAAGGCATCGTTCGTGGCAAGGTAGCGGCTTGTCCAACCTTCCTCATTTTGGAAGCTCTGCAATGGGTTGGGTGAGCCATCATAAGTGCCTTCGGCGTAGCCATTCTCACCCGGCTTGATGATCACCTCTGCCCCGTAGCGCCCGTTGGTTGGCTTGCCGCCACCACCGCTTGGCACTTCGCCAGTCATCTTGACGTTGACAGCAGGGAACCACGTGCGGTTGAGTGTGCCAAAGCGGAACCAACTTAAGCCGGGTGCTTTGTAGGTGACGGTTGCCACCACCCGCGCCCGATCCATATCTTCGCGGGTCAGGCGGTTGCCGGGACCTTGGTAGCCCTGCAAGACGGGGATAATCGGCAGCCCGTAGCTGCCCCAGGTGTTGTAAACCATTTGCAGCGCGGCATCGGGCGTCTGGCTGAAATCGCCCCAGTAGGTTTGTGGGTGAATGCTATTGATGTAGGGACGCCATTCCTGCGGGAAGATGCTGTTAAAATGCCATGGGCGCGGGTCTACGCTCATGCCGATGTGGAAATTGGCTGGCACGCCGGCGCGTAGGCGCGTCATGAAGGGGCGCACGTTATTGCGCCCACCGACCCAGTAGCCGGTGAACGGCTCTACGTCCATGATCAGCGAGCGCACGCCGGGTCGGTTGCAGGCTTGCACCACCAAATCTGCCTCAGCGGTTGGGTTGATGCCCTTTGGGATGTACCACGCATGGAATTCGAGTCGGGCAGCCGCCAGTTTGCTCACCCAACGGTCAATGTCTGCCACGCCGCGAATGGCGAGATCAGGCTTGGGATCACCACGCCCGATGTTGCCCATCCACTCGTTCGCCTCGCCAATTTTCACCCAGACAGCCTCGACTGCCGGTGCATACTCTTGCAGCACGCCGATAATCTCATCAATGGTGTTCTCGGCAACGGTGCGTCCATGCACATACCAAACAGCCACTTTGCCATTGTAAACGGTCACGGCACACTCCCTTCAGCGCGCAAACCTTTTCATAACTGTGTATTGTAGCCGCGAATGCGCCTGAGGGAAAATGGCAGGTAGCCAACGCTTGTGTGCCGCCTGCCCAACGCCTACAGCAAGGGCAAGCCCTTTACTCTACACTCATTTTGAAATCGCTTCTAGACTATCACAATAAGGCGCACCACGCATACTACAACCTTCCCCACTCCCCGCTGCCAAAGTTGCTTGACAATCTGCCTGATCACGTCTATTATCCTTTGCAAGTAAACTTGTTTCCCCATTTAGCAGGCAGTCATCAGGCAACATGAGTCGCACAGGCGAATAAAATGCAGCAAGAAACCGCATTAACCCAAAGCGTTAGCCATGCACCCACCGCCGAACACACGGCAGATCATGCTGGACACGCCGATCACCTTCAAGTGGCAAGTTTCACCTACAGCGTTGCCAACAGCAAGATGGCGATGTGGCTGTTCCTTGCCTCAGAGATGTTCCTATTTTCAGTGCTGATCATCGCGTATATCATCGCACGCTACGCGCATCCTGAAGAACATGCGCTGCTGAATGTGCCGCTGACCAGCATCAACTCGTTCATCCTGCTGCTGAGCAGCTTCAGCGTGGTGTGGGCGCTTTCGGGCATACAGTCCGGCAACCAAACGCGCCTCCTGCGCGGCTTAGCAAGCGTGATCGTGCTGGGCAGCATCTTCTTCCTGCTGATGATGTACGAATATGCTGAGATGAGCCACCACGGCGTCACGCTCTCCCATCCGTTCGGCATGGCGTTCTACGCGCTGACGGGCTTTCACGGCGCGCACGTCCTGATCGGCTTGGTCTATGGCGTCTACGTCTTTAACCGCGCCTTCAATGGTGTGTACACCAAAGAAAATCACTGGGGCGTGGAGTTCTGGGGCTTGTATTGGCACTTTGTGGACGTGGTGTGGATTTTCATCTTCACTGTGGTCTATCTGATCTAAAGAAGCGAGGCATTCACTCATGAGCGATCCACAACACCTCAGCGCAGGCGCCGATCAGCATGGCGAAAGCCACGCCGCTAAGCACGCCACCGCCGGTACCTATGTGGCAGTCTTGGGCGCGCTTGCCGTTCTGACCCTGATTGAGTTGGTCGTTGCGTACATTCCGATTGTGCGCGAACCGCTTTTGATCATCATTGCGATTGGCAAGGCATGGCTAGTGTTGCAATTTTACATGCACCTGCGCTATGAGAATAAAATCCTCACCTGGATTTTTATGATCCCGGCAGTGGCTGTCGGCATTGTCACGGTTATCATGCAGTTTTTTGTCTAAAGCGTTTGCTGTGAACGCGAGACTGGTTACCCATCCGCCGCACATGCGGCGGATTTGCCTTATGGTGCTGCTGGCATGTTTTTGGGCAAGCCCCTACGCGCCAAGCTATGCCCAAGGCGCGCCGCCTTGCGAAAATCGCTTTGGCTCACCTTTTGTCCCTAATCTCTGCCCTGAATATGTGCTGGAAACCTTTCCTACGGCTGGCGAACTTGCCGCCATTAGCAGCCTCGCCTTCACGCCCGATGGCGCGCTCTATTTCACCAGTCCCTCACAGCGTGCGCTCTATCGCCTGCCACCTGACGGACGCGGCTTTTTTGGTGCGCCGCAGCGCGTCGCAACCTTGCCCGAAGCACCTTTCGGGCTTGCTTACGCCGCAGACGAAGACGCCTTCTACCTCTCGACCATGCAAAGCGTGTTCCACCTCAGCGCGGATGGCAGCTATCGCCAGCTTTACAACGATCCTGAGGCGCTCTGGCATGGTGAGCTGAAGATCAGCACAGAGGGCAGGCTCTACACAACGCGCCACAGACGTGAAGGCGCAGCCTTGATCAGCATGGCACGCGATGGCGGCAATCTGCGTGTTGAGGCGGACGGCTTGCACGAGGCGTTCTCGTTCACCTGGCAGGCGGGCAGGTTGCTGATTGCCGATTCACTGCCGCCGCCTTTGCCAAGCGCGCTCTACGCCGTTCATGGTGGTGAGCTGGTGCGCCTTGCCGATCTGCCGCCTGAAAGCACACCACGCGGTATGGTCGCCTATGATGCGGAGGCATTGTCCGCGTGGCGCGGCGGCGTGCTGCTGGCACTTGGCGGCTCGTGGAATGCGCCTGTCATCAGCGGCTACAGCGTGCGGCTGCATCACTTCACCAATGAAGGCGGCTTGCACAGCGTCCAGCAGGTCATCCCAAACTATTACAACTTCGGCGAGCCTGAGGCGGCGCTGCTGCGCGCTTCGTTTCACCCCTATCGGCTGATGGGCATCGCTGTCAGCGCGGAAGGCTGGCTGTATACGGCACTGGCAGAAGGGCGCATTTACCGCTTCCGCCCGCGCCCCTGAATACCTGGTGCTTAGTTCAGCCAGCGCACCTCAACACGGTAGCTGAAGTACCAACGCACGTCAAAACGCCCGTAGTCGTTTTCCGGCGCGTTTCGTAAACCGCCCGCCGACCAATCGTTGGTGCTGCTCAAGTTACGAATGCACACTTGCCCTGTTGGACCTGAGTAGGTGCCATGCCAGCGCCGCCCATCCGCGCAGATAGTCAGTCGCTCATTTTCATTCAGCACCCGTGTCAGCATCAGGTTGATGGCGCGATTATTGTTGATGCGCTCATCGGTGCCGCGCTGATCATCGTTGATATTTGCAAAGGTGCGGATCGCCGTTTGACCGTTCACATCAAAGATCATCTCGATGTTGGTGCCGCCAAAGCCGTTAGCATCATGCGGAACGATGAAGCGGTTGAACACGACGCGCACCTCAGCGCGGCGCAGCTCTACGCGCAGGCTGCGCCGCAGCAAATTGTTCCCTTCATTCGATTCACGCACGGCGTTATCAGGATCAACCTGCACTAGGGTGTCGAAATTGCCCACTTCAGGGTAGGTGTACGAGAACGTGAGCGTCTGGCTGGCGCCGGCGGCAAGGCTGGTGATGCGCGTCTCGCGGCGGCTGCCAGCGTTACCTGCCACCGCTTCCCAGCGCACAATGAAGTTGGTGGCTGCCGTGCCGCCTGTGTTTTGCACGATCACGGTTGCGGTGGTGGCGCGTCCGCGCACAGGCACGGCAGGATCAAGCGCCAGACTGCGAACGCTGAGATCAGCAGGCGGTGGTGGTGGCGTTGGCGGCGGATTGACGCGCACGACGAGGCGTCCGCCTTCTGCCTCACCATAGCGTACAATCAGGGTGTGGTCGCCATCGGCAAGGCTGAGCGTCTGCGTATTGACGACGATGTTCTTATCATCAGCGGCAGAGACGGGCAGGCTTTGCGTGCCGATTTGCACAGTTGGCTCGCCCAAGGCGCGCAGATGAATGCCGCGCACAGCTAGGCTGCGCGTCTCACCGCGCACAAGGACGCTCGGATCGGTGAAGAACAATTCAGGCTTCGGATTTCTCACCGCTTCAAATTGCTTCTCGATGCCTAAGCCCGTCGTGCTAAGCGCCATGGCACGCACTGAAGGCACAAGGGCAATTGCACCGAAGACGGCGATGAATGCCAGCATCAGCAGCACCGCGAAAACCAACGCGCCACCTTGCGGGCGTTTTTCACGAAAGAGCAAGCCCACAAAGATCAGCACGCCGATGCCAAGCAAGATCAAGGCAATGATTTGCACAACGGTGAACAAGGCGCGGTCAATGACATATACGGCTGTCTCGCCACCGACCACGATGAGGCTTTGCAGGCGTGCCTGAATATCGGCGGCTGCGCCTTGTAGCTCGCGGCGTGCGTTGGTCAGCACTTCGATCAGCCTATCGCGCACCAAATCAATATTTTGGCTGACCAACTCGTTCAGGGTGAATAAAAGTTGCTGCACTTCCAACAGCTTGCTGGAGGTGAAAGCATCAAAGTTGTTGATAGTGGTATTGAGCGCATCGGTGTAGGCAGCCCGTGCTGCACCAATGATGCTGTCAATCTCGCCTAGCACAAGGTCTACCGTTTGGCGAATTTCTGCCCCAAGTGTAGCGGTAGCGCTCCGCACATTGCCGCCCACCACTTCAGATAAGCCGGCTAAAGCGCCCAGCGAGATTGGATCGAGGAAAGCACGGGCGGGCTGCGGGCGTGGCATTAAGCTGAACGCCAACAGGCTAATCAGCAAAAGATGCAGGATTGCTGCACGAATCTTGGGAAAACATACCCTAGACATAACACATAACCTCCCAACTTAGAACGCACAGAGAGGGAGTTGTGCAGGGTGTTGAAGAATGCGTCCACATATAATAAACGCCGCAGCAGGCACAGATGTTCCTCACGGTTGATCACGCGCTGTGCGAACAAAATATAAAAAATGTAAAGATGTGGATGGATGCCGCCTTTAGCCTTGAACAGGCGGCATCGGTGTGGGCTTACCGACGGTGCGCTAAGAGCCACTCATACAGCCCGAAGGTCGGTGCAAAGGCTTTGTTGGCAGTCTCAACGTGATCGGCGCCTTCGATCAAACTCATCTTGACCTTACCGCCGCACGTTTCTAGGGCAGCGGCAAGGTTGCGCGTGTTCTCGCACGGCACCACCTCGTCGGCTTTGCCGTGAACTGCCCAAATCGGCACGTCTTTCAGATCGCAGAGGTGCGTTAGGAAGTGCGGATCGGGCGGAATGCGTCCCGCCACCGGCGCGATTGCCGCAAACTGGCGCGGCGCACGTGCTGCGATATACCATGTGCCTTGCCCGCCCATGCTGAAGCCAGTCAGGTACAGCCGCGCCTGATCAAGGTGGTGCGCTTGCAGCACGCCGTCAATAAGCGCCAGCACTGCCGCCGCGTGATCTGTCCAGCGTGTGTCGTTCGGGCATTGTGGCGAAAGCACCGCCGCAGGAAAATTCGGCTGCTTTTCCAGCAGGGCAGGCAGTGCGTAGCGCTTCACCAACGCCAGATCGTCGCCGCGTTCGCCGCTGCCATGCAAAAACACGATCAGCGGCAGGTGTTCCGCAGGCTGATCATCGGGCAAATGAAGCCAGTAGTTGAGAAAGCGTGAGGTGTGTGCCTGCTGCATCCGCTAAACATCCTTTTAGGATACAATCCAGAGTTATGAGCGAGAAAGAACGTTTAGATATTTTACTCGTTACACGCGGAAAGGTGGAATCGCGTGAGTTGGCGCGCCGTTTGATCATGGCGGGCGAGGTCAGCGTGAACGGACAGCTTGTAGATAAGCCCGGACAGCGCGTGCCAGCCGATGCCAATCTGACTCTGCGTGCTGCGCCGCGCTTCGTCAGCCGCGGCGGCGATAAGCTGGCAGCCGCCTTGAGTGCTTTCGCTGTGCCAACGGCTGAACAGGTCTGTGCCGATGTTGGCGCCAGCACAGGCGGCTTCACCGATTGCCTGCTGCAACACGGCGCCGCAAAGGTCTACGCGCTGGACGTGGGCTATGGGCAATTGGATTACCGCTTACGCACCGATCCGCGTGTGGTGGTGATGGAACGTACCAACGCACGGTATGTTGCGGCGCTGCCTGAGCCTGTCCGCGTGGTCGTGGTGGATGCCTCGTTCATCTCGCTGCGTTTGCTGCTGCCTGTGGTGCGCGGCTGGCTGACGGCGGATGCTCACCTCGTGACGCTCATCAAGCCGCAATTTGAGGCGGGCAAACAAGACGTGGGTAAGGGTGGCGTCGTCAAGTCGGCGGCGGTGCATCGGCGCGTGCTGGACGAAGTCTTGACCGCGGCGCGCACTGAGCAGCTTATGCCCTGCGGCGTGATTCGCAGCCCACTGCTTGGACCGGCGGGCAACACCGAATTCTTGGCGTGGCTGCGCCATGCCGCACCCGATCTGCCGCCTTTTGATCAAACCGCCGCATTTGATGCGCTACTTTCTGAACACAGTGATCCGCACGGAGATGAATCCGCATGACTGCAAAAGCTATTCAAATTGCGCCGTCCATTTTGGCGGCAGACTTCACCAAGTTGGGCGAAGAAGTGCGCGCCGTGACGGCTGGCGGCGCTGATGTGATCCACATTGACGTAATGGATGGGCATTTTGTGCCGAACCTGACCTTTGGGACGCTGATTGTGGAGGCGGTGCGCCGCACCACACACCTGCCGTTGGATGTTCACCTGATGATTGAACAGCCCGAACGCTACATTGAAGCCTTTGCCGAAGCAGGCGCAACGATGATCAACGTCCATGTGGAAACTTGCCCGCACCTGCACCGTACCCTTCAGCATATCCGCGCTGCCGGCGCCAAAACAGGCGTCGCGCTCAATCCGCACACGCCTTTTGAGCTGATCCGCGAAGTGCTGCCCGAAGTAGACCGTGTGTTGGTTATGACGGTTAATCCCGGCTTTGGCGGACAGCGCCTGATTCCCGCCACGCTAAACAAAGTGCGCCGCATTCGAGAGGCGATCACGGCGCTTGGACAGCCGATTGAACTCGGTGTGGACGGCGGCATTGACCTCAGCACGATTGCAGAGGTGGCACACAGCGGCGCTGATGTGTTCGTGGCAGGCAGCGCTATCTTTGGCGCGGCGGAAGGCATTCCCGCCGCCATGAGCGCCTTGCGCGCTGCTGCTATGCCAAGTCATCCGGCAGGGTGAGGTAGCCTTTTTCGGGCATGGCGCGCAAGCGTGCCATCAGCACGGCGTTTAGGTGTGCGGCGCGTTCGCCGCTGTTGGCGCTGAAATTTGGCAGCGTGCCAATGTGGCTCAAATTGGGATTGTAGTATGGATCGCCGCGCTCAATCCACGTCTTAAAGTGCTGATCGGCACGCAAGAAGTCCGCGTATGGCACGCGCCGCTGATGGGTGAGCGATTCATAGTGGATCAGGCGCACATCCGGCGTGTAGACAACGCGATAGCCATGCACCACAGCGCGCAGGCAAATTTCCACGTCGCTATAGATGAGCTGATATGCCTCGTCAAAGCCGCCGATCTGCTCAAAAAGTGGCTGTGCGATCATCAGGCATGCGCCGGTGACTGCCAAATAGTTCCGATACCAGTCGTCGCTGCCAAAGTGCGTCATGATCGCTTCCCGCGAGAGCATAAAGGCGTGTGACGCCATGCCTGATAAGCCGACGATGACGCCGCCATGCTGAATCTCACCGCTTGGGTAGAGCAGTTTCGCGCCCACGATGCCAACTTTTTCGCGCTCGAACCACTGCGCCATGCGCGCCAGCCAGTCCGCCGCCAAGATTTCGGTATCGTTATTTAGAAAGAGCAGCAGATCGGCATCGGCGGCGTGCTGTGCGCCAAAGTTGCAGGCACGGCTGAAGTTGAATGGCGCGCTGTAATGCACCACGCTAAAGCGCGGCTCAGCCGCATAGCGCGCATACAAATCGGCGGTCACTTGTTCGCGGCTGCCAGTATCCACCACAATCACGCGGTAATGCGGATAGTCGGTCAGGCGGAACAGGCTGCCCAAGCAACTGCCTAGCACATCGGCATGATCGCGGGACGGAATGATGATTGCAATGCGGCGCGGCTGCGGCTGTTCCCACTGGACATAGGGATAGAATTTGCGGATCGGGTGCGCCGCATCAAAAAAGACGTGCGGCGCAGCGATGCCCGTCCGCTTCAAGTGATTTTCTACAGCGGCGATCTGTGCAGCGGCAGCGTAATGTTTCGCGCCGCGTGCCTGTGCTGTAGAGCCTTCCCACGCCCGCCAATGGTAAAGCACTTTGGGCAGGTGATAGATGCACTGCGTTACTTCGCTCAGGCGCAGAAAATAATCCCAGTCCTGCGCGCCATCCAACGCGGAATCAAACTGACCAACGCGCAGCGCCACCTCGCGGCGGAAAACGCTCAGGTGGCGGATATAGTTGGCGCACAACAGCAATTCAGGCGACCAATCGGGCTTAAAGAGCGGCTCAAAGCGGCGCCCTTTGGCGTCCACCTTATCCGAGTCGGAATAGATCAGGTCGGCATTGGGCTGGCTTTGCAAAAAGTGCGCTACCTCGAAAAGTGCCTCTGGCGCCAACAGATCATCGTGATCAAGCAGCAGCAGAAAATCCTCTGTGGCGCAGTTAAGCGCAGCGTTGGTGTTGGCAGAAATGCCGCCATTTTCGGGAAGGCGAATCAGGACAATGCGTGGCTCTGTGGCAGCCAATTGTGTAATATATGCCGAAAGTGTGGCGTCGGTGCTGGCATCTGCCACATACCAACGCCAGTTGGGATAACTTTGTGAAGTGACAAAGGCGGCAGTTTGTTTGAAAATGTAAAGAGGCGCATTGTAAACAGGTGTTAGAATGGCAAAAGTTGGTTGCGCCCGCCAGCCGAGCGCTGTCTCGCGCTGTGCCGTCAGTTGATCGGCGCTCAGGGCAGCCGTTTGGCAGTGTTTTTCATAGGCAAGCCATTCCAGCGGACGGTAGTAGCGTCGTTCGCCGCCGAGCCAGCGTCGCAGCCGATCCGTGAAGGCGTGCAGTCCATCCCGCTGCCAAATCGTGTAAGCGGTACGGAATAGTTGAAAGACGCGCCGCCGTGCAAGGTTGGCGCGCAATTTTTTCAGAAAGGTCATGGGTGAAAGAACAGCCTATGGCATATCAACATCGCAGCATTCCAACAAGCAACGCAGAGGAAGTATACCGAAAGCACATGAGTCAGCCCAACCGCACCTTTTCTAATCCCGATCTACAGCAGCGTCTACGCCGCTGGCTGCTTGAGCCGCTGCGCGCTGTACCAGATCAACGCGCCCAATTGGCGCGCATTGGCGCTTCGGTGTGGCTATCGCTGTTGTTGTTTATCTTCACCTTCAGCGCGCTCACTGTGTTTTTCGGTTCACGGCTGACGGAAATGCCCTTTTCTATACCCTTAGGCATCCTCAGCCTGCTGGCAGCCTATAGCACCACGCGGCTTGGCTATCCTCAGGCTGGCGCGCTGCTCATGATTGTGGTGACCATGCTCAACTTGGGCATGGTCGCCGCGCCGGATGGTGAACTACGTTACCCAACCTTTCTCTACTACCTTGCTATACCAATTGTGATCGCAGGCATTTTCCTGAATGCCTTTGGCATGTTAGGCGTACTCGCAGGCGCGCTGGTCGAAGTGGTGCTGATCTATCAAATCACAGGGCAAACGCTCCAGTCCCTCATAAATGAGGCACCGCTTGCCTTCTTGCCCGTCATTACCTTTGTGATGTTGGCAGCAGTGCTGCACCGCGAACAGGTTGCCCAAGCGCGCCGCAAAGCCCTAGAGACGAGCGAACAGCGTCTACTTAGTCTGATTGAAAATCTGCCGATTATGGTGGATGTGATCGGTGCAGATGGCACAATTCAACTTTGGAACAAAGAGTGCGAGCGCATTACAGGCTACAGTGCCGCCGAAGTGATCGGTGATCCGACCATTTTCGAGCGCTTCTACCCTGATAGGGATTACCGTGAGGCAATGCGACAGCAGTATGCACCCAATCCCAGCTACCGCGGTGTGGTCTATCGCATAACTTGCAAAGATGGCAGCACGCGCCTGATCGCATGGTCGGTTGTGGATTACACCGTACCGGGGCTGACATGGCGCAGGCTGAGCATTGGCATAGATGTGACCGAACAGTATCAGCGTGAGCGCGAACTGGCTGCCATTGCCGCCATCGCCACTGCGCTGCGCTCTGTTAACACTTATGCTGAGATGCTGCCGATCATCCTTGACCAAACTTTTGCGCTGCTTGGTGTGCAAGGTGCATCTTTGGCGGTGCGCCGCTATACAGAAGCGGGCGAGGTGATTGTGGTGGAAGCATCACTTGGCGCGTGGCGGCACCAAATCGGCGCCACGCTTAAGCTGGAACGCGGCTTGTATGCCTATGTCATCAATAACCAACAGCCTTATGCAACAGCAGATATCTACCGTGACCCGATCGTTGCCAACCCACAATTGTTGGGTGGCTTAACGGCTGCCGCCGCTGTGCCACTGATTGCCCAAGAGAGCGTGATCGGCGTGATTGGCATTGGCAGGGCAACACCCTTTAGCGAGGAAGATATGCGCGTGCTGATCGCCATTTGCGATATTGCCGCCAACGCCTTGCAGCGCGCTGAAATGCTGGAGTTGCTTGAGCAGCACGTCCATGCGCGCACCGCTGAACTTGCCGCTGCCTATCACAAATTGGAAGCGCTCGATCACCTGAAAGCAAAGCTGATTGCCGATCTTTCGCACGAGCTTCGCACGCCAATCTCGACGCTCGGCGTTCAAATGCACCTTATTGAGGCAGCGCCGACTCATGCTCAAGTGCCAGACCGCTTGAAGGTCATGAAGTCACAGATCGAACGGCTGAACAAACTAATTGAAGGTGTGCTGGATGTGCTGCGTTTTGAGATGCAGCGCGCTGAGGTCAAGCTAACGGCACAGGATATTGGCTTATTAGTGCGCCAAGTGGCAGAAAAGGCGCGCCAGCGCATCACAGGCGCTCAGCAGCTTACGGTGAAGATTGCGCCGCACTTGCCAAAGGTGCAGGGCAACCTCTCGCTTTTGGTGCGCGCCCTCGAAAATGTGCTAGACAACGCCCTGAAATATACGCCCGCAGGCGAAATCACTATTTGCGCAGCGCAGCGCGAGGATCAGATTGTGATCACAATTCAGGATACAGGCATCGGCATTCCACCTGAAGACTTGTTTCACGTTTTTGAGCGCTTCTATCGCGGCAAGGCAGTTGGGCAATCCAACATGCCCGGCATCGGCTTGGGCTTGAGCATCGCCCAAGCCATCTTAGAACTGCATGGTGGCACTATCAGCATTCAAAGCACGCCAGAAGTTGGCAGCCAAGTGCTGATATGCCTGCCCTTAAGCGCGGTCGAGATGGGCGCGCAGTAAGGCAACAAAGGCGTCCGGCGTCTCGACATTGGGTGAATGCGTTGCGCCGTGCAGCACTTCATAGCGTGCGTGCGGAATGCCCTGTGCAGAGGCAAGCACCACCGCTTCCGGGATGATGCTATCATGCACACCACGCGCCACAGTGGTTGGGATGCCATCGAGTTCGCCAAGCCGCTGATCAACTGACCACATCTTGATGGCTATTGGTGTGCGGTAGCTGGCATCGTCTTGCTGGCGCAAACCGGCGGTTTCCAGCACATCCCAGCCATCATCAGGATGGTTGGCGGCCGTCATGCGGAGCGCCATTTTGAGGATCGCCTTGTTGTCCACCATCATCTTGATGCGGGCAGGGTCGCCAACTTCATCAGGCATATCACCTGCCACCCAACCTGGCGCCAGCAAGAACAAACTGCGGACTTCGGGCTTGAAATCGAGCGCGTACTGAATGGCGACTAGCGCACCCAGTGAATGCCCGATCAAATGCAGGCTGTCCAGCCCTAGTGCCTCCACCAGCCCACGCAAGTCGTGTGCCAGCGTCTCGATTGTCCAATGATCAGCTTGCCCGCTTGTCTCGCCGCGCCCGCGCAGATCGGGCGCGATCAAGCGGTAGGGTGAATCGGCAAGGCGTTCGAGCGTGTAGCGCCACCAGATGCTGCTAGAGACATTGCCGTGAATAAACAGCAGCGGCGTGCCGTTCGGGTTGCCTTGATCAAGATAGTGCATCTGTAAATCGTTAACAGTTTGAAAAGGCATTTTTCAAAGCTCCCGCACTAAGCCTTTTCGAGAAGGCGCGAGCGCTTCTCGGCTACTTTGATTCTAGATCAGATTCGTGCGGCATACAATCCTGTGAATGGGCAATTTTGTGCCAGATAAGCTGCCTGTTGGTATACTTGAACTCTCAACAGGCTGAAAAGGATCAAAGGTTGAATACGGGAAACATTGCGGTGATCGACTCCGGCGTGGCGAACCTGCGGAGTGTTGTCAACGCGCTGACACGGCTGGGCGCAGCACCTTACATTGCCCAAACATCTGATGATCTACGCAGTGCCGCTAAGATCATCCTACCGGGTGTTGGCGCTTTTGCGGCGGGCATGGCACGCCTGCGCGAGGGTAATTTCATTGAGCCACTGCGAAACTATGCGGCACGTGGCGTGCCGATTTTGGGCATCTGCTTGGGGATGCAAATGCTCTTTAAGCGCAGCAGCGAAATGGGCAACAATGAAGGGCTTGGCTTGCTGAGTGGCACAGTGGTGCGCTTTCCTGCACAAGGCCCCAAAGTGCCGCACATTGGCTGGAATCAGCTTCAACACGCGGGTGAGGCGCGCTTGCTGAAAGATGTACCACCAAACGGCTATGCCTACTTCGTCCACAGCTACTACGCGCAAACCGAGCCAGAAAACGTGCTTGCTAGCACCGAATACGGTATCAGCTTTCCAGCCGTGGTCGGGCGCGGAAACATCTACGGCGTCCAATTTCACCCAGAAAAAAGCCACGCCACAGGCTTACGCATCCTAAAGAACTTTTTAGCACTCTAGATTGCAGGTAAAGGGCGGCAATGAGCATGATTGTCTATCCAGCGCTTGATTTGCGTGGTGGGAAGGTCGTTCGGCTGCGGCAGGGCGATCCAAATCAGCAAACTATCTATGGGGATGATCCGTTGGCGGTGGCGCAGCGTTGGATCGAGAGCGGCGCGGCTTGGCTGCATGTCGTCAATCTGGATGGCGCACTCTCAGAGGCGAATGACAATGAAGCAATCCTAGAAGCGTTGGCGCTTGCCGATGTGCAGGTGCAGTTCGGCGGCGGCTTACGGACTCTTGAGGACGTACAGCGCGCCATTGATAAAGGTGCAGCGCGTGTGGTGCTTGGCACGCTTGCTGTTGAGCATCCGCAGCATGTGGCAGCCATGATCGCACGCTGGGGCGCGGAGGCTATTGCTGTGGCGCTTGACGCACGCGATGGGCAAGTTGTAACGCATGGCTGGCAGCGGGCAACTGGTGTTTCTGCCGTCGAGATGGGCAAGCTGCTTGCGGCTGAAGGCGTGCGGCACGCCCTTTATACGGATGTGAGCCGCGATGGTGAGCTGATCGGTGTGAATATTGAGGCAACGGCACAGCTTGCCCGTGAAACAGGCTTGCAGGTGATCGCCTCCGGCGGTGTAACCGCGCTCGGTGAGATCGTCGCTTTGCGTGATGATGGTGCAGTGGCAGGCGTCATCCTTGGGACGGCGCTCTACGAAGGATTGATTGATCTGGCTGAGGCAATTCGCCTCGCAGAAACGGAAGACTAGCGCAATTATGCTGGCAAAACGCATTATTCCGTGCCTTGACGTAAAAGATGGGCGCGTTGTGAAGGGCGTTAATTTCGTGAACCTTGCCGATGCTGGCGATCCGGTGGCACAGGCACAGGTCTATGACCGCGAAGGCGCGGATGAGTTGGTGCTGCTTGATATTACGGCATCGGTGGAGCGCCGCAACACGATGCTCAGCATTGTAGAGCGCATCGCGGATGAAATTTACATACCGTTTTGTGTGGGCGGCGGCATTCGTACGGTAGAGGATATTCGCGCTACGCTGCGCGCCGGCGCCGATAAAATCTCGCTGAACAGCGCGGCGGTGCGCCAGCCTACGCTGGTGACGGAAGGCGCGCTGCACTTTGGCAGCCAATGCATTGTGGTTGCGATTGATCCGCGTTGGGTGAACGGGCGTTGGGAAGTGCATATTGACGGTGGGCGCGTGCCGACGGGCTTGGACGCTATTCAATGGGCGCGCAAAGTGGAAGAACTCGGCGCAGGTGAAATCCTGCTGACCAGCATGGATCGGGATGGCACGCAAAACGGCTACGACATTCCATTGACACGCGCCATCGCTGAGGCTGTCAGCATTCCGGTGATTGCCTCAGGCGGTGCCGGCAAGGTTGAGCATTTCGCCGAAGCATTGACCAACGGCGGCGCTGATGCAGCCTTGGCAGCCAGTTTATTTCACTACCGCCAAGTGAGCATCGCAGCCGTGAAGCAGCACCTACGCGATCAGGGCATTCCCGTGCGCTTCGGTGAAGAACAATCGGTTGAGAGCGTGTTTGCATGAGCCACCTTGAGCAAGTGCTGCCGCAGTTGCGCTTTGATGAACGCGGCTTGATCACGGCAGTTGTGCAAGATGCCGAGACGCTGCAAGTGCTGATGGTGGCGTGGATGAATGCCGAGGCGCTGCGCCTGACAGTCAGCAGCGGTGAGGCGCATTTCTGGAGCAGAAGCCGTAACGCGCTTTGGCATAAGGGTGCCACCAGCGGGCATACCATGCAGGTGCGCGAGATTCGCGCCGATTGCGATGCGGACACACTGCTGCTGTTGGTCATCCCGAACGGCGCTGCCTGCCACACGGGTGCGGTGTCGTGCTTTTTCCGCCGCCTTGAGGAAGTGGACTAAAAACTGCAACGTTTGCAAACTGACTTGCTAATCACAGCACACTTGGGCTGAATGCTGTTTTTGTGGTATCTTCAACCCTGAAGCACAAAGGTGGCTGCCGCTTACACGCTGCTCATGCATTAAAGTGTTGCTTGCCATATAAAAACACAATTACCGATTTCGACTCTAAATTATTGCGAGGTGTCCCTTGACGACACGACCGTTCCAATTCTTCTGCGTACACGGGCATTACTATCAGCCACCACGTGGCAACCCTATCACGGGGCATATCGGCTTTGAGCCAGAGGCGGGCGATTACCGCAACTGGAATGAGCGCATCACCGCCGAGGCGTACCGTCCCAACGCGGAGATCGGCAATTTTGACCGCATCAGCTTTGATCTGGGTGAGCCAATGCTCAGTTGGCTGCGCCGCCGCTCGCCGGAAACCTACCAACGCATCATCAGTGCTGACCACAAACACTTGGCGGCGAAAAAGGTTGGTAATGCCATTGGCAGCGTCTTTCACCATGCCATTTTGCCACTGCTGAAGCGCCGCGATAAACGCACGCTGCTTTATTGGGGCAATGCTGCTTTTCAGCACCACTTTGGGCGCAAACCTGAGGGCGTTTGGTTGCCAGAAATGGCAGTGGACCTCGAAACACTTCAAATAGTCGAGGCAGCCGGCTATCGCTACACGATCCTCTCGCAAGGGCAGATCAACGAACCTATCGAGAATGGTGGTGCCTTTTGGGTAGACCTTGAAAATGGGCATAAATTGGCAGTGTTCGTCCGTAACGACGAACTCTCTAACGATTTGTCCTTCAATGTGAGCGCCGCTGGCGGTGCTGGGCATTGGGCGCGCAACAAACTGGGCGTGCGGCGCGCCAAAGGCGGCTTAACCTTAGTAGCCGTCGGTGGCGAGACGTTCGGACATCATCATCTGGGCGAGGAGCGCTTTCTGCACTGGCTGCTGGCGCACGAGGCACGCGCTGTTGGCTACCGCGTCGTCACGCTCAATGAGTATTTGAACACTTTCGAGCCGACTGAGACAGTCACCGTGAAGCCGTTCACCGCCTATGGTGCGCGCAGCGTCTCGGATTGGTCGCTTGGCTGGAAAGGCTACTTGCTGCGCGCCTTCGATCATCTGAATGCGGCACTGGATGAGCTGTACCTTGACGTGCTGCGTCCGCTGAATGTGAACCTGTGGCGGCTGCGCGATCTCTACGTGAACGTGTGGCTCAAACATCAGACAGGCGCGCAGTTCCTTGCCGAATTTGCCCCTAAACTGACCAGTGAGCAAGAAACGCGCATTTTGACCATGCTCAACGCGCAGTTCTATATGGGCAAGAGCTACACCAGCAACAGCCTAGAGCCAGCGCGCTTCGATAGCCCTGAGACGCGCTTTGGCATCGCCAACGCTGCCCTTGTGGTGAAATTGGTGGAGCAGGCAAGCGGCGAACGGCTGGGCAGCACGCTGCGAAACAACCTGCTGCTGGTGCAAGATGAGATCAGCGGCTTGAACGGCGCGCAAGTCTACGACAGTGTGCTAGAGGAATTCAAGATCGGCGAGGCGACGCCTGCCACAAGCATTGAGCCTGTGCCAGAGCCGACGGACGAATCAGCGGCGCAGAGCAACCCCTAGCAGCAGGTTGCGCCAACAGGCTGCGATTGCACTTTGGGCGGCACATAGCCGCCCGTGCCGCGCTGCAAGCCGAGGCTTTCCGTCAGAATACCGATGTATGGGCGCATATTCCTGCCGGGACAGACTGTCGTTGGGTTGAACTCATAATGCCCAGCAAGGTGCGTCAGCCTGTAAGCGCCCTTAAGCCAATAGAGCAGCCGTTGCAGCGCCACCACTTGCGCGCTGCTGGGCGCTTCCTGCTCAAAGTTGCCCATCAGCACAATGCCGAGCGAGCCAGTGTTATAGCCGGCGACGCTTGCACCGCGCACGCGAATATCACGCCCTTCGTAGACTTTGCCCGCACCGTCAATACCAAAATGATAGCCAATATCCGCCCATTGGCGCGTGTTGCGGTGAATATCCTGCAAGGCGCGCATGGTGCCGCCATCGCGCAGGATTGGGAAGCTGTGATGAATGACGGCGGTTGTATAGATAGCTGCCAAATCGCCGCTGTAGACGAACCAGCCCGTCGGATTTTCGGCGCTGGCAAAGCCGAATTCCTCAGCGGCAGTGTGATCAGGCGGCAGGGCGTTCCATGCTGAACGCGGTATCACATCAGGCGGCAGCGGTGGCACAGTCGGCGTGAGGTTAGGCGTCAGCTGCGGTGTGATGGTCGGTATGAGTGCAGCGCTTTCGGCACGGCGCGCCAAAAATGCCAGCAACCCACCAATGCTGCACGCGCCACCTGCTGCAACAGCACTCAGGCTGACGAGCCACGCTAGCATCTCGCGCCGCGAGAGAGGCTTGCCAACGGGCATAGCCGTAGGGCGTTGGCGCGTGCGGCGTGGCGGTACGTTACGCACGAATGCCTAACCTTCTGGTGTCTCGCTGACGGGCAAGCTGATCCGAAAGACGGTTGCCTGACCCGTCGCGCTCTCCACGCTGATCCGCCCACCCGCTTGCGTGATGATCTGCTTGCAGATATATAACCCTAAGCCGGTGCCTTCGCCGGTTGGCTTGGTGGTAAAGAATGGCTCAAAGATATTCTCGCGCACCTCAGGCGGAATGCCGCTGCCGTTATCCCACACCAGCACCTCCAGCGCACCGTGCGAACGCCGCGAGATGATGCCCATTGCTGCATCAGGGCGATTGTTAAGTGCATCACGAGCGTTCATGAGCAGATTCAGCCATACATCCTCAAAATGTCCGCTCTGAGCGCGTATAAAGCTAGGCGGATCGCGCTCTAATTCTACCTCAAGATGCACGCCGCCGCGCCCTAAATGCGTGGAGATCAGATCGAGCGTGTTCTGAATGGTCTGATGGACATTGACCCAGATCGGCTTTTCTTCCGCGTTGGTGCGGCGCGCCGTGCTGAGTAAGCGCTTGACCACTGCGTGGGCGCGCTGCCCTGAACGGTTGATTGCCATCACAGACTCGTATTCGAGCGAGTCTTGAGGCAAATCGCGCATCAACAGTTCGGAATCGGCAAGGATGGTGGTCAGTGGATTGTTGATCTGGTGTGCCACCACAGCCGCCAACTCACCCATTGTAGAGAGGCGCGCTGCCTGCACAAGGCTGGCTTGCGTCTGCTTTAGGTTGAGCAGGCTGCGCTCTAGATCGCGGTAGAGCCGTGCGTTTTCAATGGCAGTGGCAGCCTGCGCGATGAGCGCCGTGGCAAGGCTGATTTCATCCGCTTGGAAAATGCGCGGTTCGTACATATCGCAGATCACGAACATGCCGCCAACCTTACCTTTGATGAGTAGCGGCAAACATAACATGGACTGCGCGCCATAGCTTGCCAGCAGATCGCGTAGCGGCTCGGAAAGGTCAGGCTGCCGCACATGGCAGTTCACCCACGGCTCGCCCTGAAAAATCGGCACGATCTCCACCGGCACGTAGCTTTCTTCAGGGCGCGGCGGCTCTAAAAACTCTGCCGTGCCGTACTGCACCAAGCGCAACAGTTGTTCATCTTCGGTAAAGATGCTCAGCACTAGCCAATCTGCTTGTGCCTCGTTCAAAATCTCTTGAGCAAGGCTGAAAATCTCGGCGGAGGGGCGCACAGTCGGCTGTGAGCGAAAGTTGGCGTTGGGCAGCAAGCGCAGGCGCGCATAAATTTCGGCGGCAAGCCCGCGAATGCGCGCACGGCTTTCAGAGGTGAGCGATTCTGTGGGCAAGCGGGTACGGTGAAAGAGGTCAATCACGCCGAACGGCTTGCTGGTGCCAATTCGCAGCGGCAGCACAGTTAGGCGGATGGCTGCCACTTGGCGCAGCAATTGCAGTTCCGCAAAGAGCCTCGTGCTGCCTTGCTCACGTGCCACCACATAGTAGCCGTTCTGCTCAACCGCTTGGCGCAGCATTGGGCGTGCTTCCAATGGTGTGCGCGTGGCACGGCTAGGCTGCCAAGCGGCCTGCCAGGCTTGTGAAAGCACAAATAACTCATTTTCGGCAAGCACGGCGGTATCACCCGGTGCGCTGGTGCGCTCACCGGCGGCAATGGACGTGCGCTGCTTAATGAAACAAGCATCCACCTCAAGCGCTTTCAAGATTTGGCGCGAGATGGTGAGCATCACCTGCTGAAGCGCCAACGTGGAATTTACAGCGGTGCCAGCCTGCACCAACGTCTCCAGGCGTCGGTTTTGCACCAAACGCTCTTGGTAAAGGCGTGCGTTTTCAACGGCAACAGCGGCGTAGGCGGCTAGATCGAGCAGCAACTCTTGATCCAGCTTGCTGAACAACTTGGTGCTGCGCCGATTGCTAACACCTAGCACACCAATAGTCTGCCCTTTCAGGCGCATTGGCACATAGACTGCCGAACGGATGAAATACTCGGTCTTAACGCGCTGCAAGCCGCGATCATCAATCAAGACAGGCTCACCGCTGCGGTAAACACGCCCAACAATCGGCTCGTTGTTCTTAATGCGGAAGTTGGTGGCGTGCGCTTCGTCCAAGCCCTTCATGGCGCGCAAATACAGGGCTTCATCTTCGGAATCAGGCAGCAGCAGCAGGCTTTCTTCGGCATTGGTGAGCGTGGCGGCTGCTTCTACAACCTGATTTAGCACCTGATCAAGGTCTAGCACGGCAGCAATGGAGCGCCCTAGCTCCGAAAGAGTGCGAAGGGCAGCTAATTGTTTGCGCTGCTCATCAATGGTGCGCGTGCGAAGGGTTGGTTCTTCAAGGAAATCAGGATCAATGCTGCTGGCATCTTGCGTTTCGCGCAGAACGGCGTTGGTCGAGGTGCGCGTGGCGCGTTTCGGCGCAAAGTATTGCTCAATGTTGCTAACGCGCTCGCCGCTGAGCTGTTGGGCAATAGCTGTCAGGACTTGCTCGCCGTCCTCGCCAAGTTCATTCAGGAGGAGGACGGGCAGGCGTGAAAAGCTGTGATGATCGCGCACATGCTCAAGGATGCTGCGCCCGTCACGGTGGCGCATAGCAGGGTTCACCAACGCCACCGCGAAACGATCATGTCTGGCGGCAAGGGCATCGCCGCAGTTGTAGGCGCTCTCGACCTCATAGCCATTGTGGCGCAGCAGGCTTTTCCATTGCTCCACAAGGTTCGGATTTTCCTCAACCAACAGAATGCGCTTGGCATTCAACTGTGAAAAGATGCTCATAAAGTGCGCTCACACGGCTAACTCATCGGGCTTAATCGGGCAGGCTGAGGCGCGCACGGCGCTTGG
>QWHC01000014.1 GCA_021404685.1 Chloroflexi bacterium CFX4 | reverse complement strand
AGAAGTTTCCGCCAAACTCCACGCCGAAATTGATAGCACCATCGGGACTGGCACACCAACCGTGGAAGCGCTTAAGCGGATGCCCTACACCTTGCAAACAGTCAAAGAGACGTTGCGCCTCTACCCTTCCGCACCGATGTATGTGCGGGATGCTGTAGTGGATACTGTTCTAGATGGGATGCCTATCAAGCGTGGCACACGGGTGATGCTAATGCCCTACTGCACACACCGCCATCCTGAATTTTGGCAAGCGCCAGACCGCTATGATCCAGACCGTTTCACGCCTGAACGGGAAGCCGCACAGCACCCCTATGCGTTCCACCCCTTCGCAGCAGGTCAGCGCATTTGTGCAGGCAACAATTTTGCCCTGCTAGAGATGCACATTTTGCTTGGTATGTTAGCCGCCCAGTTCGCACCGCGCCGTAAGGCGGGGCATGAAATTCAATTGGAGCTAGCGGGCACGCTTGGTTCGCGCAACGGCATTTGGATGCACATCGCGCAGCGCTAAAGATTCGCAAATGTAGAATATATCGCTATGACTTTGTGTAGGAACGCACTTTGGTGTGTTCGCCTGTTGCCGCACAAATGCGTTGCACAGATGCACCAAGGTATGTTCCTACGAAAGGCTGGCAGCAGTCTCAGCAACCTCCAGCCAAGGGCTGCCAGCAACTTATTCCCTCCTCTCAACGTATCATGGTAAGTGCGCTAGCGCGGGACTTTACCCCCAGAGGTATTCTCGCCATTGTGAATTTTAGCGCTATACTGTACGGTTATTCACATCGGGAACTTGGAGACTTGCCGTAACCCGATGCCTTGCCTGCGTGTTACATCAGGCAAGAGACCTTCGCCCGAAGTCGTTAGGTAGGAGTCAATCGCGCTATGGGTGTTACTTCCATTAATCCACCATTCGCACAATCAGAAGTCATCAAGCCAGAAGGCTTGTGGCTGCGTAACCGTAACTGGGATACGCTTTTCATGACGATGAGCGTGTTTCTTGTGCCAATGCCCTACATTTTATACTTACTCGGCACACAGGCAGGCTTAGAGTCGGATATTTCGCGGAATGCGGTGAACCTGCTGGTGGCTGTGCTGGTCGGCGGTCCGCATATGTATGCAACCTTCATGCGGACGGCGCTCGATAAGCAGTTTACCAAGCGCTATCCAATGCTGATCCGTTCTTCGATCATCATCCCGATTGTGGTCGTCTCGCTGGCATTTTTGAACCTAACCCTGCTGCTGACCGTCTTTTTCTTCTGGGCGTCTATCCATGTGCTGCACCAAGTCACCTACATTGTGGAACTCTACAACAAGCGTGGGCACCGCGTTACGGAAGGGAAGACCTCGCTACAGTGGTGGTCACGCCTGATTGATTACGCCTTAGTGCTGACGTGCCTGTTCCCGATTGCCGCGCTCAAGATCAGCCAGGGCAATTTTGCGATTGGCACAAACGATCTGACCCGTGCCATTCCCGATTTCTTCCAGCAAACGTGGTTCTTCGTGGCAGCTTCGGGCGTGTTCGGCGCAGCCTTGATCGCCTATCTTGCCAAGAGCTATGCAGAGTGGCGCAACGGCACCCTGCACCTGCCCAAGTTCGTCTTCATCATGATCACGGTGCCAGTTGCCTGCACTATGCCAGCGCTGGAAAACCTAGATACCGCTTTTCAGGGCTTGAACACATGGCATTCGTTCCAATACCTTGCCCTGACCTTCTACATCATCCAGTTGCGCCACCAAAGCGGCGATCTGGCTGCTTCCAACAAGCAGATTGATAACTTAGCAAGCGGGCGCACACCTTGGCGGCTGTACGCTTTCAGCGCGATGATGCTCGGCGGCTCCATCCTGCTTGGCGTGGTGGTTTATATCACGGTGGGCATTGTTGATCCGCTGCGCGATTTGAACGCACGCTTCGACACAGCCTACTACACGGCGATCTTGTGCTTCTTGTGGATTCACTACTATCACGATCACTTCTTGTTCACAGACTTTGAAGCAATCGAGCGCGAGGCAATCGCCTAGCTACTAAATAGGTTGAATCGGGAAGGGCGTTTGATAAACGCCCTTCTTCTTTGACATCACAACTTTCTCAAAAATTCCCCAATTTTCCCCTGATAGCGTCCATTCGCCCGTATAATGCAGTTATCTCGCCTGTTTTTATCTGATGGACGATAAATTTTATGCACCCTGCTGAAACAATCAAACGCCCTGAAGATGCCCGCGCTGCAACCAATGGTTGGCAACTGCGCCTTTCCGAGCGCCGCCTGCTGCTGCTGTTCGGCGATGCGCTTGCTTGCCTGCTGGCAACTTTGGTTGCGCTGGGTGCGTGGTCGCTGACTGCGCCTGAACCGTTTGACCTCACCTTTATTAGCGAGCGCGCCCACTGGTTCATCATCATGCCTGCCTTGTGGCTGGCAATCGCACGCCTGAACGATTTTAACAATCTGCGCCTTGCCACACGGCGCGCTGCCATGTTTGCGCGGCTGATGTTCATCAGCGCACAGGTGGTGATCGTCTACGTCTTTCTATTCTTCCTGATCGTGCCGAGCGGCTTTGATCTGCCGCGTTTGTTCACGCTCTACTACGCAGCGGCTGCTTTTTCACTGGTTGGCATGTGGCGCGTCAGCCGCACTTTTCTGATCGGCTGGACGCAGCAGCCGCGCCGTGCCTTGATCATTGGCAGTGGTGGCGCCGCCGCAACCTTGGCGCGCACCATTGCCGAAGAGGCTGCTAACGAATACGAAATGCTTGGCTATGTGCAAAGTGCCGAAGAGGTCGATCAGGGCATTGAGGGCTTTCGCTTGCTTGGCACAGGCAGCGCCTTACCCCAGCTTATCAAGCAATACGGCGTTTCGGAGCTAATCCTCGCCTATAGCGGCGCGCTGCCCGCAGATGTTTTTCAGGGCGTGATGGCGTGCTATGAGACGGGTGTTGCCATTACGCCTATGCCGCTCCTTTATGAGCAGATTACCGGGCGCGTGCCGATTGAGCATGTCGGGCAGATCGATTGGCAGGTGGTGCTGCCATTGGAAGGCGATACGCTCAACTTCAGGCTCTATCTGTTCTTCAAGCGCATGATGGATATTAGCCTGGCGTTGTTTGGGTTGGCGTGTTTCGCCTTGATTTTGCCGCCGTTAGCGCTCATCATGCGCCTTGACTCAAAAGGGGCGATTTTCTACCGTCAGGAACGGCTTGGGCGCGGCGGCAAGCCCTTCAAAATCATCAAACTGCGCTCTATGGTGCAGGACGCCGAGAAGCTGACCGGTCCGAAGTGGGCAAGCCAAAATGATCCGCGCATCACCCGTGTTGGGCGCATTCTGCGTAAGACTCGCCTTGATGAAGTGCCACAGCTTTGGAATGTGCTGCGTGGCGAGATGAGCATCGTCGGACCGCGCCCTGAACGCGGCGTGTTTGTAGATCAGCTCACACAGCGCATCCCGTTTTACCGCACGCGCCTGTTGGTGGCGCCGGGCTTAACCGGCTGGGCGCAGATTTGCTACAAATACGGCAATACAGAAGAGGATGCACTGATCAAGCTGCAATATGACCTCTATTACATTCGCCATCAAAGCATCGCCCTCGATGTGCTGATCATGATTCGCACGCTCGGTAAGATGATCACTTTCAGCGGCACCTAACAGCCTTCAGAAAACAGCCACCATACACACAAAAAAGCAGCGCGGGCATGATCCTGCGCTGCCTTTCATTAGGTGGGTAGGCTTTGCACCTACCCAGTCTGGTTTAGGTTACTGAGCGGGCTGTTGCAGCTCTACGAAGGGCAAGTTGTTGCCGTTGATGTATTTCACCTTGACGTAGAGCGCGCTTGTCCACGCGGTGCCTTCTGCCGTGCGGAACAGATACCAGCGCCGATCACGGCTGATGCCGAGCAGGATGATCTCCGAGCCTTCACGCAGCAAGCCGATCTGTTGGAATTGCGTGCCAGGTCCGACGCGCACACGCAGTAGGTAGGTGTTCACAGTGCCAACACCTTCGCCAAACTGCGGGATGACGCCTTGTGGCAGCGGGATGATTGGCGCCGTGCCGGGTGCAGCCGCCACCACGGGCAGGCGTCCGCGCACAGTGCGGCTGACGCGCACCCAACGGGCGCTGATCCATGCCGTGCCAGTCTCCAGTTCGATCTGGTACCACGCACCACGTGCATCACGTGCGATGATGCTCACCTTGGTGCCGTATGCCAGCAAGCCCAAGATCGGGAAGTCCAAGCCGGGGCCTTGCCGCACGCGCAGGCGCCACGCCACAACCGTGCCTTCCAGCGGACCGGTTGGCACGTTGATCGTGCCTGCCACCGCCGTGCGTGTGCCAGCCGCTGCAACCTGGGTGGATTGCGGGTTGACGACGGGCTGTGTGCCGGGCGCGGTGAACTGAATGGTTGCCGTCTGCGTGATGAAGAACACACGCCCATCTACTGCCTCAGCGGAGAAGGTTGCCTGCCCTTGTGCAGAGGCGCGCACACTGAAGTTCACCACACCATCCGCGCCACTGGTGCCGCTGGTCGGCTGAATCAGCACCGAGGCAAGCGCCGGGTTCGCCTTGAGCGTCACCTGCTTGCCTGAGACGGGCTGATTGTTGCCATCGCGCAGCGTGACGGTGACGGTCGCTGTGGTCTGGTTATCCGCTGGGATAGAAACGAAGTTAGAGACAACCGTCGAGTTTGCTTCGCTGATGGTGCCGCTGCCTGAAGCGGTGAAAGTGATCACCGGGCGCGTGGCCAGGATCACGTTGTTGGCGGCACTAACTGCCACATTCAGCGTGACCGTCTGTGCCACAGAGGAACGCACTGCAAAGGCAACCTGTCCGTTCGAGTCGCTGATGAGCGTCGCTGCGGAAAGGATCGTCAAACCGGTGTTGGGCGAGGGTTGCAAGGTCACTTGTGCGCCAACCACTGGCTGATTAGCACTATTACGGACGGTCACCGTGACGTTGACGTTGGTGGTGTTGTCTGCTGGCGCTGTGGTTGGGTCAGCCGTCACCGTCGAGAGCGTCTCGCTAACGGTCTGCGCGCTGCCTGCCTCGATCACAACGGCATCCGAACTGCTGTTGTTGGTCGGATTCACATCGGTTGCACCAGTGAGCGTTACCGTCGCCGTGTTCAATGCCACACCGGCTGCGGTTGGCGTCACCACGAGGTTGATCACACTCACTTCGCCAAATGCCATGCCGCTGGTGCGGAAGCAGGTAACGGTTGGCGCTGAATAGCCGCAGGTGAAGCCAGGACCGGCTGCCGAAACGAACGTCAAGCCAGCAGGCAGCGTATCGGTCATAGTGATGATCGCGCCGCTTGGCACAGCACTGCCAATGTTAAAGACAGCGATATTGAAGGTGCCATTGGTGCCAACGTTGAAGTTGCCGTTGTGCGCCTTCGAGACTGCAATATCAGCGCCTGCGCCGCCAGTGACGGTCAGGGTTGCTGTATTGGTGATCGTCACGCTGTTGGCAACGGCGGTCAGGATGGAGGTGCCGGCTGCGTTGCTCGTCACGGTGAAGGTGGCGACACCGCTGGCATTCGTCACAGCACTGGCAGGTAGGATCGTATCGTTGCCGGGACGGTTGCTGGACAGCACCACAGTCGCGCCTGAGACAGGGTTATTGCCTGTATCGCGCACGGTGACGGTCACGGTGCTTGGCGCACCGACGGTCACCGTGGCAGGCGCAGCAACCACTGTTGAGAGCGTTGGGCTGATCGGCGCACCGGTGACGGTGATCACAGCCGTATCGGTAATGGCGACGCCTGCCGCCGTTGCCGAAATGGTGAAGGTGCCAACTGCCGCACTGTTAAAGGTGAAGGTTGCGATACCGCTGGCGTTCGTCAGGACGCTGGCTGGCGTCAAGCCGGGGCCGACAGGGCTGCTTGCCACTGTGACCAGTTGGTTTTGCAGCGGATTATTGCTGGCATCGCGCACCGTAACGGTCACTGTGCTGTCCTGACCAATTGTGACGCTGCTTGGTGCTGCATCAACGGTCGAGTTTGCCGCACTGACCACAGTGTTCACCGTTAAGGTCGTGTTGCCATTGACCGTGCCATCCGTTGCCGTCAGCGTGGAACTGCCACCCTGCTGCGAAACAACGGTGAAGAATGCCTCACCACTGGCATTGGTTGTGCCGTTGACGGTGGTCACAGTATCCACGCCGGGACGGCTGCTGGATAGGGTGATCGTTGCACCGCTGACTGGCGCGCTGCTGCCATCCAAAGCCGTGACAGTAACGTTGCTGGTTGCGCCCGTATCCACCGGATTTGGCGCAGCAACCACCGTCAAAGTGGCAACGCTTGGCGGGCTAAAGGTCAAGGTGAAGGACGGCAGCGTCGCACCACCGGCGATCACAGTGAAGGTGGAGGTGCCTGCCGCATTGGTCGTGATCTGGAAGGATGCCTGCCCACTGGCATTGGTCGTGCCGCTGGTAGGCGGTGGTGGCACGCCTTGCAAGCCCTGATCGGGCGGCACGAAAGTAATCGTGTCGTTGCCAGGACGGTCGCTGGTGACTGTTACTGTCTCGCCATTGAGCGGGTTGCCGTTGATGTCACGGGCGATGACTGTGACCGTGACGGGGCTGCCAACGCTCCCTGAGCCATTGCCCGGGCTGGTGGACTGGGACGGATCAACATTGGTGAAGATGAGTGTGACGGTTTGAGCGATCACGTTTGAGTTGGCAGTAGCGCGCAGCGTGGTAGTGCCTGCCTGAATGGGCGTCACCTCGAACTGCACCTGACCGCTGGCATTCGTCAAGGTATCGCTCACAGGCACGATGTCTGCGATTAGGTTGGTGTCGTCCACTTCGTTCAGGAATACATTCACGTTTTGAAGTGGCAAGCCATCCGAACCGTTCACGGTGATGGTGGCAATTGAAACGGTTGAACTGCCCATCACAATGGTGGTCGGCGTTGCGGTGACGGTGGATGAGCCGCCGCTGACGCTGACATAGGTCACTGTGACGGTTTGCAGCAAGTCCACACTATCAGCCGTTGCCGTGTAGGTGGCAGTCTGCGGTGTGGTGACGGACGAGGTGAAGAATGTGGCAACGCCGCTGGCATTGGTCGTAGCGCTGCTTGGGCTGATGGTATCGCCGCTGCCGCTGCTGCCCAGCGAAACAGCGATGCCGCTTAGCGCGTTGCCGCCGCTATCACGCACCGTTACCGTGACTGTGGCACGGCTGGCGCCGCCACCGACCGCGACACGGGTCGTATTAGTGGTCACGGTGGACTGGCTGGCGCTGACAGGGCCGTTGGTAAAGGTCACACTGGCGGTGTTGTTAACGTCTACGCCATCAATGGTGGCGCTCAAGGTATAGCTGCCGGGTGTGTCGCTGCTCACCAAGAAGGTGGCAATGCCATTCATGTCGCTTGTTTCGGTGTTGTCGGGAATGATCAAACCAGCAGGGTTGCCGCTCAAGACCACTTCCACGCCCTGCACAGGATCATTGCTGGCATCGCGCACCGTGACGGTTACGGTGACATTTTCTGTGTTCACCGCAGCTGTGATCGGTGCTGCCTCAATCGTGGTGTTGTCAGGATCAGTCGGTGGCGGCGGGCTAAAGGTGAAGTTCGGAGCTGCCAGCGGCACACCACCCGCCGTAATGCTCAAGGTGAGGGTACCGGGCGCGGCACTTTGCAGCACAAAGCGCGCCGCACCACTGCCATCGCTCACAGCATTCAAGGCAGTGATCGTATCCAGCGCACCGCGTGAGCTGCTGACGACCACCTCTTGCCCAGAGAGCGCGTTCCCGCTTGAGTCACGGACGTTCACGACGAAGGTGATCTGCGTGTTAATGCGCGCCCGATCTGGCACGGCAAAGGTCACGCTGGATTGCGCGGCGTCCACCGTTGAGATGAAGGTGAGGACGCTTGCCGCCGCAAAGGACTGCCCATCAACTTCCGCCACAACGCCAAATGTGCTTGGATTGGTGGCAGAAATTAGCCAAGAGGTCATGCCATTGGCATCGCTTGGGGCAGGGCTGCTGACGGTAATGCCGCTAATGCCTTCAGGCAGGAATTTCAAGGTTGGCAGTTTGCCCTGGACAGGTGTGCCGCTTGCGTCGCGCAGCACAGCCGTCACCGTAAAGAACTCTGTGCCGTTTGCCTTAAGCGTTGGCGTGCTGCTGCTCACAATCAAGGTTGAGCGTGTCCCATCCACAGCGGCACTGGAGGCAGTGAAGTTCACGGTGACCACACCGACGATTGCGTTAAATTGCAGATCGCGGACGTTGAACTGTACTGTCTGCACCGCATTGGCGCTAACGCGGAAAGTGGCAATGCCGTTCTCATCGCTGATCGCTTGCTGTGCGTCTTGCTTCACAGCATCAGCGTTGGCAGCCACGGCGCGCTCTAGGGCAACGCTGCGCCCAACAAGCAGCATGTTGGCAGCATCGCGCAAGGTCAGGCTAATGACTGCCTGATCCGTGCCGTTTGCCACCACATTTTCAGGGACTGCTACAAACTTAGAGAGCAGTGGATCAATGGGCAGATCAACCTGCAAAGCAGGCGTCTCAGCCGGCACTTGGGTGGGTGGAATACGCGGATTGCCCTCGTTCGGCGGCTCGGTGGGCGTGGCGGTTGGGTCATCCTGCGCGAAGGCAGTGCCGCCGCCAGCGCTGATGAGCGCTAAACTCAGCGCAAGGGTGAGCGTTAGGCTCACCAACAACAAAAAGACGGGCGATTTTCGGCTCATGCAAATGGCTCCTTCTGCGTAGCAGGTAGCAGCTATGCCGATACAATACCTTCAAAGGCAAATTGTATAACATTTTGGTCGGTCACTACAGATTTTACCGCAAATACCTTATGGAAGTGACGCATAGGCGCTCGATAGAAGTGGTAATTCAGGCAGTTATTGCGGCGTCTCTGCGCGTGCATGTTGCCTGTTTAGCGCTTTGCACAGATAAAGGCAGCGCGTTGTGTAGAGATTGATCGAGTTTTGAGACAATCTCTAGACAAGAAAAGGAATCAGCACACGGTAGAGCGCATAAACCGCAAAGGCTGCCATGCCAAGGCTGAATAATACAGAGACAACTGTCAGGTTGAGCCAACGCATGGTTTGCTGTGGCAGCAGCGTGCGGATGCCCCTGCCAATGCCCACTATGCCAACCGTATAACACAAGGCTATCGGCAGCAGGGCAGGATATAAATAGCGCCCCTGGAACTGCACGAACTTCAGGTTGTAGTAGAAGAAAGTCCCGACCACAGCCACCAGTGCCACACCCAGCACCCAAAGCACATCGCGCTGTGCGCGGCTTAGCGCCTTTCGCCGTGTGACGACGGTGAACACAACGCCCAACACAGCCGCGCATGTGACGAAGTGCAGCACATGATAGGTGCTGGATTGCATCGGCACTGCCATCTCGCCGAACTGTCCCCAGAAGCTCTGAAAGGTTGTGCCGAGCATATCTTCCAGCCAGCCGTTCACGCCCAAACGGTCGATCCACTGTTCAGTGGTGGGCTGTTGAGAGACGTTTACCGCTAGCAGATCATGCCGTTGCTGCGCCAAAAAGTCTGGAAAGCCATAGACGCTGATGTTCCGCAGCCAAAACATGCCGCCAATGAGCGCGGCAGGCAGCGCAACCGCCAAACCGCTGCCGATCAGAGCCCTTAGCGGCTGTGTGCTGCGGCGCGCCTTGATGAGCAACGCCACACCAACCGCCGCCGCCAATGGATAGAGCGTCAGTTTGGTGACGAAACATATGCCCAACAGCACCCCGATCCAAATTGGATTGAGCCGTCCGTTCGGACGCAGCCAATAGATGCACAGCGCCAGAAGCGCGGCAGCCAGAGTCTCAGCCAGCGCGTCGTTATTCACACCGACCACCATACCAAGCCGCTGCGGAAGGAAGGCGATGAAAGCAGTCACGCCAATTGCCAGCCAAAGCTGCGCTGGAAAGGCAGCACGCATGGCGAACCATGCCGCAATCAGCGCACCGCTGCCGATCAGCAGCGAGGTAACGCGCAGCGCAGAGAGATCGCCGTTGCTGGCAAGGTAAACAGGTGTTAGCAGCACATAGTAAAGCGGCGGCTGATGATCCTCATAGTCATCCCATGTGTCGCTGATTTCAAGGCTTGGGCAGCAGCCTTCCGCTGCGATCTGTGAGATGACGCGCACATGGGCGAACTCATCCGGCGTCCGCCAAGCAGGTGTGGCGTGAAGATAGCGGCTGCCTAACACAAGGTAGGCAGCCAAGATGATCCAGAGCGGTAAATTGGCGCGGCGGAGCATTATTCGGTCATCTTCTCGCGCTCACCCGCTAGGGGCATGGTGAAATGGAAGGTTGTGCCAACGCCGCGCTCGCTCTCGACCCAGATTCGACCGCCGTGTGCCTCAATCAGGGCGCGGGTGAGCGACATGCCCAAGCCTGTGCCGGGCTGTTCGCGGGCATCAGGATTTTCACTGCGCCAGTAGGGCTTAAAGAGGTTTTGTAGGTCTTCTTGGCTCATGCCGATGCCGGTGTCGGTCACCGCACAGTGAATGACTTCCGTCGCGCCGCCCTCATCCCAAACGTTGCGCGTGTGTTCGGCAAAGATAGTCACCTTGCCGCCCGGCTTGGTGTATTTGTTGGCATTGCTCACAAAGTTGGTCATCACTTGGATCAGACGGCGCTCGTCGCCCCACACATAGGGCAAATCATCAGGGACGTTCAGCACGACCTGCTGTTCTTTCTCGTCAAAGGCGCGTTGCATTGGGCGCACCGTATCCAAGACCACATTCGAGAAGTTGACCGCCGCCATGTTCAGCTTCAGGTTGCCCGTCTCTTGCGCGGTTACGTCGGTAAAGTCTTCCACCAACTGCTGAAGACGCAACGCATTGCGCTGAATGATGTTGATGAAGTTTTGCTGCTGTTCGTTCAGCGCGCCAAGCGCACGCGTATTCAGAATGTCTGCATAGCCTTTGATAGAAGACAGCGGCGTTTTGAATTCGTGCGCCACCTTGCTGATGAACTCGATACGCTGCTTATTGGCGCGCCCAAGCTGCGCGAATAACTGCGCGTTCGAGATAGCAGTGTTAGCGTGTTCGGCAATACCTTCGATGTGTTCTGCGGTCAGCTGCGAGAAAATGCCCTCGGCTGTTGTTTCCAGCAGCAAAATGCCCGTCACTTTTTCACCCGTGATCATCGGCACGGCAATCTGGCTGACGGTGCCGGGCAAAATTTCCAACCCTTGCACAGGCAACGCACTGGTCGGCGTGAGCAGTGGGCGGTTGCGACGGTAAGCATGACCCAGAATGCCGTGATCAATGCTGAAAGAATCGCCAATTCGCACGACGCGCTCCGGGTAGCCGGCGCAGCCAACCACTTCAAAGCGCAGCCGATCCGAACTGACCAACGCCAAAAGCGCCGCGTCTGCCTCACTTTCGCGGATAGCGTTATCTACGGTGAGATCAACCACACGCTGGAAGTCGAGGGTACGGTTTAGCTCTTGGTCAATGCGTTGCATGTTAAAGAGTTGGCGCACGCGCTCGGCAAGTGCCTCATCGGTGCGGCGGAACAGATTAGCGTTCTCGATGGCAACCGCCGCCTGACCGGCAAAGGTCATGAGTAGGTTGGCGCTGTTATCGTCAAAGCCTGAGCCATCGCGCCTGTTTATCACCTCCAGCACGCCGATCACACGGTTGCGCGAGGAAAGCGGCACCGCCAAAATGCTAGTTGTGCTGAAAGGGCTTTCACCGCTGTGTGTTGCAGCAAGTTCACCATACCAACGGTTATCGCGTTGTGTATCGTTGACAATCATGTACTGCCCAGTGGCAGCCACAATGCCTGCGATGCCGCTGCCAATCGGAATGGTGGTGCCGATCAGCTCATCGCCACTGCCGCCCACTGCCAAACGGAAGATTAGATTGCGTTGGTTGTCATCGGCAAGCAGCAAACTGCCCGCCTCACAGTCAAGAATAGCCACTGCCGATTCAGTGATGTTTTGCAGCAGCGCATCAATGTCTTCAAAGAAGGTAGCAAGCTGCGAACTTGTCGCATTCAGCACTTGCATTTGGCGGGCAAGCTGCTTGCTTTCTTCCAGCAAGCGCAGTTTATAAAGGGCTGTTGCGGCAAGGTCAGCAATGTTCCAAAAGAGTTTGGTCTGTTCATCGGTGTAGGTAACGCCAACTTCCGTCGTGCCAAGCGCCAGCGCACCAATGCAGCGCCCTTCCCCTGCGTTCAGCGGCACGCCAAGCCAGGCGCGCAGTTGCGGATTTTCAGGCGTTGCGCCGCGCCGCTGCATATCACGGGCGTAGTTATCGGTGCGGTAGGGCTGCGCGCTGCGAACAATTTCGCTGAAAATATCGCGGTCTGCTTGCCAGCGGTCGCCTTCTTTGTCTGGCACACGCTCATCATCATCCTGATAGAAGGCATAAGTCAGCTCACCGGTGCGGTCATCATACAGCACAATGTAGAAATTCGGTGCGTCAATGACCTTGCTTGCCTGCGCGTAGATGAACTCCAGCAGTGTGTCGTAATCCATAGCGATGTTCAAGCTGGCGCTGACCTGCACCAAGACCTTGAGTTCGCGCTCGTTCTGCTGCGATTCCAAGACGACCTGAGCGCGTTCTAACGCGGCGGCAGCCTGTGTTGCAATGCCTTCCAGAAAGCGCAGGTCTTCGTGGCTATAGGGCGTGTTATCGCGGTAAGGACCTAGGGCAATGAAGCCGTTCAGCCGCCTTAGGCTCTGCATCCGTGCGATGATAGGTGTATTCAGAACTGCCAAGCGTGGGCGATCCGATTGTAGATCAGCAGAGGGGAAGTTTTCACGGGTCAGGTTGATGATCGTATCGCTCTGGGTAAGGACGCGGATCAAGCCGCCATCTGCCTTAAAACGAATATCAGTCTGTGCGCGGCGCGTTGCCCGATCTGTGATCGGTTCATAGTCACCTGTCAGAATATTCTGCACGAAGATGAAGCTGTACTGCGGCGAGAGGGCATCCTTCAGCTCTTTATCCAGTTTTTCCACGATTTCGCGGGTTTCAATAGCAGTCGCCAGATCGCGGGTGAACTGTTCCAAGCGCTGCCCATAATAGCGGCGCTGGCGGAAGAATGCCGTCTCGACAAGACGCTCCATCCGCACACGCAGCGGCGAGAAAACAAGTGCAATCACAAAGAGCGTGCCGGCAATCAGGAATGGGCTATCAGGACGGATGAAACCAGCCGTCAGCAGATAGGCGGCACCGGTCAGCGCCAAATAGCCAACCGTGAGCAGTAAGCCCAACGCGCCAAGCACAAGCGCGTCGTTCACCAGGCGATCATTCTTGGCAGCACTGCTGCTGCCGCGCAGCAAGACGGCATAGCTCATACCCAACGGGAAGAAAATCATGGGCAATTGCAGGTAAATGGTGGAAAAGCTGATACCGCGAATGTTCTGTGTGCGCTCGATCAAGTTAGTGACCCACCACAGCGCCATCGGCAGCAGCGGCACAATCAGGCTGACCAACGCAACAGAGGCTTGTTCACGTGCAACAGCGGAAGCCGCTTGCCGCCGCCGAATGATCATGCTGCTGATGAAAAAGACACCCATGCAAACGCCAAAAAGCAGCGGGACAAGCAGCGAAAGATCGTAAGTCTCTGGGCTGCCTTGCGCCGAAAGCAGGATGGAGAGGATCAGCACCACGAATGAGAAGACGGCAACAGCGGGCATTAGCCAGCGGCGGCGGCGCACCGCCGTTAAGGGATAGGGAAAGACCATGCTAAACTGAAACAAGAGGAAGCCAAGCGCCACAATGCTGCTTTTCATCAATAAGTCAAGTTGGTAAGTGCTGTTGATCTCAAAACGGCAGACGAAGGTGATAGCGCCTGCCGCAATGATCACGATCAGAGCGCGTGCGCTGGCAATTTGCCGATGTTGCAGCCACAACCAAACGCCGATTGCCAAAACGCTGACGGCAACCACGAAGCCAATGCCCCAGTAGCCAACCCAATCTACAAAGGGCAGTTGTTCTAGGCGCACCTCAAAGGTGCATTCGGCAACGCCGCTCGTAAACTCAAGGCATTCGGCGGGCAGCAGCGCACCAGAATCAACGAAGCGCAACACCTGCACACGTGCCACATGCCCCATGGGTAGTTCGGACAACACTGCATTGAGCGCCGCACCAACGTTGGCGTTCGTTGTCAGGATGCGGTCATCAATTTTTTGCAGCCTATCGCCAGGGCGCAAGCCCGCCGCCAAGCCTGTCCATTCGCCACCTGCCAATGGGCGTGCGCTGATCAGGTTACCGGTCGGGTAGAGAAACGCCCCCAAGAAGGGCTGATTATACCACTGGATGGAGAGCAATAACCCTAACACGGTTACGCCAATTGCCAACACCAGCGCAGCACTTGCCAATGCCGTATCGGCAAACAGGAACAAGTTTGAGCGTGCAGCGTTAGGAATACGATTTGCCCCATCGGAATCGCCAAAGGCAGGCACACCAACACTCATGCTTTTCTGCTCCACCTGAACAACTTGCCTGTCGTCTCGCACGCAATTGTAGCATATTTGGGCGTGCTGCACCTTAGCATACACGCTTTGGGCAGCCTATGCCACAAATTGCCCTTTTCAGGCGTGCGCGCATGAAAACATCTGGTCAGGGCAGCAAATGGACTTCCACAAAGGTAACCTGCCCCGCCCAAACATAGATCATCTGCCGATGGGCCAATGCGCCGTCGGCGCCCTTCACGGTCAGGTAATAATAACCTGTGTTCACATCGGCAAAGACGAAATTTTCACCCAAAATGTTATCGCCGTTCACCCGCGTCCCGCTATAACTAAAGGTGAGATGATTATTGCCGGGTGCTTGCAGTTCAAGCTGCACGCCTTCCAGCTTGTTGCCGTAAATATCGCGCACAATGCCCGCCACCACGCCAGCGCCTTCATAAGGCGTTAGCCACAGTTCAGGGTTGCGCGTTGCATCATAGCTTTCAGGATCGCCAATGCGAACTTCCAAGTGAAGGTGCGCGCCAAGTGCCACACCAGTTGCACCGACGTAGCCGATCACCTCGCCTGCTTTCACCTGCTGACCGTTATAGGCGACTGTTTCCCGCATATGCCCATAGAGCGTGTAGATTTTCTCGCCCGTGCTGTACATAAAAGGATGTTCAATCACAACCAGGATGCCGTAAAAATCGGGGCGCGGACCGAATAGGCGCTCAACATCAGCGCCGGCATAGTACACAACGCCATCACCAACCGCTTGAATGGCTGTGCCATGCGGATTAGCGAAATCCAGCCCATGATGGATTTGCAACTGCCCACGCTTGGTTGATCCGTAGCCGTACTCGCGTGACCAATAGGTGTTGTGGCGAAAGCTGAACGGGCGCCCAAACAAAAAGTTGCCACCAACGCGGTTTGTAGGGGCGGGCGGCGTCCACAAGGCGGAGTCACCGCTGAGCAAGCCGGGGACAGCCGTGCCGATTTGGGTGGGCGCAATGGTTGGCGTGGGTGTGATGCTTGGCGTCAGGGTGATGGTCGGTGTGAGTGTAATCGTTGGTGTGGGCGTGTCAGTGGGCGTATCCGTCGGCGGCGGCGTGAAAAATGGCAGCGGCGTCGCAGTGATTTGGGCGATGCGGATAGGTGTGGGTGTGTTGGGGGCAGCTTCAGGCATGGCGTTCGGCAGCAAGGCAAGCGCTAAGCACGCCAAGAACAAGGCAGCGAGAGATTTCATTGTATGCTATATCAACCTATGTCTGGTTTAACGAAGTTTGGCGCGCGTTTCAGCAATAACGATCACATCTGCACACAAAGCGCGTGCTTCCCCAACGGCAGAGAGCGCCTGTTGCTGCAAGGCAGCCGCCAGCGTCTTATCGTGCAGCAGTTGAGCGTTCACGCGCACATTCAAGGCAGAGCTTTCGATGGCAGCCTGCGCCATATAGGCAGCCGTGGCGGCATCCGAAGCGGCGCGCTCTATGCCGCGATCTGCAACGCTGCGCGCCAGCTTGATCACCTCTAGACAGTGGTTGATCACATCCAACGGCACTTGGGCGGCATCGCGCAGCGCAGCCTGAATAATGACATCACGGTTGTGCTGCGCCTGATCAATTTGGTAAGCGCTCACCACGGCATTAAATGCACGGCTATCGCGGCTGACTGAATCGAGCAAGGCGCGGCGCAAGGCAGCCGCACGGTTGGCGAGCGCGCCCATCTCAGGCTTGACGGCGGCATAGCGCTCACGGCTGGTCGAAAACGTAATTCGAGCGACCATCTCGCCAAGCGCGGCAGCCAACCCACCGACCAATGCAGCCACTGCGCCGCCGCCCGGTGTCGGTGTGCCTTGTGCAACAGCTTCCGCAAAGGCAAGCGCATCGGCTGGCGGTGCTGCCTGCAAGGTGGCATCTTTGGGCGTTGGTGGTTCGCTCAGAAAGGCAGAGCCTTCCGGCAAACTGCTGGGCATATCAGCGCGCAGCGGCTCCGTTGGCAGATTGTGCAGACGGCGCTCCAGAATATGCTGATCGGGATCAAAGCCGTCCAATTGGAGATACCACGCCGCCGATTCAGCGACGGCATCCTCCGGGATCAAGCCGATCAGCTCGGTGCGCGTAAGGCGCACACCAAAGCGATCTGCCTCACGCCGAATTAGCTCTAGGGTGCGGTGAAGCGGCGTGCGCGTATAGTCGGTCAGGTTCAAGCTGACCTGTGCTTTGCCATCCACCAGCAAACCCAGCGCCTTCACATAGCGCAAGCCGCCGCTGGAGTGCCGCACTGCCTTAGCGATCTGCTTGGCAATGTCTACCTCAGAAGTGCTAAGGTAGACGTTGAAGGCGATCAGCGGCAGGCGCGCACCAATGGCGACAGCGCCAGCACTGCCAAGTTCGGCGGGACCGAAATCCGGTGCGCGGTCAGGATCGCTCTGAATGGCGCGTTTTAGCCCTTCGTATTCATCACGGCGCACATCTTCTAGGTTTTGGCGGTCAGGGCGCATGGCGGCTGCCTCGTAGAGGTAGACGGGAATGCCTAGCTCTACGGCAACACGCTCACCCAGCCGACGGGCAAGCTCGGCGCACAGTTCCAGCGTTGCGCCGCGCAGCGGGATAAACGGCACAACATCCGCAGCGCCAATGCGCGGATGCTGCCCACGATGCACTTCCATATCAATCAGGCGTGCAGCGGTCTGAACCGCGGCAAAGGCTGCCTCCAAAACATCTTCCGACGCGCCGACAAAGGTCACCACGCTGCGGTTGTGATCATGGTCGCTGCTGCGGTCTAACACGCTGATCGGCGCGGCGCGCTGGATGGCGTTCACAATTGCCGCGATAACTTCAGGGCGGCGTCCTTCGCTAAAGTTTGGCACGCATTCAATTAAAGGCTGGTTCATCGGAAAATTCCTTCGGCAAGCTGTGCCGCCCTAAAAGAAGGAAAGCTGCTTGGGCGGCTTCTTTTTAGGTGTGGGTGGCGTGATGTCCGTCGGTGGTGTGCTGGGCGGATCCTCTGACGTTTCGGATGCTGTACGATCAGCGTCAGGGGCAGCTGCGGATGCTGTCGGTTCCGGTGCAGTTTCCGACGCGGCAAGCTGCGGCAGCGGCTCAGGTTCGGGCAGGTGTGCAGCGCGCACCTCGCCAAGCTGCTGCTCTGGAAAGCCGATGGTCACCAAAATCTGGCGCAAGGTTGGCTCAGTTTTCAGGTCACGCCGTGCCAACACATAGGCATAGTGCGCCAAAAGGCACTCGTGCCACTCATTCAAAAACGGATTTTGGGTTGGGCTGCTCATGGGCGCACCTCAGCGCTAGACGCTAAAACTCTGGTGCAGATCGGGAATCTCCACGCGCTCCAAGCCGATCTGTGCCCGCAACGAGTCGGCAAATTTGCTCATAGCAGGTTCTTCGCCATGCACAAGGAAGGTACGCAGCGGCTTCTTTTTGAAGGCAGCTGCCCATGCCAATAGCGCGTCACGGTCGGCGTGGGCAGAGAAGCCTGTCAGTCGTTCCACCTGTGCATGCAGGCTATATTCCTCGCCAAAGATGCGGATTTTGGGCTGTTTTTCCTCAATGCGGCGTCCGAGTGTGTGTTCTGCCTGAAAGCCGGGAATTAGGATTGTGTTGCGTGGGTCTTCCACATTGTTGGCAAGGTGATGCAGAATGCGCCCCGATTCTGCCATGCCGCTGGCGCTGATGATGATAGCCGGCTCTTTCAAAAAGTTGAGCGCCTTGCTTTCTTCCACAGAGCGCACATAGGTAAGCCCGTGAAAGCCGAACGGATCAAGGTGTGCCTTATCACCGCTGATGAAGGCGCGTGTCTCGGCGTCATATGCCTCTGGATGGTTGGCAAAAATGGCGGTCACATTGACGGCAAGCGGGCTATCCACAAAGATTCTCAGCGGCGGCAGATCGCCCTTGCGCTGAAGCTGATGCAGGGCATAGACCAGTTCCTGCGTGCGTCCAACGGCAAACGACGGAATGATAACCTTGCCGCCGCGTTTGTAGGTTTGGGCGACGATCTGTTCAAGGCGCTTCATGCTGTCCTCAAATGGCTCGTGCAGTCGGTCGCCATAGGTACTTTCCATGATCAGCACGTCTGCCTCATCAATGGGCGTCGGATCGCGCAGGATGGGCAAGCCGGGCTGCCCAAGATCGCCGCTAAAGACAAGGCGCACGTCGCGCCCGCTCTCGCGCTCAGCGATATTCAGCACCACAATGGCGCTGCCGAGCATGTGTCCGGCATCGTAGAAGGTGAGCGTAACGCCGGGCATGATCGTGACGGTGCGATCATAGGCGATGGCGTGAAAATAGCGCAGCGACTCGACCGCGTCCTCTTGCGTGTAGAGCGGCTTGAAAGCAGGTTCGCCTTTGCGGCTGCGCTTCTTATTCACATACTGCACGTCACGCTCTTGGATGTGTGCGCTATCCAGCAGCATGGCGCCGCACAGGTCTTGCGTGGCAAAGGTGGCATAAATATCGCCGCGAAAACCTGACTTCACCAAATTGGGAAGGTTGCCGCTGTGGTCAATGTGCGCGTGGGAAAGGACGACCACATCAATCCGCGAGGCGTCATAAGGCAGCTTGTGGTTACGATCATAGGCGTCGCTGCGCTTGCCCTGATACAAGCCGCAATCCAGCAAAATGCGGCGCTCATTGACCTCGATCAAATGTTGGGAGCCGGTGACGGCACGCGCCGCACCATGAAAGGTGATCTTCATCGCTACCTCGCAGATTCGGGACGAATTAAGCGCAGCAAATGGTGTAAACGCGGCAGATCGCCGCTGAGCAGTTGTGCCAGGCGCTGCCCGGCACGGGTTAGGAAATCAGTCTGTTCGCGCAGTGGGCGCGCCGCCGCGGCAAGGCGCAGCGCGGCGGCAAGCAGTTCTTCGCTTGGCACTTGGGCAGCTTGCAACACCAGCCGAAAAAAGTCGAAGTTTTGGGTGAATGTATAGATCATCTCAGCATCGCAGAGGTAGACAGGATCGAGGCTGAGCGGTGGGCGCGGCGGCAAGGCATAGATCGGCGTGCTGCCATTCAGGCAACCGACCGTGATGATGCTGATCTCGACCGGCACCATGCGGTTCTCACGCTGATCGCGGATGGTGGCAGTGTTGATGTTGTTCGCCATGATCAATTGGCGCACCAACGGATCATCATCCACGCGAATAGCGTAAATCAGACCGATGATGGCGGTCTCATCGTTGCGGCGGCGCGCCTGCACAAATGCGCCAAAACTTGGCTCGTCAAGGTCGCTGCTGCGCGTGCCGCATTCAAAGCCGGTGGTGCTGGCACGCAGCACACGCCCAATCATCGGGACATTTGGGAGCATTTCCATACAGTTTATACGCCTTCATGCTGGCGTCTGCCGTAGCGCGCCATCCACTTGGTGCTAAGTTTTTGAGAAGGTTCGACAGGTTGGCTGTGCCGCAGCAGCTCAATGGCGATGCGCTCATCAAGGGCGCGCTTATCAGCAGGCTGCACAACGGCAATCTCATCAGCGCGGGTGAGCGCGTAGGGATAGCGGTCGGTGATCTGGCATTGGTTGTAGACGAGAGCGTGAACGGCATTGACCAGCGCCTTATCACGGGCGACCCACTGCGGAATCTCCACGCGGGCAAGGTAGGGCGCTTGCCCGTATGCGGCGGTGTTTAGGTAGAAAAAAATGACTTCATGAGCAGGGCTGAAGCGATCTTTGTAATCTTTGTTCAATGGGCTTTGCTGCACCATCATGCCCGAACGTGCGCCGTGCGGCAGCAGCGGCTTGTACAGATCAGCATCGCTCATGCCCTCCAAGCGCAGCGTGCTGAGGTTCGCAGCGGTGATCTCCTCTGGCGGCAAGGTCATCAGGTAGAGTGTGTACAGCACAAAGCGGCTGGTTGGGCGGTCAATGTAGCCGACCAATGCCGCGCCAGCATCCAGCAAAAAATCCATCGCCTCGTGGTAATCTGCCTCAAGCAGGGCAGCGTCAGGAATTTCTTTGCCAAAGGGCATATGCAGCAGCGGGCCGTCACAGAGCGCGATCAAAGGGGCTGCGCTTGCCTGCCGCCGTGTTACAGTCTGCGCGAGGAACTGCATTTCGTAAACGGTGCGGCGGGCATTGATGACGTTGGCAGGCAGCAGTTGCCCATCCGCTGTGCGAACTTCCTCATCACGGAAATAAAGCTGCGGCTCGCTGACCATTTCAGGCAGTTCGCCCGTGCCATGATGATAGATGAACACGCCGATGTTGGTCAACCAATAGGGCGCTGGCGCGTGCATATCAGGGTAGATTTGGGAGCCATCAGCGGCAAAGAGTGTGGCACGGGGTGGCACTTCTGGCAGCGGGAAGGGCTGATTGATCGGTTCGTCAAAGGGCGCAGCGCCACGAAAGCCGGCGTCGTTTTGGCGGGCAAGTTTAATCTGTTCCCAAATGGCATCCAGATCATCTAATTGCCGAAGCAGGTTCGCGGCTGCGCGCAGTTCTTCAGCGGCAGAGTGGCTGCGTTCGGCAAGGGTTACGCCTAATTGGGCAATTTGTGCTTCTAGCTTCTCGAATTGGAGCGACACGCGCTTCAGACTCCTCGAACGCCGAGAAGTGTAGCACGGGCAGATCGGTACGTCAATGAACGGTGGGCGCGGTAAATGTTACGCTATGCATGGCGCGCCCACGGAGCCACCATAAAATACCCAGACAAATACCGCCCATTAAAAAGGGCAGCGTGCTACCCGCCGCCTGAAAAAGCGCGCCAAAGATCAACGGCGCGATGGCATCCGCCGCACTGACCGCTGCCGCGCTTGCGCCCAACACACCGCCGTAAGCAGCCCCATCAGCCCGCCGCGTCAGCAAGCTGTTGATGGCGGGACGAATCAGCGCCGCGCCCACTGAAAGCGGCAGCAGCGCCGCCATCAACCACAGCAAGCCGCCCACGCCGCGCCCATCGTTGGATGGCAGCGTGACACCCAACGCACCGATTACCGCCTCTGTGCTGCTCGGTCGCTGCGAGAGCAAATACAGGCGCGCCTCACGCTCGTTATAAAGTGGGTGCGGCTGCATAGGCGTGAGTGCAGTCAGGATCAAGCCAATGGCAAGCAAGCCAAGCGCCAATCGCACAAGGCGCACCTCGCCATACTTGCGCGTCCACTTACCAATGAAGCGCACCTGCACCCAGACCAAGATCACGCCGACCCACACAAAGATGAAAGCGTTGCCCTGCGCCAGCAACCCAAGCCGCGTCAGCGTGAAGACGCCCAACAGGCTCTCAAAGCCATAGAAGACCAACTGCTGCGCGAACATCAGCACCAACAGGGCGCGTGTTCGGACGTTCCGCAAATAGGGCAACACACCTAGCAGGCTGGGACGCCGCACAGCGCCGCTGCGCCGCCGCTGATCGGCGGGCAGTGTCTCGCGGAAGGCGAATAGTGTGAGCAAAATCGAGAGGAACGAATAGGCAGCCGCTGTGATAGCAGGCATGGCAAGCTGCTGCGTTAGCTCAAACATGATCAGCGCAATAGCAGGTCCGATCAGAAAGCCGATGCCGAACGCCGCGCCGATCAAGCCGAGTCCGCGTGCGCGGTCTTCCTCTGCGGTAAGGTCGCTGATGGCGGCTTGTGCCGTCGCCAAATTTGCGCCAAAGATGCCGTCCAGCAGGCGCGAGGCAAGAATCATCCACAATGAATTGGCAAAGGCAAGCATCAAAAAGCTGATGCACGTTGTGATCTGGCTGATAAGTAGCAGTGGCTTGCGCCCATAGCGATCCGAGAGCGCGCCCATAAACGGCACACCGATGATCTGTGCGGCGGGAAAGGCAGCCGCTACCAAGCCGATCTCTAAGGGCGTTGCACCGAAGGCAGCCGCATACAAGTGCAGCAGCGGCAGCAGTAAGGTTAAGCCGAGAATATCTACGCTGACAATGGCGAAGATAGGCAGGATGCGCGAAAAGTCAAAGCTGCTGGCAGGGCGTGCGGGCATAGGGATTAACCATTCGCAGTGGGCAAGCGGCAAGCCTGCCCACCAAAGTCTTAGAACAGGCGAGTTAGATCGGTATAGGTGAACACGCCGATGAAGATCAGCGCGAACAGCGCGATGATTAGGTACTGCCACTTGCCCTTATAGTTGGTTTGCCAGAAGCGGCGCAGGCTGAAAAAGATGGCGGCAACCGCGATCAGGTTGATGGCAAGGCTGATCGGGATTGCCCAATCCACCGCGACGCCGATCAAGGGCAACACGAAGGGCAGAATCATATATTGAATGACGCAGCGCACGCCCGAAATTGCCAGCGAAAGGTTGAAAGTGCGCTCAGCGGCGGGCGGTGGCTCATCAGTTTGGAGGGTGGTGGCAGCTGGTGAAGGCGTTGGCGGCGCAACGAACAGCAAACGTGCCATGAACGAGTCGAGTGTTTTGAGCATGATTCTCTTTATCACACAAACTACTGCGTAGAATTGCCTAAATCATAGCAGTTTTGGCGCGAATTGGCAGCAATTCCTTCAGAAAGGTGTTCTCGTGCTTGCTAAAGGTTGCCACAGCGCGTATGCTTGTGGGCAAACATGGCAGCATATCAAGAGCAAACAAGAGCAAATCGGCTAACCGTACTCATGCTCACTCTATGGTAAAATTCTTTTGAAAGGCTTACCTAAAAATGGCTACCCAAACTTCTTTTTTGCCAAAAACAGCAGCGCGCCTTGATCGGATGCCGCCTTACGGCTTTGAGCTGATTAATCGCCGCCTTACGCAGCTTGCCGCCAGCGGCGTAGATGTCATCCGCCTTGATATTGGCAGCCCGGACATGCCGCCGCCGCCACCCGTCATCGAGATGCTGAAGCGCAGCGCTGATAACCCGAAGTTCCACAGCTACGGCAGTTATCGTGGTTTGCCTGCCTTTCGCAAAGCAGTGGCAGCCTACTATGCGCGGCGCTTTGGGGTGCAGGTTGACCCTGATAAGGAAGTGTTGCCACTGATTGGCTCGAAAGAAGGCATTGTCAACCTTGCCCTTGCCTTCATTGATCAAGGGGATGCCGTCATTGCGCCTGATTTGAATTATCCCGCCTATACGATGGGAACGCTTATGGCAGGCGGTGAAGTTATCTTCATGCAGCTGGATCCCTCGCGCAGCTATTTGCCAAATCTAGACGCCTTGCGCGCACACCCAAGCCTGAACCGCGCCAAGCTGCTGTGGGTGAACTATCCGAACAATCCGACGGGCGCCACGTGCGATTTAGCGCTCTATGATGAATTGATCGCCTTCTGTCGCGAACATCGTCTGCTGTTGTGTTCGGATAATCCCTATGCCGAAGTGGTCTACGATGGTTACCGTGCGCCAAGCGCTTTGCAAGCGGCAGGCGCGCTTGATTGCACCGTTGAGTTTATGTCGCTCTCCAAGCTCTATAACATGGCGGGCTGGCGGCTGGGCGCCTGCATTGCGCGCCAACCTATCATTGATGCATTGTTGGTCATCAAGAGCAACATGGATAGTGGTCACTTCCGCCCGATGTATGAGGCAGGCGCGCTTGCCCTGAACGAGACGCCGCAAAGCTGGATCGACGAACGCAACGCCATTTATCAAGCGCGCCGCGACGCCCTGCTGGCAGCTTGCCCAAGCATTGGCTTAACTGCCTTCAAAACGTCGGGATCGCTCTACATTTGGGCAAAAGTGGATGATGGCAACGATGCTGCTTACGTCGAGTCTGCGCTCGATCAGGCACAGGTGAGCCTAACGCCCGGCGCGATGTACGGCCCTGCCGGTAAGGGCTATGTGCGCCTGAGTGTCGGTATTGAAGACGCGCGCTTGCAAGAGGCGATTGCACGCCTGCAAGCCTGGTATGCCAAACGGCACTAGGAGTGTATTGTTTGAAACGCCACGAAACACCTTATCACGATTTATTTGATCCCGATCACGATGAGCGCCTGACCGCACTGCCCACAGAGCGCGGCTTCCTGGTGGCTGCCGATGTACGTTCGGCACGCCCACTCCTGCGCGCTCAAGATTCGCTGGATGAGCTGGAACTGCTGGCGAAAACAGCCGGCATTCAAGTGGTTGGGCGTGCGGTGCAGAACATGCAGCGCGTAGACCCTGCCACCTACATTGGCAGCGGCAAGGTGCGCGAAGTGCAAGAACAAGTGGTGCAGCTTGCCGCCGATGTCGTCATTTTTGATGACGAATTAGCACCTAACCATCAGCGCGAATTGGAGAAAATCTTTGGCGAGTCAGTCAAGGTGATTGACCGTTCAGCGCTCATCCTTGATATTTTCGCGCAGCACGCCCGCACCCGTGAAGGTGCGTTGCAAGTGGAACTTGCCCAGTATGAATACCGCTTGCCGCGCCTAACGCGCCAATGGACTCACCTTGCGCGGCAGGCAGGCGGCGGCAGCGGACGCAGTGGCAATGGTGGCGTTGGCTTGCGCGGACCGGGCGAGACTCAGCTTGAGGCAGACCGCCGTGAGATTGATCGGCGGATTGCCAAGCTGAAGCAGGAGATTGAGACAGTGCGCGCACACCGCAGCCGCCACCGCGCCCAGCGTTCGCGGCAAGGCATGCCGACGGTCGCTTTGGTCGGCTACACCAACGCCGGCAAATCCACCCTGATTAACGCGCTGACCGGCGCGAAGGTCTACGCGGCGGATCAGCTATTCGCCACGCTTGATCCAACCACGCGCCGCCTGACGCTGAACGGCGGCAAAACTGTGCTGATCTCGGATACGGTCGGCTTCATTCAGAAGCTGCCGACCACGCTGATCGCCGCTTTCCGCGCCACGTTGGAAGAAGTAAGCGAGGCAGATATGATCATCCACGTGGTGGACGCTGCCCATCCGCAGGCTGCCGCACAGATCGAGACCGTCGAAGATACGCTTGCCGAGATTGACGTGCCGCGAATGCCGCGCATCCTTGCTCTGAACAAGCTGGATAAGCTGCCCGAAGGCGTGCCGCCGCTGCGAGGCGATAGCCGTTACACGGCGATTGTGCCGATCTCGGCACAGACGGGTGAGGGTGTGCCGCTGCTCGTCAGCGAGATTGAGCGCGTGCTGCGCGAGGCGATGCTCGAGATTAAGATGTTCATCCCACACCAACGTGGCGATCTGTTGGCGCTTATCCGTGAACAGGGTATGCTAGATCATGAGCAGCCAACCTTAGAAGGCACGCACATTCGCGCTCATGTGCCGCCGCGTCTTGCCGCTTTGCTGGCAGAGGATAAAGTTTAGCCTATGCGACGCCTACTCAACAGTCTAGATCGCGCTCGGTGGTTAGCCGTTCTGCTGAATTGGTTCCGTGTGAACATTCCGCCACGGCGCGGCATCCTGATCTTGATCGCGGTTGGACTGTTGATCGTCAGCTTGATCGTGCATATTGCCTACCTTGCCAGCAACCTAAATGTTTGGTTAGGGCTGTGTGGCTTCCTGCTGCTGCATATCGGGCTGATCACAGGCTTTTTGGGCGTGCTGCTCTCGGAAGCGCTTGGCAAGGGCTACCGAGAGTAGGGCAACCAGCTGCGGCCCAACGCCAAACTTTGTTGGTGAATGGGAATCAATTCCCTACAAGAACCCTCCGTCGTAGGGATACACCTTGACATGTCCGCCCGTTTGCCGCACGGGCGCGCTGAAGCGCATTCTACACAACCCCTCATCGGCACAAACTGCTCATACCTGATTACCTAACGATCCTGATAAAAGCGCACAGCCTTGATTTTACCACACCCATCTAGACAAAAACTTGACACGCTGCTCACACCCGCATATACTTTAGTTGGTTGGCACAACAAATAAGACGCCATGCAGACTCGCCACCTATATTTTTATAAGACGTTACGCTTGGAACGGCGGTAAAGGCGGCAGATTATGCTCCACCGCAGGTCGGTTCGTACTGGCGACCAAGCATTAGTACGAGAAATTAATCTTTCGTTGATTATGAACTGTTTACACCAACGTGCGCCAATCTCACGGGCAGATTTGGCAGAGATCACAGGGTTGAATAAATCTACGGTCTCTAGCCTTGTCACCGAATTGATCGAACGCCGTTTCGTGCGCGAGGTGGGCATCACTTCGGGCAGCGTGGGGCGTCCTTCGGTGCAGTTGGAACTTAATCCACAAGCGGGCTACATCGTCAGCGCCGAGATTGGCGTCGGCTTTGTCTCAGTCTTTTGCACCAACTTTAAGGCTGAACTGCTGTGGCGCTACCGTGAGTCGTTTGCAGTGGAAGCGCCACACAGCGCGATCCTAAGCCGCACCCTCAACTTGATTGATGAAGCGGTTGCCGAAGGGCGCGACCAACTACCCACGCGCCAACTGCTTGGCATTGCGGTAGGCGTTCCCGGCTTGATCGATCAGCACGATGGCACACTGCTCTTTGCGCCAAATCTGCGCTGGCGGGATGTGCCGCTCCGTCCCATGCTGCAAGCGGCATACCCAAACGTGCAAATCACTGTGGATAACGAGGCAAACCTTGCCGCCTTGGGCGAGTGCATCTTTGGGGCGGGGCAGCACTACCGCGAGGTGCTTTACATCAGTGCAGGCGTGGGTGTGGGCGGCGCTATCGTGCAGGATGGGCAAATTTTTCGCGGGACGGCGGGCTTTGCCGGCGAGCTTGGGCATATGACGATGCTGCCAGACGGCGAGTTGTGCAGTTGTGGCAACCGCGGCTGTTGGGAGACGCTGGTCAGTCAGGGCGCCATTTTGCGGGCGGTGCGCCGTGCGCTGGACGAAGGCAGCCCTAGCCTGCTGGCAGCCTTGCCGCTCGAACTCACCCTGCAAGATGTGATTGAGGCGGCGCGGGATGGCGATGGGCTGGCGCTCACAATCCTGACGCGGGCGGGGCGCGATTTGGGCTTGGGTATCGCCTCTCTGATCAACGTCCTCAATCCTGATTTGGTCTTGATCGGCGGCATGATCAGCTTTGCCGATGAATTCATCCTACCGCCGATCATGGCGGAAATTCAGCAGCGCGCCTTTGCGTGGAGTGTGAAGGCAACCACGGTTGCCGTTGCCGAATATGCGCTCAATGCCTGTGTGATGGGTGGTGTGGCGGCGGTCTATCAGGCGGTGCTTTCGCAACCAACAACTTATTGAGGCTGCCCGCCGTGTGGCTGTGGCAGAAATTCGTTGGTGAAGGGAGGTGGTCAAACGCCGAGAGCTATGCTTGGCAGGCAAACGCGTAACCCTTTTTAACCTTTTGTCAAACTAATGACGTTACTGGAGGCAATTCACATGTTTAAGAAGTCGCTTTTCCTGTTGGCGATTATCGCATTGGTCGTTGCGTCGGTCTTTGTGGGCAGCCCTGCCCGCGCAGCAGTGACCGAACTCAAGATCATTTGGGCGCAGTGGGCACCAGCAGACTTCCTGCAAACACTCGTGCAGGATTATGAGACTAAGACGGGCATCAAAGTGACCGTCATCCAAGAGCCGTGGGGAACTTTTGGTGACCGTGTGGCGGCAGAGTGGGCTGCCAACGGCGATGCGTTCGATATGGTCATCGGCGATAGCCAATGGCTGGGGCAGGGCGCAACGCAGGGTCACTATGTGGAACTGACCGAGTTCATGACCGCCCGCGGGATTGAAAAGACCGTGACGCCTGCCACGCTGCAATACTACGGCGAATATCCGCCCGGCAGCGGCAAATACTGGGCATATCCAACCGAAGGCGATGCCAACGGCTGGGCATACCGCATGGATTTGTTCAACGATCCTGCTGAGAAAGAGGCATTCAAGGCGCAGTATGGGCGCGATCTGGGCATCCCTGAGACGTGGGATGAACTGCTCGAAGTTGCCAAGTTCTTCACCCGTCCCGACAAGGGCTTGTACGGCGCAGCCATCTACACCCAAATTGACTACGACGCCATCGTGATGGGCTTCCAGAATGTGTTCTTCAGCTACGGCGGCGATTGGTACGATGAAAACTTCAATATGGAAGGTGTGCTGAACAGCGAAGGCGCCGTGAAAGCACTGGAACTCTACCGTGAGCTATACACCTGCTGCTCGCCGCCCGGCTTGAGCAATGCCTTCTTCCAAGAGACCAACGATGCTTTCACCAGTGGGCAAGCGGCGATGATCATGAACTACTTCGCCTTCTTCCCGGCACTGGCGAACAGCGCCACCAACCGCTTTGCGGAAAGCACCGGCTACTTCTCCATGCCCAAGGGTCCGGATGGCTTGCGCTTTGCGGCACTCGGCGGGCAGGGCATCAGCATCAATGCCTACATCAACGATGAGCGCAAACAAGCCTCGTTCGATTTCATCGAATGGTTTGCCCAGGACGATGTGCAGTTGAAGTGGGCGCAGTTAGGTGGCTATACCTGCAACATCGAGGTGCTGAACTCGCAGGCGTTCCTGGACGTAGCGCCCTTCAATGCCGCTTTTGCCGAGACGATGACTTTCGTCAAGGACTTCACCAACATCCCTGAATACGGCGCAATGCTGCCAATCGCACAGAGCGCACTGCACAGCTATGTGGTGGGTGGGCAAGGCACTGCCAAGGAGGCACTGGATAACATCATCGCCGAATGGACGCCAATCCTACAGGATGCTGGCTACATCCAATAGGCGAGGTATAGGGCGTAAGGGCGGGCGTGTTTCCGCCCTTACCCCAGCCTTGTGTGTGTCTCTCTTGTGTATTGCTCGGCTGCCCTAGACCTGAAAGGCACTTTTCCAATGACTGCTCTGACACAGGCTGCGCCCACGCAAGCCAAACAACGCGCACAGCGCCGCCATATGAGCGATGGTGCGCTGGTGCGGCTGTTCATCTTTCCAACGCTCATCATCCTGATCTTGTGGAACGTCTTTCCGCTGTTCTACAGCCTTTACCTGAGCTTCACTCGTTACAGCGTCATCGCCAACCGTGCGCCGGAATGGATCGGCTTCAGCAACTATACCGCCATCCTCTCGCGCCCAACCTTCTGGCAATCCTTCGCCACCACAGGCGTTTACGCGCTGCTCTCGGTTGGCTTGCAAACTGTGCTTGGTTTCAGCTTAGCAATGCTGCTGCGCCAAAAATTTAAGGGCAGCGGCTTCATCACCACGCTCACCCTGATTCCAATGATGCTCTCACCGGTGGTGGTCGGCATGTTCTGGAAGCTGATCTACAACCCAAGCTATGGCATTTTTAACTTTTTGCTCAACCCAACCAACCCACGCCTTGCCACCGATATGTTGGCTAATCCTGTCAGCGCGATGTTGGCAGTCGTCATTGTGGATGTGTGGATGTGGACTCCCTTCGTCATGCTGCTGTGTCTCTCCGGCTTAAACGCGATTCCGGATTATTTGTATGAGGCAGCCGCCATAGATCGCGCCAGTGCATGGTTTCAGTTCCGCCGCATCACGCTGCCACAAGTGGCGCCCCTGCTGTTGATCGCAGTGCTGTTCCGCACCATTGAGGCGATCAAGGCGTTCGACCTGATGATGGGCTTGACGGGCGGCGGTCCGGGCAAATCTACCGAGACGGTTTCGATTGCGCTCTACCGCTTGGCATTTTCCGGGCAGTTTAACACCGGGCAGGCAAGCGCACTTGCCTATATCGTGCTGATCATCATTATTTGCATCAGCAACGTATACATTCGTTACCTGAACAAGCTGCGTGGAGAATAAGCGATGACTGCCACGACACCTCGCCCAACCTTTGAACAGAGCGGACCGCGCCTACCGGTGGTCGAGTCAATCCGCGTGGATCGCGTGCATCCGCGTGCGCGCATTGCAGGCAGTGTGCGCGCCACACTAGCGATCATCCTCTCCCTGATCTCGCTGATCCCCGTCTTTTGGATTGTGCTGACCGCCTTCAAGACGCCGACGGATGTGACCGCCATTCCGCCTAAGCTGATTTTCGAGCCATCGCTGACGGGCTTCGTGAGCCTGCTGAGCGATATGCGCTTGCTCTCTCAGGCGGAGCAGGAAGAACGCAGCCAGCAGCCCGATCTTAGCTGGGTGGATCAAATTGCGTTGCAAATCGGGCGTGCCATCAACGGACCGAGCCAGTATGCACGGCAGCTTGGCAACTCAGTGATCATCGCCGGCACCTCAACGCTGCTGTCCGTGGTGCTTGGCTTGCTATCTGCCTATGCCTTCAGCCGCTTCAACATTCCCGCCAAAGGCGACCTGCTCTTTTTCATCCTCAGCACGCGCATGTTGCCGCCCGTCGTCGTCACCATCCCGATTTTCCTGATGTACCGCAGCATTGGGCTGCACGATACACATTTCGGGCTGATCATGCTCTACACCGTCTTTAACTTGTCGTTCTCGGTGTGGCTGCTGAAAGGCTTCATTGACGAAATTCCGCGTGAGTATGAAGAAGCAGCGTTGGTGGATGGCTATACACGCCTGCAAACCTTCTTCCGCATCGTGATTCCGCAAGCGCGCACGGGCATCGCTGCCACCACTGTTTTCTGCCTGATCTTCGCGTGGAACGAGTACGCCTTTGCCCTTATGCTGACGACTCAGAATGCGCGCACGGCGCCGCCTTCGATCCCTTCCATTTTGGGCAGCGGCGGCATCGAGTGGAACACCATTGCGGCAGGCGCACTGCTGTTCTTGATCCCGGTTGTGATTGTGACCTTTGCGCTGCGCCAACACTTGCTGCGCGGCGTGACCTTTGGTGCAGTTCGGAAGTAGAAACACATGGCAACCATAACTCTGCAACAAGTTGAGAAGAAATTTGGCAGCGCCTACGCGGTGCAGCCGATGGATTTAACCATTCAGGATGGCGAGTTCGTCGTGCTGCTCGGTCCGAGCGGCTGCGGCAAAACCACCACTTTGCGGATGATCAGCGGCTTGGAAGCCGTCACCAGCGGCAAAATCCTGCTGAACGGGCGCGATGTAACGTGGCTGCACCCAAGCGAGCGTGATATTGCCTTTGTCTTTCAATTCTTCGCGCTCTATCCGCACCTCACCGCCCGTGAGAACGTCGCCTTCCCGCTGCAAGCGCAAAGCGTGCCGCGTGATGAAGTGACCAAGCGCGTGAACGAGGTGCTGAAGTTGCTGCAAATCGAGCATTTGGCGAACAGCCGTCCCGCTGCGCTCAGCGGTGGCGATCAACAGCGCATTGCGTTGGCGCGTGCTTTGGTGCGGCGTCCGTCTGCCTTTCTGATGGATGAGCCGCTCGGCGCATTGGATGCGGAATTCCGCGAGACAATGCGCGCCGAGATCAAGCGCTTGCACCTGAGCATCAACGCGACGACCGTCTACGTGACGCACGATCAGGTTGAGGCGATGGCAATGAGTGATCGGATTGTGGTGATGTCTGCCGCGGTCGTCCAGCAAGTTGGCACGCCTGCCGAAGTCTACTACGATCCTGCCAACCTGTTTGTGGCGCGCTTCATTGGGTCGCCGGGCATGAACCTGCTCAAAGGGCGCTACAGCGAAGGTGTGGTGAGCTTTGGCGGCTCCAAGCGCTTGCCTGTGCCTGCCGCGTGGCGCGCCGCCGTTGATCAGGTTACGCAAGGTGGCGGTGAGCTGATCGTTGGCTTCCGCCCGGAAGCGGCAAGCGTGCGCGCTGATGGTGAACTGGAGGCAACTGTCTACGCCTCTGATCTGCACGGCGGCTTCTCTATGCTGCACCTTGACCTTGGGCATGAGAATCCGATTGTGCATGTGCGTGCCAGCCGTCAGGAAATCTACCCAATTGATGCGTTGGTGCGCTTCAGCCTCGATCCGAACATGGTGCGCTTCTTTGATCCGCGCACTGAAAAGGCACTTCAGCCTGTGGCAGAGGTGGCGCTATGAGCCAAATTGCCCTGCACCACATCAGCAAGCACTTTAAGGATATTACGGCACTGGATGACGTGAGTTTCACCATTCAGAACGGCGAATTTTTCGTGCTGCTCGGCCCGACGGGAGCGGGCAAAACAACTACACTGCGCGTGATCGCCGGCTTGGAGCGCCAAAGTGAAGGCGACATCCTTTTCGACGGGCAGAGCATGAATGGCGTGCCGCCGGCAGAGCGCGATATTGCCTTCGTCTTTCAACAATACTCGCTCTACCCAACCATGAGCGTTTACGACAATCTCGCCTTTCCACTCCGTTCGCCAATGCGCCGCACGCCAGAGATTGAGATCAAACCGCGTGTGGAAAAGGCTGCCGAACTGCTGCGTATTCAGCACTTGCTGGAGCGCAAGACGGCGCGCCTGAGTGGTGGCGAAATGCAGCGCGTTAGCATTGGGCGCGCCATTGTGCGGAATCCGCGCATCTTCCTGATGGATGAGCCGCTGAGCAACCTTGACGCCAAACTGCGCGAGTCGTTGCGGGTGGAGCTGAAGCACATTCAAAAGACGCAAACCAGCACCACGCTTTTCGTGACGCACGATCAGATCGAAGCACTGACGATGGCGGATCGAATCGGTGTGCTGCGCGAAGGCAAGCTGATTCAGGTTGGCACGCCCACCGATATTTATGATCGCCCTGCCACAACCTTTGTGGCGCAGTTGGTTGGCACGCCGCGCATCAACCTGCACAAGGCGTTCCGCGAAAATGGCACGTTGCACGTTCAAGAAAGCACGGTGCAGTTGCCTGCGCCAAGTGGCAGCCTGCCCGCTGAGTTCATGCTTGGCATTCGTCCTGAAGATGTGCTGATCGCACCTGATGGCGCGCTGAGCGGCGAGGTGGTGTTGGTAGAGCCGCTTGGCGTGGAGACGGTCATCCACCTTCGGGCAGGCGCACAGACTTTTATCTGTGTTGTTTCGGGCATTTCGCACTACCGCTTGGGTGATCAGGTGCGCTTTGACGTGATCCGCGAACGCTTACACTACTTTGATAGCAACGGACAGCGCTTGGCGCTCTAAGCTGAAAAGTATTAAGGAGGGAGTGTAAACCATGCGTTTTGGTGTGAATACATGGGTCTGGACTTCACCGTTAACCACTGCTGAGCTGGCGGCGCTCGCGCCTAAGGTGAAAGGCATGGGCTTTGATTGGATTGAGCTACCCTTTGAGAGCCTGACCGACCTTGACGGCGCTGAGGCAAAGGCGATCCTGGCAGCACACGGGCTGGGCGCCAGCGCATGTGCCGCCATGGGACCTGACCGCGATCTGATCCATGAGGAGAGCGCCATTCAAGAGAACGGCATGGCGTATATTCGCGGCTGTGTTGATCTGTGCCATGCCATAGGCATCACCAACCTTGTCGGACCGATTTACTCGGCGGTCGGGCGCACTTGGCAGCAGACGCCCGAAGATCGCGCCCGCGATCTCGATCTGCTGGTGGCAAACCTGAAACAACTGGCTGCTTACGCACATGATCAGGGTGTGGTGCTGTGCCTTGAGCCACTGAACCGCTTTGAGACCAGCTTCATCAATCTTGCCGAGCAGGCGATTGAGGTCATAGATCGCGTGGACAGCCCTGCCTGCCAAATCATGCTGGATACCTTCCATATGTGCATCGAGGAAAAATCGCTTGGGCAGGCGATTCGGCTGGCAGGCAGCCGCCTGAAGCATGTTCACGCCTGCGAGAATGATCGCGGTGCGCCGGGATCAGGGCATGTGCCGTGGCAGGACGTAGCAGGGGCGCTCAAGGCGATCCACTATTCGGGTCCAGTCGTGATCGAGTCGTTCACCAGCAAGGTGAAAAGCATCGCACGGGCAGCTGCCATTTGGCGCAGCCTTGCACCCTCACAAGATGCGCTTGCCCAAGAGGGCGTGGCGTTCCTGAAGCAGCTTTTGGCATAGGAGCAAGACTGATGAGTGTTCAACAAGCGGCAAAGCGCATTCACTATCCGTTTTTCCTGCTGATCGCCGCCGCTGTCTTGGTGGTGATCGCGCTGATCCTTGCGCCGATTGTGGACGGGCAAGATGACCGCTGGAAGGCGGGTAACGTCCTGCTGACAGGGATGCCGTTCATCCTGTGCTTTGTGGCGGTCGTGCTGTCTTTCATCTTCCTGATTGTAGCGGTGGCGCTCAATTTTAACGGTAAAATCAATGCGCGCCTGCATCGGCGGGTGGAGCTAATCATCATTGGCGGCATTTTGCTTGGTGTGGTGGGCATGTTCCAATCGTGGGCAATTGAGGGCTACCAAATTGGCTTTCATTTGTTGTTGGTGTGCTTCATCGCCTTCAACATCTGGGGACACATCACGCCGAAAAGCGAACGTGCCAGCCAGCAGCACTAGGCGCTTCTGAGTGCTAAGTAAACTTACACGGGCATCAATCATAGATTAGGAGTTTCTGAACAATGGCTAGACCAGTCACGTTATTTACCGGACAGTGGGCAGATTTGCCCTTGAGCGTGCTTGCCGAAAAGGTGGCATCGTGGGGCTATGATGGGCTAGAGCTTGCCTGCTGGGGCGATCATTTTGATGTTTCGCGGGCGCTCAGCGAAGATGGCTACATTCAATCGCGCCACGATATTCTTGCCAAGCACGGGCTGAAATGCTTTGCGATCAGCACGCACTTGGTTGGGCAGTGCGTCTGTGATCTGATTGACGAGCGCCACAAGAGCATTTTGCCGCCGCACGTCTGGGGCGATGGCGAGCCTGAAGGCGTGCGCCAACGTGCCGCGCAAGAAGTGATGAACACCGCACGCGCCGCCGCCAAAATGGGCGTGAAAGTGGTGAACGGCTTCACCGGCAGCAGCGTCTGGCATTTGATCTACCGCTTCCCACCAACCAGCGATGAGATGGTGGAAGCAGGCTACACCGATTTTGCCGCCCGCTGGAATCCGATCCTTGATGTGTTTGATGAAGTAGGCGTGCGCTTTGGCTTGGAAGTTCACCCGACCGAGATCGCTTACGACATCGTGACGACGCACAAGGCGCTGGATGCCATCAAGCGCCGCCCTGCATTCGGCATCAACTTTGACCCAAGCCACCTCAATCATCAGTTTGTGGACTCGGTCGCCTTCATCGAGGAATTCGCGGATCGCATTTACCACGTCCACGTGAAGGATTCGCTCAAGCGCCTTGACGGACGCCGCAGCATCCTCGCCTCGCATTTGGGCTTTGGAGATCGGCGGCGCGGCTGGGATTTCGTCTCGCCGGGACGTGGCGAAATTGACTTTGAGCAGATCGTCCGCAGCCTGAACGCGATTGGCTATGATGGTCCGCTCTCGGTGGAGTGGGAAGACAGCGGCATGAACCGCGAAGTTGGCGCGGCGGAGGCTGTTCAGGTGGTGCGCCGCGCCGATATTTCACCTTCCAACGTGGCGTTTGATGCCGCCTTCCAAAAGGACTAGGCACGGCACACCCGACTGAAAGGATTTTACAATGAGCGATAAAGAAGTTGGTTTTGTGAGCATGGCAGGCGCTAAGGCAAGCGGGCAAGCACCGACTGTTGGTGTGGGCATGCTTGGTTATGCCTTCATGGGCAAGGCGCACACCAACGCCATGAAAAAACTGCCCTATATGATGTACCCGCCGGCGGCAGTGCCGCGCCTTGTGGCGGTCAGTGGGCGGAATGAGGAAGCTGTCAAAGAGGCGGCGCTGCGCTACGGCTACGAGAAATATTACACCGATTGGCGCAAAATGCTGGAAGACCCTGACATTCAGCTTTTCGATAACGGCGGACCCAACGACGCCCACGCCGAGCCTTGCATCGCCGCTGCACAAGCCGGCAAGCACGTTTTCTGTGAAAAGCCGCTAGGGCGCACTGCTGAAGAATCTAAGGCGATGCTGGACGCCGTGACCAAAGCAGGCGTCAAGCATATGGTTGCCTTCAACTACCGCTTTGTGCCAGCCATTCGCCAAATCCGCGATCTGATTGACAGCGGCGCGCTTGGGCAAATCTACCATTGGCGCGCTGTTTACCTGCAAGAGTGGATTGCCGATCCAAACTTCCCAATGGTCTGGCGCTTGGATAAGAACATTGCCGGCAGCGGCGCGCTCGGCGATCTTGGCGCGCACATCATAGACCTTGCCCGTTATCTGGTTGGTGAGCCAGCACGGATTGCTGCCATGACCAAGACGTTCATCAAGGATCGTCCTGATGGCAAGGGCGGGCGCGCTCAGGTGACGGTGGATGATGCCTTTGTTGCCTGTGTGGAGTTCCAAAATGGCGCGCTTGGCACGCTGGAAAGCACGCGCTTTGCGCCGGGACGCAAAAACTACAACGTCTTTGAGATCAACGCTGAGCATGGCAGCATTCGCTTTAACTTAGAGCGCATGAACGAGATGGAAGTCATGTGGCGCGATGGGCGCCCAGAGACGCAAGGCTTCACGCAGGTGTTGGTGACCGAGAGCTACCATCCATACTGGTCGAACTGGTGGCCCCACGGACACATCATCGGCTGGGAGCATACTTTTGTCCATGAGTTCGATCATCTGCTGCGCGCCATCGTGAACAATGAGCCAATTGCGCCCTATGGTGCGACCTTTGAGGACGGCTACCGCTGCGCCGTGATCTGCGATGCAGTGCTGGAATCGGCAGCCTCTGGGCGTGCGGTGGAGATCAAATACTAGGCGAAAAGAGCGTCAGCATTTGTGGGGTCGGACAAGCCCGACCCTCAAGCGTTATGCGTAGGGCGGGATTTATCCCGCCCACTTGCCTCTAGAAAGTGCTAAAACTACTCCTGAATCGGCACGCAAGACACTTGATCGTTCGGGATGCCTTGCTCACGCTGGCTTTTCATCTTGAAGTAGCAATCTACGACCGCCTTTGCCACAGGCAGCGCGTCCCGCGAGCCATCACCTGCATTGTAGACGAAGGTGATCACGCCGATCTCAGGCTTGTCGTAGGGCGCATAGCCAAAGAACCAGGCATGGGTAGGCCACTCGCCCGGTCGGCATAGTTGGCGTGCCGCCGCAATGTCGTCACAATATTCAGCAGTGCCGGTCTTGCCTGCCGTCGGCTGGTAGCCCAAATCAAACTTCCTGGCAGTGCCAAAGGGATTGATGACCGCTTGGCGCATCCCTTCTTCCACCACGCGCAGATTGAAGGCGCTGACAAAGGGCGGCTGATAGTTGCGATAGAGCGAGTCGTTGATGAACAGCGGATTGCACACGCCGCCAAAACGGTAGCCATAGGGAATATGCACCGTGTAGGTGATCTCGCCGCGCCCTTCAAGGGTGACCGTCCGTCGGTAGTTTTGCTTGAAGCTGTCGGTGCAATCGGGCAAGTTGGGATCGTAGAAATCTGCGTTGTTTGGGTCTTTGTACGGGCTGCGCGGCTCACAGATGCAGGCGAGGCTTTGCTTGCCCTGCACCAGCATATCCTCACGCATGTTCAGCACGGCGATCTGCCCTTCAGAAGGCGGCAGAATAGTGCGCTCAATCTTGGGTGTGAAGGGCATGATCACGTTGCCTTCTGAATCCAGAAAGCTGTGCAAAATAGTGGGCTGGTAGAGATTACCGCCGTTGGCAAGCGCCATGCTTGACGTCAGCAGTTGCAGCGGCGTCACCGTGACGTAGCCTTGCCCAAAGGCGGCGTTATAGGTATCGCCCGTGGACCAGCTTTCGCCATAATTACGGCGCTTCCATGTGCGGTCAGGCATTCTGCCGCCGTTTTCGCCGGGCAACTCGATGCCCGTCCGCACGCCGATGCTTAGTGCTGTAGCGTAGCGATTTAGGTTTTCAATGCCCAAGCCGCCCGGCTTCAGCACCATCGAAACGTTCGGATCAGGGTTGCCACCGCCCACCTGGTAGAAATATACGTCACAGCTCCAAGCGATGCCCTCTACCATGTTCACCCACTTATGCCCACCTTCCTCTTGCGGCAGCCAGCACACAAAGCGCTGCCGCTGCCCAATATCGTTGGTGGCAAAGCTGTTTTCAACGAACAATTCGCCAGCATCGTAGAGGTAGTAATCCCACGGCACCACCTTTTCTTCCAGCACACCCGCCGCCGAAACCAATTTCCACACTGAGCCGGGCGGATACAGCGATTGAATAGCATGGTTCACCAAGGGCGTTTGCGGCTCACGGGCGATACGGAGGTAGTATTCGCCATCAATGGCGCGTGCGAAGCGTGTATTGTCATACGTGGGTAAACTGACCATCGCCAGCACTTCGCCCGTCCGCAGATCAATAGCGATCACCGACCCTGAGATGGTGACCTGTGCTTGCGCCCGTGCGTTCACCATGTTGATGCGATCCCTGAGCGCTTGTTCTGCCACGCGCTGAAGGGCAAGATCAATGGTCAAGCGAATGTTTTTACCTGCCACCGGCTCGCGGCGGCTAAGCACCTGAATCGGCAAGCCTGCCACGTCCACAATGCGCGTTTCCAAGCCGCGCTCGCCTGCCAAATCGCGCTCGAAATAGGCCTCCACGCCCGCATAGCCCACACGCTCAAAGGCGGGATTGTAGCCTTGTTCGCGCAGTTCACGTGCTTCTGCCTCACCAATCGGACCTAAATAGCCGATGATTTGTGAGGTGAGGCTGCCGCTGGGATACTGCCGCACCGAGACGACATCCACACTGACGCCGGGCAAGTTTTGCAAATCTTCAAGGATGATCTGCGCGATTGCCTGCGGCACGTCCGCTGCAACCACCACTTCGCGGTAGGGTGCCACACGCGCACCATCATCAATCTGATCCTGCAAGCTGCGAATAAAGCGCCTGCCCGATGCCTCGGCAGCAGCGCGTGTGGCAGGTACGTCCACCAGGGCTGAAAGGCGGTTGAGCATTCGCAGCAGCGCTTCTTCGTCATCAGGAACGTAGGCAGGCGTCACCGCAACGTTGAAGGCAGGCGCGTTCAGCGCTAACGGCACGCCGTAACGGTCGTAAATGATGCCACGTGTGGAAGGCAGCGGCACGCTTTGCACCGCATTTTCGCGGGCGGCTGCCTCGAATGCCTCTAGGCGTGTGAACTGAAATTCATAAAGCCGCAAGATCAGCACGATGAAGCTGCACAGCATCACCACACTGAAAAAGACCAACCGTGAACCTTGAAAGGGCAGAATCCGATTTTGCATAGCAAACCCTTAGCTGTGCTGCGCCTGAGCCAAACGGTACCTCACAACTGAACGCGCTTTGGGCGGAACACACTATATAACAGCCCTAAACTAACGAAGACGAACAGCATTCCCACCGCGTTAAACAGCACGCCGGGCAGCGTGATATAGCGCAGGGTATAGCCGATCTCCACCGGGCGGCGAACGATAATCAACAGCACGATCAGCGCAGCGTGATAGACCACTGTCCCGCCGGCGGCAACCAGCGGCGGCAGCAGTACGTTGCGGCGCGTGATCTGCCCAACCAAGATATGCGCGCTCATGGCGGCTGCCAACAGCGCCAATGCTGTTGTGCCGGTTGGCAACCCACTCAGCCAGTCTTGCAGCACGCCGCCAACGGCTGCCCACAGCAAGCCTTCGCTCAGCCCAGAGAGCAGCGTCCACGCCAGAACGAGCAACAAGACCAGATCAGGCGCGCTATCGCCAATCCGCAGTTCTGGCACAATGGTAGATTGCACCACAGCACCGATCAAGACGATCAACAGGCTGAAGTAGCGTCCCACGAGGCTGTTTCTATGCGCTCCCTAGTGTGCAGAACTTTGCAAGGCACAATTGTGCCACAAAGCGCCGCATTTTTCACGTGAGTCCTTGATGAGGGCGTGCCTTTATTACGCTCTCCCACGCTCCTTGCGGCGCGCCCGCCACCAAAGAATCGGCGCAAAGAGCGCACGGCGCAGCCGACGGTCAGGCACCCTGTAGGCGATCAGCGCCAAGAGGTCGCTGCGCCAATCGCGGTAGCCCGTAATGCCTGCTTTCGTGGCACGCGCTGCGATCTCGCCTTCCACGCGGCGGAATGCCTGCCGCTGCTGCGGCGTGCCATCTGAGATGAGCGCCATCAGGCTGCGGTAGAAGGCGCGTTTTAGCTCGTGGGCAATGCAGGCGTAAGCCGCTTGACGCTGCGCCGCATCCTTGAAGTGATCGCTTTCCGCCAACGCCTTCAAATATTCCTCTGAGGCGGCATACCAATCGCTAAGCTGCATCGCGTAGGACATACTCTGCCCATGCACACGGTAGCTAAAGGTATGGCGCGCACTGCACGCCAAATAACCAAGACTGCTTAGGCGATACCACAGCAGCAGATCGGCATATAGCAAGTTTCGCAGCGGCGGAATGCCGCCCAAGCGCGTATAATCTACCCGCCGCATCACATAGCCCGTCGCAAAGCTCTCCAAGCGGCGCGTATGCAGCCCAAGCAGATATTCATCGGCGCTCAGGCGCGGCGGAAACGGCTTGCATGGGCGAATCAGCGCACCCTCACTATCAATCAGGTGGAAGTGCGTCAGCCACAGCGAGGCGTTCGGCTCAGCCGCCATCAGCGCCGTGATCTCTGCCAAGAAATCTGTGCTGAATAAGTCATCATGCCCAAGGATGGTCAGATACTCGCTCAGATCAAGGCGCAAAATGCGCGCCCAATTGCCCACAATATCCAAGTGCGGCTGATCGGGCGGCGTGCTGTGCAGCGTAATGCGCGGATCATTCAGGTAGCGCCCTACAAGCGCAATTGTGCTGTCGGTCGAGCCGCTTTCGAGGATGTGCAAGCGCCAATGTGGGTAGCTTTGGGCAAGCACGCTCTCAATCGCCGCGCCAAGATAGCGCTCGCCGTTCCGCGTTGGGATCACAACAGAGAATTCGGGCGTATTCATGCTTGCTTCCTAAAAATGAGCGTGTAGGCACTGCCGCGCAATCCTGTGCGCTCCATGGGCGCGGCAGCCAAGATCAGGGCGCGCAGGGCGAGGCGGAATACGCGCGCCTTCAGCAGTGAACTGCGCGAACGCGGCTGATCAGCGCTTTGCGGCAGCCCAAGCGCCGCCTGTGCGCGCCCTTTGCCAACCAGATTGATCAAACTGCTGCGCCACGCCCCATAATTATGCCATACCGACTCGGCGCTGCTGGTTGTGCGCTGAATCAAGGTAAGCCCATTCTGGCGTGCCAGCCCTTCTAAGAGCGCAATCGGCAGCAGGTGAATGTGGCGTGGCGCATCAAGGTAGCCCCAACGCTGCTTGAACAGGCGAAAGGTCAGTGCTTGCGGATTGGGCGCCGCGATGATCAAAATACCGTTCGGTTTGAGGTGTGCCGCCGCCTCTGCCAGCACTTCCCACACCTGCGGCAGATGCTCCACTACATGCCACATGCCAATCACGTCGTAGCTGCCAAACGTTCTGAGCGCTTCGAGCGGTGCGGCGCTCTGAAGGGTTGGAATGCCTTCTGCGTTCAGCGCAGCGACGCAATCGGCGTCCAGTTCAATTGCCTCTGGCGCAAAGCCTGCTTGCTTGGCAAGCCGCAAAAACGCGCCGTAAGAAGGTCCGATCTCTAGCAAAGTTTTGCCCTGTGCGTAGCGCTGCACATAGGCGAGTTTAATCGCCTCTAGGCGGGCATGGAAGGCACGTTCCGCCTCGCTAGCGGGCTGCGCGTGATAATCACCGACGTAGTAAAGGCTCAGATCAGCCGGCAGCGGATGCAGAAAGATGAGTCTGCAAGCATCACAGCGATAGTAGGTGAACGTCTCGGTTGTGCTGCGGCGGTTGTCGTCCTGAGCGCGCAGAAAAGGCAGCGCCGCCGCGCCGCAATAGGTGCAAGGGATGGTTTCTGGCATAGGGTAAGCTCCACTAAGGGCTGCTGGGAAGCACACGCCGCAGCCAACGGACTCCAACTTGCCGCAGTTCGGCATCCAACAAGGCAGCACAGGTGGCAAAGCTGAGCAGCGCGGCAAGGCTGACACAGGCAAGCCCTAGCAGAAGGTTAGCGCTTGGCAGCGCGTCGTAGAGGGCGCGCAGCACGCCAAAGATCAGCACGTTGAGCAGCAAAAACGGCGCAGCGTTGCGCGCTGACCAACCGATGCTGTAGCTGCCCAACACGCGCCGATGCACCGCCGGCTGCTGTGTGAACAAATAGGTGAAGTTAAGGGTAACCCACACCAATGCCGCGCCTTCAATGCCCAACGCCACAATCCCGACGTACATCAACGCGAGGTAGGGCAGCAGCAGCCATAGGTTCACCCGCACAATCACATCCGCGTTAGCAGTGGCAGCCGCCGCAGTATAATCCGCCGCCGAGATCGTGTTGAGCAGCGAGCCAAGCGCCAAGAGTCCCATCACACGGAAGGCGCCTTCGGCTGCCTCAGGTGTCGTCCAGATCAAGAGCAGCTCGCGCCCAAAGAAAAGGCAGGCAAAGACCAACGGCGTGATCAGATAGAGCATCACTTGCAGCAAACGCCGCATATGCCGTATGAATGCCTCTTGATCGGCTGCACCGTGATCGTTGGCGAGGACGGGCAGCAGCGCCGTGCTGATGAAGCCTTGCAGCGTGCCAATGCCCTGAATGATGATGAAGGCAGTGTTATAAAAGCCAAGCTGAGTCAGCGGCAGCAAGCGGCTAATCAAGACGCGATCCACCTGAATTAGGATCAGCGAGAGCAGCACCGTACCATAGACGCTGCCCATTTGCCCAAGCGCAGGGTGCAGCGCCGACCACATCAAACGCGGCAGTTCCAGCAGTCCGCTCCCTGCACGGCGCACCATCAGCGTATAAAGCAGCACACCACCCACCGAAGTCAGCGCATTCCAGAGCATGAATCCGCCCAGACTGCCCGTCAGCAGTAGCAGCAGCGTGCCACCGCCCTGATAAATGGTGATGTACACCACCTTGACGGCATTCAGCAGATCGAGGCGCTGCACGCCGCTTAAGAGCGCCACATAGAGGTACATCAGGTGATTGAAGGCAATGGCAATTGCCCATAGACGTAGTGCGGCAACCGCCTCTGTGAACGGCACCTGTTCCAAGCGCAGCCAGCCTGCTGCCAGCGGCTCCGCAGCGGCAAAGATCAGGATGCCGATCAGGGCAGCGCACGCCCAATAAATGGCAGCGGCGCTTTGCACAAAAGCACGAGATTGTTGACGCGCCGTGCTGCTATCTGCGGCAAGGCTGCGGATGAGCGTGGTTGCCAGCCCAAAATCAAAGAGGGTGTTCATCAGCATGAGCGTTTGCCCAAAGCTGATCAGCCCGTATGCTTCTGCGCCAAGCGTTTGCAACTGCACGCGCACCAAGACCAGATTCAGCCCAATTGCCCACACGCCGCCGAGTACGTTGTAGATTACGTTGCGTTTGACGTTCGGTGCTGCCATGTGCGCCTTATTCTGCCTGATTTTCGCCTGCTCAGGTTGCCGACTAGCCTCATCGCCTGTATTATAAGCGATAACGCTCTTGGCTCAAACGTAGGCAACTATGCGAATCGGCATCAATATTCTCTATTTGCGCCCTAGCTGTGTGGACGGTGCCTATATCTATGCGCGCCGTTTGCTCGATTCGCTGGCGCTGTTGGATGCCGAAAGCACTTACTACGTCTACCTAAACGCCGAAGCTGCCCAGTTTGCCATGCCCGCGCCGAATTTTCAGCCCGTCGTCTTTCCATTTTTGCCGCACCAACGCTTCCCGCGCTATTTCCATGAGCAAGTTATCCTGCCGCGCCACGCTGCCAAACACAAGCTGGATATCTTGCACTCGTTGCACCTGACGCATCCATTCTTTCTGCCATGCCGCAGCGTGATGACTCTACACGATACGCGCTTCATGGTTCCCGCACTCGGCGGCGATATTTACGGCTTTCGGCGGCAAGTGATCCGCTTCTTTGCCGGTAACGGCGCACGGCGCGCCACGCGAATCATCACCGACTCGGACTTTGCCAAGCGCGAGATGATCGCGCACTTCGGCTTGAGGGCGGAAAAAATTGATGTGGTGCATTTAAGCATTAGTCCACTTGAAAGCGCACCACCGACCGAGTCTGCTGAGGCGATTCGCGCTAAGTACGGCATTCAGCAGCCATACATCGCCGCCATTGCCGGCAGCTATGTCCACAAGAACATGCCGCGCCTGTTAGAAGCGTTCGCGCAGATTCGCGGCGAGTTTCCGCATGAACTGGTGCTGTTCGGCAGGCTGCCGCGCAACGTGAGCGCTGAGTCGCTGGGTGAGCGCGTGCGGACGACCGGCTATGTGCCAGATGATGAATTGCCCATCCTGATGAACGGCGCAGATGTCTTCGTGGTTGCCTCGCTCTATGAGGGCTTTGGCTTGCCCGCTTTAGAGGCACAGGCTGCCGATGTCGCGTTGGTCTGCTCAACAGCTGCCTCGCTACCGGAAGTCGCGGGCGACGGCGCGCACTATTTCGATCCGTATGACGTAAGCGCCCTTGCCGAAGCGCTCCGCACTTGCTTGCGCGATCCCAATCTGCGCCAGGCACTGCGCGCTGAAGGACGGGCTAATCTGGCGCGCTTTTCTTGGAAAAAAACTGCCCGCGAAACGTTGGCAGTCTACCAGAAAGTGGCGCGCCGCTGATGCGAATTGGCTTAAATGCACTCTATCTGCGTTCGGGCGTCATCAATGGCACCTCTATCTACGCTGAGCATTTGATCAAGGCGTTGGTGGAGGTCAGTTCCGATAATATGCATTATCTGTACCTGAACCGCGAAATGGTAAACTTTCCGCTGCCAAATGCGCCAAACCTCAAGCGCATTCTCTGTCCGGTCAGCCCGAAAAATCGTCCGCTGCGCTATTTGTATGAGCAGGTAATCTTGCCGATCTTGGCACGCCGCCATCGGCTGGATGTATTACATTCGCTGAACACGATTGCGCCGCTGATCTTGCCTTGCCCAAGCGTGGTCACCCTGCACGATACACGCTTTGTGGTGATGAGTGAAGATATGTCCGCTTTTCGGCGGCGTGTGGTGATCTTCTTCACGGCAAGCGGCGCACGGCGCGCACGGCGCATCATCGCCGATTCCGCGTTTGCCAAGCGCGAGATGATCGGACATTTGGCGCTGCCTGCTGATAAAATTGATGTTGTGCCGCTTGGTGTGCAGAGCAGCATCGAGCCGCTTCAGGGCGAGGCAGCCGCCGCTATCCGCGCCGAACATGGCATCACACAACCTTATATTGCTGCCATCGGCGGCGGCTATCCGCACAAGAATATCCCGCGTTTGGTGGCAGCCTTCGGGCAAGTTCAGGCTGAATTTCCGCACCAGTTGGTGCTGATTGGCAAACTGCCGCCGAACGTAACGCCGCACATGCTCAATGCGCGCATCCATGCGACGGGCTATGTGCCAAGCGCACATTTGCCAACCTTGCTGAACGGCGCAGAACTATTTGTGCTACCATCGCTCTATGAAGGCTTTGGCTTGCCCGCCTTAGAGGCACAGGCAGCCGATGTACCGCTCGTCTGCTCAACGGCTGCCTCGCTGCCCGAAGTGGCAGGCGAAGGCGCCCACTACTTTGACCCCTACGACGTGCAGGCAATGGCGGCGGCACTCCGCACTTGCCTGCGCGATCCCGATCTGCGCGCTGCGCTGCGTGCTAAAGGGCGCGCTAACCTTGCCCGCTTTGACTGGCAGCAGACCGCTCGCCAGACGCTGGCAGTCTATCAGCGCGTTGCCCGCCCTTAGTGCGCCAGCAGCTCGGTGCGGAATGCCTGTACCACCGCCTCACCGCGCAGCGTTAAACGCACCTGCGCCGCCTCCAACTGCACCAAACGCCCTGCTTGCAAGCGTGCCAGATAGTGCGCCGTTTTGCGCGGCGACCAGTTCAAGTGTTGGTGCAGCGTCTCACGCGCACATTCGGCGTCCGCCTCGGCGGTGCGCTGATGGTTATACAAATGCCCAAGCAGAAGCTGCTCTGCAAACTGCCTGTGCTGCCGCCAGCGCCGCACCAGTCCTGCCAGCAACCCATAACGTGGTGAAAGTACCCAAATCAGGCTGAAGCAGGCAAAGAGCATGATTACCATCGCCGCCGAGATTGAAATGTCCCACGTCCGCGCCACCTCGTAGCCCGTGAAAGCGGCGAAGATGCCTAGCAGCGGCGCAATGACGAACATCAGCCACAGCCGATCCGTCAGCAGGTAGGCAGCCGCCGCTGGAATGATGAAGAATGCCACCACCAAGATCGAGCCGACCGCATCGAAGGCGGCAACCGCCGTCAGGCTGACCAAGATCATCAGCGCGTAGCTGAGCAGCGCAGGCTTAAAGCCAAAAGCAGCCGCCAGACCTGCGTCAAAGGTTGCCAACTTCAGTTCTTTATAGAAGAACAGCACAAAGAGCAGGTTCAGCAGCGAGACGCTGCCCAACGGCAACAGCGCACGCGGCACAAAGACCAACTGCGGCGGCGCGCTGATCAAACGGCGCTGCCAAGCCTCCGCTGCGCTGAAGGTGCCGCAATTACCGCATGTTTCCTCAAAGGCGGCACGCGGACTGCGCGGCGAAATGCCTTCTGCTGCACAGTTCACACAGGTGCGCGCTACCGTCGCACGCGGATCATCGGCGGTGATGGTTACAGGCTCACAATTGGCGAGACAGTGGCTGTTGGTGTTTGCCCACGCCACGCCGATCTCGCCAACCATGACCGAATCGGCATCCAGATGCACGTTGGGAATGTAGCGCGTCACCAAAATCACGGCGAGCGCGAACAGGAACGGAAACGCCAAGCCAAGCGCCGTATCACCCTTGACCAAGTTTGAGCGTTGAATCAGCTCGGTCAGCAGCACAGTGCCAACGCCGGCAGCCGCCGCGCCAAGCAGCAGCAGCGGCGAACTCAGGCTTGGCTCTTGCCCAAGCCACAGCATCGCCAAAAAAGCAGCCACAATGCCAAACAGCACCGTATGGCTGATCGCATCCGCAGTCATCGCCATCTTACGCAGCACCAAGAACACACCGCAAAGCGCCGTTGCAAAGGCGACCAACGCTCCGATCAACAGTGCCGTATTGCGTGGATCGCCAAAGAAGATATTGATCTGCTCGGCAGTGGCAAAGTTCAGCAAAAATTCAATCAAGAGACGTTCAATGCCGTGCATGGTTAGCCTTCTTTCGTCAGTTGGTGCGCCGTGCGCCGCTGCCAAAGCTGCCACAGCACGCCGCGCTCTGGCGCAAAGAGCAGCGCAACCAGCACAAGGCTGCACGCGACCACAATCATCATCGGACCGGTGGGCAAGCCGCGCTCAACAGCGCTCAGCACCGCGCCCGATCCACCGGCGAAGGCGCCCAAGATCACCGCGAGGACGATCATCTGCTCCAAGCGGCGCGTCCACTGGCGTGCAGCGGCGGCAGGCGCAATCAGCAAGCCGACCATCAAGATCACGCCGGCTAATTGCAGCCCAAGCACAATGACCGCCACGATCAGGCTGGAGAGGATCAGATTCAGCCGCCGCGTCGGATAGCCGTTGGCACGCGCAAAGTCAGGATCAAAAGTGAGCAGCTTGAATTCCTTCCAGAAGGCAAAGAGTGTTGCGCCGACCAGCACGCACGCCGCAGCCAGCATCAGCACATCACGCTGCACGATGGCTGCCGCTTGCCCAAAGATGAACTTATCCAAGCCGGCTTGGCTGGCATCGGCGCGCCCTTGAATATACGAGAGCAGCGCCACGCCAATCGCAAAGAAGGACGCCAACACAATGCCCATCGCGGCATCTTGCTTTAGGCGTGTGGTGTTGGTAAGCGTGCCGACCAACTGCGCGCCCAGCCAGCCCGTTGCAGCAGCACCGACCAAGAGCGCGAAAGGCTCACGCCCAACCAACAGGAAGGCAAGTGCCACGCCCGGCAGTGCCGCGTGCGAGAGTGCATCACCGAGCAGGCTTTGCCCGCGCAGCATGGCAAAGGTACCCGTCATGCCGCACAGCACGCCAAGCAGCGCGCCGCCTAGCGCAACGTTGGTCAGCGTGTAGTCGTACTGCACGCCAAGCGCCACGCTCAGCGGAATGCCAAGTGCCACCAAGAGCGCCACCACACCAATAAAGCGCCACACACGCCGATCTTCAGGCAGCATTTGCCGCATTTCAGGCAACATAGACGCCTTCTCTCTGCGGCGTGCTACCATTCAGAGCAGGCGGCAGCGCGCCAATACGTCCGCCATAGGTGCGCCGCACATTTTCTTCGGTGAAGGTGAGCGCCGTCGCGCCGCTGCCGATGACCTCTACATTGAGCAGCGTCACCCAGTCGAAATATTCGGTGACGGTCTGCAAGTCGTGGTGGACGACGATCACAGTCTTGCCCTGCTCGCGCAAGGTGTGCAGCAGGCTGACGATGGCGCGTTCGGTCACGGCGTCCACAGCGGCGAACGGCTCATCCATGAAGTAAAGATCGGCAGCCTGTACCAAGGCACGCGCCAAAAAGACGCGCTGCTGCTGCCCGCCGCTAAGCTGGCTGATCTGCCGCCCTGCAAAATTCGCCATGCCCACTTGGTCTAGGGCGTGGAATGCTGCCTCACGTTCCGCCTTACCCGGGCGCCGCAGCCAGCCCAATCGTCCGTAAAGCCCCATCATCACCACGTCTTGCACAGTGGTTGGGAAGTCCCAATCCACGCTGCCACGCTGCGGCACGTAGCCAATCAGGCGGCGCGCTTGGCGCAGCGGCTTGCCAAAGAAGCGCACATCGCCGGAAGCACGCGGAATAAGACCTAGCGCTGCTTTGATCAGCGTGCTTTTGCCGGCCCCATTCGGGCCGACGATTGCCATTAGCACGCCGCTTGGCACGTGCAAATCAATATCCCACAACACGGGCTTGTTCTGATAGGCAACCGTGAGGTCGTTAATTTCGAGTGCGTAGGTTTGGTCTGTCATCTTCGATGTATCCTTACTGTTCGGAGCTGCCTAGCTCAGTGTACTAGGCAGCCCTGAAAATTTGCTAACGTCCTTGCAATTCCTCTGGCAACGCTAACCCTAAACTTTCGGGCAGCGGCGGCACAGGGTAACCGAATGAATGCAAAATGGTGATGATGTTGTGCGTGATCATACCCATATAGCTGCCGCCGAAATCCTCAGGCGCGCCCATCGCGTCCGAGTAGAGTTCACGCACGCCCACTTTCACCGAGGCACCTTGTGCCTGCGCTGCTGCCACCACAGACTCAATGGTGGCACGCGGCACGCTGCTCTCGACGAAGATCACGCTGATACCCTCACTGACCACCAAATCTGCCACTGCCTGAATATCGGCAACGCTTGCTTCTGCTGCCGTGCTAATGCCCTGAATGCCGCGCACTTGCCAACCGAAGGCATCTCCGAAGTATTGGAAGGCATCGTGCGAGGTGACCAGCACACGCTTTTCCTCAGGGATGGCGGCGTCAGTCATGGCTGCCAAGCCCCAGTCATAGAGCGCCTCAAGCTGCGCTGTGTAAGTAGCCGCATTAGCACGGTAAAAATCGGCGTTGGCGGCATCGCTTTCGGCAAGCACGGCTGCCAAACCTTCGGCGGCAAGCGCCCAATTGCGCGGATCAAACCAGAAGTGCGGATCAGGCACGCCGACCTCTTCCTCAAGCAGGAAGCCCGCATCCGCCACTGGCGCACTCAGTGCGTAGGTGCGAATGGCGCGCTGACCCAACGCCGCAAAGACTGTTTCAAACTGCCCTTCAAGGTTCAAGCCGCTGTAGATGACCACTTGCGCGCTGTTCATGGCGGCAATATCGGACTCGGTCGGTTTGTAGAGGTGTGGATCAACGCCAGCGCCCATCAGCGCCGTAAGCGCAATGCGCTCACCGCCAATGATGCGTGCCAGATCGGCTGCTTGTGTTGTGGTTGCCACCACACGCAGGCGCTCCTCAGCGCGCAGCGCACCGAACGGCATCAACATAAGCGTCATTAGAAGCAGCAGCAGCACCCAACGTTTGGATTTCCCCATTTTTCATTTCCCCTGCAACTATAGTTTAGGCTAGACTAAATATGCCAACCAATGTAAACAAACTCTTGGTTTTTGTCAATAGGCAAAATTGTAAGAGGTGGGGCGTAACTCTCTGAATAGGTTGCCAAGCGCCGCCAATGTGTGTAAGGTTGTGTTTGAAGGGATGCTTTAGGGTTGTTATGGATGCTGCAAATCTTCTTTTCTTGATCAATGTGGCATGGCTGACTGCCCATGAACTAGACGCCATTCAACAACACGAATGGCGTTTCTTCCCTTTTCTGGCATCCTTTGGCGATGTAACTGCTTATCGCATTTTCACGTTTCTGCATGTGCCGTTGCTGGTACTGATCATGATCAATTGGCAGGCGCGGGAATTTCAGATTGGTTTTAATCTGTTCTTGCTGATTCACGCAGCACTGCATTGGCTGCTGCGTAATCACCCTAAGTTGACGTTCAATAATTGGTTTTCAGCGCTGCTTATTTATGGTGCTGTGCCGTTGGCTGTGCTGCACTTGTTCCTCATTCGCTGATGCGGCATTGCCTGAACGGGCTTGGGTAGCGGCACGCACTATGTAGATTAGCGCAGAGGGGAGAGGTAATGCGGGCGGGATGTAATGTATCCCGCCCCTAACAGGCTTTCTTATCGGTGAACCTTATGAGAGTTGGCGGAGTGCGATAAGGCTCACGCATCCTCAAAGAGGCTATCTACAAAAGCATCGGGATTGAACAAGATCAGGTCGTCCATGCGTTCGCCAAGCCCGACGTAGTGAATGGGCAAGCCCAGCTCGGATTGAATGGCAAAGACCATGCCGCCCTTTGCCGTGCCATCCAGCTTGGTGACGATCACACCGGTCAGCTTTGCCGCTTCGGTGAAGCCTTTCGCCTGCGAAAGCGCATTCTGCCCGGTTGTGCCATCCAGCACGATGAGCGTTTCGTGCGGCGCGTCCGGCACGACTTTGCCAATCACACCGTATATCTTCTTCAGTTCTTCCATCAGGTTGTATTTGGTCTGCAAGCGCCCGGCAGTGTCAATCAGCAGCACGTCATAGCCGCGTGCCTTTGCCGCGCTCACCGCATCATAGACCACCGCACCCGGATCGGCGTTTGGCTTGCCCGCAACGACCGCCGCCCCGACGCGCTCGCCCCACACCTGCAACTGTTCAATGGCAGCAGCGCGGAAAGTATCGCCAGCGGCAAGCATCACTTTGCGGTTGTTGCGGATCAGGCGCAGTGCCAGCTTGGCAATGCTGGTCGTTTTGCCACTGCCGTTGACGCCAACGATCAGCACCACCGAGAGTTCGCGCCCGCTGATGTTAAGCGGCGTCGGTGGCAGCAGCAGCCCGCGCAGCTCTTGGCGGAAGGCAGCCTGCACCTGCTCAGGGCGCGTCATGCCCTGCCGCCGATAGCGCTCACGGACGCGATCCATCAGCTTGAGCGTCGTCTCCATGCCCACATCTGCCTGAATGAGCAACGTCTCAATCTCATCCCAAGTGTCTTCCGTCACCTGGGAGCCGCCCAACGCCTGTTTAATGCGCCCAAAGAACGAGACGCGCGTTTTGCTCATGCCCTTGTGATAATCTGACATGCTGCCGTCCTTAGATTATGCTTATGATTCCTGATCTACGTGAAAGACCTTCACCGGTTGCCACGTTTCGGCGTGGCACGCCGCGATGGCGAGGAAGGCGCCCGATGCCGCGTAGAGGCGCGCCAATGTGCCATCTGCGCCGTTCTGCGCGGGAATTGCCCGCCCGTGACGGATGGCTTCCGTCTGGGTGGCATTTAGGGAAACTTCGGGCAAGTGTGGCAGGGCAGCGCGCTCATCAAGCAGATAGCGCGCCCAGTTCCCCTCGGCAAAGGCAGCTTGCAGAGCATCCCACGCGATAGGCTGCTCAAAGCTGCCGCTGGCAAGCCGCCGCAGCCCTGCCAAATAGCCGCCCACGCCAAGCGCCGCGCCCAGATCACGGGCAAGGCTGCGGATGTAGGTGCCAGCCGAACATTCCACCATGAGTTCGGCGTGTGGCGCGGCGTAACGCACAAGGCGCACCTGCATCCAGACGCGGCGTGGTGGACGCTCAACGGTCTCGCCGCGCCGCGCCAACATATAGAGTTTTTGCCCGCCCTGCTTGATGGCGCTGTACATCGGCGGAATCTGATCCGTCTCGCCGTTGAAGGCTGCCAGTGCCGCCGCAACAGCCGTCTCAGTGAGCTGATCAATCGGTTGTTCGGCGCTGATCTGCCCTTCGGCGTCGTCTGTTTCGGTGGTAGCGCCCAGCCGCACCTGTGCAAGGTAGCGCTTGCGCGTATGCATCACATACTCACTGAGGCGCGTTGCCGTTCCAATGCACACCACCAAAACGCCTGTAGCAAGCGGATCGAGCGTGCCGCCATGCCCAACGCGCTTCATGCGAATGCCGCGCCGCACGGCAGCCACCACCGCATGGCTGGTCATGCCCAGCGGCTTATCCACAGGCAGGAAGCCGAACGCCTCAGGCAACGCTAGGCGCCCCCAGCTGGACTGCTTCCTTCAAAGCGGCGATCACGCGCCCTTCAACGTCATCTGGCACACCGTCCAGCGTCACGCCTGCTGCCAACGTATGCCCGCCGCCGCCTAAGCGCATCGCCACGCTTGCCACGTCAAAGCCCGGCACGGCGCGGAAGCTAATATCGGTCTTGCCGTCCTGCAATTCGCGGAAGATGGCGGCGATGTAGGCGTCTTCTGCCTGTAAGAGCATCCCGACCAGATCGCCATCGCCGCGCTCAGGTGCGTTGGCTGCCTGCCGTGCGGCAAGCGTCACCTTCACCCAAATCACATGATCTTCAATCTGCACCGTTGGCATCACTTGCGACCATAAGCGGATCACACCCGTCTGCACGGTGCTAAGCGTCTTTTGGACAAGGTAATTCAGGGTTGCGCCAGCGTCTATCAGGCGCTGCGCCTTGCCAAGCGTATCCGCCTTCACACTGTCGGTGCGGAAGCAGAGCGTATCCGTCACCAAGCCGCACAGCAAGCACTGCGCCACTTCAAAGGTCAAAGGAATGCCTAAGCGATCCAGCCATTCCAAAATGCCCTCAGTGGTGCTAACCCAGTCAGCATCTACCAAGTTGGCGGTGCAGAACAGCGTGTTGGTGCGGTGGTGATCAAGGTTGATGGTCGGGACGTTCAGTGCCTTGATGGGCGCCATCAGCTTGCCGGGACGCCGTTCATCGCTGCAATCCAAGATGATGACCAGATCGCCCGTCACGCCTTCAAGGTTCGGGCGCACCCAATGGGCGTTAGGCAAAAACCGAAAGCGATCTGTCATGCCGTCTTCCACGGCAAGCGTGACGTTTTTTCCGCTGGTGGCAAGCGCGCTGCCAAGCCCAAGCAGCGAACCGAACGCATCGCCATCGGGCTGTGTGTGGGTGACCAAAATGATGTGATGGGCGTTGCCGAGCAGCGCGCTTGCCTGATCCCAATCGAATTGCATTTAGGCGTCGTCCTTGTCTTCGGATGTTTCAGCATCAGATGTTTCGGCGGGCGGCAGCGCAAGGCTATCCAGCACTGCCTCAATGTGCGCGGCGCGGCTAAGCGTCTCGTCCCAGTGAAAGCGCAGTTCCGGCGCACGGCGCAGGCGGACGCGGCTTGCCAGTTCGCGGCGCAGAAAGCCATGGGCGCGGCGCAAGCCTGCCATCACGTCCTCAGCGCGATCTTCTTCGCCAAGCGCATTCACGTAGACTGTGGCGTATTCTAGTTCGCGGTCTAACACCACCTCGGTAACGGTCAAGCCTTGCAAGGCAGGATCACTCACCTCGAACAACAACAGTTCGCTCAAAATCTCGCGGATGCGATCTGCCATGCGCTCTTGTTTAAGTGTCATGATTTTATACTCCGATCTGTGCCTACCCAAAGGGCGAGAACAGCTAGTATGCCGCCAGAAAGGGCGGGAAACCATTAATACGCCTCGCCCATGCTGCGCCAGCACAGGCGAAGCAACCGATTAGCTGACGCGCTCACGCACCAAGAACTCGATCATATCGCCTGGGATGAAGTCCTCAAAGCCTTCCAAGCCAATGCCGCACTCAAAGCCGGCGCGCACTTCGCGCACGTCCTCCGTCTCACGCTTCAGCGAGCTAACGCCAATACCTTCAACCAGCATTTCGCGCCCACGCCGCACGCGCACCTTTGCGTTACGGCGAATCTCACCATCACGCACCATACAGCCGGCAATCTTGCCCTGCTTTGGCACCTTAAAGATTTTCCGCACCTCTGCGACGCCGATCACACGATCCTGATAGACCGGATCGAGCATACCCTTGAGCGCCTTCTCGATGTCCTCGATCAGGGTATAGATCACATTGTAGAGGCGAATCTCAACGGCGTTGGACTCAGCCAGCTTGCGTGCGGCGCTATCGGCGGTCACGTTGAAGCCAAGGACCGTTGCGCCGGTGGAGGTGGCAAGGTTAATGTCGTTCTCGGTGATATTGCCCGTCTCTGCGTAGAGAACTTTCAAGCCAAGTTCGGTGTTGCTGAGCGCGTTTAGCTCATTCACAATCGGCTCTAGCGAACCTTGCGTATCCACCTTTAGGATGACCAGCAGTTCTTTTGCCTCGCCCGCCTGAAAGCGCTTGAAAATATCTTCCAATGAGGCGGTTGGGCGTGCCGTTTGCGCCGCGATCTGGGCAGCTGCCTGCTTGCGTTCTTCCACAAGGGCGCGTGCCTCGCGTTCGTTGCGGAAGGTAGTGAACATATCGCCAACGCTGGGCAGTTCAGCAAAGCCCATCACCTGCACCGGTGTGGAAGGCGGCGCTTCGCGCACATTTTTGCCGTTTTCGTCAAACATGGCGCGAATTTTGCCTAGTGTGCTGCCTGCCACCACTACATCGCCCAGCCGCAAAGTGCCGTTCTGCACCAAGAGTGTAGCGATCACGCCGCGTGCCTTCTCCAAACGCGCCTCGATGACGGTGCCTGCCGTTTTGCCCTTTGGATTGGCGTGAATCTCGGCACCCTCTGCCGTCATCAGGATTGCCTCTAGCAAGTCCTCAATACCGATCTTATCGCGGGCGGAGACAGGGATGAACATCGTATCGCCGTCCCACTCGTCCGGCACAATGCCGAGTTCGGCAAGTTCCTGCTTCACGCGGTCAGGGTTGGCGTTGCGCTTATCAATCTTGTTGACGGCAACCACAATCGGCACGTGAGCTGCCTTCACATGGGCGATTGCCTCTTTGGTGGTTGGCATTACGCCGTCATCCGCCGCCACAACCAATACGGCAATATCTGCACCTTGCGCGCCACGCGCACGCATCGCAGTGAAGGCAGCGTGACCGGGCGTATCCAGAAAGGTGATTTTCTGCCCATTATGGACAACTTGATAAGCGCCGATGTGCTGCGTGATGCCGCCAGCCTCACCTTCGGCAACGTGGGCGTGCCGAATTGAATCGAGCAGGGTGGTCTTGCCGTGATCAACGTGACCGAGAATGGTGACGACGGGCGGACGCCGCACAAGGTTTTTGGCGTCCTCAGCGGCGTAGATGCGCCGCCACGGCGGCAGGTCATCAAGGCTGACGGTCGTCTCGCTCTCAGCAGGCTCTATCGAGCGCACCTCAAAGCCAAGGTCACCGGCAATCAGCGATGCCGTCTCAAAATCAAGCTGTTGGTTGATGGTTGCCATGATGCCGCTGTTGATCAACTGCTTCATCACGTCAATGGGGTTGGCGCCAAGCAGTGTGGCAAGTTCGCGGACGGTTACAAACTCAGGGATTTCGATTAATTGGCGTTCTTTAGCCATACATTCCTCCCGCTGCCGCGCTTGGTAGGGCGGTCAGCTCAGACTTTCTACAACGAAGCGTGCGCTGCGCGGCAGATCAGCGGGAGGGGGTTCGCGGTCTACATCGCGCCCTCACCGCTGGGGATTTGCCCTGCACACACGCACAAGAAACACAAAACAACCCTACACGCGGCGCTGTGTGCCACACGCCAGCCGCAGCTGTAAGCTACCATGCGCCTAGCTCGCCTCAGGGTTCGGCGCGGCAAGGCGTGCCGCTGCCGCACGCAAATACGTGCGATCATCGTCAGTAAGAGTGGTGCGGAGTGCCTTCGCCAGCACATCGCTGCTGATGGCACGCTGCCAGCACGCCGCCGCTTCACACAGATATGCGCCACGCCCACTGCGCTTACCGCTTGGGTCAACTTGCACGCCCTGATCGGCCGTCCGCACGAGGCGAATCAGGGTGCGCTTGGCTGCCGTCTGGCGGCAAACCACACACATGCGCTGCGGCACGTGCTTACGTGGTTTGGGCAGGGCGGAACGCTGTGCCATGCTGCTCACTCCTCGTAATCTTCCCAATCACGCCCACCGCGCCGCTTGTGTTTACGCAAGCGCACGGTCTCGCCGCGCTCCTCATCATAGATCAGGTCACGGGCAGCGGCGGGCTTGGCAGGCTTGCCCTTGCCTTTACGGTCTTTCTTGCTCTCTTCCTCCAACTCAGGCTCTAGGATGGTTGCTGCGGGTTCGGGCGCAGCAGGCTGCGGACGGCGCGGTTTGGAAGGCACAGGCGGCAGCACGGGCAGAGCAGGGCGTGGCGCGCTTGGCGCTTCCACATCGAGGAAGGCGGGCGGCGCTTCTTCGTCGAGTGCTTCATCGGCGGGCGCGGCAAGGCTGGCAGCGCGTTCAAGCGCTGGCACGGCGTCAGCTTCCGCTGCGGCTGCCACTTCAACTTCAGGGTCTGGCGGCGGCTCAGGCGTGTTCAGGTAGTTTGGCACGAGTGACTCAATAGCATCTTTGATGGCGTTGAGCGCCTCGGCTGCGCCATCTTTCACCTTCGCCGCCTCTAGGATGGTCAGCAGCACAGATTCTTCGGCTTGCAGGCGCGCCATCAGATCACCGACATTCAGGATGCTGCGCGTCTTGATCGCTTTAAGGATGTCGTCTTCCAGTTCCAGCTCTTCAAGCTGCATTTGGAAGATGCGGCGCGGCAGCTCAGCTTTGGCACGCTCAATGCGTTTGCGGCGCTCTGCCAGCTCTGTTATGCGATGATCAAGCAGGCGCGTCTCTGCCATATGCACAAAGCGCGAGAGCGTCTGGTATTCTTCGGGCATTACGGTGCGCTCAGCGCGTTTCTTTTCTAAAATGCGCGCCACTTCGGCGATCAGATCAGGATTTTCCGCTGCCAGTTTCTCCAAAGGCGGCTCGGCAAGGCGTGCTTGCGCGTCAAAGGCTGCCTCGCTCACGCTTTTAATGTCAATGCGCCAGCCCGTCAGCTTGGCGGCAAGGCGTGCATTCTGCCCTTCGCGCCCAATGGCAAGCGAAAGCTGATCATCACCGACGATGACAGTTGCTGTGTTGCCCTGATCAATATCTTCTTCAAGGTAGACGTATTGGCTGTTGGTGTGGGCAGGGCTGAGCGCCTTAGCGATGAAGATGGACGGATCGGCGTTCCACTCGATCACGTCTATGCGTTCGTCATTTAGTTCCTTCACGATGGTCTGAATGCGGATGCCGCGCTGACCAACGCACGCACCGACTGGATCAATGCCGGGCTGCAAGGCTGCCACTGCCACTTTGGAGCGCTGTCCCGGCTCACGGGCAATATTCTTGATTTCCACCTGCCCATGATAGATTTCTGGCACCTCAAACTCAAAGAGCCGCCGCAACATGTTGCGGTGTGCGCGGGAGACGATGATCTGCGGACCGCGTGTGCTTTCGCGCACTTCCATCACGTACAGACGGATTTTATCGCCCTGCTTGAAGCGTTCATTACGGATTTGCTCTTTGGCGGGTAGCGTTGCCTCTGCGCGCCCGTTCAGCATGACGGTGACCGTCTGGTTATTGATGCTCTGCACCTGTCCAACGATCAACTCACCTTCGCGCCCTTTGTATTCTTCATAGAGGGTCGAGCGCTCTGCCTCACGAATTTTTTGCAAGATCACTTGTTTGGCGGTTTGCGCGGCGATGCGTCCGAAGGTCTTGGTGTTGGTCTCTTGTGGCGCCATGATGACATCACCAACCTCAGCCTCAGGCACAATCAGGCGTGCCTCAGAGAGGGTGATCTCAGTTTTATCACTAAGCCCTTCGGTCGAGTCGTCCACCACTTCTTTTTCGAGCAGCACGCGGTAGCGGTTGGTTGTGGGGTCAACTTCTGCCTCCACACGCTGCGCGCTGCTGACTCCGCTATCACGGCGGAAGGCAGACACTAACGCCTGCTTAAGTGCCTCTACCACTACTTCACGTGGTAGATGGTGCGCCTCAGTAATTTCATTAAAAGCTAGGGTAAAATCGCTTTTCGCCATGCCTTGCGCGGCTCCCGCTCGGTAGTATCCATCAGAATTAAGACAAAAAGTGGGAGCGACCCACTTTTTGAAAGAAAACACATCTTGCGATAGTGTAGCACGCCTTCCCCACTTTGACAAGATCGTTATACGCTCGTTTGAGCGGCGTTTAACCCATCTGTCTTTCGGTTCGGTATAATTGATAAGGAAGTTGTGAACACACGGAAGCAAAATCAACCGCAGCAAGGTTGCTGCGGTTTGTCCAGTCCTGTTTTGCTGTCAATGCCTCCCTCTCTACAGTGCAGGGCTGAGCCTTTACAATGCATTTCTTCACCGCTTCCCAAGAGGTTACCATAGAGCGGGAGAATGATTTATGCTTCCAGCAGTAACGGCAGCAGCCTTTTTAGTCGGTGCAGGCACAGCCTGGTTAGCGCGTACTTACCAATATGAAATGCGGGCAGCCGCAGCGCGCCAACTGACGGGCAGCCACTTTGTAGGCGTTGGGAAGACCAACATTGAATATGTGCTGCGTGGTGAAGGTGCACCGCACATCCTCATTTCGCACCAGGCAATGGGTGGCTATGATCAGGCGCTCTCCGTCGGCACGCTGTACGAAAATAGCACCATCATCGCGCCGTCACGGGCAGGCTACCTTCGCACGCCGCTAGAGGCAGGGCGCACACCAGAGGCGATGGCAGATACCTTCGCCGCCTTGCTAGACTATCTGAACGTGCCAAGTGTGATTATGGCGGGCTATTCGGCGGGCGCCATGGCGGCCATCGCCTTCGCGCTGCGCCATCCAGAGCGCTGCCGCGCCCTCGTTTTGGGCAATGCCATCACCCAAACGCCGCCTGCCTACGTCATGGAGATTTTGGCACCACTGGCGCTTGCCAACCGCTGGGACTTCTCGAATTGGTTGATCTCCAGTGCCGTCGAACGCACCTTGCCACTCATTGAGCGCGACGCAGAAATACTTGGCATTCTCCGCACCTTGCAACAAAACAACCCTGCCAGCCTGCGCTTTGAAGGCTTCAAACTGGATATTGAGCAAATGCGCGCCTTCCAACCTAAACTTGAGGCAGTGCGCGTTCCGACCTTGATCATTCATGGCAGTATGGATATGCTAGTGACGGCTGAACAAGCACGGCAAGCGGCAGAGCGCATCCCAAACGCGCAGTTGTTGATGGTCACACGCGGTGGGCATGACGCTTCTGTGCGCTATCCGCATTTGGTGAAGCCTGCGTTAGCGCGCTTAATTCACGAGACGAGCCTATGAGTGAAGCCTTGCCACCCGCCCAGCCTGATGATCAAGTTCCTTCGGACTTGCCCTACGCCGCCGAATGGAGCGTGTGGACAAAGCGCGTAGCCGCCATCTTGTTGTTGGTGGCTGCGCTCTATTCGGTGACCTTCCTAGGTCCTGTGATGCAAGTGCTGATCATTGCGCTGCTGCTGGTGCTGTTCTTCTTCATCCCCATCCAGTTTATGATGCGGCGCTTCCGCTTTCCCTATTGGCTGGCAATCATCAGCGTGTTTGTGATCTATTTAGGCAGCATCACGTTTGCCGTGCTGCGGATCGGACCCGCCATTGCCGAGACGATCAGCTCTTGGCAGCCCGCCGTCGAAAACTTTGTCAGCACCGGCATCACCTTCTTTCGGCAATACACACCAGAGCGTGATCGCTACCTCTACCTGCTGCATGATGAAGAAGCGCCAGAAAACGATCTGCGTGTTGACCTCAACTTCCTGCTGGAGCCAATTAGCCAGTTGGTGAAGGGCGAGGAATCGAACATCAATGTGGCATCTATCCTCAGCAGCATCGCAACGAGCTTTGCCAGCGTTGCCGGCGGTGTGGTTGGCACGTTGGGCAACCTTATCCTAGGGCATTTGCTGGCATTCTTCATCTTGTTGGAGCTACCACGTTTTTACCGCGCCTTCGTGCGGATGCAAGACGCCTACGAGCGTGAATACGCGATCTTGCTGCGCGGTGTGCTGCGCGTGTGGCTTTATTTCTTTCGTGGTCAGGTTATCATCGCCCTGATTATCGGCGTGGCAACCTGGCTGCAATTCCAATTGATGGGCGTGCCAGGCTCGGTCTTTGTCGGTGTGACGTGCGGCTTGCTGGCGCTTATCCCAACGGTGGGCAATCTGCTCAGCATCTTTCCGGTGGTCATCGCGCCGCTGATCGGCGGATCAACAGTCTTGGTGGATTTGGATCGCGGTGCATTGACGCTGCTTGTGGCGCTCATCAACATCTTGGTGACGCAAACCTTCACGCTGAACGTGATCGCGCCTAAAATCACCGGTGATGCAGTCAGTCTGCCGCTGCCCGTCGTGATTGTCGCCTTGTTCATCGGCACGGCCTTTGGCGGCATTTTTGGTGCGCTGCTCATCGCGCCGATCCTCGGCACGATCAAGCTGGTGATCACTTATATGGTGCGGAAGATTCGCGGCGGCGATCCCTTCCCAAACGAGCCGCGCCCAGAGCTAATCCTCGATACCATGTTCATGCCGCGCTCGCGTGGGGCGAAGGCGCTGCCCGCCGAGCGCAATTAGATTTCGTTGCGTCCGCGTAGGGCAAGCGGTGGGTAAGCGCTTGTTGTGTGGAAGACGCCCACAGAACGCATGGCAGGCTGTATCTATTCACCGCCACCCCATCCCCACGCCTGAATTTTTACCGCCGCCCAGAGTGTGCTACAATGTGCCGCCGCAAACGAACCAGTTCAGGACGCTTTATGCATCTTTTTCGCCTTTCTCTGCTGATTGTGCTGGCGGCGCTGATCCTCTTAGGGAACGCTGCCGCGCCCGCCACAGCCCAAGATACACCCACCCGCGTGCCGCCTACCCTTGTGCCACCGCCGCCCACACCCACCCCTTACCCGCCCATCACGCGCTCTGCCCTTGCTCGCATCCGTGAGCGCGAGCCGCAAAGGCTCATCGTCGGCATCCCCTTCAACATCAAGCCATTTGCCGGCATTAATGCGCTGGGCGTGGTGGAAGGCTTCGAGGCGGATATTGCCCGCGCCATCGCTGAGGATTGGGGCATCACGCTGGAACTGCGCCAAGTGACGCGCCACACCGCTGATGATATGCTGCAAAGCGGTGAGATCGATCTGCTGATGGGACAGCAAATCATACGGCGCGATGCACCCGATCATCTCGATTTCAGCCACCCGATCTTTGTCGGCTTGCAGGTGGCGCTTGCTATGGCAGATTCACCACAGCAGAGCATCACGGAGCTGGGCGGGCAACCCGTTGGTGTGGTGGTTGGCTCACGCGGGGAAGAGGCATTCCTTGCCTGGAGCGCAGCCAACAACCTTCAGGCAAATGTGCAGCGCTATGCCATGCTGGACGATGCACTTGCCGCGTTGGGCGCTCGCCAAATCGTCGCCCTTGTGGATGACCGTTGGGCGTTGGATCAGCGCGTGCGCTTAGGCGGCATTCAGGGCGTGAAGCTGCTGCAAGGCGCCTTCCGCAGCGAACCTTACGGCATTGCCATGCTGCGCTATGATGAAAACCTCCGCACGTTGGTAAACCGCACCTTGCAGCGCATGGCAGCCTCCGACCGCCTGACGCCGATCTACGATCTGTGGTTTCCCGAAGGCTTGATGGCACGCGCTGATCGCGTCATGCCGACTGTGTGGCGCGATCTGGATGCTGATCCGCGCCTGCTGCAAGATTTCCCAGTGGATGTGGTTCGCCCGCAGCGCTCTGTGGTGGAGCGCCTGCGCGCAGGCGAGCCGCTGCGCGTGGCAGGCTTAGGCACGCCGCCCGATGCCAACGGGCAGACCTCACTCTTGGAGCGCTTCAACAGTGCCTTGGTCTTCGAGATGGCGCGCCGTTGGAATGTCCAGGTTGCCCTTGTGCAAGGCTCATTTGCCAACCCTGAGGACGTACTGGCAAGCGGCAGCGCTGATCTGGCAGTTGGGCTAACGCCGCGCTGGGGTCCGATTGACCGTGTGGATTATGCTGGCGTCTATGCCGAGCGCGGCTACCGCATGTTTGTGCGCGTCCAAAGCACGGTGCAAGGCTTTGGCGATCTGCGGACGGGCAACCGTGTGATCGGCACTTATGCCGATGACGCTGAGGCGTTCGAGATTGCTAAGAATTTGGCGGTCAGTGTGGGCATCAGCGCGCCAACCATTCGCAATGCGCGCTACAGCGATGAGCGCGAGGCGGTGATGGCAGTCTTTGATAACAACGTGCGCGTCTTCTTTGGCGATGCGCTGCGCGTTGTGCCGTTGGCACAGGCAAACGCTAACCGCGTCACGCTGACGCCGCGCCTCTACGATCCGCGCCCGATTGCCTTTGGCGTGCCGCGTAATGATGTTGCCTTTCGTTGGCTGGTTGAAGCCACGCTGCAAGAGATGTCCCGCGATGGCACGTATCAGCGGCTATGGCGCGAACACTGGAACCTAGGTGAGCCGCTGCCGCAGATCGTTTATCTGGGCGGCGGCGAGTTATTCGGCATTCGCATTACAGGCTGATCGGTGAGTATGCCCATACGCCGTTTTGTGCCGCTTGCCTTTGCCTTGCTCGCGCTGCTGATCGTTGCGGCACGCCTGCGCCTGCTGGATAATTACCTGATGGATCATGATGAGGTCTGGTCTATCTGGCAGAGCATTGGCACGCCCGCTGAAATTCTGCGCTGGACGCCCTACGACTGGACGCCCTTACACTATCAGGTGCAGGGCATTTGGCAAAGTACGGTCGGCTTTCAGCCAGTGGTGGCGCGCTTGGTGAGCGTATTCACCTTCCTGATCGGCGCGGCGTGCGTCTTTCGGCTGGCGCGGCGGCTCAGCGGCAGCCCTGCGGGCGGACTGATCAGCGCGGCTGCCTTTGGCGCGTTTGCTATCAATCTGCACATTGGCATTGTGGTGCGCGGCTATGCCTTGCTGACTGCGCTCACGGCGGCGGCACTGTGGCTGACGTTGCGCTACTTTCATGCGCCAAGCTGGCGGCGGGCGCTGCCCTTAGGCGTTGTGTTGGCGGGCATGTTCTATACGCACCTTGTCAGCCTGCTGCCGTTTATCCTGATCGGCATCTTCAGCCTGATTTTGCAGCCGCGCTATCTATGGCGTTGGTGGCAGCCAACACTCATCTTGAGTGTGCTTGCCTTGCCCGAACTCTTTGCCAAGGCAGAAATCATCACCAATGGCACACGCGCACAGACAGTTGCACGCCTTGTGCTGCCGCCGCTGCCCGAAGCACTTGGCACGCTCTACGCTGATTTGTTCGGCGCGCCATTCTGGTTATATGCCGCGCTGTGCCTGTTGGCGGCTGCTTTGTTGGTGCACCGTCCACGCTTGTTGTTGGCGGTTGGCGTGTTGGCGCTCACGCCGCTGCTCGCCTACTTCCTGAATCCACTCTTAGGTTTCTTCAGCGCACGTCACTTGGCATGGGTCATGATCGGCGCGGCGCTGCTGCTTGGCATAGGGCTAGGTGTGGGTGCGGCACGGCTGCGCGGCGCAAATGTGCTGGTCGGCGCGGTGCTTTTTGCAGTGCTTGGCTTCCAAATGCCCGACGCCAAGCGTTACGTCATCCCGACGCCGAACATGCTGGACTCAATGCCGCAGCTTGCCGTGTTGCTGCGCGGCGGCGATGTGGTGGTGCGCGATCCGAACTTGCGCGGCACGCTGCCGGAAGTTTGGGAATATTTCAGCCGCGTTTATTTCCCGAACGGCTTGCCGCTGCACGCCAACGGAGTCGGTTTCCGCCGTGTATGGTACATCCTGACCGAAGGCTCGGAGACGCAGCCGCTCTTCGATAACATTCGGGCAGGGCGCACCGTCACGCGCTGGTTTGGCACGTGGGACTTTATGACGCGCCTCTATGAGGCACCGCCTGATCCCGAAGGCGTCGCGCTGGGCGCGCTCACCTTTCACGGCGGCACGCTACAAAACGTCCACACGCTCGATCTAGGCGTTTTCCGTGAAGGCGAAAGGCTGCACCTTCGGTTGTGGTGGCGTGGCGATTCAGCAGGGGCGCCGACGTGGGCGCTAGGGCTGCACAACGCCGAAGGCAGCCTGCTGCAACGCGCTGAGATGCCACCGCTGCCCGCACCTGACGCTGAAGGCTGGATCATCGCCGATTGGGATTTTAGGCTGCCCGACTCGCTTGAAACAGGCGCCTATACGCTGCACCTTTACGCCGATCAGGCGCACGCTGCAAAAGCTGTGCTATTCTATGTCAAGGCGTGGTGAACTCTCTCTTGAAAGGCGGCGTGTATGTCCGTGCTGTGGCGTAAAGTGCAACTGATCGGCGTGTTGCTGGTGCTGCTGCTCTTTGGCAAACGCCTGCTGACGGCGGAAGGCAGCGATAGCAACAGTGATAGCGGCGATAGTGGCAGCAGTGGCGATAGCGAGAGCAGCGGCAGCGATAGCAACGACAGCGCCGAGTCGGGCAGTGATAGCAGCGAGGACTCTCGGTATGGCGGCAGCGTTGCCATGCGCAAACGCCAAGATGCCACCAGTCAGGATGCCTTAGGCGAGATTCCACTACCTGAGGAATAGGTATGCGCTGTGGTCAGGCTGCGTTTTTGGGCAGGTTGGGCATGGCAGACTCTGGCGCAGCGGCGGCTTGCGCCATTGGTGCGCTTACGTGCCGCGCCGTCCCTGATCAGCGGCGCGGCACACCTGCCAAGTGTTGGCACATTCGTACTTGCTTTGAACCACTATAAGGGCGCGCCAACGCTTGATGTCATCGCGGTGGTGTTGGCAGCGGCGGAACAAACGCGCCCTGACTGCGCTAATGACTGGTTGGTGATAGCCGGCAAGCGTGACAATCCGCGCCACAGGCTGCTAAGTGCGGCGATGCAGCACATCTTCGCCCGTTGGGAACGGCACGTGCTGCATATCGCTTGGCGCAACGGCAGCCCTTCGCTGCGCGGCTTGCGCGCATGGCGAGCGCGCTGCCTTCGGCAAGCATCGCTTGTCTTTCCCGAAGGGCGAACCGCCTTGCACTTTGAGTCTGTTCGGGAAGGGAGTGGACGTTGGTTGGCGCGTTTGCCTGTGCCAAGCCTTCCAACTGCTGTTTGGCGCACCGATCAGAGCTGGCACGTCCGCTTTGGTGCGCCGCTTGTGTGGAGCGCACGCGCCGATTTGCACGACCTTCAGCTCAGCCTGAACATGGCGCGTTTGCTGCCGCCTGAGCTTGCACCAAGCTGGCAAGCCGATCTTGCCGCATGGCACGCCGCACACACTTCACCAGAAGTTGTAGTACACTAAGCCTAAAGGCAGCTATTGAGGGCTAGAAATATGGATTGGGGGACGATTATCATCATCGTTGTTGTGCTGTTCATCATCATCAGCATGCTATCGGGCAGGAACGACAGACGACGCGATGGCTCAGGCTATGGCAGTTCAGGCAGCGATGTGATGTTCTATCATACATACTATGACGGTGGTGATTCTAATGATCGCGGTGATGATGGCGATGCGGGTGGCTACAGCGACTCTGGCGGTGATTCAGGCGGTGGCGATAGCGGCGGCGGGGGTGGCGGCGGCGAATGATGGGGTAAATTTTTCGTGAAAGTGAGTGTGCAAAGGTGTGGGCTTGCTCTAAAATCAATTGAAAGGCTATCCATGTGTAGGTAGAGCAGACCTGTGAAGCGCCGTGTCATTCGCTACGATCCGAAGAACGATTTTTACAGCGTGCTTGGCGTGCCTGCCAACGCGAATGCTGATCAGGTGCAGCAGGCATTCCGCCAAAAAGCAAAAGAAGTTCACCCTGACCGCAACCCTGAGCGCGTGGCTTGGGCGACCGAACAGTTCCGCCGCCTGAGCGAGGCATACGATGTGCTGAGCGACGCCGCCCGCCGTTGGGAATATGACCGCCAGCGCCGCCAAACGCACCCTGCCGCCTACACAACCGACTCCGCATGGTGGGCTCAGCCGCCCGCGCCTGCCCGTGAAACGCCGCGCCGCACACCTGAACGCATGGAAGGTGATGAGTTTTGGGCGTGGTATCGCACCGTTAAGCCGCAGTACACGCGCTACAATAATCCCTACCGCGATGCCGTTCGAAATCTTTTTTTCAGCCCCTACCGCTACGTGCTGACCATTCTCGGCTTGGTTTTCCTCGCCAATGTGGTCTTCATCAGTTTAGCGCAGCAGAACGGGCTGGTGCGCCAAGCCATGCAGCGCGAACAGACCGCTGAGGCACGCGCCTTCGCACCGACGCAAACCCATGTGGCTGTCCTGCTTGCCCGCTGCCCTGATCCGAATGCGCGCATTACGTTGCCACGTCAGGATGGGCGCGTTAACCTTGCCGATCTCGATGTGCGCGGCACGGCGGCTCACCCTGATTTCGACCACTACGAGTTGTATCTATTTATCCGTGAGGACGCCACACAGCAGCCATCCATCTTGCTGGCAAACGTGCGCCGCCCTGTGCGCGAAGGGTTGTTGGTGGAAAACGCTGATCTGAGCAGGCTAAGCGCAGCACGCTATATGCTGCGCCTAACCGTCTTCTTGAAGAATGGGAGCAGCCTACCACCCTGCGAAGTAGACATCCAACGCTAAGCGGCAAACTGCGCGGCACTGCCCTAGCCCGTGATCGGCAAGCTCAGCGGATTGCCCTGAATGATCTGGACGTAAGGCGCATATATCCAACCGTTCTGCCCATTGTAGATGACCTGATACCACTGCCCGTCGGCGCTGCGCCCAAGCAGGTCTACCGTTTGCCCCCATTCAATGGTGAAGTATTGGCGAAAGGTTGTGCCGGGACCTTCGCGCAGCCGCAAGCCTGAGGTCAGCCTGCCGCGCACGCCTGTTGGCTGCGGCACGCCGCCCACCGCCCCATCAATGGGCAAGCTAGAGAGATTGCTCAGGTTGGTTTGGATGAACGAGGCATTTACCCAACCCACCACGCCGCTTTGGGTGCGGATTCGCAGCCATGTGGTGGCGGCGTTACGCGCCAAGACCGTGACGAACGAGCCGCCACGAATCTGCTCTAGCACGGCGGCGCCAAGGTTCGGCGCGCTGCGGACGTTCAGCGTGCTGGCATTGATGACCAAGCCGACCACATTGGCAGGCTGCCCGCCACTGCCCGGTGTGATGCCGGGAATTGGCAAGGCAGGGTTTTGCGCGTCAGGCGGATCCCACGTTAACACGATGAAACTCTGCAAGGTCTGCTGCTGATATTCCACGCGCAGGTCATGGCAGCCAGCCGTTAGGTCTACAAAACGCTGATAGACCGTATCAGGCTTTAAGCCCCACGCATCAATGATCAGCGTGCCGTCAATGAATAGGCGCGCACCGTCATCCACATATAGGTAGAAGCGCGTTGGGCGTCCCGGTGTGCAGATGCGGCGCGTCCAGCGTACCGAGAAGTTGTCCCGTGGGAAGCCCGGCAACGGCGGCGCAGTGTTCCAGTTAAAGTTAATGCCGCTAAAGCCATCATTGCGGATGAAACTGGGCGAGCCGCTCAGATTCGGGTTGGCGTAGTATTCACCATACCAGAAATCGGATTGCGCACCATAGGGCGAACCAATGGCAAGCTGAATGGTCAGGCGCACGGCGGCTTGTTCGGTATCCTCAAAGTATTCGACGCGGATTGTGTGCAAGCCTGCGCTGAGCGCCACGTCAATGCTGTAGGCAGTGATGCTCTGCCGCCGCCATTGGTCAATCACCAAGATGTCGTTGATGAACAGCCGCACACCGTCGTCGCCCGCCAGCACAAAGCGGTATGTGGCTGCTTGGAAGGGCAGCGTTGCGGTGTAGCGTGCGCTGAAGCGATCTGATGGCACCACCAACGGATCGGGCGAACCCAATCCCCAGAAGTGGTCAATACGCGGCTCAAGGCGCGTCATGACTGGCGCACCGCTCAGGTTGGGATTGTTGAAATACTGCGCTGTCCATGCGGTGCTTTGTGTTTGGATATATTGCCAAGAGAAGGCAATGCTAGCATCGCCCAAGCCCTGAAAATAATCAATTTGGAAGGCATGGACGCCTGCCGAAACTTGAATATCGCGGGTGAAGGTGGTGGGTGCCTGTTCGCGCCACTCGTTGATGACCAATTGCCCATTCACAAAGATGCGGACGCCATCGTCAGAGCGCACCGTTAGGCGGTAGGTGCCAGCGTTCAGGTACTGCACGCCTTGCCAGCGCACCGACCAATTCTGCACACCGATGCCGGGACCGGGCGAGTTCGGTCCCCAGTTGAAAACAACCGCCGGATCAATGCGGGTGAAGGCGGGCGTGCCTTGCAAATCACGGTTTGGGAAGTAAGCACCCGTCCAGTTCGAGCCGGTTTCATTCGCCTGAACGAACGGCGGACCGAAATCAGGTTGAAGGGCGCGGCTAGGCTGTGCCGTCGGCAGCAGGGCTGCCCCAAGCACCACACAGAGCCAAAGCGCCATCAGGCGGGTAAGGCGATGAGCCATAAGCGTCCCCCTTAGCAGCTAAACATATAGATCATTTGCTTAGCTTACCATTCTAACCCAAAGTATGCGCCGTGCATCTTTTCGGCGGCTTTGCGCCTGTTAAGCGTCAGGTTCAGGCGTCTCTCAAAGTTGTTTCAAAAGCGCAAAACCGCCCAAAATAGCGCCTAAAAGTTAGCCTTTCCTTTTCGTCAGCCTTTTAATCCATCTAAACTCTCGGCTATAATTAATCAAGCGCTCTCAAAATGCCTTGTAAACTGGAAGTGATATTGTGGTGAGAGGGAGCGTCCACTTTTATCAGGCGTTGGCTATGTTTGTTGTTTAAGCTGCTCTAATGTGTGGGTAGTGTGCTAAAGTTTTATGCACAATAGGCAAGTTACCGAGCCGATCCCATACGCGCTCATTGGCATCACTGCCTTGCTCGGCATTGGTGCGCTTATTGTGTCCGCCAATATAGGCAACTGGTTCACACACCTTATCACTCTGGGCGACATCCTCTATTTTGCGCTGCTCTATGCGGCGCTTTCAGCGCTTACCTTTCCTGTGTTGGGCAGGCTCTATGCTGGCATTGAGAGCGTAGCAGTCCTTTCAGCACTGCTCAGCATCGGTCCGCTTGGCGCCATCGCGGCAACAGCGCTTGGGCATACGCTTTACGAGGTGCTGCTGACCTTTTGGGAAAGCCGCACCGGACGCCCACACGAACTGCCCATCACCACCGCGATCATGATCGCCTTGAACATCGCGCTGACCAGTTTTGCCTTGCTCGCTGCGGCGTGGCTGTACTTTTTTGCAGGTGGGAGGCTGCCACTCGTCACCTTTGATCCTGCCAACCTCACGCAATATTTGCTGCTGTTCTTCGCCTATTCCATCGTCCACCTGCTGGTGACAATTGTTGTGGTGCGCCCTTCGCTGACGCCTAGCGAAAAGCCGTATTTCAAACTGCTCATGCTGCGCTTTGCGCTGTTTCATACCTTCTCGCAACTGCTAGCGCTCTTGGTGGCAGCCATATATAGCAGCCAAGATACCTTAGGTGATGTGGCGGTGACTGCTCTGATCCTCATCGCAGCGCTCATCACACGCAACAACGAAAAGAACTACCGCGATTTGATGCGCCGTGTGGACGAACTTGCCACATTGAACAACATTGGGCAGACGCTTTCACGCAATCTGACAACCACTGATCTGGTCGAGAACATCTACGAGCAGGTCTGCCGCGTGATGGATGCCTCCATCTTCTACATCGCCTTCTACGATCCACACAGCGAGACAGTCAGCTTTCCCTTGTCGGTGGATAATGGCGTGCGCCGCGCATGGAGTCCCTCGCCGCCGCTTGGCATCACGGGGCATATCATTCGGACGAAAAAACCGCTGCTGCTGCGCGGCACATTGGAAAGCACCAACGCGCAGTTGAAAAGGCTGGGTGTGGAGCGTTTGGGCAAACCGAGCCGCTGTTTTTTGGGCGTGCCTATGTTGGCGGATGGCGCTGTGATGGGCGTGATGGCTGTTCAAAGCCTTACCAACGCCTACGCCTACGATAAAGATGACCTTGCCATGTTGGAGATCATCGCCGCGCAAGCTGCCACTGCATTGCAGAACATCACCCTTTACGAGAACCTGTTTGGCATCGCCAACAAACTGGCGCTGCTGAACAGCGTTTCTTCAGGCATGAGCGACACCTTCGACCTGCAAGCAATTTTGCAGACTGCCTGCGATGTGCTGCAACAAGTTGGCACTGCTGATAGCGCTGTCATCTTTCTTTTTGAGCCTGAGGCACAGACCTTCAGCTTGGGATACGGCATTGATCTGCCTGATCGGATACAGCTTGAGCTTGATGAAACAGCGGCAGCCTGCCTTTGGTCTGCCTTTGAACCACGCACCTATACCTTTATCAACGCTGTGGACGACCTGCCGACTGAAGATGCATGGCGCACCTATGCACACCGCATGGCTTGTTCAGGCCTTTTGGCGTTACCACTCAGCGTTGAGGCACAGCGGATCGGCGTGGCAATTACCCATTACCGCACACCGCCGACCCTAGAGCAAAACGCGCTTGAACTGCTTAGCACCTTTGCCAACCAATTGGCTGTTTCGATTGCCAATGCCCGTCATCATGCCGATATTGAGCAGCGCGCCCAAGAACTCACCCAGATGGTGAACGCCTCGCGTGCCTTCACCGCTTCACTGGACTTGCCGAGCATTGCCGAACGCCTGTTTGACGATCTAGAGCGCCTTTGTGCGCCGGATGCTATGACAGTGCGCTTCCTGACGCCTGATAATCGCCTTCAGGTGATTGCCAGCCGCAAATCGGGCGATCTGCTCATCCCAGAGACTTTGCCAACCGTCGGCTCGATTGCGAAGGCACTCCAAACGCAGCACAGCTACCTCTCGCCCGAACTGCCCGAAGATTATGAGCAGCTTCACTCATCGCCATTCGCACAAGTGCTGTTCATCCCAACTGTGAATGATGGACAGGCATTCGGCATCGTTGGGATTGCCCACACCCAACCAACGCCTATTCCCAGCCGCGTGCGCCAAATGGCAGAAGCATTGGTGAATCAGGCTGCCCTTGCCATGCGGAACGCACAAGAATACCAGCAGATGGATACAGCCCTTGAAGCGCGTGTGGATGAGCTAAGCGCCATTGAGAGTATCTCGCGCAAGATTTCAGGCGCACTTAACCTAGAGGCGATCATCAGCGAGGTGCTGCGCGCCGCCCTTAATCACACGGCTGCCGATCTGGTTAGCGTGCTGCTGTTGCCCACCCATGAGGTCGATCATCGCACGCGCCTAGAGCGCTTTCTCGCCCGTGACGACATTCAATTTATCGTCCCCAGCCATGCCTTTGAAGGCGTGATCGGGCAGGTGCTGCGGAATGGGCAACCTGTTCGCCTAGATGATACGCGCCACGTGCCGAACTATGTTCAGCCCACCAATGTGCCGATGCTTTCTGAGCTGTGCGTGCCAATTGTTTACAAAGAACAGCGCGTGGGTGTCATCAATTTGGAGAGCCGCCGCCCTGCTGCCTTTAACAGCACGCATCAGCGGTTCATCACCAACCTTGCCGAACATGCCGCTATTGCACTTGCCACAACGCAGCTTTTCCAGCGCCTAGAGTACCAAATCAACACGCTGCAACATCTGCGTGCGCTCTCGCTAGAAATGCTGATGGCTGGCTCGCTCTCAACCACGCTCAACTTGCTGGTTAATGCAGTGATCAAGACTATTCGCAATGGCAGTGTCCATTTGCTGCTGCACGAAACGCGCCCGCCACGCGGCGAGAGCCTTACTGTGGAGCGCCCATTGCTGGTGCCTGAAGATACAGGCGCTTATGAGGTTGTTCGGCTGCCGATCCAACGGGGCGGTCAGCATTTTGGCAGCTTCATCATCAGCCTTGACGATCCCGCTGATCTGGGTGATAACCGCATCCATGCGCTAGAGATGATCGCTATTCAGGCGGCGATTGCTATTCAAAATGCGCGCCTTTTTGAGGAAGTGCGCGCCCGCCGCGATCAAATGCAGACCGTATTTGACTCTGCCCGTGAGGGAATGCTGCTGATCAGCGGCGATGGCATTTTGCTGCTGGCAAACCGTGCCGCCGAACATTTGCTGAACGCCCCTTTGAACCGCGCACAAGGGCAGGCCGCCCTAAGCCTGAGCGCCTTAGCGCCCTTGAACGCCGCTCTTGCCGAAGGGCTGCCGCGTGAGCCTTCCCGCCGTCACTATCGCTTGGAAGTTTCCGAAGTGCCGCGTGATATTGAGGAAACCACTGTTCCCGTTTTGGATAACCTGAACCAGCCTGTTGGCAAGCTGTTGGTGTTGCGTGATATTACGCAAGAAGAAGCGCTGAAGCAGTTCCAGCAAGAAATTTCCAACATGCTGGTGCATGATCTGCGCGGACCGATGACTAGTGTGATCAGCAGCCTGCGCTTGCTCAACGATCTGATCGCCATTCAAGATTATAGCGATCTGGGCAATGTGATTGAGATCGCGTTGACCAGTGCCAACAGCCAGCTTGATTTGATCGAATCACTCTTGGATATTGCACGCCTTGAACGCCGCCAAATGCCGATCAACATCGGTGTAGTCGCGCTGCCCGATCTGGTGGCAAATACCTTACAGGCGTTTGAGGCTGCCGCATATTCTGCTAACATTAGGCTCGTCAACCAGATTGCGCCGAATGTGCCATCCGTAGCGGTGGATCGAGAGCAGATCAAGCGCGTGCTGTTTAATCTGTTGGATAACGCCATACGCCACACGCCAAGCGGCGGGCAGATTCGGGTGAGCGCCAGCCTCGAACGCATCACGGCTGAACGCATGTTAACCATCAGCGTTACGGATACAGGCAAGGGCATTCCGCCTGAGCAGCGCACGCGCATTTTCGAGAAGTTTGTGCAAATTTCCAAATCAGCGGTGCGCGGTCACCGAGGTAGTGGTTTGGGCTTAACCTTCTGCCGTTTGGCAGTTGAGGCACATGGCGGCAAAATATGGGTAGAGAGTGGTGCAGAAGGCGGCGCAGCATTTTCGTTCACCCTGCCCTTAGCTGTACGACAGCCTGTTCCAATGGGAGATTAATCCACTTTGAGCGATATGTCTGTCCCGCCTGCTGATTCAGAACGCAGCAAGTGGCTGGTCTTATTTGCCCACGATTTGCGTAAGCCGCTCTGCCGCCTTATCAGCGGGTTATATACGTTGCACGATATGCTGGTGGCAGAAGATAACGACCTTGTGCCGTTGGTTATGCGGATCATCAATGATAGCGGTGCTGATCTATTGCAAATGCTGGATGCGATGCCTATCGGCAGCGACAGCGCACAAGCCCCTGTCATTCGCCCGTGTTCTTTGCACGCCCTTACTGAGCGCGTGCTGAGTGGCTGGCACAATGCAACCCAAGCACCCAACGTCACATTGATCAATGATCTGCCCGCTGATCTGCCCTTATTGTGCGCTGATGAAAGCCAAGTGCTGCGCTTGCTGTGGAACTTGGTGGAAAATGCTATGCGTTATGCGCCCGGCAGCAGGGTGCGGATCACGGTTTACCCTGAGCTGATACAGCACACCGACACCTATTTCTTGCAAATTGGTGTCTTGGATTCAGGTAATGGCGTGCCACCTGAACTGCGCGAGCGCATTTTTGAATACTTCTTCCGTGCGCCGGATACGGCTACGGCTGTGGCAGGCTATGGCCTAGGGCTACCTTTTTGTAAGTGGATGGTTGAACAGCACGGCGGCAGCATTTGGGTGGAGGATGCGCCTGAAGGTGGTGCGGCTTTCTGGTTTACGCTGCCCATTTGCACATCTGAGTTACAATAACCCTTATGATACCTTTATCGCCGGATAGCCAATTGCTAAAAGACCTACTGCATCTATTGCTCTCGGACATTCGCTCACCCATCACTGATTTGCTGACCAACTTGCCGCCCATGCAAGCACAAGCTGATGCGGAAGCCTACCCGCCGTTGATAACGCTCAGCGAATTTACCCTGCGCTATAGCGAACGTCTGCTCAGTGTGATTGACATGCTGCTGGATGTGATGCGAGAAGGTGTTGTTAAGCTCATTACGGATAATTTGGCGCTGCAAGCTGTGGCAGAGCAAGCCTTGCAGGCTGTTTCGGAACGCGCACAGGCGCAAGGCGTCACAATCTACAGCCATATCACGTCTGATCTGCCTAAGGCTGTGCTGGATGAGCGACTTTTCACACAGGCATTTATCAACCTGATCGAGCTGATGCTCATCCAAAATCCCAACGGCGGTGATATTCACCTGACCGCAGATTATCATGACACGCCCTCGCACTTCGATCTCAAACTCTATGATCAGCGCACAGTGATAGATTTTGCCGCCTTCAGCGCACCCTTCCAAGCGCCGCTCAGTACACTGCTCAGTCGGCGTGATAGCCTTCGCATCATCCTGAGCCGTGTGGTCATGCGCGCACACGGTGCTAAAATTCATGCGCTGCCTTTGGGTGAAGGAAAAGTCGTGTTTGAGGTATTGCTGCCGCTTATACCTGCCGATCCTTCTGTGAAACGCCTTGCCGCTGCGCGGCTATTCAGCGATGATCCACTTGACGACTTGGGAGTCACTCATGACTGATATATCGTCCGAACTGGCGGTCCTTGAGCAGGCGCGCCAGGCTTTTGAAGAAGAAATCAGCGTACTTGCTCATGATCTTTCAGGACCGTTGGCGCGTGTGGTGAACTGCCTGCAACTCATCAAAGACTTGTTGGCAATGCAAGAATACGCGACCATTCCCCAAGTCCTGGAGATCGCGCTGAGCAGCGCCCAAGCGCAGCTTGATAACATCGAGGTGCTGCAAGATATTACGCGCCTCTCCAGCGGGCTGAAAATGCCGCCTAACGGCAATGCAGGCCTTGCCGCTGCCCTTGACGGCGCACGGAGCGATCTGCAAGACCTGTTTGACGAAGCACAGGCACACTATAGCACCGACCTGCCACCTGATCTGCCTGCCACGCTTGCTGATGCGGCTGTGCTGCGCCGCGTGTGCTTCAATTTGTTGGAGAATGCCCTGCGCCACGTGCCGCAGGGCGGCGCGATTCACGTCTCGGCACGCTATGAAGCAGGCACACTCACGGTACGCGTCATGGATAACGGCAAAGGCGTTGCACCAGCGCATCGGGCGCGCATTTTTGAGAAGTTCTATCGTGTGCCATCCTCGCCGCTGCGCGGCAAACGCGGCATGGGCTTGGGCTTGCCTTTTACCAAGCTGGCATTGGAAGCCTATGGCGGCAGCCTGTGGTTTGAGCCAGCGCCTAACGGCGGTGCAGCCTTCTGCTTCCGCTTGCCCATCGCAGAGGCGCAGCCATGACCAACGCACGCCAAGAGCGCGCACGGCGGCTCGGCTTAACACACGCCACTGCTGAGGCATACTATCATCGCGGCTTGCTTGCCTACAAAAATCGGGATATGGAGAACGCTATCCTCGACCTTTCAGAGGCGATCTACTATGATCGGCGCTACGCTGAGTACTACGCCACACGCGGCATCTTCTACATCGAAGATAACAAGCTGGCTGAGGCAGAAGCAGACCTCGCATTTGCTCTAAAGCTGAACAAACGCCTGTGGTTGGCGCACTTTGGGCTTGGCTTGCTGCGCTACAAAGAAGGTGAATACACTGCCGCACATGAACATTTTTTGCAGGCAACGCGCCACCCAAACGCGAAGCCTGAAGCGTGGTTTTATCTGGCGGTGACGCACTACTTGCTGGATAACCTGATTGAAGCGCTGCAAGCCGTCGAACACGCATTAAATGGCTTCCATCAAGCAGATAATCGCCATGCAGAAGCACGCCGCTGGAAGGCAGAGATTGAAAAAGTGTTGGCAGAGCGTGCGCCCAAGCCGCCACCCTCTGAAAGTTCGGCGAAGGGCAGGCGTGGCAAGCGCGCTACCGAGACCTGATCAGGGCTGCTGCCACACCAAGCAGCACACCGGCTGCTGCCCAGATTGGTGTGCGCTCTGCCATACTCAAAATGGTTGATAAGGGGTAATCTGGCACGGCGTGGGCATGAATCACCGTTTTAAGGAACATCAGCCCCGCCGCTGCGAACGCCGCACCACCGCCGCTTAGCGCGCCGATCAACGCATAACGCACAGCGTGCCGCAACCTGCCAAGCACAGGATAAGCATACAGCATATGCGCTACACCTAGCAGGGCAAGACACACGCCCATCGCAGTCACGCTCAGAATGCCGTTTTCTTCCAGCGAGAGCCATCCAAAGGCGACGAGACCACTCAGCAAGGTTAAGAGCGCCAGCCAGCGCGGATGTTTACGTGCTATTTCCATAGGCTGAGTTTAACAAACTTCACAGCCTGTGCCAGAATGCGGTACACTCTTGTTTAAGGTTGGCAACTGGGTACAGGCTGATGACTTTTTGCCGTCAAAAGGGCGCTCGGCAGCGCCTCTGCATCATTTTGATCTTCCTCTTTAGCACGCTGCTTGGCTATCTGCCAAGTGCCGCACAGGAAGAAACGACGCACATCGGCTATGGCATTCACTACGGACCGAACACCAATGTTTCCACGGATTGGGTGATGCGGCTCGGTGTGGATTGGGTGAAGGTCTACACGCTGGATTCAGCCTACGCCTTTCCCGGCAAACGCATCCTCTATCGCTTTGATATGGGCTATCCTGATAACTGGGAACAGTTTCGCCAGAACATCGCCGCCAAGACACGCGCCATCGCCGCGGCGCCCATTGAGGCAGTCGAGATTCACAACGAGCCAAACCTGAGCATTGAATGGGGCGGCAGGCAGCCAAACGCTTGGCAATACGTCCAGATGCTGCGCGTTGCCTATACCACCATCAAGAGCATTAAGCCAAGCCTGATCGTTGTCTCAGGCGGCTTAGCACCAACCGTCACCACGCCGGATCGCATGGCAGTCAGCGACCTTGAATATGCCCGAGAGATGTTCGAGAACGGCGCCGGACGCTATTTCGATGCCTTCGGCTATCATCCCTACGGCTATAATTTACCACCTGAAGCGGATCCCTTAGGCGCCCAGCCGTTGGTCTTTCGGCGCACGGAACTGATTCGCGCCTTGATGGAAGAATACGGCATTTACAAGCAAATCTGGCTGACTGAGTTTGGCTGGCTGCGCGATCCGCGTGAGGATGGCTTCCAATGTAGCATGGCTGACCCTGCTTTCAGCGGCTTTGCCTGGATGGCAGTCAGCGGCGCACAGCAGGCAGATTATCTGGTGCGCGCCTTTGACTATGCTCATAAAAACTGGGCGTGGGCAGGTCCGATGTTCGTCTGGAACATGAATTGGCAGCAAATGGACTGGTTAGAGCCGTGCAACCACATGCGTTGGTTCGGCTTGCTTCGGCGCAATGGCGAGCCGACCACTGCCTACTATGCCTTGCAGCGAATGCGCCGCTACCCAAGCCGCTATGTGCCGCGCCTCTGGCTGGAAAGCGAGCCTTTGATAGCAGACATTTCACTCTTTTGCCCGGAGCGCCTGCAACTTGGCTCTTTCACTGTGCATAATATCGGCTATCCTTCTAGCGTGGAGCTGACGATTTTACCCGTCAACAATGGCGCATTGTTTATCGAAGTTGATCCGCCGAGGGCGCGGCTTGGGCAGAGCGTCACAGTCTATGTGAATGCGCTTAACCTGAAGCATCCTGGGCAGTATCCCATCTACGTGAACATCCGCGCCACCATTGGCGGGCGCGTCGTTTCGCAGAGTGTGCAAGGCTACGTGACAGCGTGGCACCGTGAAGGAAGTTGTTGAAGTCTATGACCGTCTACATCTGCTATTGTTATTCCGATACGCGCTTGGCGAATAAAATTGCCCTCGACCTGCTGCGGCGCGGCTTGAACATCTGGATCGATCAATCGGCGGAAGGCGTGAGCGCCGAAACACGCCGCCTTGATCAGGTGCAGGGCATCATCGAATCCGATCAATTCGTGCTGATTCTCTCGCCAACGACCATCACGAGCGAGGAGACCTTTGATCAGGTGCGCGTTGCGCTGGAGCGCAACCGTCCGATCATTGTGGCGCAACGGCAAGAAACCGAGCTGCTGCGCGCTCAAGCACCGCTGCTAAAAGGTGCGCCTATCATTGATTTCAGCCGTGCGCGCTATGATGAAGCACTGCGAGAGTTGATCGCCATGGTTGGCGGCGATCCGGACGCTGCACCTGACGAAAACATGGTGGATGCCGAAGAGGCAGCACACTGGCTGCCCGGCGAATGGCGGCTGCGCTTTGAAAACTCGCGCAATGGCACCTATGGCGAAGGGCAGTTCCTCTTTGAGGCGAGCGGCAAGGCGATTGGCTTGGTCATCATTCAGGAGGAGGGCTTGCCGATGGAGATGCAAATCCTAGGGCAGTGGTGGCTGATGGACAACCGCTTTTCTGTGCAGGGTGAATCCAAGATGAAAGTGCCAGTTGAGGACGCTGTTTTGCCGGAGCGGTTCACCTATTCGTTGGCGCTGCGCGTGGTTGAACTCTCGCGGAACGAGATTAAACTGTCCTCATCAGTGGGCGATCAGGTCATTTTCAGCCGATTGGGCGATAGCCAGCCCTAACAGACGGATAATTAAAGGCAGGCAGGAGAAATCGCCACGCATTTTCAGTCCCCTTTCCAAAAATTTGGAGAGGGGAAGCCCTGCCAGCAGCGGGGATGAGGTGAACTGCACACTTGCCGCACATTAGCGTACCACCAAACATACCACGAGATTTACCCGCAGCCCTGCCTGCCGCGCCTTGAAAAGTATGGGCAAATGTGCCACAATCTGCCCTGAACGTTGGCTGTGAGGTGGCACACTTTTGACTTCTCAACCCTATCTGCTTACGCCGCAGCGCGAAGAAGGGGATCGGTATCTACAGCGGCGCGTGTGGCGCACTGCGTGGCTTGAAGCAACCTTATTGTTGGTCATCACGGCTGCGTTGGTCTTTGGGACGCGCCTGTTTGAGCTGAGGCTGCCCAACACCCTTGAGCGTGCGCTCAGCTTTGGCTATGCGGCACTGCCGCTGTGCTTGTGGCTCGGCATTTCCTACACAGCCGAACGGCGTGCCTTGCAGCCGCGCCGCAACCTGATCGCGGTATTGGTGCTGGGTGGCTTGGCTGCCAGCGGCGTTGCCATCCCACTGACCGAACTTTTCAGCACCGAAGAATGGCTTAGCACGACCACTGGCTTGAACCGCATCATCGGCTACATGCTGACCATCGGCGTGGTGCATGAATTCTTGAAATATGCTGTGCTGCGCTACAGCGTGTGGCGCACCGAGCTGAACACGCGCCTGGATGCCGTTGCCTACGCGATGGCGGCTGCCATTGGCTTTGCAACGGCGCTCAACATTCACTTTGCGCTGAACAATACGCTCAGCCTGCCGTCTGCGGCGCTCCGCATGACTGAGATCACCTTAGCGCAGGTCGCCATCAGCCCAATCATGGCTTTCGCGCTCTACGACATGCGTAAGCCGACTGTCTCGATCTTCACGCCGTTGGTCGGCTTGCTGATCGCGTCGCTTTTTAATGCGCTCTCCATCGTCATCCGTGCTGGTTTGATCGTCTCTGGCGTCTCGCGCACATCCACTTCCAACAACGCCATTTACGGTTTGGGCATGGCAGTTTTTTTGGTGGTCGTCTTGTTCACCGTCATGAGTTTCCTTGTTCGCAGCGCCGACGAACGTGAGCTGCTGCGTGCCGCTGAGGTGCGTTGATGCGGATCGAAGAGTATGCCGCGCCCTTGAGCATTCGCCAGCGCTTGGCAAGCTATTTGGTGATTGTGGCGGCGCTGGTGGCTGTCCTGTATGGCTTCAACTACCGTGAAGGCATTGTCAGCGCAACTTTTCCATTCATCAACCGTGAGGCAGGTATCACAGCGCGCTACCCTGCCCGCTGGCTGCTGGAAGAGGGTGGCAGCCGCTTTGTGCTGCGCGCCCAAGACCCTGCCGCGCTGCCCTTCAAAACGACCATCCGCCTACAGTTGATCCCAATTGGCAGCGGCGCCCGCCCCGCCGATATTCTTGACCTGCTGGACGTAGACCGCGCCTCGCGCCTGCCCGCCTACCGTTCGCTCAGCCGCACGCCAACCACGCTGCCCGGCGGACAGCGCGGACAACAGATGATCTACGCCTATGCCTTCATAGACCCAAATCCGTTCTTGCAAGCAGAGCCGATCACCGTGCGCGCCCTTGATCTGGTTGTGCTGCGTGCTGGGCAGGCAGTCGTGATCACCTATGAGGCAAAATCTGATGTGTTCGAGAAGCATCAGCACTATTTTGATGCTTTTTTGCGCTCGCTCACCTTCTGAGCGCGCCGCAAACCGTGTGAGGCTGTTATGTTGAAACCATTCCGCGCCGTGTTAGCGCTTATGCTATTCTGCCTTAGCTTACCACAACCAACGCGCAGCACCGCGCAAAGCCTGCTCGATCTGGAGCAGCTTCAGCGCGCCACTGTGCAGATTACGCAGGTGTTTACCAATGCCGTTGGGCAGACTGTCATCTCGTGTATTGGCTCTGGCACTATCGTCAGCGCCGATGGCTTAATCCTGACCAACGCGCACGTGGCGTTGCCCATTGCTGGCTGCCGTTCGGATCGGATTGTGATCGCGCTCACCGTGCGGATTGGCGAAGCACCCGTGCCGAAATATTACGCCGAAGTGCTTTCCGCCAATACGGGCTGGGATTTGGCAGTTTTGCAAGTGACGCGCACATTGGATGACCGTCCAGTGGATCGGAGCGCCTTGCTCTTGCCCTTTGTGGAGTTGGGCAACTCGGACGACGTAACACTCGACCAGACGGTAGAGTTCATTGGCTACGCTGTGCCAGAGCGCGATGAAACTGCCAGCAGCACGGCGCGTGTGGTGCGCGGCACGATCAGCGGCTTCACAGCAGAGGCGCGTGTGGGCGACCGCGCCTGGTTGAAAACACGGGCTGCCTTGCCCGGCAGCATGAGCGGCGGCGGCGCCTATAACACGGAGGGACGGCTGATTGGCATTCCAACGGTGGAGCCAGCCAGCAGCGGTGTCTTTGAGAATGTAGATCAGACCTGCCGCCGCATCCAGGATAGCAATGGCGATGAGCGTGTGGATGAGAACGATGTCTGTGTGCCGATCAGCGGCTTTGTCAATGCGTTGCGTCCTTCGCGCTTGGCACGCGGCTTGATCCTTGCCGCACAGTTGGAGATCACGCCCGTCTCGCAGCAGAGCGCACCTGAACCGCAAGCGCGCAGCCTTGAAGAAATTGCCCAAAATGCACCCGGCGCGCCGCAGTTTCGGCGCTTATTCTTTGCCTCCGGTGTAGACCTCAGCGGCAACCCAACCAAAGTTATCACGGCGGCGCCCTCCGGCATCAACAGCTTATACCTGTTTTTTGATTATGCCAACATGCGCGACGGAATCATCTATGAGCTGCGCGTGCTGCGTGATAGCGTGCTAGACCCAACCTTTAGCCTTGCGCCTGCCACCTGGAGCGGCGGACGCAGCGGCTTGTGGTACATCGGCAGCACCGCGCAGATTTACCCGAATGGCGAATACGAATTCATCCTGTTCATCGAGGGCGTGCGGATCGCCAATGCGCGCATTACGGTTGGCGGCGTGGCACTGCAAACGCCTGAGTTCGCCAATATTCTGTTCGGCGTGCAAGACCTAAACCTGCAATTAGTGAACACTGGGAACATTCTGCCCGTCTCCAACATCATCAATGCCGAGTTCGTCTATAACAATATGCAAGATGGCAAGACATGGCGGCAGTTCTGGTATTACGAGGATTTACGCATCTCAGAGGTGAACGATGTGTGGTCCGGCGGCAGCAATGGCAAACGCAGCCTGACCGCCAGCGCGCCCGTGGATAATCCCTTGCAGCCGGGACGCTACCGCCTAGAACTCTACATTGAAGATCAATTAGCGGCAACTTCCGATTTTGTGATGGCAGGCGGCCAAGTTGATCTTCGCACCGAAGTGTTCACCGACCTGACCTTTGCCAGCGAGCTGAACAACGGCGTGCCAAGCGGCGTGATCGGCGTCACCTTCCCAAACACCATCACCGATCTGTATGCCATCTTCAATTGGCGCGACATTGCGCCCGGCACGCCCTTCACCTGGCGCTGGACGGTGGATAACAATCCGCTGTTTGAAGTGACACAGCCCTGGACGAATCCAACCACAGGCAACGGCGCATGGCTGCGTTTACGCCCAAATCAGCTGCTGCCGGAAGGCTCGTACAAAATTGAGTTGTTGGTCGCTGGTGTGGTGAAGGGCAGTGCAACGGCGCGTGTGGGCATTGGGCAGCTTCCCATCCGCCTTTTTGTGCGCGCCGAGGGCGTCTTGGTGCAAGGGCAAATCGTGGACGCCGAGACGAACATTGGCATCGCCGGCGTGACGGTTATCTTCCTCAAGCCGCTGTTCGATGTGGCAGATTTCACATGGCAGATGACTGAAGTGCATGACGTCGCCTTTACCGATTTGAACGGACGCTTTGCCCTTTCGCGCTTGCTGACACGCGGCGAAAGTTACAGCGTGATCATCTCAGCGCAAGGCTATTTACCCGTGACAGCCGATGGCTTTCGCATCCTGCGCGATGAGACAGGTCCGATTGAGTTGCGCCTTGAATTAAACCGTGACTAGCCGTAGTCTTGTAGGGCATTCACAGCCTGTTCAAAGATCAAGGAGTGAGCATGTCTGAGGAACAGTGGGCAGCGGTAGATAGCTACCTTGCCGATCTCTATCTGCCGTCGGATTCCGCGTTGGAAGCTGCGCTGCGCGACTCGGACGTGCACGGCTTGCCAAGCATTAATGTTTCGCCAATGCAGGGTAAATTCCTGATGTTGCTTGCCCAACTGCATGGCGCACGCACCATCCTAGAGATCGGCACATTGGGCGCCTACAGCACCTTATGGCTGGCGCAAGCCTTGCCACCAGAGGGTAAGCTGATCACCCTTGAAGTGATGCCCAAGCACGCCGAAGTTGCCAAAGCGAATATCGCCCGTGCTGGGCGCAGCCACCAGATCGAGGTGCGGCTCGGTGCGGCGTTGGAGAGTTTGCCAAAACTGGCTGAGGAAGGGCATCTTTTCGATATGGTCTTCATTGATGCCGATAAGCCGAATAATCCTCACTATTTGGCGTGGGCGCTCAAACTGACGCGGCGCGGCAGCCTGATCGTTGTGGATAACGTCATCCGTAAAGGCGGCGTGCTGAACGCCGAGAGCGGCGATCCGAACATTCAAGGCACGCGCCAACTGCACGCACTGCTGGCTGCCGAGCCGCGCCTGAAGGCAACCGTTCTTCAGACCGTTGGCAGCAAAGGCTATGATGGTTTGGCAATTGCACAGGTCATCAGCGACTAAATAGGCAAACCTATGGTTCGGCGGCAAGGTGCAACCTACACACTCCTAGCAATCATCCTCGATGTGTTGTGTACGCTCAGCGCCTTAGCGTTTTCGGGCTATCTGCGGGCAGCCCTGCCTTTCGGCGCACTAATCGAGAGCGAGGTTGTGCTGCCACCAACTTTGATCGCCCTCGCCATCCTGATCTGGCTGATCGTCTTTTTTACGCTCAGCGTCTACGATCCGCGCCGTAATGTGCGCCTGCTGGACGAAGTGCGGCATGTGCTGTCTGCCAGCTTTTTTGCCCTGTTGGTGTTGGCAGGCGCGCTCTACTTCACCGACCGCGATGTTTCGCGCCTGTTAGTCGTCTACCTTGCTGCGCTGGATACGACGCTGCGCGTGCTGTGGCGGCTTGTCGTTCATCTAATTTTTGCGCGAGGGCGCGTGAAAGCACGCCGCGCCTTGATCGTGGGCGGTGGCGAACTGGGGCAGCAGATTGCCGAGACTCTGCACGGCTATGCCTGGGCGGGCGTCGTGCTGGTCGGCTTTTTGGATGATCAGGAGTCAGCCGTGCTTGATCTGCCACACTTAGGCAAGCTGGCAGAGGCACACCGTATTGTGAAGGCACACGCCATAGACGAAGTGATCATCACCTTGCCCTACCGCGACTATGAGCGCCTGAATGACCTGATCCTCGAATTGCAGCGGCTGCCCGTCCAAGTGCGCGTTGCGCCCAACTACCTGAACCTTGTGCTGTACCGCGCTACGGTGGAAGATTTCGGCGGCGTGCCGCTCATCAACCTGCGCGACCCTGCCCTGACCATCTATCAGCGCACCGTCAAGCGCGCCTTCGATCTGATCATCGGCACCTTGAGCCTGATCCTCAGCGCGCCGCTGTGGGCAGGCATTTGGCTAGCAATCCGCCTCGACTCCAGCGGTGCGGCGCTCTTTAAGCAGGTGCGCGTTGGCGAGAATGGCAAGCCCTTCACCATGTATAAATTCCGCACCATGACGCACGACGCTGAGGCGCGGCAGGCTGAAGTGCTGCGCTACGATGAACACGGCAACTTGATCCACAAGGCGATAGATGATCCGCGTGTGACGCGCGTCGGCAAGTTTTTGCGGCGCACCAGCCTAGACGAACTGCCGCAGCTTATCAACGTGCTAAAAGGTGAGATGAGCCTCGTCGGACCGCGCCCTGAGGTGCTGTGGATGGTCGAAAAATATCAGGCATGGCAGCTTAAGCGCTTTGCCGTGCCGCAGGGTATGACCGGTTGGTGGCAGATCAATGGGCGCAGCGATAAGCCGATGCACCTGCACACCGAAGATGACCTCTACTACATTCAAAACTACTCAATCCTGCTCGATCTGGTGATCCTGTGGCGCACACTGTTCGTTGTGGTGCGCCGCAAAGGTGCCTTCTAGTGCAGGCTGCCTTTTTGGGCATTGATCTGGCGTGGTCGGCGCGCAACGCCAGCGGACTAGCTGCCCTGACCCTTGATCGGCAAACAGGGCGCGCTTACCTTACCGAGCCGCCTTCCTACCTGCGGACTGACGCTGAGATTTTGGCGTTCGTGGCGCGCTACGCTCACCACACGCCGCTGATCGTGGCGATTGACGCGCCGCTGTGTGTGCCAAACACGGCGGGCAAGCGGCTTGGCGATGCGCTGATCAGCAAGGCGTTTGCCAAATATGGCGCAGGCGCGCACCCTGCCAACCGAACCTTGCTCGGCAAATATAACAGCGGCGTGCTGCGCGGTGAATGGCTGATAGCAGGCTTTGCTGCCCTTGATATTCAGCACACACCGCACTTTGAAGCACAGCAGGCTGTACGCTGTGCCTTTGAGGCATATCCGCACGCCGCCATGGTTGGCTTGTTCCGCTTGCCGCGTGCGCTGCGCTACAAACGTAAACAAGGGCTGAGCAAGGCGGCGCAAGAGTCCGCGTGGCAAACCTACGCGGCGCAGCTACGCACTTTGGGTCAGGCTGTGCCGCCGCTTGATCTGCCCGATGATCTGCTGGACGGTGCGTGGCGCAAGGCGGAAGAAGATAAGCGCGATGCCCTGCTGTGTGCCTATATTGCCCTGCATTACTGGTGGCACGCCGCTGCCTTCTGGCAAGTCTATGGGACATTGGCAGAAGGCTACATCGTCGCGCCGCGTCTGGGCTAACTTTCAGCGATGGTGCGTGCGATGATGAGCAAAGTCTGCTCCACCATTTCAAGGCGCACCTGCTCTTGATCTTCCCACCACTGATAATCTTGGTAGCGCGCTTGATAGTCTGCCAAAAGTGCCGTGACCGAGTCCGCGCTGGCGCCGCCCAGCCCGCGCCGCGACTCGACAATGGCAGCGGCGTCTTGCGCCTTGCGAACGGCATCTTCGGGCAGGTTGAGCATCCGTCCGAGGAGCGCTTGCGCTGCTTGGTCAAGCGCCGCGCTGCTGATCGGCGTGCTGCTGGGTTGCCCCGCCTCTAGTGCGGCGCGCACCGCATAGCCGATCAGGCGGTGCGCCGTGCGTGGGTCAAGTTCGGCTGCCTCACTCAGATAGTCGCCCAAGTCGGTAGCGCCGCTAAAGCCTTCGGCGGAACGGGCTGCCATGCGTTCGGTGTGCCATTCGGCGCGCTCCAGCACGCCTGTCAGCAAATGCAGGGCGCGAGTAGCGTTGTCTAGGGCGCGTGGCAGGTCGCCATAGGCAAAAATGCGGTTGTCTGGCTGACCAGAGGGCGTCTGGTTGGTGGCGATGATGGTATGCAGGGCTGCGCTGCTGGCACGTGCCGCGCCGCGCACATAGGCAAGGCTGTACGGATTCTTCTTCTGCGGCATGATCACGCTGGTGCGCGAGTGCGCGTCGGCAAGCGTCAGGTAGCCGAATTCTTCGGTGGCAAAGATATAGAGGTCTTCGGAGAGCCGATCAAGGGTCGTCATCAGGATGACCACCGCGGCGGCAACTTCAATCGCCACGTCTGGCTGCCACATGGCATCGCGGGTGTGCGCGGCGATGCCTTCAAAGCCGAGCAGTTCGGCTGCCCGCGCCCGATCCAACGGCAGCCGTGAGCCGTTTACGCTGCCGCCGCCAATCGGTGACTGGTTCAAGCGCGCATAGGCGGCGCGCAGCCGTTCCGCATCACGCAGCAGCGGCGCGGCAAAGGTGAGCAGATAATGCGCCAGCGTGGTTGGGTGCGCTTTTTGCAGGTAGGTGTAGTCCGGCATGAGTGTGGCGCGGTGTTGTGCGGCAAGCCGCAGCAGGGCAGCAATCAGGGCAGCGTGCGCCTCGATCAGGCGCAACAGGTGCTTGCGTGCCGTGATCAGGTAGCCGACTGTGGACGACTCGCGGCGGGCGCGCCCAAGCCGCAGCCAGCCATCTACACTGCTGTGCGGCACGCGCTCACGGAGTGCCTGTTCGCGGTTGGTGTAAACATCGCCGTAGATCGGATCAAAGGGAAATTGATGAGCAGGCACAGCGTGCAGATCAAGCAAGCCGCGCAAGAGCGGCGAACGTGCCGACAGCGGAATCAGGGCGCACTCGCAGAGCATAACGCAGTAGGCGAGATCGGCAAGGCTCATACCGTGATAGAGCAGGACGCCGTCGGCAACTTCATGGGCGAAGGCAGACTGCACTAATTCATCGGCAGGTTGTTCTTTCAGGCGCGATCCGTAGCCCATATGCCCCGCTTGGGCAGCCCGTTGTTTGTTTTCGCTCATAGTGAACCCTTTCCGCTATAGGTTGAAGAACGTGATCGCTTCTGCCCAGATGGTATCCACCTGATCGCGCAGTTGGTGATCAGAATCCACAAGGCGCAGTGCCACATTCGGGCGCGTCTCGGCAAAACGCACCGACTGGCGATAATCTACCGATTCATCATGCACACCGTGATAGATCAAGATTGGTTGCTTAAGGTCAACCTGAAAGGCATCATAGGTCAGCATGTCTTCCATCAGCCCGTAATGCACGCGCTTTTCGGCATTCTCGCCATAGTGGAACAGGCTGAGCCAGCCGCTTTCACGCCAAGCGCGCACGCCCTCTTCGCTCAGTTGGTTAATCCGATTCGCCTCAAAGTCCAGCGCAGGCGCCAACAGCAGCAAACGTGCCACTTGCCCGCCTTCGGCATCTCTCAGCCGATCTGCCAAATGCAGCGCCACCGCACCGCCCATGCTCGATCCGATCAAGTTGACCGCGCCGTAGGGCAAGCGCCGAATTTCCGCCGCCACATGCGCGATCATGGCGCTGAGCGTGAGTTCTTCAAAGCTCGGCACGTTCAGATCGGGAATGTGCAGCGTCAGACCGCGCTGGGCAAAGCGCGCCTTGAAATCCTGCGCCTTGCCGGAGGCAGGTGATGAGGCAAAGCCGTGCAGGTAGAAGAAATGTTCCGTCATAGTTCACGCTCCAATGCTTTGCAGTGCTTTGGGAAAGCTGGTTAGCACTTGTGCGCCTTCGTCGGTGATGTGTACGTCATCCTCAATGCGGACGCCGCCTACACCATTGATATAAATGCCCGGCTCTACGGTGAAGGTCATGCCGCTTTCCAAAAGCTGTGCATTGCCCTCACGCATGTAGGGCGGTTCGTGAATATCCAGCCCTAAGCCATGCCCGGTGCGGTGAATGAAATATTCGCCATAGCCCGCTTCGGTGATGACCTGTCGCGCAGCGCGATCTACCGCTTGGCAAGGCGCGCCTGCTTTCGCAGCGGCGATGCCTGCCATGTTCGCGGCAAGCACCGTCTCATAGATGCGGCTGATCTCAGGGCTGGGCGCCCCGACCACAAAGGTGCGCGTAATATCGGCTGCGTAGCCGCTGACCTTCGCACCGAAATCGAATAGCAACAGGTCACCTTCGCGCACGGCGCGCCCTGTGATGCTGCCGTGTGGCTGGGCAGTGTTCTCGCCGCTTAGTACCAATGGCTCAAAGGCGTGTGCCTCTGCGCCGTTCGCGCTGAGCGCTTCGGTCAGCAGGTGTGCGATGTGCCGTTCAGTCATGCCGACGCGCACATGTGGCAAGGTCTGGGCAAGTGCCGCCTCGCTAATGGCGATGGCGCGCTGCATGAGGGCAATTTCATCGGCGCTCTTGTGGACGCGCAACCATTGCAGGCTATCGTCGGCAGCCTGTACGCGGCTGTTTGGCGCGTGGCGGGCAAGGGCTGCACCTTCGGCAAAGCGCATTTTCATGCCTTCCACGCCGATCTGCTTGCCCGCGAGGTTCAGCGCTTGGCAGGCTGCCGCAAACGCGGAGTCGTAGCCTTCGGCATCGCTGTAGCTGAAATAGCGCAGCGGGAATGGCTCACGCCCTTCAATGCGCGGCAGCTCAAGGGCAGGGATGATCAGGGCGGGCGTCTCTTCAGGCGTCACCAGCAGCAGCAGCGGGCGCGAAGCAGCCTCAAAGGGCGCACCGCTCAGGTAGAAAAGGTTCGCGCCGGGTATCAGCGCAACGCAATCAAGCTGGGCGCGGCGTACAATGCCACGCAGTTTATCGAGTCGGGCTTGGGCGTGTGGAAAGGTCATAATTTTTAAGCCTCACTTGTCAAAAGGCACAGAGACGGTAGGTATTTTAGGGATATATAGTACCAGAGACAATCCCAAAAAGCGGAGAGCAGTTGCGCGCTGCCATATTTTTCTGCACAATACATGAATCGTTGGCAATGGAAAAGGATACGCGCCCTATGACCGCCCTTTCCCGTAAGCGCAACCCTGTGTTCTGGCAGGAAATCACCCATCAGCGCCGCAGCGCGCCACGCAGCACCCGCATTGGCAAGGTGCTTGCGCCGCTTGTTTTGCTCGCCATCCTGATCGGTGTGCCGCTCAGCCTGAGCGACCCACAAATTGCCTTTCGCCACACCCGCGAGTTCGCCCTTGTTTCGATTTGGGTCGTTCACGCCATTGTTGCCGTGCGCTGCATCATCGCCGGCGCCAACACCGTTAGCCGTGAGCATGTCTCGCAAACGTGGGATTCGCTCGTGCTAACCGGCATGAGTGCGCGCCAAATTCTGTTTGGCAAATGGTTTGCTGCGCTGCGCCGTGCCGCGCCGTGGATTGTGGCATTGGGGACGGTGCGTTTGGCAATGCTGCCTGTGCTGATGATCGCCATGCTGCACCGCTACGCCTATTTCTCCTATCGGCGCTACAACTACAGCTACGCCTACGATGAGCCAGTGCTGCCAACGGTCGAGTGGCTGCCGTGGGCAACCTTTGCCGCCGTTGGGCTAACCGTCCTGATCACATTGGTAGAGGCTGCCTGCTGCACCCTGCTCGGCATTTTTGCCAGCACCACGTTTCGGCGCGGCGCGCTGGCAGCAGCGACAGCCATCGCAGTGCGCTTTGCACCTGTGGCGATTTTTGCCGCCTTCACGCGCTACGAACTGGGCAGTGCTTCTTACCGCTGGTATCGTTATTCGCCCTTTGCCTTTGCCGATGGCGGCACCTCGCCGCTTTATCTGCTAGTGCTGCCGCTCACCAACTGGACGCGAGGCAGGCACATAGATGCGCTTGGCACCTACAGCGGCGTGCTGCTGATGTTGGTCGCAGCCTCCATAATCGCCTTTTTCATCACGCTGTGGATGATGCGCGCCAGCGGTGCGCTTTCCACCCGTCAGGCGGCGGCACAGACAGGCGGCACGGGCAGATCAGGGGCGCTGGAACGTGATCTCCTGCGCCCGAATCCAGCCCGAAAGTGGCGCGCCTACCGCCCGCACAAGGTAGAACTCACCGAGAATGCCTGAGTCTACATAGCCTTCTGTCGGTCCGAACAGCACCGCCAACTCAGTCTGTGGCGGTGCAACACCCTTCAGCACACCAAAAATCACGTCCGGCTGCGACCAAAAGTAGCCGTTGCGGAGCGTCCATGCCTGCAACGGCACATCAGGCGGTGCATCGGTTGGTGTGGGCGGTGCAAAGAGCGCAGGTGGCACCAGATCGCAGGCTGCCAACAGCAGCAGGGCTAAGAGGGAACTTAAAAATGGGCGCATGGCAGAACTTTCTTGCTAAGGCGTGCTAGAATAGCCTCAATCATCTGTATTTGCGGTTGCTTGAACCTGATGTCACGTTTTCGCCGCTTGATTATAGCCTGCTGCCTGTGTTTCGGCGCTTTGGGCAGCTTCGCGGCACATGCCGCGCCCGACTCATCACGCTATGATGTCTTTTTGCGCGGGCAAACGGTCATCTTTGCCGATGCGCGCACCGCGCTGGGCGCAACCGTCAACGCCAATGGCGATTGGCACACCCTGATCGGCGGCGGCGTGCTGTTCCGCGCTGCTGATACACAGGCGGCGCTTGTTGCCCTGCCCAACGGCGATATTGCCCTGCATCCCTACATTCCGCGCCAAACCGAGTCAACGATCACCCGTTGGGTCGCCTCTGCCAATGGGCAGTGGCTGGCGTGGGCGTTCACCACACGAAGCGAACGCGGCACAGTCAGCGATTTATTCGTGGTGGAAGGGCTGATCGGTGAAAATACGATGGTGCTGCACACCACCTCTACGCTAGGGCTAGGCGTTTTGCCGCTCGCCATTAGCGACGATGGCGCCTATGTTTTCTACACACGCCGCACCGATCTGTTTGAGGAATTGCCGCCCGCCCTCGAACTGCCCATTGAAGGCGTTTTCCGCCTGAACACTGCCACGCTAGAGGCAGCCGCGCTGCCCGACTCGCCCAATTGCCCATGCGTGATGGCATTTTCGCCCGATGCACGCCGTGCGCTGCGCCTTGCCATAACAGCCGACGGCGTGGCGCTCAGCCTGATTGAGGTAAACGGCGGCATTCAGCAGGGCATCGCCGTGCTGCGTGGCTATGAGCGCGCCAGCTACCCGATCTTTGCCGCAGATGGTAAGAAGGCGCTCTTTAGCCTAAGCCGCGCCAGTGGACGGACACGCTTTGCGCTTGCCCTTGCCGATTTCACCACCCGCGAAGCACGCTTGCTCACCGAGAGTCCGCCTGAGGCACTGCGCGCTGTGGCGCTGACTGCCCGTGCGGATACCGCCCTGCTGACCAGTTTAACGGCGGCTGGCACCTTCAAGCTGATTCTGGCAGATGGCACTTTGGCGCGTGTCTCCGCCGATAGCTATCTTGGCACGCTGCCATGAGCCAACCGCGTTGGTCGCGCCGCCGTTTCCTGATGACGGCACTTCTGGCAGCCGCCTGCCGCCCTGAGCGCAGCGCGCCGACGCTTTATCAGCGCGGCATGGCACAGTTGCCCACGCCAACACCTAATCTGGCAGCCGCACTTGCCGCCACGCCCCCACCGCTGCCCATCCAAGTGCCGATCACGCCCCTGAACCGCCTCTATGAGAAGTCTTTTCGCGGCATCCCTGACCTTAACAACGCCGCCGAATGGTCGCTGACGCTGGATGGCTTAGTTGGCAATCCATTGCAGATCAGCCTTGCCGATCTGCGCGCCATGCCACAACAAAGCGCCACACGGACGCTCCAATGCATTAGCAATCCGGTGGGCGGCGGCTTGATCGGCACTTGGGATTGGCAAGGCGTGCCGTTAGCGCCGCTTTTGGCGCGTGCCGCCGTGCTGCCAAGCGCACGCTACGCGCTCTTTGAGGCAGCCGACGGCTACACAACCTCCGTGGCGCTTGCATGGCTAACGCAGCCTGATGTGCTGTTGATCACAGGCGCACACGGTGAGGCACTGCCGCCGCGGCATGGCTTCCCGCTGCGAATTTTGATCCCGGGCTTGTATGGGCAAAAACAGCCGAAATGGATCACACGCATCACCTTTGCCGCCGAAGATCGGCTTGGCTATTGGGAAGGTTCGGGCAGGGAGTGGTCAAATGTGGCGGCAGTCAAGACCAACAGCGCCTTTCGGCAACCAACGGCTAACCTGTTACCTTTTGCCGCACCAATCTACCTAGAAGGCTATGCTTTTGGTGGCGGGCGCACAATCAAGACGGTGGAAATCAGCGCTGCGCTTGCCGAGTCGCAAGGGCAGCCGCTATTTTGGCAGCCCGCGGCGCTCATCACGCCGCCTAGTCCGTTAGCGTGGATGTGGTGGTATTTCTTGTGGACGCCGCCGCAAGCAGGCTTGTATCGGTTGGCGGTGCGTGCGTCGGATGAAAGCGGCTTCACACAAGCGATCTTTCCCAACAGCCTGATTGGGGCTGCCTTTCCCGATGGCACGGATGCCATTCATGCCCTGAGTGTGCGCCTGCGCGCCTAGTTGCTTTTCCTAACACTTTGCGGAATCTACACACCTTCTACATCACTTCTTAAGAACTTATCTGCATAATTAAGCGATAGCCGACGAGAGAACGATTGGCAGGTCTGCCTTGCCGTTGCATGAATTGCGCCGTTTCAGCAAATTTTTGGTGGTTGGTGCCAGCAGCACGCTGCTTGATGTGCTGTTGCTCAGTGTGTTGGTGAGTCGGGTCGGGATTGCGGCACTGCCTGCCAACTTGATCAGCTATAGCAGCGGAATGCTGTGGAACTTTGCCCTTAACCGCCGCTGGACGTATGCCGATAAACAGCCTAAAGCGCTGTTGCGCCAATTTGGGCAGTTCGCTGCCGTTAACCTCAGCGGCTTGTGCCTGAATACCCTCATTGTTGCTTTGTTGGTGGCAGCTTGGCAAAGCACACTTGGCGCAAATGCCTACTTACCCGCCAAATTTGCCGCCACGACCGTCAGTTTGCTGTGGAATTATGCTGTCAACCGTTTTTGGACGTTTAGGGGTGCGCCTATGGAGAAGTTTCTATGACAACGACGCTCAGCCAACCGAACGCCGCCGGCTTAAAGCTGCCGTTGCCGTGGGTCACCTTGAGTTTGCTTGCCATTGTGGTGCTTGGCGCCTTTTTGCGCTTCTACGACCTGCAAGCAATTGGGGATGGCAACACCTATTACACTGCCGCCGTGAAGGCGATGTTGCAATCGCCTAGCAATTTTTTCTTCGCGGCAGCCGAGCCGGGCGGGTCGGTTACGGTGGATAAGCCGCCCTTAGGTTTATGGCTGCAAGCACTTTCAGCAGCCATTTTCGGGCTAAGCGGCTGGTCGGTAGCCTTGCCACAAGCATTGGCGGGCGTGCTTGCTTTGCCGCTGCTTTTCAGCCTTGTGCGGCGGCATTTTGGCGCGTGGGCGGGCTTGTTGGCAGCCCTGATCCTTGCCCTGACGCCAGTTGTGATCGCCGTAGAGCGCAACAACACAATGGATGGCACGCTCATCCTGACGCTGCTTGGTGCGGCGTGGGCATTTCTGCGCGCCACCGAGACTGGCAGAGCGCGCTATCTGTATCTGGGTGCGCTGCTCGTAGGTGTGGCGTTCAACATCAAGATGTTGCAGGCATTCTTGCCGTTGCCCGCTTTCTATGCGCTCTATTTCTTAGGGGTGCGCCGTTCTGTTTGGCATAAAATCGGCACGCTTGGGCTTGCCAGCCTAATTTTGATAGCGGTTTCGTTCAGTTGGGCAACCATCGTTGAGCTAACGCCTGCCGATCAACGCCCTTACATCGGCAGCAGCGAGAATAACAGCGTTTTTGATCTAATCATTGGCTACAATGGTTTAGGGCGCTTGCTTGGCAGAGAGGCAGGCGGCATCAGCCTGCCAATGGGCGGTGGGCGTAGTGCGCCACCACAAGGCGGTCAAGGCACACCACCACAAGGCATGGCAGGTATGATGGGTCCGGGCGGCACGGGTGAGATCGGGACGCCTAGCCTATTGCGCCTTTTCACGCCGCCTTTGGTAAAAGAGGTAAGCTGGCTGCTGCCAACAGGGCTGCTCAGCCTGCTGCTGCTGATCTTCAGTGAACGGCTGCGCTTTCCGATAGGGCGTGTGCATCAGGCAGTGGTGCTGTGGGGCGGCTGGCTGATGATCGGTGCGGTGTTCTTCAGTGTGGCGAATTTTTTCCACGCCTACTATCTGGCGATGTTGGGCGCACCACTGGCAGCACTGATCGGTATTGGTGCTGCGGTATGGTGGCGTTTGGCACAGCAACGCAGAGTGTTGGGCAGCTTGTTGTTGGCAAGCGCGGTGGCACTGACTCTCGCTTTTCAAAGCGTGGCATTGGGCAACTATCCGCGCCTTGGTGAATGGCTGCCAATTGTAACCGCTTTGGCGGCAATCGGCGGTATCGGCGGCGTGCTAGGCTTGATTAGCCGTCAGCAGCGCCTTTATGTGGCGTCTGCCAGCCTGATGATCCTTACGTTGGTGGTCCCACCGAGCATTCTCGCGGCGCAAACAGCGCTAAACGGCAGCACAAACACGGTTTTGCCCTCCACTTATGCTGGTGCGGGAGGTGGTGTTGGGATGCCCTTTGGCGCGCCAAACCGCATGGGCGCGTTTGCTGACGATGACTTGATCGCCTATCTGGAGGCAAACACGCAAGGAATGCGCTACATGCTGGCTGTGCCAAATGCCAACATCGGCGCGGATATTGTGCTAAAGACAGGGCGCGGCGTGTTGTATTTGGGCGGCTTCATCGGAGATGATGACGTGATCAACGCTGAGGGCTTGGCGGCGTTGGTTGCACAAGGCGATCTGCGCTATGTGCTGGAGGTGGCGAATATGTTGCGCGGCAGCAAAGCAGAGATCAGCACATGGCTGAACGCCAACTGTACAACGCTGAGTCGGCAAGTGTGGCAGAGTGGATCAGGTGGTTTGTTGGGCAATCTATTAGCACCCACCATTTGGGAATGCCGTTAGCTGCCAGTGCTTAAGATACGGTGTGCCACACCCTAGCGCCCTGCACGCCGCCGCGCTAGAATGGCATACCGTAAACAGCCCTTCATACAGGACAAACCAGCATGGCGGCGCGTAATCTGCTCTTCATCACCACCTATACAGGCATTGGCGGCGGCGAGTCGCTGACGCTGAACCTGATGAACGCGCTGGATCGGGCGCAGTTTACGCCGCACCTACTCACGCCGCAGACGGGCAAATTTCCAGAGGCAGCCGCCCAGCTGGGCGTTCGCGTGGCGCATTTGCCCTTTCGCGGCAGCAGCACCTTCTTTGTGCCAAGCCTGTGGGCAAGGCTACCCATCGTGCCGAAACTGCGCGCACACCTTACCCACAACGCCATCCACGCCGTGATCAGCGACTATCACAGCCTGCCCTTCATTGTGCCAGCCGCACGCCGCTTGAACATTCCCGTGATCTGGAATGCGATGGGCTGGTGGTTTCCCCTTCATGCGTGGCAGCGGCACTTTTTTCAGCAGCAGGTCAGCCGCATTGTGGCGATCAGCAGTGCGGTGAAGGAAAAATTGCTCGGCACGCCGCCCAAACTGCCACCGGATCGCATCAGCGTGCAAATTCCCGGCGTGGATACCGCGCAGCATTATCCGAATGCCGTCAGCGGCGCAGCGGTGCGCGCTCACCTGAACATTGGTGCTGAAACGCCGCTGGTCGCCATGATCGCACGCTTTCAGGACGTGAAAGGGCATGATTATTTCCTTGACGCAGCGCACCTGATCCGCCGTGCTGTGCCAAACGTCCGCTTTGCGATTGCGGGTGAGAATGTTTTCGGAGTCTCGAAAGATGAGGCATACAAGCAGCGCATCCTAGCGCGGGTGCGCCAAGATGACGCCCTGCGTGAGGCGGTGACTTTCTTAGGTTTCTGGGGCGACTCGCGGGAGGTGATTGCCGCGGCAGATGTGATGGTGTGCAGTTCGTGGTTCGAGTCGCTGAGCATGGTTGCCCTTGAAAGCATGGCGATGGCGCGTCCGATAGTCAGCACGCGGGTTGGCGGTCCTGCTGAGACACTCCGCGATGGCGAGACGGGCTATTTGGTGCCGCCACGCGATGCAGCTGCCCTTGCTGAGCGCACCATTGCCCTGCTGAACGACGTGGCACTGCGGCAAGCGATGGGCGAACGCGGCGCGGCGCATGTGCGCGAACACTTCAGCGCGGCACGCTATGCGGCGGCAATCGCTGATCTGGTCGAGGCGGCTGGGTGAGGGAAGATTGTTCTCGTATGGGAAAACTGACCACTATGACGGTCTCTCTGTAGTAGTGGTCAGTTTGGGGTGCCTCTAGTCGTTGAGGATTGCCTGCACGTCCAGTTCGATGGTCACTTCTTTGCCAACCAGCAAGCCGGCGGCTTCCAGCGCCACATTCCACGTCAAGCCCCAGTCCTCACGGTTGATCTTGGTGCTGGCGACGAAACCAGCACGAGTCGAGCCATCCATGCCCTTGCCCTGACCCAAAAACTCTGCCTTCAGCACGACGCTGCGCGTGGTGCCGCGAATGGTCAGGTCGCCCGTGATTTCGGCGGTGTTTTCACCCGTTGGCTTGACTGCCGTGCTTTTGAAGGTGATGGTTGGGTAGTTGGCAACATCAAAGAAATCGCCACTGCGAAGGTGATTATCACGGTCAGCCATGCCGGTGTTTACGCTTGCGGCATCTAGGGTCGCCTCTACAGAGGCGGCGGCAGGGTTGGCGGGATCATAAACAATCGTGCCGCCGGTGATGCCGAAGCTGCCGCGGACGGTGGTGATCATCATGTGACGCACCGAAAAAGATGCGCCGCTGTGGGCGAGGTCAAGCTGCCAAACTTTGGTTGCGGTTACAGTAGACATATTCAGAATCCTCTTGCGCTCATTTGCTTATCACAGAAGCGGACTGTAGTCCGTTTAACACATAAGCAAAGATAGCACAACCGACCCCGTTTTTTCCTTAGAGGTTGATGAAAAACGGACTGTAGTCCGCTTGAGGATAAAATGTGCCACCTTGCGGGACACACCGCAAGGTGGCACAAAGTGATTAGCTTGCGCTTTGCCTAGCGGGCGCCCAAATCCACAATCCGCACCGAGATCAGCTTATCCCCTGCTGCCGTCGCCGTATTTGGATCGCGTGCCGTGATCTGCGTCACAACCTCCATGCCTTCCACCACCTGCCCAAAGATGGTGTAGCCCAGATTTTGCGCGCTCGGATCAAGACCGGGCAGCGGTTCGTAGGTGATGAAGAACTGGCTGCTGGCAGAGTTCGGATCGCTGGCACGTGCCATGCCCAACACACCGACGCGATCATACTTCACCGACGGGTTGACCTCTAGCGGCAAATTATAGCCTGCACCGCCGGTGCCAGTGCCTGTCGGATCGCCGCCCTGTGCCACGAAGCCGGGAATGACGCGGTGAAAGGTTGTGCCGTCATAAAAGCCTTGCCGCGCCAAGAACACGAACGCATTGACGTGCTGTGGTGCAACTTGTGGGTAGAGCTGAATGATAATCCGTCCCTTTTCGGTGGTCAGGATGGCGCAGTAAGTGTTCTTGGGATCAATGACCTGCTCAGGCGCGCTGAACTGCTTGCCCATCCCATCGGTTGGTGTGCTATCGCCTTCAGGGTCGGCAACGCCGACACAAGCACCTTGCCCAAGCGCAGAAGGCGAGAAGCCGACGAGGGTTGGCACGGCGGTAGGCGTCAGGACAGGCGTTGGCGTGGCGTTGAGGCGCGCCTCCACCGCACTGATGCTCAGCGCTGCATCTAAGGTGAGCGTTTGGGTGAAGCGCTCAAAGATGGCGTCCATCTGCTGACGCTGACTTGGCATACTGACCGCCTGAATGAGCAGCACATAGCCGGGCGCCACATCCAGCAGCCACACTTTGCGCTCAAGGTCAACATAGCCGCCAGCCACACTGTCTGGCACAGATTGATATTGTACGACGCCCGCGCCTTTCAGCGCATTTGCGGTAACGGGCGCAATGGTCACGTTTGGCTCACGACCAAAAACGGCGGTCATCAGGGCGAGCGCGTCGGCATCCGCACCAACATCCGGCACGCCTAGCGAGCCAACCAACCGAACGCTTAGGCTGATGTTGTTGTTAGAAGGATCGTCAGGCGAGAGCAGGTTATAGGCAACTGCGCTGGCGCTGGTGTTCGGCTCCACGCGCCATGTTTGCGGCGCATCAAAGCCAACGGCGCCGTCCGGGCTGCGGAAAGGCGTGAACTGCAAGGCTGTGGCTGTGGCGCGCCCAATCGCATCCGCCGTGGCGTTGAAGGTCGGTGTGAAGGTTGGCGTTGGGTTGAAAACGCGGTCAAGGGCAAGCAGTGCGCCTTCGCGTTCCACCTCTAGCGTCTTGGTTGCCTGCTCAAAGACCTTCTGTGTATTCTCCCAAGCAGCGCTTGGGCTGACGCCCTGAATGATGATCAGGGTGACAGGATCAAGCGCCAAAATCCAAATGTCGCGCTCCACGCTGATCTGTTCGCCCGTCTGCTGGTTGACATCGCGCTGAGTCTGGCGGATGCCCACACCGCGAAACTCATTATTGCGTCCAGCGGCAACCTCTCGGATTTGTGCGCCCTCTTGTTGGGCAAAGACCAATTCTGCCAACTCGGCAGGTGTGGTGGCAGGCGCCAGGTCAGGAATGCCTAAATCTTTGGTGGGTGTGATCAGCACACCAACGCCAAGTGACTCATCATCAACAGGCGTGAAGATATAGGAGATTGGGCTGAAAGACTGCTGATTGACCTGTGCCAGCCAACCACGCGGATATTCAAGCGCCAACACGCCATCGTTGCTGCGCCACTGCTCAAAGGTCAGGTTGGCGAAGGGATCGCTCTTGGTTGGCACGGCCGTTGGCGTAATCTGGGCAAAGGCTGTGCCTGTGGCTTGGATGGCAGCCGCCAATGCGCCGCTGGTAGCACGCTCAACCAGTTTATCCACATCTTCAAACGGCACGCTGCTGGTATAGCGTTCGCCATCCGCCCGTGTGAACCATTCAAGGGTGCGCCCATCATCGGCAGACCACATCAGGGTTGGTGTGAACTGAATCTGTGTTTGGTCAGCAAAGCGCGTCGCACTGAGGATGATCTGGGTTGTTTCACCAGATTCGACGCACGCCATGAGGGCGTCCGCATCTAGGGCAAGGCTTTCGGCGGCGGCGCGCAGGGTTGCAGGGCTAAAGCTCTGTGCGCCTTGCGCGGTGTGCTGATCAAAAAGCGTATCGTGCATTTCCCAAAAGGCGTTCTGCTTATTGGCACACAAAGCAGCTTGTGCCGCAAGGTGTGAGGGATCATCGCCCAAGCCAAAAACCATTGGCAAGAACATGAAGCGCGCCTTGCCCGTTCGCACGTGCGCCTCGATGATTTGCTTCACAGTGGGATGGTAAAGCGCACAGCCGGGACACGAAAAGTTAGAGAATTCTGCAATGATCAGCCCTGCATCAGGGTTGCCCAGCACCGGAAAGCCGGCAACAGTGGTCACTTGGGTCAGATCGCTGTAAGGGCGCTGTACAGCGGGCGTGGGTGTGGGATCGCCTTGCGCGAAGGTGGGCGCCGCCAAGCCGATCAAGACAACCACCGCCGCTGCTGCCAGCGCCAGAGGGATAAAACGCCGCATAGAAATGCCTTTCTAAGGTAGAGACAATGGCAGGCTATTGTGGCAAACTCTTAGGCAGTTTGCCACTTTTGTTAGGCATTTCTCAGCCAGCAAGCCGTGCGGCTACTCGGTCTTGGTGCGCCTGCCCAAGCTGCCCAGAATGCCCATACGCGGCGTTCGCAAACGCTGGCTATCGCTCATCGCCATACCATCGCTGCCTTCATGCGGCACTTCCGAGAGCAGAGCGGCGGTTTCCTCTGGCAAGCGGAACTGCATGTTATAGAGCCGCGCATACAGTCCATCCAGCGCCATAAGCTGGTCATGCGTCCCCATCTCGGCGATCTTGCCGCCTTCCAGCACCACGATCCGATCTGCCACCTTAATCGTGCTGAGCCGATGTGCCACGATCAGCGTGGTGCGCCCTTGCATCAGCCGATCCAGCGCCTCTTGCACCAAGCGCTCAGACTCGTTATCTAGGGCGCTGGTTGCCTCGTCCAGCAGCAAAATGCGTGGGTCTTTCAGAATAGCACGCGCAATTGCCACGCGCTGCCGTTGACCGCCGCTTAGCTTCACGCCGCGCTCGCCGACTTCGGTCGCATAGCCCTTTGGCAGCGCCATAATGAAATCGTGCGCGTTGGCAGCCTTTGCCGCCGCGATGATCGCCGCCTCATCAGCATCTAAGCGCCCGTAGATGATGTTTTCGCGGATGGTGCCGCTAAAGAGCGTTGTCTCTTGCGGCACAATGCCGATCTGAGCGCGCAAGCTGGCTTGGCTGATCGTCCGAATATCGCGCCCATCGAGGCGAATGCTGCCCGCCGTCGGATCGTAGAAGCGCGGAATCAGGTTGACGATGGTCGTCTTGCCGCTGCCACTGGGTCCGACTAAGGCAACAACCTCACCGGCTGCCACCTCTAGCGAGACATCATGCAGCACTGGCACGCCGTCCTCATAGGCAAACGAGACGTTCTCAAAGGCGATCTGCCCTGCCGCCGCGCCAATGTCCACCGCATCAGGTGCATCTTTGACTGAGGACTGCGTATCAAGCGCCTCAAAGACGCGCCGCACGCCGCCGAGCGTGCTGCGTAGCTCGGCATAGAAGCCCGCCAAACCGCCCAACGTTGCCGCAATCGAGACGCCGTAGATCAAAAAGCTGCTGATGACAGGCAGCGTTAAACGTCCTTCGATCACTTCGCGCCCGCCGAACCATAAGATTGCCGCCAGTGAGCCAAAGCCTAAGAACGCCATCAGCGCGCCAAAGGCAGAGCGGTAGAGCGTCAGGCTGAGCGCCGTTTTGAAGGTCTTTTCCGTGCCGCGATAGTAGCGCTCCGTTTCGTAATCCTCGCGCACAAAGCTCTTGACGATCCGCACGCCTTGAATCGCCTCTTGCGCGTCGGCGCTGGCGGCTGCCAATTCATCCTGATAGCGCGTGGAGAGCCTTTGCAGCGGTCTGCCAAAGACAATGGCAACCACGAACAGCGCAGGGATCAGCACCAAGATAAAGAGCGTGAGGGAAGGATTCAGCACAAAGACGATCACCACCGAGCCGATCAAGGTTAGCACGTTGCTGAGCAGTGAGGTGATATTCGTCGTGAGCAGGGTGCGGACAAGGTTCACATCGCTGCTCAGGCGCGAGAGAATCTCGCCCACGCGCCGCAGCACAAAAAATTCGAGCGAAAGGCGCTGAATGTGGGCGTAAAGTTGATTTCGCAGCCGAAAAACGATGCGTTCACCAATGAAGGCGAGGTTATAGCTTTGCACAAAGGTGAAGAACGCCTGCGCCAAAAACAAGCCGATCAGCGTTAAGGTCAGTGCGTTGAGCGCTTCATAGCCCTGTTCCGCCAGCACTGCGCCAAGCAGATCGGCAATCACCAACGGGAAGATCAAGCCTAGCCCGGTGCTGAACAACAAACTGAAAATTGCAATCCCTAGTCGAGCGCGGTGCGGCGCCAGGTAGCCGAACAAGCGCTGCCAGTTGATCGGCGTTTTGGGCGCAGGGCGCTCTTCGGGCTTTGGGCGTGGTGCGTCGTTGTCGTCCCAATCATCAAACATAAGGTTGTGTCACTCTCTCGTTGAAGGTGGTAAGTTACTTAGGCGCGCCAAAGCTGCCTTCAGCGCTTCACGCTGCGCTTGATAGGTATCTTCAGCCAGTTGTCCGCGCTCAAATTGCTCATCCAACGCAGCAATCTGAGCGATGAGCGCCGCGCTTTCATCGGGCGCTGGCGTTTGCGCCCGATCACGCCGACTCAGCCACAGGATCGCGCCAAGCGTGCCGATCAGGATCAGCAGCGCGCTAAAGATCACGATCACGATGGCTGGCTCAGCCGCTGCGCCGCTTGCCGCGCCCAGTGCCACGCTGACCGTGATATTGGCGTTGGCGGGCAGTGGCTCGCGCAGCACATAGGTTGCATAGCTGCCCGCCTGCAAGACGACAGGTGTTTCATCAAGGGTAAAGCGCGGATCGTTAATTTGCGCGCCGCTTGCCTGTGGCACATTTACGATCAAAAGATTGATTGGGTAGCGGTTGGGTTGGCTAATCAGAATATTGGTGGCAGGGAAGGGCAATTCGTAGCTGAATTGGAGCAACACGACTTCACTGGGCAGCAGCGGTGCGATGCTCACAAGGCGCGGCTGCGGCGAGTCGGCATCCACCACGCGGAAACGCGCCGCCGATTCAGCCGCTAGGCGAATGCCCGCCGCGCCAATCGGCAGCTCAAAGGTGAGCGAAATGCGCTGATCGTCGTCGGTGCGCTGATCAGTCAAGTAGATACGCTCACCTACATTCCGAACGCGCAGCGCGCCTTGCAGCAGGGCGCGGTTCGGCGCGATCACGTCCACAAAAACGCGCTGCAATTCCACCACCACACCCGATGGATCAGGGCTGACGCGGAACAGTGGTAAGCTAACCTCAAGCGTTTCGTCGGTTATTTCGCCCAGCAGCAGCGGCTCGCTGAATTGCGTCACGGCGTCATATTCGGTGCTGGCAACATACACCGCGCCGCTTTGTTTCAGCACGCCCTCGAAGGCAAAAGTCTGGTCAGCGCGCAAGGTGGTGCGGTAACTAGCAAGCTCACGCGGGCTGTGAACGCCTAACGCAATCACGCGCAAGGTGATCGGCTGCCCTTCCGCCAATGGCTCCGGGGCGCGCACGGTGCCACGCACGGTGAACGTCTCAGCCGCAGCAATTGGCGTTGGGCTAGGCGCCGCAGTGAGCGGTTCAGCAGCTTCTTCAGTAGCGGCGGGTGGTGCGCTCAGCGTGGCGGCGTAGGCAGCGCGTTCCTGCGGCGGACGCAGCAATAGCTCAGCGGAATCCCACGAAAGGGCGCGCAAAAAGGCGAGTGCCGCGTAGCGATCTGCCTCACTTAGATCAGTGAAAACGTGGTTGGGCAGGTTGGGAATGCCCTGCGTCAGGCTTTGGAAAAGCGCCACGTCGCTCTTGGCGATCAGGTAGGCAGGCTCAGTTAGATCGGGCAGATTACCCTCGCCCTTGCCAACCGCGCCATGGCAGGCGGCGCAGGTCGTTTCCCAGATTTGCCCGCCGCGCCTGATCTGCTCGGGCGTGTAGTGCAGGCTGTAGGCATAGCTGACCACGTCCCAGCGCGCTTGTTCGTCAAGGCGCGTCCGCCAAGGCGGCATCAGGCAGCTCACCGCGCCGTTATTGCCATTGGTGGTCAGCCCGAACCATGCCAAGACGGTCTTGCCGCGATTATTTGAGTCGGCAAGGCGCGGCTGGCAAGCAAAGGATTCCGCAACGGGACCATCCCATTGACCCGCAATGCCGTGGCACTGGGCGCAGCCTTGCACACCGCTGAAAAGTTCTGCACCACGTGCCAAATCCACGCGGGCGGGCGGTCTGCCAAGGTCAGGCGGCGGCGTAGGGGTGATGGTTGGCAGTGGTACGGTACGGATAATGGGTGGTTCACCTGCCAAGCCGCTGCACGCAGTCAGGACTAGCAAGGCACATAAGCAAAAAGCTGTTTTTAGGCGCATAGATTCAGGACTCGGTTTTGGGTTGGCGTGCGGCGCGGATGGCAGCCTCAAGGGTTGCTTCGTGTTCTGCCTCAAGGTGCTGCAAAAGTTCCGCAGCGTGTTTCATCAGCGCTTTGCGCTGTGGCAGATAGTCTTCGTGTGTGATCTTACCTGTTTGGTAATCAAACTCGAGATCGCGCAGCGCTTGCAGCACTGCCTCACGTTCTTGGGCAAGCTGCTGCACCAATGGCATTTTGCCAAATTCAACCGTGAACTCGCTCTTGGTCTTGGTGCGGCGGCTCAGCAGCGGGAGCAGAATGATCAGCAGGGCAAAGGCGCTGAAGAAGATCAGCAGCAGGTAGCCGCCTAGACTCATGGCTGCGCGCCCTCTGCCAAAAGCGCCTCGATGAGTGGTCGCAAGGCTCTGGCACTGGTTGGCGCGATGATGACGTGCGCGATCTTGCCTTCTCGATCAAGGATGTAGGTCTCTGGCACACCGCGTGTGCGGAAAGCGCGTGCGATCAGGCTGCCGTTATCATGCCCGGTTGGATACTCCACGCCAAATTCGGCGATGAAGCCGAGCGCATCTCGCTCATTATCCAGATAGCCGACGCCGATCATGGCAAACTCGCGGCTGCGAAACTCATCCCACACGGCGTTTAGCTCCGCCGCCTCCGAGCGGCACGGACCGCACCAACTTGCCCAAAAGTTGATCAGCACCACTTTGCCGCGCTGTTCGCGCAGGTCAAAGCTGCCGCCATCATAAGTCTGTAAGGTGAACGCGGGCGCGAAGCCGCTGCTAAGCTGCCCTTGATTGCTCTGGATCAGCACAACGCCAAGCCCGATCACTATCAGCAGCGGCACGATCAGGCTGATGGGCATCAGCCATCGTCTGCGGTGTGTGTGCGGTAAGGAAGTGGTCATGGCTTAAAAACGTTCCTCTAACTCACGTTCTATAGCAGCCTGGTAGGGATCATCGGATGGCGGCACATCAGGCGGCGGTTGGGCAGGCTGCACCTGAGTTTGGACGCGCCAACGCCACAGCGTGAGGGCAGCCAGCACACCAATCACGCCGATCAAGATGAGCGGCAGCGTGATGGTAAAAAACTGCAAGGTTGGATCGGTCGGCGTGCCAACGGCAACTTGCCCAAAGCGCGCCACAAAGTAAGCGCGCACCTCCTGCTCAGACATGCCGCACGCCAGTAGATCGCGCACCTGTTCGCGCCAACGCTCACAGGCGTCCGTCGGGCAAACTTCAAGCGGCACATTCTCACAGACGGGGCAATACAAGCCTTTCGAGACGCGGTTCACCTCATCAGCGGTGACGGGTTGCGTGCAATCAGGGTTGTCCTGCGCGCTGATCGGCACGCCGAGCGCCAACAGGCACAGCAGTCCTACAGCCAAGAGTAGTGCGCGCATTTTAATCTTGCCGCATCCCGATGTCATGTTTCCATGCCGCAAAGGTTATACCAACTTGTTCGGCGTGTTGCTGCGCTTCTGCTAACGCCCGATCAATCTCAGATTTGTGATCAAAATAGTAGGAAAGTGCTGCATAAACTTCTCCAAATTCAAGCGCATATTCCTGCACCATCTGCTCAACCGACCAACCGAGATTGTGCAAAGCGGCGATGTGTTGCACGGTGATACCCTTGCCAGCAATACGCGGTTTGCCATTGTGTTTATCAGGATCACTGACGATGTGCTGTATCGCAAGTACAGTCATTCTACACCTCACACACGAATAACCTTACCGAAAATGTCTTGCTCTAAAGATGCTGCGCCGCCTTCTACAGCGGCATGAAGAAATAAAAGCATTTCTAGTACTGTCCCTACTGCCTCACGTCTCTCAGGGCGAACGTAGACAATGCCACAATGTAATTTTCCTTGATTCCGCCACTCCGCATCTAACACGAGAAAATCCTCGTCACCTGTGATAATCATACGTTGTTGATTGGTTGCCAATGCTAAATGTGCTTCATCTGCCGCGTCAGACATATCTACATCTTGGCAACGCAGCACATCTACGCCATGCAGTCGTAATTGGGCAACCAATGAGCGAGAGATATGAGCATCCGTGTAGTATGCTAGTGGCATTTCTGTGCAATCCTCGTCAAGTTACCGACGCCCTGTGCGCTGATCGGCACGCCGAACGCCAACAAGCAGAGCAGGCAGATCAAGCCAGCAGCACGGCTCATGTTGTGGTCGTCTCTGGTGCAGCGTTTAGCACCGCTCGCATCAGGTCTAGCACAAATTCACGTGCATTTAGCACTTCTAGCAGCAGTGGTTCATCCTCAGCACTTAGATGTAAGATGCTGTTACCAACCTGTTCCGCATGGTCAATAGGCTTGTCTTCTGCCAACCAGATATCATCAAAATATCCTCTTGGCTATCGTAACGCATCTTATGGCTCATAACGTTTCCTCCGTGCAGGATAAAAGGTGATTACACGCATTTCATCAGGTTCTTCCACAAAAACCACGTGCAGCAAGGCGAGACATCAGTATCAATGTGATCAGGCTGTGTCAATGCCTCGATAACCTGTTCGGCAGTTACTGAAAAGCCCATCTGCTGTAAGTCCACGAACTTTTCATCGCATGTTCAGTGAACCGAATTGGTTTAGTCATCGAGAGTCAATCCCCGGCGATTTGCAGGCTGCCCGGCGCACGCGCCTCTGCCACTTTTTCCGCCAGTTCGCGGCGCGGATCAGGGTAGGCTGCCAAGAACGTGCCGATCATTAACAGGACGCCGCCCCACCAGATCAGATTGACCAACGGATTGAGATAGACCTTGAAGGTGATCCGATCCCCTTGATGATTGGTGAGCAGCACATAAAAATCGCTCTCCAGAGTCGTATACTGCCCTGCGATGCTCATCGGTGTGCCGCGCTCACCGAAGAAGTCCTTGCGCGGACGTATCTCGCCCACATACTGCCCATCGCGGAACACGCTCACATTGGCGATGACCATCGTGCGTCCATCATCAGCCGTTGCCTCAAACGCCTCATTATAGCGCATAGTCATGTTGCCGAGCGTGAGCGACTGCCCTGCACTGAGCGTTTGCTGCGTCTCTTGTTGGTAAACGGTGCTTGCCACCACGCCGATCCCGATCACCACCACGGCAAGGTGGATGAAATAGCCGCCATAGCGGCTGCGGTTGCGCGCAAAGAGCCGATTGAGCGCCGTGATAAGCGTTTCGCCACGTGCCATGCGCGCCCGCACACCGCGATAGTACTCCCACAGGGCGGTGTAGCCCGCCAAAAAGATCATGCCGTAGCTGAGGAAGGCGCCTGCCTCGCGTGTGCCAAGCCCAATCAGGATTAGCACGGTCACAACCGTCAGCAGCAGCGGCACACGCAGCGCCCGCCCAAGCGCCTGCCATGAAGCGCGCTTCCACGCCACGAGTGGTGCCACGCCCATCAGCACATAGATCACGCCGAAAAGCGGCACGACCACCGCAGTATAGTATTCCGCGCCAAGCGTGATTGCCTGCCCTGTCAGCAGTTCGGTGAAGACCGGCGCATAGGTCCCCCACAGCACCATGATCACCACACCGATGAACAGCCAGTTGTTCAGGATGAACATGCTCTCACGGCTGAGCAAACCCTCCAGCCGATGATCAGACGCCAATTCGCCGCGGCTCCAGCGCCATGCCCACAGCCCTAAGCAGCCAATGGTCGCTGCGCCAAAAAAGAGCAGTAGCGGCATTCCGATGTTGCTCTGTGCGAAGCTGTGGACGCTTGCCACAATGCCGCTGCGCGTGCTAAAGGTGCCGAGGATGACCAGCAGAAAGGTGAAGATGATCAAGAACATATTCCACGTCTTGAGCATTCCGCGCCGTTCCTGAATCATGATGCTGTGCAGGAACGCCGTACCCGTCAGCCACGGCAGCAGCGCCACATTCTCGACCGGATCCCAGCCCCAGTAGCCACCCCAACCCAGCACATCGTATGCCCAGCGCCCACCCAAGATCAAGCCCGCGCTCAGGAACAGCCATGCAATTAGCGTCCAGCGGCGTGTGGCGCGTATCCAGTTCGTGTTGAGCTGACCGCTGGCCAGGGCAGCCATCGCAAAGGCGAACGGAATGGTCATGCCCACATAGCCGCCGTAAAGCATGGGTGGATGAATGACCATGCCGAAATGCCGCAGCAACGGATTCAAGCCCTGCCCATCACGTGGAAAGAACAGCACTGCCTCTGGTGCGGGCTGAAAGACGCTCGCCACAGGCTGCGCCGCGTTAGGCAGCAGCCAAAAGCGCGCAAACGGATTCTCATACAGCACGACCAAAATCATGAAGAATGCCAGCACGATGGCTGAAAAAGTGACCATCCATGGCATGAGGCGGCGTTCGCTGCGCCAGTTGATCAGGATGGCAACGGCGACGAAGGCGCTCAGCATCCACGCCCAAAACATGAGCGATCCCGGCTGCCCGCCCCATAACGCCGTAATTTTGAAGAAGATTGGCTCGTTGATCTGCGTGACCGACCAGACGTATTGAATTTCAAAATGTCCCGTCAATTGCGCGATGATCATCCCAAGGCAGGCGATGCTCAGCAGCGGCAGCGTGAACAACAAACTGTTGCGCGCACTCAGAATCCAGCGGTCAGCCTGATTGAGCGCACCATACAGCCCAACCAACGCGGCAAATGCGGCGCAAATCAGCGCCAGCCCTGTTGTAACAATCCCCAATTCAGCTAGCATAGGTCACGTATCCGTTTTACTCGGCGTTTCTAAAATCGCCGCCAATGTTTCAAGCAATTCTGGAATCCTGTTCGCAATTGTGTTCCAGATGATGTCTAAATCCACATCAAAATAAGCGTGTACCAAATGATTCCGCATTCCGACAATTGCTCGCCAAGCAACATTAGGATGCGCTAGGCGTGTTTCTTCACTTATACGAGCAGCCGCTTCACCTATAATCATAATCAACTGAGTCAGGATCAATACCAAGCCACGATCAGCATCGAGTGCCTCGCGTGTTTTGCCTGCTGCAAAAGATCGAGCCTCATAAGCAGCATCGTACATATGTTGCAGGCGAATGCGATCATTCTCGTTCATAGACGGTCTGGGCAGTTGCCACCACCTGATCCCGAAAGTAGCGGCTGAGTTCCTTAGGCGTCCGCAAATCCACCTTACGCCCAAGAAGCTGTGTTAAACCATCCTCAATCTCTGCCATGTCAAACAGATCAACCACTGCACCTACCTCAAACTCCACTAACATATCCACATCACTCTCGGGCTGAAAATCATCACGCAGCACCGACCCAAAAAGCGCTAAACGCCGTATTGGATAGTGTTGGCAGATCGTCGCAATTTTTTCGTAGGGTAGATCAATATGTGCCAGCATTTTCATTAACCTTTGCGCCGCAGCGCGCCCAACCCATTGAACATCATAATCGCTGGCAGCGCGAAAAGCCACCCTAAACAGCCCAACCGCTGCTGATAGGAACTGGTCTCGCGCACGCCTTGCGCCCGCTCACTTGGCAGCGGCGGCACCGCCGATGGACTCATTTCACTGGTCAGGGTGCGGCGCGCATCCCACGCCACGCCTTTGGCAACCGTCAGAAGGATGCGGCGCGTGGTCATCAAGGTATCGGCGCTACCCATGCGCGCTGGCACACGCGCCAACACTTCCGAAACCTCAGGGCTTTCCATCAGATAGCGTCCGAGCAAGCGCTGGAAGGCATTCGGTGGATTCAGGTTCGCACGCGCCGCAAGCGTGTTGAAATAGATAGGCAGCGTTTCCGCCTCCAATGCCTCTTTGTAGCGCGACAGGGCAGTGATATAGCCAAAGGTGCCGCGCTTGTAGGCTAAGTATTGCTCGGCGAATGCCTTCGCGCTGAAAATGGCGTCGTAGATGCCCTGCCCGCCGAGTGGGTCTTTGTGATGGACAGCATCACCGACCAACGCCCAACCTGCTCCAAAGGGCTGCCGATAATAATTTGGCGTATGCTTCAAGCCGCGAACGGTTGTCACACGCTCTGCGCCCTGCAAGCGCGCCCAAATGCGCGGCGCGTTCTGCAAAAGCGCCGTGTAGAGCGCCTCTGGCTCGCCCGCGCCCTGCGAAAAGCGCGCAATGGTCTCGGTGTGCGCCTCACAGACAACTGCCGTTGTGCCATCAGCGCTGTCCATCGTCAGATAGCCTAAGCCATCAAGCGTGCCATGCGCTATCATCAGCGGCTCATCCAAATCATAAGGCTGCACATCGCGCCAATAGGCGTAGTAGAGCGATGTGGTCGGCGCGTCGTCCACATTATAAAGCGGTGCGTTCACCTTGCGCGCCACCAATGACCACCGCCCATCAGCACCGACCACTGTCTCGGCGTGAAAGTTTTCCAGAGCGTGGCTGCCATGCCGCCTACCCGTCACGCCGATTACGCGCTCACCGTCCCACAATAAATCGCTGACGGCAAAGCCTGGCAAGGCAGTCACGCCGTCTGTGTGGGCAGCCTGTTCCCACAGCGCGTTATCAAAGCGCGCCCGATCAATGGCGTAGGCATAGTCGCGCCCACGGTCTTCAGGGATCACAGCAATAGCGCGGTAGTAGTCCCGTGTCTCGCTGATCAACTTGCGGATTTTAGGCGTGTTGTGCGCGTAGGCAGCCTCATCAGCGCCAATCTCGTCCAGCAGCGCCATTGTGCAGGCGTAGATGATCGGGCTGGAAACAGCAGGCAGGCTTGGAAAAGTTGCCCGATCCAAGAGCAAGACGCGCAAACCACCTTGTGCAAGGCGCGCCGCTAAGGTTGCGCCGGCAGGTCTGCCGCCAACGATGATCACATCAAAGCGCGTTTCTAATAAAGGCATCGTCAACCATCTCAATACAACTCGTGGGCGTGATGCCAAGATTGTACCAAAATTCACGTTTGATTGCCGAATGCGGCACGTTGGTTGCTCAGCCGCCACCACACACCACTGCCTGCACAAGCCAGCCGCACCAGCAGCGCCGTGCAGCGAACCGTCTACCCTTGCCACACGCTAGGTGATCACACGAAGGGTCAGCACACATACCGCAAAATTCACTGCCCCGAACCCAAGAAATCCGCTGTATTTATATCTGCTTATTGGTATAATCATAAACATACGTACTAGAACCGCGTGTGTGCTGCCTTTTAAGATTGGGTCGTTAATCGCTTGGCGCAGCACGCACAAAGTTGGAGGCTTCTAGGGCTGTGAATAACCCACGTTTTCGTAACCTGTTCGTCTGGATTCTTATTGGCATTGCCCTCCTGGCAATTTTTCTCGGCGTTCGCGGCGGCGGCGCACCGTCTGGTGAGCTGAAACTGAGCGAACTTGCCCAACAAATCATCAGCGGCACCCCGCGCATTAGCGCGATTGCAGTTGCCCAAAACGAGGTGCGCGTCACCTATGCAGGCGGCAACCGCCCACCCGCCGTTTCGCGCAAAGATGCGTCCATGCCGCTGCCAGAGCAGTTGATCAGCTTGGGCGTACCACCTGAGTTGGTTTCGCAACTGCCCATCGAGTATGTGCCGCCGAGCGATTGGACGCCTTTCCTCAGTTTGTTGATTTCACTGCTGCCGATTATCCTGATCGCAGGCTTCTTTTACCTGATGTTACGCCAAGCACAAGGCTCAAACAATCAGGCAATCTCGTTTGGGAAAAGCCGTGCGCGGATGTTCACCGGTGATCGCCCAACGGTTACCTTTGATGATGTGGCAGGCGCGGATGAAGCCAAAGAGGAACTGCGCGAGATCGTCGAGTTCCTCAAAGAGCCTGATAAATTCATTCAGCTTGGCGCACGCATTCCAAAGGGCGTGCTGTTGGTGGGCAGCCCGGGCACGGGCAAGACGTTGCTCTCCAAAGCGGTGGCAGGCGAGGCAGGTGTGCCGTTCTTTAGCATCAGCGGCTCGGAATTTGTCGAGATGTTCGTTGGCGTGGGCGCCTCACGGGTGCGCGATCTCTTTGAGCAGGCAAAGCGCCATAGCCCGTGCATCATCTTTGTGGATGAAATTGATGCCGTCGGACGCCATCGCGGTGCGGGCTTGGGCGGCAGCCATGACGAGCGCGAGCAAACGCTCAACCAAATCTTGGTGGAAATGGACGGCTTCGATACCGATACAAATGTGATCGTGATCGCCGCTACCAACCGTCCCGATATTCTTGACCCTGCCCTGATGCGTCCCGGTCGCTTTGATCGGCGCGTCGTGCTGGATCGCCCTGATATGAAAGGGCGCGAGGCAATTCTGCGCGTGCATACACGCGGCAAACCGCTTGCCTCTGATGTGGATTTGGGTGTGCTTTCGCGCACCACGCCCGGCTTCGTAGGGGCCGACCTTGAGAACCTCATGAACGAGGCAGCAATCCTTGCGGCGCGCAAGAACAAGAAAAGCATTTCCATGCGTGATTGCGAGGAAGCAATCTACCGTGTTGTGCTAGGTCCAGAGCGCAAGAGCCGCGTTATCAGCGAAGAGCAAAAGCGCCTTGTTGCCTACCACGAAGCAGGTCATGCTATTGTTGGGCATTTCCTGCCGTACTGTGATCCCGTGCGGAAGATCACCATTGTGCCGCGTGGCATGTCCGGCGGCTCGGTGCTGAGTGTGCCAGAAGACGATATGGGGCCAGAGACACGCGCACGCATCAAGGATGCCATCGCACAGGCACTTGGTGGGCGCGCTGCGGAGGCAATCGTCTTTGGTGAAGTGACCACGGGCGCAGGCGGCGGCAACGGCAGCGACCTCGCCACGGTGACGCGCTATGCCCGTGCTATGGTGACGCGCTTCGGCATGAGCGATCGGCTCGGTCCGATGATCTTCGGGCAGAAGGAAGAAATGGTCTTTCTTGGGCGCGAAATTTCCGAACAGCGCGACTACAGCGAGGCGGTTGCCGAGGTCATTGATGAGGAAGTCAAGAAGATCGTGGATGAGGCGTATCAGCGCGCCCTGACCGTCATCAATGAACACCGCGACGCCCTAGAAATGGTGGCACAGCGCCTGCTGGAAGTTGAGACGATTGACTATGAGGACTTCATGCAGTTGATGGGCGAATCGCCCGCGGGACGCCGCAAACGCCCAGAAATGCTACCTAAGCCTTCCGAAAAATCGGCAACGCAGCGCGAACAACGCGATGATTTGCCGCCGCGCATGGGCGCCGCTGCCAGCCCTGCCTAAACCAATCTGAAGGACGATAGGCGGCGGGTTAAACCCTGCCGCCTAATCTTTGTGGGAGGACATATATATGAGCGAGCAGACAGTTGTGCGGCGTGGCATGGCGCTTATGGACTTTCTGGAGCGCAGCACCGAAAAGCGCTTTGAACTGATTGATGGCGAGGTTTATGAGATGAGTCCGAGCGTATTGAAACATAGCTTGCTGATTAGGGCGCTCTTCCGTGCGCTAGACAATTTAGTGTTGGCGGGTGATCAGTGGGAGAGTTTTAGTGAGACTACTTTTATTCCACCTGATCAGAGCGCAGCAAACTGGCTAGCGGACTCACTGGTGCCAGATGTAGCACTCTTCGATAAGGCTGCCTTTGCTGAATGGCGCGCTAATACAACGGATGCCGACTCCCGCCCAATTGCCCTAATTCCTGCTCTTGTTGCCGAAGTGCTTTCGCCAACGGATCGGCAGAGTGTTGTTGCGCGTAAAATACAGCGCTATCTTGCGCTTGGCGTGCGGCTGATCTGGACCATTGATCCGCAGGTAGAACAGGTGACGGTCTATACGCACGGCAGCAACCAAGCAACACTGCTCAGTGCGGCTGATACGATCAGTGCTGGTGATCTATTACCTGATTTCCGTTTGTCGCTTGCCACCTTCTTTAACCTCTAGCTGGATACCTTCACCATACATTGGTGAAAGGCATCTCACCGACCGCTTTTGTGCGTATCTCAGTGGTATAAAATTCGCCTAATCTCTGCATCCGCCCCCTGTTATCCAAGATGGGCTATGCTATAGTTTCAATATGGTTAGAGACAGATCATATTGAGGATAGAACTTATGCCAATCGTCCAAGTGTTAGAAGAAAACGGACGCATTTTGCGCGTCACCTTCACCGATCCGTGGTCGGCGGAAGAAATGCTGAAGGAATTTGAAAGCACCAAACACTACCTTGAAGAAGCTACTCGCCCTATCCACCTTTTGGCAGATATGAGGGCAGCCAAGCGCACCACACCCGGCGCGTTGCGCGCCCGCGAGGCGCCTATGCTGCATCACCCAATGGGTGGGCAAGTTGCTGTGTTTGGCATGAATGCAGTCGGGCGTACCTTGGCAGAAACCGTCTTTCGCCTGATACGTTTTCGGCGGGCGCGCTTTTTTGACTCGGAAGCGGAAGCCCTTGCCTATCTTCGCGGGCTGATTGCGGCTGATCAGGTTGGAGAATAGCCCAAACAGCATCTTCAGAAATTATTCACAGGCATCATAACGAGAGTGTGCTACACTGATCACATCATTGCATAGCGATGGAGCAGACCAAATGCCTGTGTTCCAATCCCTTGAAGAAAATGGGCGTATTTTGCGCGTCCAGTTTGTTGATCCGTGGCGCTCTGAGGAAATGGTTGCCCAATTTCCAGAAGCAAAGCGCATTTACGACTCAGCCACCGAAACTGTTCATCTGCTCATTGATATGACTCGCAACCGCAACGGGTCGCCTAATGCGTTGCGCGCCCGCGAGGCACCTGCTGTTAACCACCCGATGGCAGGCGAGATAGCAGTATACGGCGCATCGCCTTTTATCAAGACGCTCGGCGCAGTTGTTTTCCGCTTAGCGCGCATTGAAAACGCCAAATTCTTCAACACAGAGGCAGAAGCACTTGCCTACCTACGCCAGAAGATTGGGCAAGCCGCCACTGTGCCAGGCACAGAATGATGCTATGCTTAAGGCGTGTGGTGGACTCACTTAAGAAAGTCGGTAGAGCCTATGAGCGCGCCAACCGTCGAACGGGTAGAGATGATCGGCATCGTCAAACGCTTTCCCGGCGTTTTGGCGAATGATCGGGTTGATCTGGAAGTGCAGCGTGGCGAAATTCTTGCCCTGCTTGGCGAAAACGGCGCAGGCAAGTCCACACTGATGAAAATTCTCTATGGGATGCAACCGGCCGATGAGGGTGAAATCCGCCTGAATGGGCAACCGCTTCACTTGCGCTCGCCCTCAGATGCTATTCGGCACGGCATTGGCATGATTCACCAACATTTCATGCTTGTGCCTTCCCTAACGGTTGCCGAGAATGTTGCGCTTGGCTTGCCTTCAGGGCGCGGCGGTCGCCTTGACTTGACGCCGATTATGCGCGGCATTCAGGCGCTTAGCGAGCGCTATAACCTAAAGGTTGACCCGCGTGCTTATGTCTGGCAGCTTTCGGTTGGAGAGCAGCAGCGCGTCGAGATTATCAAAGCGCTCTACCGCAACGCCGGCGTGCTGATCATGGATGAGCCGACAGCCGTCCTCACGCCGCAAGAGGTAGACGATCTCTTTAAGATTTTGCGCCAAATGACAGCCGATGGCCACGCAATTATCTTCATCTCACACAAACTGCATGAAGTGCTGGCGATTAGTGATCGGATTATGGTGCTGCGCGATGGGCGCGCCGTGGGCAGCTTGCCAACAACACAAGCCACGCGGGAGATTTTGGCGCGCCTGATGGTTGGGCGTGAGGTTTCGCTGCGTGTGGCGCACGAAGCGATGGAAGTGGGTCAGGTGCGCCTGCGCGTGGAGCAATTGAACGCGCTGAATGCGCGCCGCCTGCCTGCCTTGCGCGATGTTTCGCTGGAGGTGCGCGGCGGCGAGATTTTAGGCGTAGCTGGTGTTTCAGGGAATGGGCAGCGCGAACTGGCAGAGGTGATCGCTGGACTGCGCCCACTCACCAGCGGCAAGGTCTACCTGGATGAGGCAGACCTGACTCAGGCAAGCGTGGCAGAGCGAATCGCCGCCGGCTTCAGCTATATTCCTGAAGAACGGATGCGCGATGGTGCCATCAAGACCTTTAGCGTGGCGGAAAACGCGATTTTGCAGACGCATACGCGCCCGCCGATTGCACAGCGCGGCATGATTAACTTCCGTGCTGTGCGCCAAATGACGGGCGATCTGATCACGCGCTTCAACGTGAAAACGCCTAGCCAAAGCACACCCTTACGCAATCTGTCCGGCGGCAATATTCAAAAGCTGATCTTGGCGCGTGAGCTTTCGCGGAATCCGCACGTGCTGCTTGCCGCACAGCCAACACGCGGCGTAGATATTGGCGCAACGATGTACATTCACCGCGTGCTGCTTGATCAGCGCGCACATGGCACGGCAATCCTGCTCATCTCAGAAGATTTAGAGGAAATTTTAGCGCTCTCGGATCGGATTGCGGTGATTTACGAAGGGCAGATCATGGGCATTTTGCCGCGCGCTGAAGCAACTGCTGAAAAACTCGGTCTGCTGATGGCAGGCAGCCTATGACAGAAAGCGGGCGTGCTGTATTGAGCGCGCCCGCCGCTAAAACGCTTAGCGCGTCATGTCAATCAGGATGCCCTCAAAGGTATCGCACTCAGTAACCAGCGCGTTCACCACCTTTTGGAAGTATTCGGTGTTGATGAGCGACATCTCAGCATTGTGCATACAGGAGAACACAAACTTACCGCTAATTTGCTCGATGCACCAAAAGCCGATCTTGTTCTGCGCGCTGCGCTTGAGCAGGATAGTTGAGAGGTAGTGCGGAATACGATCCTCTGAATCGAACTGTGCCATGCTTGGCACGGAAAATTCTAGCGTAGTGTCATAGCGCACAATCCAAAGCGATTGGGTGCGCCCTGAGCGCATACTAAACTTGATCACAGCGCGTTTGTCGTTAATATCAGCGATTTTCCAACCGATCTGATCGCAATAGCGCTTGATCGTCCCCTGAAAGTTCATCCCTGAAAAGAGTGCTGCAAAGCCAGACATGACGCCCTTCCTTAAGTTAATGCGTCGCAGGTCATCTAAGCTAGTGTATGCCGAATCCAAGTTGAGAGCAAGCAGGACTTTTGTCTACTGCTGGGCTGCCCGCCGCACATATTCCGTCAGCAAGCGTACACCGTAGCCCGTTGCACCGTTCGGATAGAGCGGATTATCGGGCAGATCGTTTGCCACACCTGCCATATCAATATGCGCCCAAGCGGGATAACTGGTGAAGCGCTTCAAAAAGACGGCGGCAATGTTCGCGCCGCCAAATCTGCCGCCGCTGTTCTTGATATCTGCCGTCTTCGACTCGATCAGTTTCTCATAGTCGCTGAACATCGGCAGCACCCACAAGCGTTCGCCGCTGCTGTTGGCGGCTGCCAGGAGCATTTCGCACAGCCCTTCATCTGTGGCGTAAACGCCTGCTGCCGCCGTGCCAAGCGCGATCACCATAGAGCCTGTCAGCGTGGCAATATCCACCACCGCCGCCGGCTTGTAGCGCGCCGCATAAACTAAGGCATCGGCAAGCACCAAGCGTCCTTCGGCATCCGTGCTGATGATCTCAATGGTTGTGCCGTTGCTGGCAGTCAGCACCTCGCTGGGCAGGTAGGCATCACCGCTGATCATGTTGAAGGTGGCTGGCACTAAGCCGACCACATGGCGCGGCACACCTAAGGCAGCAATAGCCTGCATTGCGCCTAGCACCGCCGCACCACCTGCCATATCGTTCTTCATTGGCACCATGCCCTCAGCCGTCTTGATGCTGTAGCCGCCGGTATCAAAGGTGATGCCCTTGCCAACCAACACAATGCTGTTGCCCTCAGCCGCACGCTCAGCGTTATGCTCCAAGACGATGAACTGCGGCGGTATGGCGCTGCCGCGTGCCACACCAAGCAGGGCGCCCATCTTGAGCGCTTCCATCTCGGCACGTCCTAACACCTGAACCGCAAGGTTATGCTTGGTGGCAATTTGGCGGGCAGTTTCGGCAAGGTGCTGCGGTGTGCAGATGTTTGGCGGCAAATTGACCAAGGTACGGGCAAGGTGTGTTGCCTCCCCAAGCGCTTGCCCTGCGTTGATGCCGCGCTCAACTGACTCACGGTCGGCGGAAGCGCCTTCCGGCAGCACAATGGTGAGCTTTTCGGGCAAGGCGGAGGGTGCATCGCTGCTTTTTTGCCCATGATAGTGGTAGGTTGCCAGCAGTGCAGCTTCCACACAGGCTTGGGCGCAAAGCTCAGCGCTGAGCGTGCTGCCTCTACCGTGTAGCACGCTGGCAACCGTCTTTGCCTTCAAATCGCGTGCTTTTTGCGCCGCAACAGCCGCAGCACGCCGCAGCACATCGAGGGTCAGTGCCTCGCGCTTGCCCAAACCAAGCAAGATCAGGCGGCGGGCAGGCAGCGCACCACGCGGATACAATACAGCGGTCTGTGAGGCTTTGGCGGTAAAGTCGCCGCTGCTGATCAGATCGGCAATTGCGCCGCCGAGCGCTTCATTTGCCATCGCGGGCGATTTATGCAGGTCTTCGCCTTCGTAAAGGCTGAGGATAAGTGCATCCGCTTCGGCGAGGTGCGGCGAAGCAATGGTGAGGGAGAACTGCATTGGTTAAACGTCCTTTGCAAAAAATGCAGAATGTAACTTGATGCGGCAATTTTACTCGGTGCGTGGCACAAAAGCGAATATGCCACCGCTGCGAATTGCACAGCGGTGGCGTGTCGAGGGTCACCGCTGGTTGACGCTGCCCATCCCGCGAATACTTCGGGTAAGGCTAGGCGAACCGCTATAAGTGACATCACCGATGCCGCTGATCGTAACGTTGAGGCTGTCGCTAACGTTGATGCTCACATTACCCTGCCCACTAATGATGACGGTGCCTGTTTTGCCTTCCAATGCCTCACAATTCACCGTGCCAGCACCACTAATCTCGATGGTTTGTGCTGTTGCCGCGCCTGCTAAATTAACTGTGCCTGCACCTGTCATGCTCACACGCAGCATCTCGAGCGCTAAACCGTTCAGGGCAAAGGTGCCTGCACCCAACATTCGCAGCGTCAGTTGGTCAGCCCTGAACTGCTCAGTGCTGATCGTGCCTGCACCGCCCATTTCGATTAAGGTCAGCGAACGCACACTTAAACGGTAAACAAGTTTGGTTGGTTGCGGATTAAAGCCTGCTTTGATGCTGATGATGAGTTTGCCATTGACCACTTCGGTGAGAATGTTTGGTAGGATGTTGGAGTCGGTCTCAATGCTCAGGCTTTCGTTCTCGCCCTGTGTGATGATTACATCGCCAATGCCAGCAAGGCTGAGTTCGCTAAAATCGCGCACAGCGCGTTCCTCAATTTGAAGCATGTTAGACCCCTGCACAGTTTCGCGGTCGGTGAGGTTGCTTATAAAGGGTGAACAACCAACTATCAAAGTGGCAATCAAGGCAAGCGTTGCCACGTGCTTTATGGATTGCATAAGGTGACTCCATCGCCGAGCATCAGCGCGCACCTTGCACGCTGTGAATGCTGTTTGGCTTATCTACTAGGCACATACGCGCAGCACAGGCAAAGGTTGCTGTAACTTCGTTATGGCAAAAGGCGCACTTCTGCCACTTGCAAATCGGCGAGGCTGGCGGCGTTCACATCCACACCCAGAAACAGCCGCAAGGTGCCTTCGGCAGCATTGGACGGCAGCACCATCGGATGGTAACTGCTGAAGCTGCCGTGCTGCCAAACCTCAGGCGGCAGACGGTCTATGACGCCGGCGATAGGAATGCCATCTGCACCAAGCAAGTTAAGTTTGATCTCCACCGTCTGGCGCGGCACAAACTGCACCTGCCAATCGAGGCGGACGCGCACCAAATCGCCAGCGCGTAAGGCACGCCCAATCCCAACGTTGATCAGGCGTAAATCTTGGCGCGCAAACCGCGCACTCAGGTTCACATCTACGCCGTGATCATCTATGGCTGCCCAATTCACCACACGCTGATAGACGCTCAGCGCGCCACTTTGAAAAACTTGCGCGTAAGTGGTGCTGAAATTTTCCCAGCCAACCGACTCGCCTTCCCGCAGCACAACAACATCCGGCGCGTAGCGAAACATCAGGAAGCGGTCGCGCTGAACGGGTGCAATCACACCATCTAGATCGAGGATGCGGCGCGGCAAGGCATGGTAGCCGATCAAGGCAGCGTCGTTCGCCGCGATCAGCGCATCAGGCGTCGTGTTTTCCGCCAACCATGCGCCAATAATGCGACTATCAGGCAGTTCGTCCAGCTCGGCGTAAAAGCGAATGCGCGTCCAATCGGGCAAGGGCAGCGCAACATAGGTCGGTGTGTAGGCAGCCTGCATGAGCAGCGCAGCACTGATCGGAAGCACAAGGGCAGGCGCGGCAAAACGCCATAGTGCTGACCAACTTTGCGCGGCGGCGGCGAAGGTGAAGCCAAGCGCGATGAGGGCGGCATACGGCGCGGTGAGCATTGCCAAGCCTAAACTTAGACCGCTCGGCAAAGGGCGTTTTTCACGGAGTGCCAGCCCGCCAAGCAAGCAGAACGCCAGCGTCAAAGTGATCAGCGGTGAAGACTGAAGCAGCATAATCAGGGCATATAGTGCGCCAAGCCAAGCCTGCCCACGCCACAGATACAGGCACAGCGCGCCAACGGCGGCTGCCAGCGTGTTGATCAGGTAGCTGCCTAGTGAAGGTTCTATGCCAAAGCGATACAGCAGGGCAAGCACAGCAGGCACTAACGGGAAAGTGGTCACCTGCCCTTCAAAAGTGCCGTAGAGCAAGCCGCGCCCTTCAGCAAGGTTCACCGCAAAGCGGTAGAGCGTGTAGTTTGCCTCCGGCTCATAGAGGTTGCCGATCAGTGGTGCGCCCACCGCGCCGATCAGTAGGAAACCTAAAAAATAACTGAATTTCCGCATTTGTTATCCATTTAGCACGCCGTTCGCCTTGAAAAGGCTATATGCTTACTTTACAATACAATGTAACCAATTGCTAACCAAAAGGCTGCCGTTGAGCAGTTTCAACCACCCTACACTGCACTCACATCGTTTAAGTGTATGTTCGGAGCGGAATCATCCCATGAGAAATCTCTTTCGTCTGCTGTCTGTGCTGTTATTAGTGCTGTGTTTATTGATCCCAACCTTCGTCGGCGCGCAGCTTTCGGCGCGCACCATGATTACACCGCAAAACGCCGATCAACTGACCGAACTTGCCGTCATCACGGTGAAGGGCAACGGCACACGCGGCATCTCTGGGATTGCCCTCAGCCCGGACAACCGCTTGCTGGCGCTTGCCATGCGCGATAGCAGCGTTCGGCTCTGGCAAATTGAGCCACCTGAAGAACTCTTTGTGCTAAAGGCACATGAGAGTGTTGTGAACGCCGTCAGCTTCAGCATGGATGGCAAGTATGTAATCTCAGCCAGCAACGACCGCACCATTCGCTTTTGGAGCGTGGCGACGGGGCAAGAAGATAAGCAACTCGGGCCTGCCCGTGCGCCTGTCACCAGCCTTGCCCTGAGTCCGAACGGGCGCTGGATGGTCAGCGGCGCCATTGATGAGTTGGTCAGCCTGTGGACGGTGCCAGATGGCAACCGCGAAAAGGTCTTGAAGGGGCATCGCGGCGCGGTGCTGAGCGTTGCCTTCAGTCCTGATAGCCGCACCTTTGCCTCAACCGGTGCGGATAAGGTCGTCTACATTTGGGATGTCGAGAGCCGCGCTCAGGCGGGCGTGCTGCAAGGGGCAGCCAACCAACTTCTGGCGCTTGCCTACAGTCCAGATCGGATCATGCTGGCGGCTGGGGAGCGTGCTGCGCCGCGCAGTGCTGTTCACCTGTGGGATGCGCGCAGCGGTGCAGCGCTTGGCACATTGAAGGGTATTCAAGGGCAGTTGGCAAGCCTTGCCTTCAGCCCTGACGGTGGCTTGCTGGCAGTGGGCGGCGGCAACGGCACTACGGAAGTCTGGGATGTTGCAACGCAAACGCGCCTTATTTCCCTAAGCGTGCCGAATGCACCTGCACAACAACTGGTGAACAGCCTGACCTTCAGCGCTGATGGCACGCTCTTGGTTGCTACCAACGATAGTGAGCGCGTCACGATCTGGGGCATTCCGTGAAGGTGATGCCAATCAGTCGCGCTTAAAGCGGTATCGTCAAACAATCAGATGTGGGCGGGATAAATTCCGCCCCGCTTGATCTCTACACCGCCACATCACTCGGCAGCCCGTAGAACGCTGTCTGGTACACCGCGCCCACCCCACTGAGCGTATTCGTCAAATAGAGCAGCCCCTCGCGCCACATCCCGACCACCGCCATATCGCCCGGCAGCCCGCACACCTACTTCCCCTGCAACACTGGCAAAATAGCTATTCTCCGCGGGAGAGCGTTTTGGGATCAATGCATTGTGCTTGTTTGAGTTGATCCGAGATAGCAGCAATTTGATTCGGCTGCGAAATCTCTTGATAATCATCGGCTGAAAACAAAGGATTAAAGTACGCCTTGATGTTCGGGTAGGTTGCTAAATCTCGGAAGAGGTTAACCACACTTTCTTCTTTCCGAGAATAGACAAAAACAGAAACCCTTTTTGAATCATGAGGGCATATAGAAAAGTCTAGACCTTCTGCGCCAAGCACTACTCGTCCACCATATCCTACAGCCCATGTATCAAAATCAAGGAGCATTGCATAGATGCCACCGAATTTATCAACTACCTTAGTCGTTGCGATAAAAATTTTAGTGGGCAACTGCTTTTGCAAAATGCCTTCAGGTAACCGTGGAATGCATGTCAGGTCAATTTTTGTGAGCTGGACAACTCTAGCAAAATCACTTAATTGAACTGCTTCCCAATCAGAGGTAGGTTGCTGTACTAGCGTTATAGATGTGCGATCAGATCGTTCAGGCATATCATTCACAGCTTCACTCTGAAAAATCAGGTAGAGCGTTAATATAATAGCCCCTGCGATGCTTGAAAAGATAATCAACTTAAACTTTTGATTCATAACTTCACTGTCCCATAGTATATTGTCTGGCTCGTTCAATCCATCTCTCACCATTTGAAAGTGGATCGTCCTCTAGATTTTCCTCAACCCACTTAAATCGTCTAGACTGATTAGTATTATTACTTTTATCAAAAAATCCCTGCACATAGTTCATGATCATATCACCTTCAAACTCACGAATGACTACCACACCGTCTAGCTGGCACAACGCCTCATGGTAGGTTTTTTCCGACGGTCGCAGATAGACGGTATTGTACAGTAGGACGGGATTATCGCGCCACGGCCAGCCTAGCTCATCAATCTTCCGATTCTCACCCGGATCCCACAGTGGGTTGTTATCGGAGCAAGGTGGGTTAGGCGCCATGCCAAAAATCACTTGTCCTGTGGCGTCTTGAACGGCAGGATAGTTACCAATTACATTGCTATTTCCGTTATTAGCACGCGCCAATAACATATGTCCGAATTCGTGGCTGATGGTGCAACGGGTGATGTCTAACCTGCCGTATGGATCAGTTATAGGATTAAGTCCCGCGTCTACTTGGCTGCCGCAGCGCCAATAAACGACATCGCGCACGCTTGGCGTTGGCACGGGCGTGATATTTTGCCCGTATGCCAATTTGTAGACATCAATGCGATTACTGAAACGTCCTGCACTTACAAACAGCGCTGCGGCGTTGGGAAAGTCGGGAAAATCTCTAACGGACGGGTCACCGGTGTAGTGTAAAAGCGTCTCTGGTCCGAAAACTGCCTTAAAGCGCTCACCGACTTGAAAGTTGCCCACCAAAAACTGAGCAAGAATCACGCTATCCCAATGAGCAACCACTTTATAAACAGTATCTGCACGGGAAACATCGTCGTTCCAAGACCGCCCTGTTTGCGTCCAAAAGTTTGAGTCAACACCCGTCAGTTTTACCCCATAGACTTGTTCGAGATAGACCACTTGCTCGCTGGGATTTAGCGGATTAGGGGTAGCGCCAAGTGTGGGCGTCAGGGTCGGACCCGTGGGCGTGAGCGAAGGCGTCAGCGTCAGGCTGGGCGTGAGCGACGGACCGAACGTCGGGGATGGTGACAAAGTCGGCGAGGGCGTCAGGGGGCAGCCAGACGGCAAAGCAGTCACCAGATAGATTGCCTCACTGGAGGTAATCGCATCCACAAAGCGCTCGGCTGCCCAGCCGGGCGTGCCAGAGGGAATAAGGATGTTGCGCCATGTGTAGTTGCCTGTCGTGTGTGTTTGCGTCACAACAGCGGGCAAGCCAACGACCTCTTGGTAAGCGGTGATGCGGGTGAAAGCGGGCGATGCGATATTCGGTGTGGCGCGAACGCCCAAGCCGTTGGTTTGGGCGACATCAGTGTGCTGGTTGACGTAGAGTGGCGGGAGGGTCGCACCCGGAGTAGGGCTGGACGACAGCGACGGGTTGACGTTTATCTGCAAATTGTCAAAGCCGATAGTCGCAGTGCTGGGAAAGCTCGACTTATGGAGATAGACAATGAAGCGCTGCGAGATGAGGCGGTTG
>QWHC01000013.1 GCA_021404685.1 Chloroflexi bacterium CFX4 | reverse complement strand
CGTGGAGATGGTCATGCCGGGCGACAACGTGAACATGACGGTTGAGCTGATTGTGCCAGTCGCGCTGGAAAAAGGCTCGAAGTTCGCCATCCGCGAAGGTGGTCTGACCGTTGGCGCGGGCATCATCACCGAAGTCCTGGACTAGAGAATAACTGATAAGCAGGGCGGGCAGTCTTTTCCCGCCCTTTTACGGAGTAACAGCTATGGCAAAGAAAGATGTGCGTCAGGTCATTCACCTCGCCTGCACCGATTGCAAAGAGCGCAACTACACCAGTTACAAGAATCGCCGCAACGATCCGAATCGGATTGAGTTGCAGAAGTTTTGCAACACTTGCCGCAAACACACCTTGCATCGGGAAACAAGATAAGGTATTATAAGGTTAGGCAGCAGTGGCGCACGCAAAGCTGCCTACGAACTAGGGGAGTAGCTCAATTGGCAGAGTAGCGGTCTCCAAAACCGTTGGTTGCGGGTTCGAGTCCTGCCTCCCCTGCCAGAGTGCTTTATGCCGCAAAACACCGTCGCCAAGACGGTGTTTTATCTCTAGAGAATGCGCGTTTTTCAGGAGGATTGTTACGACATGGCACGCACCGCCGCACGTCGTTCGGATGCCGAAGATGAAGACCTGATCGAGACCGAATTCGACGATCAGGAAGAGGAACAAGCTGCCGCACCCGCCGTTTCGGATAGCCGCCGCCGCCGTCAGGCAAAACGCGGCATCCTAGAGACGGGCGAGAGCGCTGCAACTGTTACCCGCAAAGACCGTCCTACGCCAAGCCAGCGTGAGGAAGCGCCGCGCAGCCGCAACTTCGTGGTGCGCTTTGTGCAGAATGTCCGCGAATATTTCCGTGAGGTGAACGCGGAACTTCGCAAAGTGGCGTGGCCCACCCGCGAAGAGATCAACCGCCTGACCCGCATTGTGCTGGCAGTTACCATTATCGCCTCGATTTTCTTGGGCGCCGTCAGCTTCTTTTTCGGTTTTCTCACTACGCAGATCGCTGAAAATTCCACGCTCTCCACAATTATCACGCTTGCCCTTGTGGTGCTGGTTGCGGGCTTGTGGCTTTTCAAAGATCGTTTGTTTGGGAATAGGATAGAGTAAGGTATGCCGCCGCGCAGACCACGCCCACGCTATGAAGACCCAGAATACGACCCAACACCGGTCTATCTGGATGAATTGGAAGAGGAAGACAGCGGCGATGCTGCGCCCAAAAAAGGGGCGCGCAAACGTCCCACCACGCGCCGCAAGAAAGAGGACATTGAGGCGGAAGGCGCGGAAGTTTCTGATCGCGTTGTGATCGGCACCAACGCCGAAGGTGAGCAGATCGTCATCCATGAGGATGATACGCCGCAGTGGTATGTCGTTCACTGCTATTCGGGCTATGAAAACAAGGTGCGCCAAGTGATTGAGCAACGCCGCGAAACGCTTGGAATGCAGGATAAAATCCTCGATATTATCGTGCCGACCGAGGAAGAGATCGAGGTGCGCGAAGGTAAGCGCCGCACCGTAGAGCGCCGCGTTTTTCCCGGCTATATCCTTGTCGAGATGAAAATGGACAAGGAAAGCTGGTTCATGGTGCGGAACACGCCCGGCGTCACTGGCTTTGTGGGCATGGATAACCAACCAACGCCGCTGCGCCCTGAGGAAGTTTCGCAGATTATGCGCCGCATGGAGACTGAGGCACCAAAGGTCAAGGTCACCTTCAAACAAGGTGACAAAGTCCGCATTGTGGACGGACCGTTCTACGATTTCAACGGCATTGTGGACAACATTGACCTTGATAAGAGCAAGGTGCGCGTGATGGTCTCGTTCTTCGGGCGCGAAACGCCTGTGGAACTGGACTTTTTGCAGGTGGAAAAAGCCTAAGCACAGCGTGCCACAACTTGGTTTGGCAAGATGGGCGGAGGCGGCTTCCGCCCGTTTTTTGGGCAGCCAACTGCCCATAGTGATGGAGGGACGTTCAAGCGTCCTGTTCGTACATCTTGAGATGAGGTTTACACAACATGGCTAAGAAAGTCAAAGCAGTCGTCACCCTTTCTATTGCAGCGGGCAAGGCAAACCCTGCGCCGCCAATCGGTCCCGCGCTGGCACAGCACGGCATCAACTTGATGGGCTTCTGCAAGGAATATAACGCCCGCACCGCTAACCGCGTTGGTGATATTATTCCCGCCGAAATCACGATTTTCAGCGATGGCTCGTTCCGTTTCATCCTGAAAAGCCCGCCCACGTCCTTCTTGCTGACCCGTGCAGCAGGCATTCAAAAAGGCTCTGCCACGCCGAACAAACAGCAAGTTGGACAGGTGACGCGCAAACAGGTGCGCGAGATCGCCGAGATCAAAATGCCCGACCTGAACGCCAACGATATTGAGGCAGCTATGCGCCAGATCGAAGGCACCGCACGTAACATGGGCATCAAGGTCGTAGACTAAACCATCCCGCATTATTTCGTAGCAGAGCCGTATAAGGCTCGTCATGACTACATGGAGTAAAAAACGATGACCGATCACGGTAAAAAATATCAAGAGGCGAAAAAGCAGGTTGTTCATGGGCGCCAATACAGCCTTGAAGAGGCGGTAAAGCTGCTCAAACAGATCGCCTTCGCCAAATTCAATGAGACGGTTGAACTGCACGGACGGCTTGGTATTGATCCGCGCCAATCGGATCAACAGGTGCGTACCACAGTCCTGCTGCCAGCAGGCTTGGGCAAGACGGTGCGCGTCCTGGTCTTTGCCGAAGGCGAGGCAGCCCGTTACGCTGAGGCAGCCGGGGCTGATTACGTCGCCGGCGATGAGATGATCAACAAAATCCGCACCGAAGAATGGACGGAATTCGATGTTTCGATTGCCGTGCCGGATATGATGCGTAAGGTTGGTGGTCTGGGCAAGGTGCTGGGACGCAAGGGCTTGATGCCCAACCCAAAGGCAGGCACTGTCGTTAACCCAGAAGACCTTGAGCGCGCCGTGCGCGAAGCACGTGCCGGGCGTGTGGAATTCCGCAACGACAGGCATGCCAATATCCATGTGCCGCTGGGCAAGATTCAGTTCACCGAAGAACAGCTTATCCAGAACACGCTGGCAGTCATTGACGCACTGCGCCGCGCCAAGCCCGCCACTGCCAAAGGTACGTTTGTGCGCTCTTTAGTGATCACAACTACCATGTCGCCCGGCATTCGCCTAGATGCCAACACGCTGATGAACGTAGGCGTTAAAGAAATCGCCTAGCCCGCGTCCATTCAGCCTAACCCTGTTCTTTGCGCCCTGTGCCGTCTGGTACAGGGCGTTTTTGTGCTATCACTTGGTGCTATTTTGCACAAAAGACCTACCCTTAATCGCGTCTTAATGGAATATTCCGCCGAACAAATGCGCGCATCCCTATATATAGGACTCGCCATGCAGCCAAGACCCTACCTGTGGCGGTGTTATTTTCAAGCGAACAGGTTCAGCCGCCGAAGTATTGAGGTTTGCTGAAAAAGCCCGTAAAGCCTTCAAAGTTTGTTGACCCTAGCCATAAGCACGGGTAGAATCGAATGTATTCTATCAGCAGACCCTTGCCGCGTTTTGCACAGTGCAGAAGCACACTTCATGCGCTTGTTTGCCGCCCCTTTTCAAGCAAACGGCGCTCACTGTTTCGGCAGTTCAGGCTTCTGAAAGTGCGTTTATACACAAGACAAATACATTATCATGAATGCAAAAGATGCGTGGTTAGCGACGCTCGGTCAGTTACAAGTTCAGCTTAACCGTTCGACCTTCGATACGTGGTTGCGAAGGGCAGAACTGTTGGGTTATGAAGATGGGCGCTTCGTGATCACTGTGCCGAACGACTATGCACGGGACTGGATTGAGCGCCACCTGCTTGATTCCATGACGCAGACGCTCGGCAGCATCTTCCGCCGTCAGGTCGAGATTCAGCTTGTGGCGTGGCAGCCGCCCGAAACCAATGCCTTTGGCGATAGTCCGCTCTTTAACTATGCCCATCAGAGCGCGCCGCACAGCGGCAGCCCACTCAACCCAACCTACACGCTCGACGCTTTCATCAGCGGCGAGGCGAATCACTACGCCTACCTCCTGGCAGAGGCTATTGCCGATGGTCAGCTTGGCAAATATAGCCCTGCGCTGTTTGTTGGCACATTGGGCAACGGCAAAACGCACCTCTTGCAAGCAATCACACACGCGCTCCTGGCGCGCCACCTGAACGCGATCTACCTGACGGCGGAAGAATTCACGACCGCCTTGGTCGAGGCAATTCGCGGCGGCGAAAACAGCCAATTCCGCGAGAAGTTCCGCAACGCGGACGCTATTCTGCTGGATGATGCACAGTTCATTGAGGGCAAAGATAGCACACAGGCAGAATTGGTCGCTATTTGGGACGCTTTCCGCAACCGTCAGCGCCAGATTGTGTTTGCCGCCGACCGCCTGCCAAGCGATATGGCACGACTGAGCGGCGACTTGCGCTCACGCCTGCAAGCAGGACCCGTTGCACGCCTTGATCCGCCCGATGCTGCCCTGCGCCGCGCCATCCTAACCGAAAAAAGCAAGGCGCGTGGTATGGCGCTGCCCAAAGATGTGCTTGAACTACTGGCGGCGCGCATTACCACCAATGTGCGCGATTTGCAGAGCGCAATTGATCAGCTTGATTCCTACAGCGGCTTGACCTCGCAGGCAGTGACGCGAGAACTGGCAGGCATGGTGTTGCACGCGCTCGGCGCTGATCAAGCGCGGACGGCACGCACCTCGCTGGATCGCGTTCTGCAAGTGGTGGCAGCCCATTACCGCCTTGCCGTCAGCGACCTTGCCAGCCGCAAGCGCACAAAAATTGTCGTGCAGGCGCGCCAAATGGCAATGTACGCCGCCCGTGATCTCTCGGACGCCTCGCTTTCGCAAATCGGGCAAGCGCTTGGCGGGCGCGATCACAGCACGGTTATGCACGGCTGCACCAAGATTGCCGATCAACTCACCAACGATACAGCCCTCAGCGCGGATTTCGAGGCAATCTGCGCGGCATTGGCAGGCGCGCCCACGCCCAATGCCGCATCTGTGCCTGCCTTCATGCGCCGCTGAGCTACTGCCCTGTGATGAAGATCGGTGTGGGCGGGCTGATGTGCAGATAGTTCGCATCCATGCCCACGATCACAATCCGTAGTTGGTAGTTGCCCGCTGCTAAGCCCGTCGCGCCAAAGTTGCCCAGCACGCCGTTGATGACCGGCGTGTAGGAGACCTCTGAGAAGGTCGTCCACTCTGGGAACTGCACGCCCTGTATCTCCATTTTGAAGTAGAGCGCTTGCCCCGGCGCCCAAGCTGCCGTGCCTGTCACATAGACGGTGCCAACCACTGTTTCGCCTGCCGCGGGCGTGCTAATGATCGCTGTTACGCCGCTGGCAACCGGTGCTGCTGCCAAAAGCTGCTGATCGCAAGCAATACGCGGCAGAATGGCAAGCCCTCGTGCTTGCGCGTAGGCACTGGCATACACATATTCATCATCAAAGGGCGAGGCATCAATGAAAAGGTAGGGCTGGGCGCTGCCAACCTGCCCGCGCACCTCTTGCGGCACAAGGCAGTAGCGCGGCGGCGGCATGGCATCACCGCGTGCGCTGCGAATGTTCGAGACGTACATCGCCGCAAGGTTCGAATCAATCGGTTGCGCCCAAGCGCGCACCACGCCGGGTTCGATCCGCTCAATGGCAGGACCGTTGGCAGGCGGCGGCGTTGGCGCAAAGCGCGGATCGGTCGAGGGCGCAAGCTGCCCATTGGCATCTGGCACCAACGGCGGCGAGTCAAGCCGCCACTCCGTCCGTCCGCGTTGGCAGTCTGTGGCAAGATCGGTGACTGTGTTCAGGGCGCACAGGCGCTCTTGCCCTAGTCCGCTAGGCGGCGTTAAGGTGTCCGGGCGCAGCGCACCACGCACCTTCAACGACTCCATAATAGCAGGGTCGGCGTAGATACCCGTGATGACCTGATTCCAGATCGGCGCGGCGCCAGTTAAGCCTGTTGTGCCGCGCATTGGCGTGTTATCACTGTTGCCTACCCACACGCCAACGACCACATTCTTGGTGTAGCCAACCGTCCAGTTATCGCGGAAGTTGTTGGTGGTGCCAGTTTTCACCGCGCTGAGGATGCCATCCGTCCGCAGTGGTGAGCGTGCGCCCATAGCTGCCGACCGTGCGTTGTTATCCGCCAAAATGTCCGTGATCATAAAAGCAATGCGCGGATCAAGGACTGCCTTGCCCGTTGCCGCATTGGTGATGCTGCGTTCAGACATTGCCGCACGCGGACGCCCTGCACAGCCGCCCTCATACTCATAGACAATCTGATTATCGCTATTGGTGATGCACAAGATAGAAGTCGTTGGCATCAGGCGTCCCTCATTGGCAAAGACGCCGTAAGCACGTGCCAATTCAAGCGGAGTCACCTCGCCGCCGCCAAGCGTCAGCGAAAGCCCGTAGCGAGACGGATCAGGCTCTAGACTGCGAATGCCCAAGCGTGCCGAGAAGTTCAGCAGCGTCTCCACACCGATTTGACGCAAGGTCAGCACAGCGGGAATGTTATAGGAACTGGCGAGTGCATCGCGCACGCGTACAGGACCGTGGAAGGTGCGGTCGTAGTTTACGGGTGAGTAAAGCGGGCTGCCGGGAATGCCGATATGCGTCTCCACGTCCCACAGCACGGTAGCAGGCGTAAAGCCGCGTTCCATCGCTGCGGCGTAGGTCAGCGCCTTGATGGCACTGCCCGGCTGACGCGGCGCGATGGTCACATTCACACGCCCATCAATCGAGTCATCACGGTAATCCACACTGCCAAGCATCGCCAAAATCTCACCAGTAGCAGGTTTTAGCACCACAACAGCCGCATTGTTGGCATTATTTGCCGCCTTAATCTGCGCGATTTGCGAGGCAGCGGCGCGCTCTGTTAATGCCTGCACACGCGGATCAAGCGTGGTGTAGATCGTCAAGCCGCCAAAGTTCAGGTAAGTATCGGGCAAGTTGAGCGCGGGCAGCAGTTCGCGCACCTCTTGCTCTGCAAAGAGCGTGAAGTGCGGCGCTTTCAAGCTGATGTTTGGATTGGCAAAGATCAGTGGCTGCGCGGCGGCGGCGTCTGCCTCTGTGCGTGTGATCGCCTCTGTTTTCACCATCAAATCCAGCACAATGCGGCGGCGCGCCAAAACTGCCTCCAGCGCACGTGAATCAAAAGGGTTGAGCGTTGCTGGTGATTGCGGCAAACCTGCCAGCAGGGCAGCCTCAGCCAGATTCAGATCAGCGGCGCGCTTGCCAAAATAGGTCTGTGCGGCAGCCTCTACGCCATAGGCAACATTGCCGTAGTAAATGGTGTTGAGGTACATCTCAAGGATTTCATCTTTGGTTTTGCGCTGCGTCAGGGCGACTGCCATCGCCATTTCTTCCAGCTTGCGCCGTGCAGAGCGTTCGGTGCGATATTCGTAATCAAAGGCGATGTTACGCACCAGCTGCTGTGTGATTGTGCTGCCGCCGCCGCTATCGCCGCCGCTGAAATAGCCCAAGCCTGCACGCGCCACCGCCGAGACATCAATGCCGATGTTCTCGTAGAAGGAAGCATCCTCAACGGCGATGGTCGCTTTGATCAGGTATGGCGAAATCTCATTCAGGCGGACTTTGGTGCGCCGCCCTTCCCCGATCAACTGATAGAGTTCGTTGCCGTAGCGGTCGAGGATGCGTGCCGTTTGGAAGGCTTGATCCTGCTTGGGCAGCGCCGCCTCTAGTTTGCCGACCACCTGCTCACCAAAATCGTTCAGAATGGCGTTAATCACGACGAAGCCGCCGCACAGCATCGAGAGCATGAGCGAGCCAAACAGAACGCCGCACCCAAGCAGCCATGTGCGCCACGGTCGCCGCCGCCGTCTGGTAGTAACGGCATAAGGGTGTGGTGGCGGTGGCGGCAGATTAGGCGGGACGGGTTGGTACGGCACAGTGGGCGCGTCATCGTAGCGTGAAGGTGGATTAGGCTGCATTTTGCATCACTTCCTGCGGCGGTTAGCGTTACGTTTATTCTAACACGCCTTGCCCTGCAAAAGTGCGAAACGCCGACTCAGCGCATGGTAGGCGTAGGGCAGGCGCACGCCTACATTAAGGGCGACTCGCCCTTTTGCCGCAGAGCGCGGTACACTCACCTAAGATATTCTCGGAAATGAGCTGAGCCTGTGATGACAAACCTTAACCTGCTGATAAGGCGCTTTATCGGAAGTAGGACCTTGCACATAGCGGCACTTGCCCTTTTGGGCAGCGCGCTGTGCCTGATGCTGCTCAGTGCGGCGCAGCCCTCAAGCGCCCAATCGCCCACGCGCACACCGCTGCCCAGCCTAACACCTTCACCAACGCTCAGCCTGCCAACCGCCGCGCCCACCTCGGCGCTGCCAACCAGCACGCTTTCACCATTGTTGCAGCCAACGGTAACCTCGCCGCTGTTGGCGGAAACGTCCACGGCGATCAGCACGCCCGCCGCCACACCGAATCTGTTGCAAGCAGGCAGCCCGCCGCCGCTAACCCTTGAACTGCCCGAAGGCTGGCTAGGCGCTTATCAGGTGGTGCCGGTGCGCGTGGCACTGGAGGCATATCCGATGAATGTAGCGGTCTATCGTGGTGCGCTGCGCGAAGGCGGCATCGGCACGCTGATCGTGTTGTGGGGCTTTCCGAGCATCGCGCCGCCACCAACCATCCCGCCCTTAGCAGGCACGCCGACCGCACCACCTGATCCCCTCGGCGATTTCGTCTCACGGGCGCTCTATTCAGATGGTTTGCGCTTGCTACAAGGCGCAGTGATTGATATTACCTGTAATGTTGGCACCACTGGGCAAACGCCACTAAATGTGGCAGGCATGGCAGGCGTTGGCACTTACTATAGCGTCACACAGTGCCAAGGCGAGCCAGATACAGCCGGTTGGTTCGTTGGTGCGCGTTTCAACAACCGCAACTTCTTGTTTTACGTCTATGTAGAGCCTGTCGAGGCGTACAACGCAGCACGCGCTCAACTGCAAGAAATTTTGGACTCGGTGCGCTTTAGCGTCCCAACGCCAACTGCCGCACCCTAGCTTTGCGAGGTGGCAGTATGACCACAATTCGCCTGTATGAGGTGCGCGTCTCGCTAGAGCATGTGGCACTTGCTCAGAACACTTTTGGCGCGCTGCCGCCGCCGCTGCCAAATGGTGCGCCGCGCCGCTACGCCCTAGATGGCATTAACCTTGAAATTCGGCATGGCGAGACGATGGGCATTTTGGGGCCATCCGGTTGCGGCAAAAGCACGCTGCTGCGCGCCATTGCTGGCTTGGTGCCGCTGACCGAAGGCATCATCACTTATGATGAGCAGGATATGAACGGCGTGCTGCCCGGTGAACGCGGCGTGGGCATTGTCTTTCAGAACTATGCGCTCTACCCAAATATGACCAGCTATGAGAATGTCGGCTTCTTTCTGCGTCTGCGGAAACGTGACGCTGAGATTCCGCAGCGCGTTCGGGAAGTTTCCCGCGTGATGGGCATCGGCTTTCGCGCCCTGCTGGATAAACATCCAGGGCAGCTCTCTGGCGGTGAGCGCCAGCGCGTGGCAGTGGCGCGCTGCATTGCCCGTGATCCGAAGGTCTTTTTGTTTGATGAGCCGCTGAGCAACCTTGACGCCAAACTGCGCGTGCAAACGCGCACTGAGCTAAAACGGCTGATCAACCGCTACCGTGTGACCGGTGTCTACGTCACACACGATCAGCATGAGGCGTTGGCGCTCTGTGATCGGATCGCCATCATGCATGAAGGGCAGATTGAGCAGGTCGGCGCTGCCAGCACGCTTTACGAGCGTCCATTCTCAACACTGGTCGCAACCTTCTTTGGCTATCCGCCGATGAACTTATTTGAGGGCGTGGTCGTAGAGAACATTTGGCAATCCAACACGGCGGATTTACACATACCGCTTGGGCGCGATCTGGCGTTGGGCGAAGGGCGGCGCATCACGCTAGGCGCACGCGCAGAGCATATGCACGCCGTTTCAGAGGGCGGTTTGCGCGGTCAGGTCATCTTGCTAGAGCCAGTGCCGACTCAGCGGGCAGTGCTGGCGTATTTAGAATCACCTTCGGGCAAACTTGCCGCACAGCTTCCGTTGGAATTGGGCGTGCGGATTGGTGATCGAATCGGGATTGCACCTGATCCTGAGCATCTACACTTGTTTGATACGCGCAGCGGCAGGCGACTCTAGCCTTATGGTGCTGTATCCGACGGCGTGGGAAGACTATGCGCTGCTTGATAGCGGCGGCGGGCAGAAGCTAGAGCGTTTCAGTGCGTATACGCTCATCCGCCCTGACGCCAACGCGTTGTGGCAGCCGACTTTGCCGCGCCGTGAATGGGATGCCGCCGATGCCATCTTTCAGCTCAGCGCGCCCAATAACGGTGTCTGGCATTTTCGGCGTAAGCTGCCTACGCGCTGGCAAATGGGCTACAAGAATCTGCGCTTTTGGGTGCAGCCGACGCCTTTTCGGCATGTGGGCGTCTTCCCCGAACAGGCAGCCCACTGGGATTGGCTGGCAGGCTGCATTGCTCAGGCGGAAGCGCCGCTGCGTTTGCTCAGTTTGTTTGGCTACACAGGACTGGCGACGTTGGCAGCAGCGGCGTCGGGTGCCGCAGTCGCGCATGTGGATGCCTCTAAGAAGGCGGTGGCGTGGGCGCGGGAAAATGCCGCGCTGAGCCACCTTGCTGACCGCCCGATCCGTTGGCTGGTGGACGATGCGCTAAAGTTCGCGGCGCGTGAGGTGCGGCGTGGTGCGCGATATGAAGGCTTCATCCTCGATCCGCCACCGTTCGGGCATGGCGCCGGCGGCGAACTGTGGACATTTGATAAATCCATGCCGCAGTTGATGGCGCTCATCCGCCAACTGCTGAGCGACAAGCCGCGTTGTGTGGTCATCACCGCTTACACCGCCAAAACGACGCTGCCTGCGTTGCGCCGCCTGCTTGCCGAGACGATGGCAGATCACAATGGCAGCATTGAGGCAGGTGAACTCGGCTTGCGCCAACAGAGCGCAGCGCGCACCTTGCCAACGGCGCTCTATGTCCGTTGGCGCACCACCTCGTAGATCAAGAGCGCTGCCGCCGCCGAGACGTTCAGCGAATTGACCTTGCCAAACATGGGAATCGCCACGGCGTGATCGGCATTCTCCAGCCACAGTGAAGAAAGTCCCGCTTTTTCTGTGCCAAGCGCCAGCGCCACGCTCAGACGGTAGTCGGGCGCGCTGTAGGGTGTTTGGGCGGCGGGCGTTGCCACAATGATACGGATATTGTGTTGGTGAAGCCATGCAAACGTTTCGGCACTGGTGGCGGCTGCCACTTGCACGGCGAACAAGGCACCTTTGCTGGCACGAATCACGTTTGGGTTTGCCCAGTCGGTGCGCGGATCACAGGCAATGACAGCATCGGCGTTGGCAGCGTCTGCCGTCCGCAAAATAGCGCCTAAATTGCCGGGCTTCTCCACACCTTCACAGATAATCAGGAAGGGCGTAGCGGAAAGGCGCAGATCAGCCAGTTTGCGGTGCGGAAAAGCAAAGGTGCCTAGCCAACCATCAGGATTTTCGCGGTAGGCAAGTTTGGCAAAGACGCGCTCGCTCACCTCGTAACAGGCTGCGCCGCGCTGTTGTGCCTGCTCAAGCAGTGTTGCTTGCGTCTCGGCGCGGAACAGCGGTGGGCAGAAGAAAAATTCAGCAGGCTGCGCGCCGCTGGCAAGGGCAAGCGTTAGTTCCTCATAGCCTTCCACAAGGGCAAGGCGCGCTGCATCACGGGCGCGCCGTTCGCGCAGGGCAGCGGCGGCTTTTACTTTCGGATTGTGCGTGCTGGTGATAATCATGCGCATACTATACCAAATTTCGTCTAATCTAAGGGTTAAGGGCAATCCATCTTTGTTAAAGATCGCAAAAATCTTAGAAAAGTGTTAAAATTTACGATGCAAGTCAATGCATATCCGACACGCCCTACGTGGGTTATTGTGTCCATAACGCTTGACAACCAATGGTAACGGGGAGTTACGCCATGTCTAAGGATTTGTTTGAGAAAGTACGTAGTTTCACACTGGCGAAAGAGGCAATGAGCCGAGGGATTTATCCCTACTTCCGTGCGCTGCAAAATTCAGAGGGCATTACGGCGACCTTTGAAGGGCGCGAAGTGATCATGCTCGGCTCGAACAATTATTTAGGGTTGACGACGCATCCGAAGGTGCGTCAGGCTGCGATGGATGCGATTGCCACATACGGCACAAGCTGCACCGGCAGCCGCTTCCTGAACGGCACGCTTGAACTGCACCACGAACTAGAACGCCGCCTTGCCCGCTTCATGGGAACAGAGGCAGCCCTCACCTTCACCACAGGCTATCAGGTCAATGTCGGCACGATCAGCGCCTTGGTTGGGCGCGGTGACTACGTGATCATTGATAAGGATGACCACGCCAGCATCGTAGATGGCTGCCTGATGTGCTATGGTGAGATGAAGCGCTTTAGCCACAACGATGTGAGCAGCCTTGAGAAAGTGCTGAGCAAACTGCCTGAAGATGCCGGCAAGCTAGTTGTAGTCGATGGCGTCTATAGCATGGGCGGCGATATTGCGCCGCTGCCTGAGATCATCGCCATCTGCAAGAAGTATGGAGCGCGCATCATGGTGGATGACGCGCACGGCATCGGCGTTACGGGCCCGATGGGACGCGGCACAGCGGCACATTATGGAATGCTTGATCAGGTAGACATCACGATGGGGACGTTTAGCAAGAGCTTTGCCTCTGTGGGTGGCTTCATCGCGGGCAACGCCGATGTGATTCACTACATCCAGCACCATGCCCGTTCGCTGATCTTCAGCGCCAGCCTGCCGCCTGCCAACGCGGCAACCGTCCTCGCCTGCCTCGATATTATTGAGGAAAACCCAAATATTGTTGACCAACTGTGGGACAATGCCAACTACATGCGGAGTCAGCTTAGCGAGATGGGCTTTGATGTTGGGCAGAGCAACACGCCTATCATTCCGATCATCATCCGCGACGATCTGCGAACCGTCTTGGCATGGCGCGCCCTAGCCGATTCCGGCGTCTACACCAACCCGGTGCTGCCGCCCGGCGTACCAGCCAATATGAGTTTGCTACGCACGAGTTATACGGCAACGCACACCCGCGAACACCTAGACCGCGCCCTTGCCATCTTCGCGGATGTGGCAGAGCGACTTGATCTGATCAAAGAGAGCCGCGCCCCTGTCCACTACCCTAACGGCAACATCGCCTAACGGTGTTTATGAAAATCCCTTGCCCAAAGCAGGGGATTTTCATTTCGCCATTGGGCAATCTAAACAGAACCTTATAAAATTTCCGCTAAGCGCTTAATCAATTCTTATAACTAACTCAGCGTCCACTCATTGTCTAGCCTTAGTATAGTATTTGTACGATGTGATGAAAAAACGAAGCCATCGTACATTTGAACCTTTCTAGAACACCAGATAGAGGTATGAAACCATGAAGCGTCTACTAGCTTTCGCGCTGATCGCTGTGATCGCGCTGGGTGGTGTGTTCAGCACTGCCAATGCCCAGATGGGCGAGAAGACCATCGCCGAAATCGTTGTCGAGGCTGCCAGCGGCGCCACACCAGAGTTTGCTACGCTGTTGGCTGCCGTGCAGGCAGCTGATGAGAGCGTCTTGGCTGCCCTGAGCAACCCTGAGGCAGAGCTGACCGTCTTCGCACCAACCGATGCCGCTTTCGCAGCGTTGGCTGAAGCACTCGGCGCTGAGGCATTCGCTGGCGTTCTGGCGGATAAGGAACAACTGACGCAGATTCTGCTGTTCCACGTCCTGCCAAGCGTTGTGAAGTCTGCTGATGTCGTGGCAGCCCTTGAAGGTGCTGACGGTGCATTCAGCGTGCGTACCGCACAGGGGCAGTTCATCAATGTGGCAGCTACTGAAGATGGCATTACCATTGATGGCGCTAACCTGAAGCTGGATATGGTGGATATCGAGGCAAGCAACGGCGTCATCCACGTCATTGATGCGGTGATCCTGCCAGAGACGCGCAACCTCGCCGAGATCGTGGTTGCGGCTGCCACTGCCACCGAAGGTGCTGAGTTCACCACGTTGCTTGCTGCTGTGCAGGCTGCTGATGAGGCTGTCTTGGCTGCCCTGAGCAACCCTGAGGCAGAACTGACGGTCTTCGCACCAACCGATGCCGCTTTCGCAGCACTGGTTGCCGCACTCGGTCAAGAGGCTTTCAATGGCATTCTGGCTGACAAGGCTGCTCTGACCGACATCCTGCTCTACCATGTGGTGGATGGCATTGTTGGCTCGGATGATGTTGCCAAGCTGTTGGCTGACAACAACGGCGAGATCACGGTTGAGATGCTGAACGGCAAGAGCGCAACCGTGAAGTTGATGGATGGCGCAATCATGATTGATAACGCCAAGATCATCATCACCGATATTGACGCCAGCAACGGCATCATCCACGTGATTGACGCAGTGATTGTGCCTGCTGGCGAGTAAACCTCAGCGCATCACCTACAAGCCAGGGCAAGGGCGAGAACTCCTCGCCCTTGTTTGTGTTTGGCAGGTTAGGCGGGCAGGCGCTCAGCTTGCAGCAGCGGCAGCACTTCCAACGCCCAAGTACGAATTTTCTCCCAGTCCAGCCAGTTGCCTTCGGGAATAGGATTTTCTTCTTTGCCTTTGCTGCGCGAGAAAAAGAAACGCAGCAGCCAACCCAGCCGCGAGTAGTCCATTTTGCCGGCAAAGGCTGCGGTGCTGACGGGCGTGCAAATGGCGCGCAGTGGATCAAGGTAGGCATCTACGATGGTGCGGTTCTCCGGCGTGTCGTCCTTGAGCGTCATGTTGACGTTGAAATAAGCAACGGGCAAATGGGCAAGCGCGGCAGCATGTGTCTTCGCAAAGTTCACCACCTCTGGCAGCACTTTGCCCATGCGAATGGCACTGCCCAAAAGCACACCTTGATAGGCTGAAATATCACGAACGTCTCGAACAGGGCGCACGTCAACGGCTGCGCCTGCTTCGCGCATCACTTTCGCAATGAATTCGGCAACTTCTGCCGTAGAGCCTGCCTTGCTGGCATAGGCGATTAAAATTTTCTGCATCACACAATCCTTTCGCGGCGTGGGTGCTATCACCACACGCGCTACCACTGCTGATGATTGTGGCATAGCGACTGCTGATAGGTAAGTGAAATTTGTCACACAAACGGCTGGCGGAATGTCAGTGATGGTTTGTGCGCTGGGATTGTGTTGTACGCTGCACACCAACGCCTTCCTATACCCTTATCGCAGCGCGGTGTGTCCCTTTGATCGTCGCCACAGCGCATGAAGAACGTAAATTCACCTGCCGCCTTTGTTAGAGAATGGGTATAATTCAGCCGCCTTTTCGCAAAGGCTGAAACGCCGCAAAAGTTTGTTTTTGAGGTTTTTATGCTCAAACGACTCTTCATGTTCCTCGCTTTGGCAGTCTTGGTGTTAAGCGCGCTGCAAGGCGCACCTATCACCACACGCGCTGCCGCACGCACCGTTGATGGTGACCCTGCCGATTGGACAGGCACACCCTCCACCCTTCCGCACCATGATGCCTCCAGCGACACCGAGTGGATTTACACCGGCGTTGCAGGCGATAGGCGCACCGACTCAGGGATGACCGATGACAACGACATCACTGAAGTGCGCCTAACCACTGACGGTACCAACCTTTACTTCCTCATCCGTATGGCAGATATTAGCGACGCCGGCGCCGTGCATGTCGCTATCGGCATTGATACCAACCAAGAGGGCAATCCCGATTTTGCCGGGCAGAACTTCTTGGGCAATTCTTCAGGCTTAACCTACAACACGCGCCCCTTCATCCGCCCTGAGCGCCAGCTTGCGCTGCACTTCGGCGGCGGCAGCTCACCCGTGATCGAGTGGTTCGCCGGTGGCAGTTGGTATGGCATTGGCGGCAGCCAGATCGCCATTAGCACTGCCAACAATGTGGTTGAGGCGCGTGTGCCGTTGGGCGACCTTGACGGCATGAACGCCAACAGCAGCTTCATCCTAACAATGGCGACCTTCACCAACACGCCCGGTTGGAATAACGATACGGATACCACCTCCACCGCGGCAATCGACTCGCTCGGCATTCCCGGACAAGGCACGGCAAACGCTTGGGATCGGGACTTGAACGATAGTGCGATTGCGCTCGGCTGGTGGATTAAGCTGAATGGCGCTGCCGCCGCACCGACCGCCGTCGTTTTTGATCGGCTCTATCATTCTTCTTGCGATCAGTTCACCACTTTTGGCTGTGCCGCAGGCGATCATCCGCAGGCGGAACAAGTGCCAAGTTTCCAGAGCTTCCCTAGCGGCGAACCGCCACGCTTTATGAATGCACGCCGCTACAGCAACAGCGAGGTAATACCCGGGCGCAACACCAATGTGTTCGTCTATGACGATGAGCCGCTTGAAGTCTATATGCTGGCACAGGCAGACGACCTGACCGACGATGCCACGACGCCATTTATCCTCTACTATGGCAGCGGCGGTACAGTGGATATGCAGCAGGTTGGCACGTGGACAGGCAGTTGGAAAGGCGCACCGTCGCTGACCTACGCTGTGTTTAGCGGTATGCTGCCTTCGCAGCCGCCGGGCGATGTTTATTACTCGATGAACGTGCGCGATGTCAGCGGTGACCGTGCGCTCTGCCGCAGCTTGGGCGGCACCAACAACCGCAAGACGCGCAACCTGTTTGGGCAGGTCGTCAGTGCGGATGGCTGCGCCTTTGTGGACTTTGCCTACAGCGTGCTGGATGACGACACCAGCGGACCAAGCATCACCAACATCACCTTCACGGATAACGGCGCGAACGACCAGGTCTGCGCCGACGTAGTAGATAACATCAGCGAGAGCGGCAAGAACGACAGCGGCGTGTACAACGTGACGCTGCGCTATGCCAGCACAAAGGCAGCCGTGATCGGCGGCGGCGGCACAACCGCTACCATGACGCTGAGCAGCGGCACGACCTATTGCGCCAGCGGGCTTGATTTCACCGATCCAACCTACTATCGCGTCGAGTCCTTCAACAACGATTTTGACAATGGGCGCACCGAAGACCGCGACTTCAGCAAGACCTCTGAGTTCTGCGAAGGCGCTAGCTGCGATAACAGCTATATTGGTGATAACAACGTGCGCTGGTTCGAGGTGCTGCACGATACGCGCAACCGCACAGCGATCCCAGTCAGTGGCGCGGAAAAATACCGCGATCCATTTGGCGCCGTGGCAACAGGGACGCCGATCACGCTGCGGATTCGCACCGCGCATGATGACCTTGAGGCAGCTTCCGTCAAGGTTTACAACACCGCCATTGGCGATCAGGTCATTATCGGCAACAAGCTGACTGAATCGGACTCCACCTACGATTGGTATGAGTTCCAAATCACCACCGCCATGACCGCCACCGCCCGCGAACTTTACTATAAGTTCATCCTGATTGACGGCACCGATGTAGATTGGTACGTGGACGACTATTCCCACAACAGCTATGACCACGAAGACCGCTATGAAAATGGCACCGGCATGATGGTGGATGACGGCGAAGCGGCGCAGTATTTCGGAAATGCCTTCCGCATCACTGTGTATGACGCCACCTTTGCCAGCACCGTTGCAGCTTGGGCGCAAAACGCTGTGATCTACCAGATCATGCCGGATCGCTTCCGCAATGGTGACCCAACCAACGATAACGCCGCGCCCTATAGCGATGTTTACGGCAACCCTGCCACGCTCAGCAGCACCTGGAACACGGCTCCTGAAGATGCGCGTGTAACCAACCAGTGGAGCCGTGACTTCTTCGGTGGCGACTTGAAAGGCATCCGTGATGAGCTGGATTACCTCAAACGCATTGGCGTGACGGCGATCTACCTCAACCCGATCTTTGCCGCGCCGTCTAATCATGGCTACGATACGACCGACTACCTCAAGGTCAATCCACGCTATGGCACCAATGCCGACTTCCAGCAGTTAGCGGCAGAGGCAAATGCACGCGGCATCAAGATCATTCTAGACGGTGTTTTCAACCATACCGGCTCAGACTCCGTCTACTTTGACCGCTACAACCGTTGGGATGTGAACGGTAATCCTGTCACGGGCAACGATGCCAGCGGTGCTTGTGAATCGGCAAGCTCGCCCTATGCCGCCTTCTACACCTTCACGCCGCTAGCTGGCGGTCCGTGCCGCGGCGGGACTGCCACCTATGACTCGTGGTGGGGCTACGATACGCTGCCACTCGCCATTGACGGTGTGCCAAACAATGCCTGGCGCGACTTCGTCTTTGACGTGAACAATGACGGCAGCAACGGCATCAACAGCCTGCCGGGCGTCATTCAGTACTGGTATCAACTTGGCGCGGGCGGCTGGCGCTTTGACGTGGCGGATGAAGTGCCGCACGATTTCTGGCAGCAGTTCCGCACCCAAGTGAAGGGCAACGATGGCTACATGGGTCCGCTCTATACCGAAGTGTGGTATGAAGCGACGCCCTGGCTGTTCGGTGACCAAATGGACGCTACCATGAACTACCGCTTCCGCAAGGCAGTGCTTGGCTTGCTGATCGACTCGACGTGGACAGATAACGACAACAATGGCGATCAGACCATGTGGAAGCTCTCGCCGAGCGAATTCGACTATGTGCTGAACTCGATCCGCGAGGATTATCCACCCATTGCGTGGTACAGCATGATGAACCTGATGGGTTCGCACGATACCAACCGTCCCGGTTTCGTGCTGCGTGAGCGCAGTGCCGACGCAGCCACCACCATCGAAAAAATGAAGCTGATGGCAGCCATTCAGTTCACCATGCCCGGCGCACCTACCATCTACTATGGTGATGAGGTCGGCCTAGGGCTGCGCGACTATGGCGGCTATGCCAACTGGGGCGCAGGCAAAGAGGTTAGCGGTATCCTCCAAGATGATCCATACAACCGCCACACTTTCCCATGGCTATCCACCTTGCAAGACCCCTACAACCAAGTACCCGGTGCTTTCGGTGGCTTCCCAAGTGCTTCTGGCGCGCTGCCAGCAGGCTTGCCCAACATCAGCTTGCAGGATACCTATCGCCGTCTGGGGCTGGCGCGCGCTGATTACGCCGTACTGCGGCTTGGCGACTGGGTAACGCTGCTGACCGATGACGCCAACGAAATCTATGCCTATGCACGCCTTGACGCTGACAACACGCTGAGCGGTGCAGACTGCGCGATCATGATCATCAATCGCAGCACGTCCAGCAAGAGTGTGACGCTGAACAACCTGCCCGCGCAGTGCGCGAACCTCTCCTATGCTGATCTGCTCTCCACCAACACAGCGAGTGCCACCACCAGCCTGAGCAGCACGCTGAACGGTTTAACAGCGCGTGTGTTCCTGCCACCACAGCAGAACCCGAACACCGCCGACAGCACCGCAACGCTGCCACCGCACCTGTTCATCGCAACCAACAGCAATCTGGTGTTGCCAACTGGCGATAGCGGCAGCATCACGGCAACTTTGTACGACATTACCGCGCAGCCAATGCCTGCTGGCGTCACCGTGACTGCCGAAGTGCTAAGCGGCGGCGGTAACCTCAGCGCAGGGACGATCCTCACCAACAGCAGCGGTGCGGTCAGTGTGGATTACACTGCGCCTGCCAACCCTGAGTTGGCGATCATTCGTCTGAGCATCGCCGCGCCAAGCGGACGCACCGTCAGCACGCATGTGGCGATCTTTGTCGGCTATAACGGCGTTCCATCTGTGGCAAGTTGGGCAAACCAACTACCCATCGGCACCAAGCTGATCAATGTTGGCGATGTGCAGGCGATCAAGCGCGGCGTGGGTGAGCCTGCGGTGCTGCTTGGCAGCTACACGGCTGATCCAACGCCCTTCGGCGCAGTGGCGGTCTCGCCCTTTGTGTCGGCGCGCCTGAGCAGCACAAGCAACGTGGACGATGTGATCATCAAACTGCCCTACGCCAATGCGCCAAATGAAGAAGATTTCCGCGCTTGGTGGTATAACGGCAGCACATGGCAGCAATTCGTTGGCGATAGCGATATGGACACCGCTAATGATGTATACGCGCTGCATATCACGGACAGCACTGAGCCTTCGCTGAACAATCTAGCCAACGGCGTCATTTTCATGATCGCCGCGCCGCCAACCTACAACGCCTCGGTGCCAGCCACCGCCATGATCACCCTGAACGGCTTGCAGAACGTCGTCGTCAATGTGCCGTTCAGCGTCAGCAACAGCGGCGGCGGCATCCTGAACGTGACGCTTCAAAGCATCAGCGCGCCGTTCAGCGTCACAGGCTTGCCAATGGTCATTGGTCAGAGCAATCCAAGCACAATCACAGTCACCTGCACGCCAACGCTTAGCTCGCCACAGATAGGTACTTTGGTGGTGCAGAGCAATGAGGTTGGCAATCCAACCTACACCTATAACCTGACGTGCAGCCGTGCGCTGGATACTATCGGTGTCTACCGTGCGGGCAACTACCTGATCCGCTACTCGAACACCAGCGGTTTTGCTGATCTTTCTATCCTGTTGGGCAACCCAACCGATATACCGGTGGCAGGGGATTGGAACAATGATGGCGTAGAGACGGTAGGTGTCTACCGCCCAAGCGCAGGGCAGTACTTCCTCACCAACAGCAACGCGCCCGGCGCACCAGTTGTCCATAGCTTTGTGTTCGGCGCACCGGGCGATATTCCAGTGGTAGGCGATTGGAATAACGACGGTGTGGCAGGTGTGGGTATCTTCCGCCCGTCGGAAGCGCGCTTCTACTTACGGAACAGCTTTTCTACAGGCTTTGCCGACTACGATATCACGTTCGGCACGTCAACCGATCTGCCTATCGTGGGCGATTGGGACGGCGACGGCGTGTATAGCATCGGCGTCTATCGCCCCAGCACCGGCGAGTTCTTCCTGAGCAATACCATGTGCGCTTCGTGCGTTGGGACGCTCTCGAATTCGTTGGTCTTTGGCACTATCGCGGATATTCCCTTCATCGGTGACTGGGACGCGGACGGCGTTTCGGGCGTGGGTGTGTTCCGTGCCAGCAATGGCAACACCTATTTCCGCAACGCCCTAACGACAGGTGTTGCCGATTGGGAAATCTTCTACGGCATCGGTGGCGATCTGCCGCTTGCTGCCAAATGGTTGGCAGATAGCGGTGCGCCGCCTGCCACCAACCCAGAAGTGGCGCCGACTTTCGTGCCGCGCCAATAACGGCTAGGCATTAAGCGCACAGCCCGTCAGCAATGGCGGGCTGTGTGTTTGCGCGGCATGTGGTGAGCTATTCCCAAGCGGGGAACGGATCGGGCAAGTGCCGCCAGCCGCGCACGCCAAGCGCCATCTCGGAGTCGGTTAATAGGCAGGCATCTAATGCGGCGGACAGGCGTTCCCGATCTAACTCCACACCGATGATGACCAGCTCTTGCCGCCTATCGCCGAAGTCGCCCTGCATGTTCATCTCAATTTCTGCCAACAGTTCAGGCGCGTCAGGATATTCACTGCGCGGCGTAGCTGCCCACCAAGCGCCGCCGCCTTCCGTCGTGATGACCTGCCCCGCCTGCGACCAAATGCCCGCAATGTTGTGGCGCGTTGCCAGCCAGAAAAAGCCTTTGGAGCGCAAAATGTTATCAAATGCCTCACTCTCTAGCAGCCCTAACAGCCGCTCAGGGTGAAAGGGACGCCGTGCGCGGTAGACAAAGCTGCTGATGCCATATTCCTCCGTCTCTGGCACATGCGCGCCGCGTGCTTCTTTCAGCCACTCCGCAGAGAGTGCCGCTAGCTCAAAATCGAACCGCCCCGTATGCAGCACTTCCACCAATGGCACGCGCCCATATTGCGCGTTCAGCAGCCGCGCCGATGGATTTAACTTCCGCAAAATCGCCTCAAGCTGATTCAATGCATCAGGCGTCACTAAATCTATCTTGTTCACAATCAACACATCGGCAAACTCAACTTGCTCGGTCAGCAGGTCCACAAGGCTGCGCTCATCATCATCGGTTGCGCCCATGCCGCGATCTCGTAGCTCTTCGGCGGAAGTGTAGTCACGCAGGAAGTTCACTGCATCCACCACTGTGACCAGCGTATCCAACTGGGCAAATTCCGAGAGCGCAAAACCGCTTTCATCGGTAAAGGTGAAGGTTTCTGCCACTGGCAGCGGCTCAGAAATGCCGCTGGATTCGATCAGCAGGTAGTCAAAACGTCCTTCATGTGCCAAGCGAGAGACTTCTTGCAGCAAATCCTCGCGCAGGGTGCAGCAAATGCAGCCGTTGGTCATCTCGACAAGGCGCTCATCGGTGCGGCTGAGTGCAGCGCCGCCATCACGGACGAGTTGAGCATCAATGTTGATCGCGCTCATATCGTTGACGATCACCGCGACTCGCAAACCTTCACGGTTGTGCAGCACGTGGTTCAGCAGGCTGGTTTTGCCCGCACCGAGAAAGCCTGAAAGCACAGTGACAGGCAGTTTACGATCTGGCATATGCTCTCCTCACGAGATAATGCTGGCATGGCGGCATTCTTCTGCGATGGTGTGCCACGCGCTGACCATCGCATTGCCTTCGATGGCGCGCTTGTGGGCAAACCAAGCTGCCACGCACGCAGCGCGATAATCGGGCGCGGTGTACGCCACAACCCACGCCTCATAGTCGGCAATCCATGCGCTGAGGGCACTCAGCAGGCTTTGGACATTGGCACATTGGGCAGGTGTGGCAGGGGCGCGGCAAGGTGGTTCAGCGCACCACGAATCAATCGGCAGGCGGTGCGTGCTTGTATAGCGCGGCGCGAAACCACCGCGCTTCAAATAAATGCCGCCCAGAGGCGGAGCGCCATAGAAAACGCCAAACGCCCAAAGCGTAATTTGTGCGCCGCTGGTGAAGCATAAAGTGTAGGCGCTGCTTTGGTGTGTTTCGGTGGGCGCTTTCAGCTTGAGGAAGCCATAGGCAAGCAGCAAGTTACCTGCTGCACGCCGAATATCGCAGCCCCAGCACCACAATTGTTGATCAAGCAGTTTGGGCGCAAGGCTACGTGCCTGAGCCGAGAGATGCAAATGCGTGCGTGTATTGCGGGTCGCTTCTGACATTTTGTCTCACTTTCAACGCTATTTTAGCGAGACAACGTATCATTTTCAAGGATGGGCTTATGGGATGCGTGATGAAAAAGGTGGCTGATTCCCACGCCCTAAAAACAACACCCATTGCCCGAAGCACCCTGAAACGAGTAAAATAGCGCGCAAGCATTCACTCAGCGCCGAGAAAGGCTGCACACCTAATGGAGACTATTCGCTATGCTGTGATCGGTGGCTCAGGCTTGTATAACATGCCCGAACTGACCGACATCACCACCCTTGACCTTGAGACGCCCTTCGGCAAACCAAGCGATCTGATCACAATTGGCAGTTTGGACGGTGTGCGCGTTGCTTTTCTGCCGCGGCATGGACGTGGTCACGTTCACACGCCTAGCGAAGTACCCTACCGCGCCAACCTCTTTGCCTTGAAGATGCTCGGTGTGACGCATGTTGTGGCAGTCAGCGCGTGCGGCTCGCTCAAAGAGGCACTGGCGCCCGGTCACATCGTGGTACCCGATCAGCTTTACGATAACACACGCCTTGAGCGTGGGCGCTCTTTCTTTGGCAACGGTTTGGTGGTGCATGTCAGCGTAGCGGATCCCTTCTGCCCTGATCTCAGCCGCCTGATCGTGGAAGGCACACGCGCTGCTGGTGCCACAGTGCATGAAGGCGGCACCTTTGTGACCATTGAGGGACCGCGCTTCAGCACACGCGCCGAAAGTGAGGTATTCCGCCGCATGGGATTCTCGATCATCGGCATGACGACCAGCCCAGAGGCATTCCTCGCCCGTGAGGCGGAGATGTGCTACGCAGTAATGGCGCACGTCACCGATTATGATGTATGGCACCACAGTGAAGAGGCAGTCAGCGCTGAGCTGGTCTTTAAGCAGTTCCACGCCAACATTGGCATGGCGCAGCGCGCTGTGCGGAATGTGATCGGTCTTTTGGCGCGCTCAGCCGTGCCGTGTGCCTGTCAGGATGCGCTCAGCGATGCGATTGCAACCGCCCGTGAGCGCGTCACGCCAGAGACGCTCAGCCGCCTTGCGCCATTGATCGGCAGGTACTTTAGCACAGCAGCGCGCTAAAGCCTGATGAAAACTGCCTTTTTGCAGACCGAGCCACCGCCAACGGTAAAGGCACACCAACAAGAGGCGATCTGGCAGGCGCAGCGCCGCGAACGGGTGCTGCTCTTGATTGCGGCTGCCTTTGTGCTGAGCGCCTCGCTCAGCCTGATCTTGGCGCGTGGTGCTGCCTTCACCGAACTCTGGCACATGGCGGTGTGGGCGCTCTGCGCGCTTGGCGCGCACCTTGCCCTGAACCGTTGGCTACCGCGTCGCGATCCGTTTTTGCTGCCACTGACGCTGCTGCTGGCGGGCTGGGGCATTGTGCAAATTGATCGCGTGGCACCCTTTTTCGCCTCTCGCCAAACGCTGTGGTTGGTGGTTGCCAGCCTTGCCCTTATCGCTATCACGCGCTTGCCCGTTAATTTGCGTTGGCTCAGCCGCTACCGCTATCTATGGTTGGTAGTGGGCTTGGTGCTGCTGCTGTTGACGATCTTCTTTGGCAGCAATCCGTCCGGCGGCGGACCGCGGCTGTGGTTGGGTGTGCCAGATGTCTACTTTCAGCCGTCCGAACTGCTCAAACTGCTGCTGATCGCCTTCTTTGCCAGCTACCTTGCCGATCACCGCGCTCTGCTCGATCTGCCGAGCCGCGGCGGACTGGGCGTTGCGCTGCGCTTCCTCTCGCCGTTGCTGCTGATGTGGGGCGTATGTGTGGCGCTACTGCTCTGGCAGCGCGATCTCGGTACGGCAGCGCTCTTTTTCATCACTTTCGTCACACTGATCTACCTTGCCACAGGCAGAGCTGCTTACGCTTTGGGCGGTGTGGTGCTGCTTTTGGCGGCAGGTGTAGTTGCCTATTACGCGGTGGATTTGGTGCGCCTGCGCGTGAATATTTGGCTTAATCCGTGGGCAGATGCACAAGATAGCGCCTTCCAAATTGTGCGGAGCCTGATGGCGTTCGCGGCGGGCGGCGTGGTTGGGCAGGGCATTGGTCAGGGTGCGCCTGTGTATGTGCCTGTTGTCCACTCGGATTTCATCTTCGCGGCGATTGGTGAGGAATGGGGCATGATCGGTGCCTTGTCAGTCATCGCCAGCTTTGCCCTGATCACGCTGCGCGGCTTGCGCTTGGCAGTGCAAGTGCAGAATCGCGTCTTTCGCGCTTACCTTGCCGCTGGGCTAAGCGTGGTACTGACGGCGCAAAGCCTGTTGATTATGGGCGGCGTGCTGAAGATTATTCCATTGACGGGCGTGACGCTGCCCTTTATGAGCTACGGCGGTAGCTCGCTGCTGATCAGCTTTGCCATGATCGGGCTGTTGTTGGTGATCAGCGCCGACGCCTAGCGCGAGAACGTCCACGCATCGGCTGCATAGCGGCTGTGCGTAAGCGCGTGCGCGGCATCTGCTTCAGGGAAAGACGCGGCGACTTGCCACGTCAGGGCAAAGGTTTGGCAGAAGCCTTCACACAATGCCTCGGCGGCTGCCTGCCAAGCAATCGGCTTCTCGGCGGCTGCGCTCAGCGTGGTGGCGCGTTGGCGCACGCGGAGTTTGGCGCGCTGGCGAGAGTCCTCATCGGGAAAGGTCAGCGCCTCGCAAATATCTGCCACATCGCCGCCAAGCGGCAGCGCGCCGTGTTGCAGCACGCCGCCGTATTTCCGCATTTGTGCGCTGCCGATCAGCTTTTTGCCCTGCGCCGTGATCTCATAGTCGGAAGGCACTTCAAAGCAGATGGCGTTCGGCGCAGCGGCGCGCTCATGGCGCTGATCCGCCTCGATGAGCATAGCAGGTGCTAACAGGCGTAACGCGGCAATCAGGGCAGTGCTGAGCCGTCGGTAGCTCTCCGTAACGCTGCCGTGTGCCAACGGGTGCGTTTCGGGCAGCGCCACGCTGTAGGTGATTTCATCGGCGTGCAAGATGGCACGTCCGCCGCTTGGGCGCCGCACCAACTGCCAACCGCGCTTATTCAGCTCGTCAAAATCTACGTCACTGGTCGGCTGGGCATAGCCAAGCGAGAGCGTTGGCACACGCCAAGCGTAGAGGCGCAGCGTCGGTGGCTGGTCACCGCGTGCTACTGCTTGCAGAATCGCCTCATCACGCGCCATATTGGCGCTGCCGTCCCGCGCCTCATCAAGGATCAAGCGCCACTGTTCGCCCATCGCTGCCCATCCTAAAGCGCGGTGAGCGCCTTCTCCAGCTCATCAATGCGCGCCACAAGGTAGCCAAGCTGCGTTTGTTGATCGCGGTAGCGCGCCACAAGCGTGCTAAGCTGGCTGAAGACGGGCGCCAGAATCTGCTTACCATAGCTGGTTAGGCGGCTGCGTTCAGCAGCAGTCAGCTTGGAGAGCGCCTCTCGATAGGTCTTTTCCAATTCGGCAAGGCGTGCCTCAAGCTGTTTCAAGGCATCTTTGCGGGCGCGCTGTGTGGTCAGGTAAGCAACGCCACCGCCCAACGGCAGTGCCACCGCGCCAATGGCAAGCGTCAGCACGCCCAGCGGCGGCAAGAGCGTGCCGGGCGTGGCAGCCGCAGTGAGCGCGCTGATCAACAAGCCGGCAGCGCCGCCAATGCCTGCAATCGTGCCGTAGATGAACGTCCGCACGTTCTGATCAAAGTTATTCTCGATGGATTCCAGCACGCTGTGATCGGTATAGGCGCGCAGTTCCACGTCCGCAACAGTCAGGGCAGCTTGCAGTGCGGCGCGCTGATCGGCGTATTGGGAAGCATCCATGCCGGTTGCTTCCTCACGCAACAGTGCCTCCAGCTTGCTCAGGCGCTCTATGATGCCGCGCCAATAAGCACGTCCGCCATCTACCAGTGCATTCACATAACCTTCTTGGGCAGTCGCAAGGCGCGTCAGGCTATCGGCAAGCACCTCTTGATCAAAGGCAGCAGCGAGTTTTTCCCGATCCATGCCGCGGAAGGCAGCCCGCACAATGTTTAGGTTCTTCTCCATAAAGCGCCCGCCGCGCAGCAGCACACCGTCAATCACGGCGCGTATCTCTTTAAGGGTCGCCTCAAGCTGGCGATCCAAGCCCGACGCTTGATGTTCAATCTCTTGCTCTAAGGAGTGCGCGGCGTCGGTATCCTGACCGATCAAGGCAAGGCGTCCGCCGAGTGCGTCCTCATGGCGTTTCAGCACGCCGCGCAGCAAACTCAGACGGGTGAGCAATTTTTGCTTGGCAGGCGGCACTTGCTCAAAGGTTTCACGCAGGTGCGCGGCAAGCGCCAGAATGCCACTTGGATCGTCGGCTGGGCGTTCGCGCAGCGCGGCAAAAACGCCACCTTGATAGGCACGTTGGAGCGCCTGCTTAGCGCTGATCATGAAGAGCGGCGGACGCAAGCCAAGCATCTGATCGATCTGCTGGCGCACAAATTCGCGCACCTGCTGGCGCTCAGAGTCGTCCAGCAAATCCGTCTGATTGATGACGACTACAATTTTCTTGCCATAGCTGCGGGCAAGCTCTAGGTAGAGCCGTTCGGTATCGGCAAAGGCGCGCTTGGCGCTGATGATAAAGACGACCAAATCGCTGCGGTGCAGAAACGACTTGGCGATTTCCTCATGCTGCTGGAAGACCGAGCCTGTGCCGGGCGTATCCACAATGGCAACACCTGTGCCGCCTGTGGCGGGATGTTCCCACTCGCGGATGGCGGCGCCTTCACGCAGTTTGGGCGTGCGGTTGGGCGCGGCGGCATAGCGTACTAGCTCAATGGCGTCGGTGGTGGGTGTAATGCCGCTTGGCAGCAGCGCTTCGCCAAGCAACGCATTGATGAAGGTGGACTTGCCAGCGTTGAACTCGCCAATCACGGCGACCAGCAAAAACATTTCGCGGAGGTCATCGGCGGCATCCAGCAGGCGGCGGCGGTCTTGCTGCCCTTCGCCATGCAGCTTGCCAACGAATTCTGCCGATTCGCCAAGCAAGCGGATCAGGCGTTCGCGCAGTTCGGCAAGGGCGCCTTCCAGCACCATCGCCGGGGAATTCGGAACGTTTAGATTAGACATACGCCGAGTCCTTCGCGGAATACTTGAAAACTTCGGGAACGGTTGCGATCAAGCTGCATATGGTTGGCAATGCGCTGTGCGACTTCAATTTTAGGCATTCCATTTTTATAGTAACCTGCCTTTTTCAACAGGCGCTCAAGGGCTTCGGCAGTGCCTCTTGGTATAGAGTCAGGATCGCGTCTGGCTAAATCGCTCAGATGTGATCTCACCTTAGGATAGGCAGCACACAATGCCTCTATATCACCAAAAAACCATGCCTCTAACTCTTCAACTGCAATACGGTTTAGAATTTGAAAAGGCTTATCTGCTGTTGCCATGCTACGCGTGATCAAGCCTGCTTGCAAGGCAATGGTTTCCAATTTCTGTTTGAGTGTTTCACAGTCTTCCACGTCACGATCTACCAACACAAGCACACGCAGCTTTTCGCCTTGCCTGATCCGTTTGGTGTACCCTTTCAAAAGGATAGGCAGCTCTTTGAGAAGCGTATACTTTCCGCGAAAGCTGCGGTACCTGACCGCCCTTGCTCTTTCGCCTCCGACGATCTTCGGCACAAGGATGCGGAGGGCAGTTTCTGTAGACTCATCTTCAAGCAGCAGTTCCAATCGGAGCATTCACAACGCCTCGCCTTGATAGAGTGGATCGCCACTGCTAAAGTAGTTTGCTGACCAAAGCTCGCCCAGCTTAGCGCCTGCCTCTATATGTTCGGTAATGCCATCCATCTTCGCAGCGTTCATAGCTTGTGTGTAACCATCTTGACCACGTTCCAGCACCCAGATTTCTTTAGGGCGCAATGCATCAGCAAAAAATGGCGAGTGCGTGGTGACCATCAACTGCATGGTTTCCGTAGCAATGCGGCATTCTTCTGCCAAGATGGGCAGCAAGCGGTGATGTAAGTAATTCTCTGGTTCCTCAATACCGACTAAGGGTGGTGGCTGTGGATCGTTCAACACAATTAGGTAGGCAAGCAGTTTCAGGGTGCCATCTGAGGCGAAGCGTGCAAGGATCGGCTCTTGGAAGGGCGCATCTTTGATCTGCAAAAGCAGGCGACCGTCTGGCATAACATCAGCATCTACGCGCTCTAGGCGTGGCACACGTGCCGCCAGTTTCTCCAAAATCGCCCTCAGCACAGCAGGATGCTGCTCTTTTAGGTACTGGATCACATTTGGCAAATTATCGCCTGTCTGCGAGAGGCGCTCCTGAGCGCCCGCCTCAGCGATAGTTCGCGCACTATCCGCGCTGAGATAAGACAGATACCAACCGCTGATGAAGCGCCGTAAGGCTGCCACGCGTGGATTGCGGGCCAGCTGCCCCAGTGTGTTAACTGCAATTAATTCAGGCGACTCAAGGCGTTCTTCAGTGCGTGTGTCGCTTTCTTCAGGTTGCTCACCACTAATGACACTGCCTTGCCCATTTTGAAAATTGAGAAACTTAAATGGCAAACCATGTTTTTTCTTGCGCCGCCACTGCAACCATTCCTCCGCCACAAAGGGACGGTTATCACGCTCATCAATGGTCAGGTGATAGGTGATTTTCGGCGCGCCCTTATACTCACGATAAACCAATTCGATCTCAATTGGTTCGTGGCTGCCACGGCTCCGCAATTCGCGGAAGCGTCCACGCTTATCCCAGGCTTTTCGCAATCCAACCTGAAAACACTCAGCCAGGAAGGCAAAAACATCAAAGAAAGTAGATTTTCCGCTGCCATTAGCGCCAATAAAGACGCTGAGGGGCTGAATATCCGCTAGGGTCACATCACGCAGCGCCCGATAATTCTTGATGGTTAACCCTTCAATGCGCGGCGAAATGCGTATCTCGCTCATGGCGTCACTCCTCTAGCGCAGCGTGCCAAGCTCAGCCTCAAGCGCCGTCAGCGCTTGTTCGCGCTGTGCTAACTCTGCCTTTACGGCGTCTGCCTGTGAAAGCTGCGATTCAACCATCCGCAAAAATGGCGCGACGGCATCTTGCCGCATTTGCCGCCCGTAAGCAATCTGATCAGCGGCTGCCTTGCCAAGCACATCCTGATAGCCTGTTCGCACCGCCTCCATGCGGCGTGCGTAGGCATTCGCCATAAACATCCCACGCAGCGGCATCACGCTGATGCCACCCAAGACCAGCGCCAGCAACATCAGCACCGAGAGCAGCCAAACACCTGCATCCGCGCCGGTGGCTGCCGCCGTTACGATCAGGAATAGGCTGATCAACACAACGATAAGTACATATACGCTCAGGGTAACGATTGTGTTTCGCACCGCGTTATCAATGGTCTTGAACTCTGTGGTGCGCGCCTGCTCTAGGCGCTGCTGCAAGTCATCGCGTGCGCTTTTCAGGATGGCGCGCTCATAGCTCTGTGGTGTGTTCAGCGTGCCGATCACCTTTGCCTGCAAGGCGCCGGGCAACCGTTCCAGTTCTTGCTTGGTGTAGAGGATCAGGTCTTCCACATCGCGGATGTCGCGCCCTTCAAGGCGCGGCGCAAGGCGATCTGCAATGGCGGAAATTTGCAGTAGTGGCTCATCCACCTTGTGTTGGGTGAAGGCATTCTGGGCATGAGTCTGCGCGCCAAAGCGCCGAAACAACCGCGCAATGCCGATCATTTCGCCCAAGCCGCCAAAAGCGAGCGAAAACGCCTTGCCCCAGCGAAAAACCTCACGGATCGCCGTTTGTCCACGCGCTACAGACTCGTTGAACTTGGCGTCAACCTCAGCCGCGATCTCTTTGGCGGCTGTCTCTTGTTCACGGAGCGCTGCCTCAATCTGCCCGCGTACATTGGCAGCCGAACGGCGATATTCGGCAAGGGCATCTTGCTGCGCGGCAACCTGTGCATTGGCAGCGCTCATCACATTCCGCATGATGTGCTGCGGCGTCTCCAGCTTTTGGCGCACGCGCTCAGCATCGCCCAATGCCTGACTGAAATATGCCTCAAGTTGATCAAAACCGCTGGCTGCCCACTTCTCGGCATCACGCGGTGTACTGCGCCCTGCTTCGCTTGCCCATTTGGCAGAGACCAACCAGACTTGTGGTGCCTCGCCAAGCGCCAATTTGCCTTGTTCCACCACAAAGTTACGGACTGCCTCGCGTTCGCTTGGCTCAATCAGGTCAATTTGGTTGATGACCACAATCAGGCGCTTGCCATAGGCGCGCAACTTCTGCATGTCGCTCAGGCTGCTGGCAGACATTGCCTGTGTTGCCAACATCACCAACAACACCAGATCGGCACGGTGCAGAAAGGCGCGAGTCGCCTCATCGTGTCCCTTAAAGACCGAGTCCAAGCCGGGCGTATCCACAAAGCTGACGCGCTGCAACAACGGTGCGGGATGAAAAATGGTATCTGAATCGCCGCCGGCAAGCGTTTGGAGCGCCTCGCCGTAGCGCAAAATGGCGATGCGGTTGGTGGTTGGCGTTGCGCCAACGTTCAACACAGGCGCGCCGATCAGGGCGTTGATCAGGCTGCTTTTGCCGCTGTTGAAAGCACCAACCAACACGCATAGGTATGGGTGATCGGCGTGAAAGAGTGCATCTCGGGCTTGGGCAAGCTGATCCTCAGGCAAGCCGTCCACCTTGCTAAGTGTATCTACCGTTGCCGTCAGCACTTCGCGTTGCTTGCGGCGCAGCGTATCATAGCGCGTCAGCAGAGTCGGTTTTTCCGCGCTCAAAATAGCGTTCATGCGTGTGTCCTAAAATCCTTTGTGTGCAGCGGATGCCGCATAGAAGATTATAGCACAGCGCGCATGGTTAAGGCGTTGCAGTTGCGCTTGGCACAGCCGTTTGGCGCTGCGATTGCAACACAAAGACCTGCGGCACGCTGCCCTGCGGAATCCGCAGCCTGCCCTCTTGCAGTGAGGTGCAACGGAAGTTATCGGCGGTGCGCCCTGCTGCGGTGAAATCCACAATGTAGGCGTACCAGTCATCCGCCTTCACCTCGATCTCGCGGCGCTCACCTTCTGGAACGCTCTCACGGATCACTTCGCCCGTGCGTTCGTTGGTCAGCCGTATAGCGATGGCGCCGCCGCACTCAGACTTATTATCGAAGACGACCAGCGCACGCCACGGCGCACAAGCGCTCACCATAATAAGCAGCCCTAGCCAAAGCAACAAACGAAAGCGCGCCAGCATGGTTATAGCTTCAACTTTTTGAAGATGCGTTCGGGAATATTACGGATGATGAACATAATTAGCATCCAGAAAGGCGGTGTGTAGACAATATCCTCGCCCTTCAGCATGGCGGCATAAATACGCTTACCAACCTGTGCAGGCTTGGCGAACAGCAGGTTCTTCTTCATGCCCGCCGTCATGGGCGTATCCACAAAGCCCGGCTTCACGGTGACCACCGCCACACCGACCTTTGCCAAGCGATTCCGCACGCCGCCCGTAAAAAGCGCCACAGCGCCCTTTGCCGCGCCGTAGATGTAGTTGCTGCCGCGCCCGCGGTCACCTGCGACTGAGCCGATCACGGCGAGGCTGCCCTGCTTTTGCGCCTCAAAATGGTTAGCGAGCAGCGTTAGCAAAGAAATATAGCTGACCGCGTTCACATGGAAGAGTTCCAGCGTCGCCTCAACGCTCTGCTGCGCCGCCTGCTGATCGCCCAGCACGCCATGCGCGATCAGCACGGCATCAATGCCGCCCAGCGCCGTTTTGCCCGCCTCGATCAGCGCGCCGTGCGTGCTGAGGTCTGCCAGATCAGCGCAGTAGGTCTCCACCTGTGAAGCACCTAAGACTTTCAAATCGTCAGCGGCTGCCGCCAGCTTTTCAGCGTTGCGTGCCACCAAGAAGAGCGCGGCATTATCCGCTGCAAAGCACCGACTCACCTCATGCGCGATGGCTGACGTCGCGCCGATGATCATCACCTTCATAGAAATTCCGCCTTATTTGCCGCTGGCAGGCTGCTGCATCACACGCCGCCAGAAACTGGATGAAAACTTAGGGTCAACATGCGGGCTGAAGGCACGCCAATTCGGGAAGGACGCCTCAAACATCTGTGGCGACATGCGCGCATCCTTTGCCGGGTAGATAGCGCCGCCGCACTCGCGCACGATCTGATCCAGCCGATCCAGCAGGCGCAGTGTGGGCGCGCCGCGATAGGGAAAATCGAGCGCCAACGTCACGCCTGGGCGCGGGAAGGACAACATGCCTGGCGATTTAACATCGCCAAAGACCTTCAGCACGGCAAGGAAGGACACTACGCCCGATGTGCTGATCTGGCGCAAAATTTCTTTGATCGCGCCACGATCACTGGCGTAGGGCACCACGAATTGGTACTGCAAAAAGCCGGCGTTCCCATAGAACTTATTCCACTCGTTGATCATATCCAACGGGTAGAAAAACGGATCATATGGCACAATCTTACGCTGCACTTTGGTGAGCAGCGCATGGTAGTAGACCTCGTTAAAGGCGCGCACCGTGTGCAGGTTCAGGGCGAAAGACGGCAGATCAAAGGGCGCCGTGAGCAACGTCTTGGGCGTAGCACTCTTGCCGGGCAGCTTGTGATGCCACGCATTATTGCCGCGAATGAAGATGCCACGTCCCAGTTTATCGCCGCTGCTGACGCAATCTACCCATGCAACGGTGTACTCGTAGTCCTTGTCGGATGCTTCGCTGATGTCGAAAAATTCATCAATGCCGCCGAAACGGATTTTTTCTTGTGCGATGTAGGGACCCTGAATGCGCCGCAACTTAAACTCTGCCCAAAGGATGATGCCAGTTAAGCCCAGCCCGCCAATGGTGGCGCTGAACAGATCGGCGTTTTCAGTGGGTGAGCACATCAGGCGCGTGCCATCAGAGCGCAGCAGTTCAAAGCATGTGACGTGCCTGCCAAAGGTGCCTGCCACATGATGATTTTTGCCATGCACATCGTTGGCGATGGCACCGCCGACTGAGACGAACTTTGTGCCGGGCGTGGTGGGCAAAAACCAGCCACGCGGCACGATGTAGTTGAGCAGATCGGCGAACAGCACGCCACCTTCACAACGGATAACACCCGTTTCAGCGTCAAAGGCGATGTAGCGGTTCAGCGGGGTGATGTCCAGCAGGGTACCGTTTTCGTTCAAGCAGCTATCGCCATAGCTGCGCCCATAGCCATAGGGCAGCAGGCTGCCTTCAAGTGCTTGCAGGTCGGGCAGGGCGTCGCGCCAGTGAATCGGGATCACACGCTGATGTTTGGCTTTGGGATAGTTTCCCCATGATTGATAGCTGCGGCTCAACGCTTATGCCTCCATCCTTCGGCTACGCTTTTACAGCACAACACACTTTAGTATACCCTACAGGGGGCGCACTTGGCGATTGTGAATTGGCGCGCAAGCATATCGGTTTGCTAACAAGAGGGGTGAATCTCAAGAGGATGGGCTGCCAGAGGTGTGGGAAGCACGCTCCGCACGCAGAGCAGAGATTCCCACACCTTCCGCTTCCCTTTCCCGCCCGCAAGGTTAAGGATAGAGGTTGGCTGATTACTACGCCCTTGCTAACAGATGGCTTGATTTTTTGCCGAGAGACGGCTAAGATTCGGTGCATCTGCTCCCGTAGCTCAGGGGATAGAGCGCAAGTCTTCGGAACTTGGCGTCGGGGGTTCGAATCCCTCCGGGAGCATCAAAACACCCTTCTTTTCCCACACATACGGTTGCCTCAATTGGACAGGATCGCAAATCAAGATTCTTCTCACAGTGGGAGGTATTTTATCGAAAGCGCCGTAAGCCCCCGGCTTTAGGCGTGGGGAGTATGTCACGTCCGTGCATGTAAGGCTGATGCACTTGTGTTTTGCGGTTTTTGTGATCCTTTCTGCCCTAAAATTATAGGGTCAGAGGCGGCGGTGAACTGCAATGCTCACGCCGTCGCCTCTGCAAGCGGCAGGCGCTGTATGATCTGCCGCCCTTCGTAGCGGCAGACATACTGAATCCCTGCGGCTGCCGCGCAGTCATAGGCAGCCGCAAAATCCTGTGCGATGCTCTCAGGATGGTGTGCGTCGCTGCCAAAGGTAAGGCTATCGCCGCCAAGCGCCACATACCAGCGCAGTGCTTCTAAGGTTGGGTGCAACTGCGCCGATGGCACGCGCAAGCCCTTCGTATTGATCTCTGGCGTGATGCCCTGATCAAGGCAGGCTTGCCACACCGCGCAGAATTCTGGCTCAAAGGCTGTGGCATCAAAAACGCCATAGTAATGATGTCCGAGCCGTTTCGGCAAGTCCACATGGGCAAGAATATCAAAGCCGCCGTGTTCGATCATCCGCACCAACTCGGCGAAGTAATCGCGGTATGCCTGCTCAGGCGAGCGCGCCCGAAAGTAGTTCTCGTTGAAGACGTTTTCATTACCCACCCAGTGCAGGCTGCCCAGCACCACATCATAGCTATAGCCTGTTAGGGCGCGCTGGATTCGCCTTTGCCAACGGTGCGGCTCGCCAATCTCAACCGCGGTCAGGATTTTAAGCTGCGGAAAGCGCTGGCGGCAAAACTCAACATCCTCAAAATAGCGCTTGGGATCATAAAAGCCAAGATCAATATCCAGCAGGTGATTGTTAAAGTGATCGGTGAAGGCAATTTCCTGAATGCCCTGCCCGATTGCCCTTTCGCACATGACGATCATGGGTGTGTTGCAATCAAGGCTGTTATCGGTGTGGACGTGATAATCGTAAATCAGCATAGGGGTCGTTTCGCTTTCAGCATGGTATAGCAGGTTTGCTTCACACGCCTTGCATGGGCGGCAGCGTTGGCGTGACAGGGCGGGGCGTAACGCTCGGCAGTGGCGTTGGCGTGTGGGAAGGTGTGAAGGTGATCGAAGGGCGCGGCGTAGCGGACGGGCGCGGAGTCGGGTTGACGGCGGCGATCACGCTTTGGTGCATATAGGCGCGGCGCGGAATCGGATCGTTCGGGTAGATGTTCACCTCATACCATTCCGGTGCTTCTTCCGCCTTGCCATAAACACAAATGCGGTTGCCCTGATAAGGCATTTCAAGCGTCGCGCAGCGCTCGGAAGGGCATTCGCGCACACGCGCACGCACCACAGTCACATAGAACTCCAGGCATGGGCGTGCGGTTGGCTGCGTGCCAAAGACGAGGTTCATCGGTGGCACTTCAAAGGTGCGCGTCGGGCGCAGCGTGACGGTTGCAGCGGCGGTGGCAGTGGCAGGCGCTGTGATATTGCCCGCCGTGCTGAGGAACGTCAGCGCACCACGCCACAAGAAATAACCGCCAAAGACCAGCAGCGCTGCGAGGAGTGCCACTAGGATTGGCGATCCGCCTTTGTATCTATACATAGCTTACTGTGCCTCAAGCCTTCCCTTCGTTGATGCGCGCTGCCAACTGCGCTAGGCTCACCGTGTAGGGCGGGCGCACCACACCATATTCAGTGATGATGCCGCTGATATAATGGTGCGGTGTTACATCAAAGGCGGGGTTGGCAGCGCGTGCGCCGTGCGGTGCGATGCTTATGCCGTTGATATGCGTGACTTCATCGCTGCTGCGCTCTTCAATCTCGATCAAATCGCCGTGCGCTAGGCGCATATCTATGGTTGACCAAGGCGCCGCCACATAGAACGGCACGCCATGCTCACGCGCCACAATCGCCAAGTTATATGTGCCGATTTTGTTTGCCGCATCGCCATTCGCCGCGATGCGATCCGCGCCCACAAGGCACATATCCACTTTGCGGCGGCGCATAAAATGCCCTGAAGCGCCATCCGCAATGATGGTATGCGTAATGCCAAGCTGGAGCAGTTCCCAACTGGTCAGTTTGGCGCCCTGCAAACGTGGGCGTGTTTCATCCACCAACACATGCAGGCGCTTGCCCTGCATATGCGCTGAACGAATCACGCCGAGCGCCGTTCCCCACAGCACAGTTGCCAAGCTGCCCGTATTACAGTGATGGATCACGGTTGCCACATCTGGCACCAACGCTGCGCCGTGATCGCCAATGCGCTTATTGATGACCACATCATCATCGGCAATTTTTTGTGCGTGCGCTAACAGCCCTTGCCGCAGCAACGCCAAATCGCTGTGTCCCGATTCTTGGGCATACTTAAGCATTTGGTCAACTGCCCACGAAAGGTTAACGGCGGTTGGGCGCGCCACACGCAGCACGTTCGCCGCCGCCGCCAAATCGGCGTGCAATCCTGCAAGGTCTTGGGCAGTGCTATGTTGTGCCGCTTGCGCCATGCCAAAGGCTGCCGCTGCGCCGATGGCAGGCGCGCCGCGCACCACCATCACACGGATAGCCTCTGCCACTTGTGTGTAGGTGTCGTAACGGGCAATCTCGAAGGTTTCGGGCAGTTTGCGCTGGTCAATCAGGCAAACCTGACCGTCTTCCCAAAAAACGGTGCGCGTTTCGGTGATCATGGGCTGTGGTTGCCGCCTTACTTCATGCTGCGCGGTATACTCTGAACTTATCTGTATGGCGAGAGATTATAGCATGTTCGTGATCCGTTTGCTGCCACGCCTAGCCCTGATCGCCCTGTGTGCCTTGCTGGTGCGTGCGCCGCAGCCCGACGCGCTGACCGAATCGCTGCGGCGTGCCGCCACGGCAACCCAACGCGGTGATTTAGGCATCGCCTTTCATGCCTATCAAGCGGCGCTTGCCTACCTGCCCAACGATAGCTATCTGCTGCATCAGCTCTACGCGCTTAGCATGGCGGCACGCCGCTATGACATGGCGGCGGCATACCTCACGCGCCTCACCGCCCTCAACGGCTACTCTAGCCTGCTGCACCGCCTCTGGGCAGAGCATTACAGCATACAAGGCAACGCACAGGCTGCCGATGCACACCACTTGGCTGCCCTTCGCGGCACCCCTAGCGACCTGCCACTGCTGCGCGCCCTTGCCGATTCCGCGCTAGCACGGCGCGATTGGCAAGCGACCGATGCCTACCTTGTGCGTGCGGCTGCCCTTGCACCTGATGATCCTGATCTGCGCTATCAGCGTGCGCTGCTCAGCATTGCCGACCAGCCGCAGGCGGCTGCCATTTGGCTGGCAGACCTGCCCGACAACTCGCGCTATAGTGCGGCGCCCGCGCTCCGCGCCCTGATCGCCACCTATGCCGATGCGCCACCGACCGCCTTCGCCTTTCGGTGCGGCTTAGCGCTCATCGAGGCGCGCCAATGGCGCTATGCGGAGCGCGCTTTACTCTTAGCAAACGCTCAGGGAGCAGAGTCCGCCGCGGCGCTTGCCTTCTTAGGCTTGGCACAAACCTATAATGGGCGCGATGGCTTCCCGATTTTGGCACAGGCAATGCAGGCGGCGCCTGATGATCCGTTGGTGCAGTATGCGGCAGGGCTGTATTGGCGCTTGCGTGGTGATCTTGCTCAGGCGTTGGAAGCGTTGCGGCTTGCCCACGCGCTTGATTCCCAAAATGCAGCGCTGGCAGCTGAGATCGGGAATACCTATCGCGCCGTTGGCAACCTTGAAGAAGCTGCCCGCTGGCTTAAGAATGCCGTGCGCCTTGCGCCTGAAAGCGCTGTGCTGCGCCGCACCCTGACCGCTTTCTACGCGGACGAGAACTACGCCTTGAATGGCGAGGGCATGAACGCTTTGCGCGATGCACTAGCGCTGTTGCCCGAAGACGCTGAAATCGCAGCCAATTATGGTTATGGGTTGCTCTATAACGGGCAAGTGGCATTCGCACGCGCCGAACTGCAACGCGCCCTTGCTTTGGATAGTCAGAATGCACGAGCGCGCTATTATTTTGGCGTGCTGCTGGAACATCAAGGCGATGCCCTGAGCGCTGTAGAAAGCTACTTGTTCACCTACCGCGCCGAGGATGCTAGTTTGCGCCAGCGCGCAGCGCGTGCTTTGCAGCGGCTAGGCTATCCATTGGGTTAGGTAAAATTTTTACAAGTTTTTTGTAATTGAAAACGTATTTTGCTTGCACAAATCCCTACTTTCTCTACAATGGTTAGAGATACAGGTGATTCACTTGGGAGGAAGTTTTGTATGTTGCGTAAAGCACTTCATATAGCGCTTATTGCCATGTTCGTTTTTGCAGTGTTCAGCATTAGTACGACGGATGTTCAGGCGCAAGGCGATACAGAGCGCCTCAAGCTGGATGTTTCAGCTGGGATGCGTGCGCTCGATTTAATTCGCCAACTGCGCGCTGAAAACCTGATTCCCGGTGGCGGTTCGCAAGAGCTGACCTTGCCGCGCACCGTGATCAACGTTCGTAATCAGGGCTTTTGGTATTTCCCGATTGGGCGTGGCACTGCACTGCGTGATTATGTGCTGCACTTTGAGATGCGCGCACAAGAGCTACCTAGCGATACCAACGGCTGCGGCATGGCATTCCGCATTGTGAACGATAACGACTTTAGCTATGTGATGCTGACCAAAGATCGCCGCATCATCCTCATCCAGAACGACCGTGGCGATACCATTGTCGAGTTTGACGAAGTGATTGACGATCTGGAAGGCATTGACGCCACCGATTACGAGTTGGATCGCACCCAACTGCACCTCGTTACCATTGTGGCAGTTGGTGATGAACTGACCCTGTTCCTGAACGGCATCGAGATCACCCGTGAGACCACAGCGCGTTCGGTGCGTGGTCGCTTTGCAACCATGCTCTTCAACGAAGAGGGCAACCGCAGCAACACCGAGTGCCGTTATAGCAACGTCTTCGCGTGGAGCCTGCAATAAACGGCAGCCTTTGGCTTAGGTAAACAAAAATGCCGAGCGATACTCGGCATTTTTTGTTGGCAGCCTTATGTGGCTAATCAAAGCGGATGCGCGGATCGAGCCACGTATACATCACGTCCACCAAGATATTGCCAAGTATCAGAAAGACCGAATACAAGATTGTGACGCCGAGCAGCATTGTATAGTCGCGTGCTGCAATGCTGGTCACAAACACATCGCCCAAGCCGGGAATGGCAAACAGGCGCTCGATGATCAATGAGCCTGTCAGCACGCCTGCCAGCAGCGGGCCGACGATGGTTGCCACTGGAATTAGCGCGTTCTTCAAGGCGTGGACGTAGATCACCACACGCTCACGCAGGCCTTTGGCACGTGCCGTGCGGATGTAGTCATCGCGCAGCACTTGCAGCACGCTGGCGCGTGTCAGGCGTGCCAAGCCCGTTGAAATGCCAATGCCCAGCACGCCGATTGGCAAAATTGCCACGCTGATGAAGCGCCAATCGAAAATATCGAGTTGCTTCCACACACGCGGATCGACCGGTGGTAGCACTTTCCATTGCACCACCAATAAGATGATGAGTACCGGTCCCATCACCAAGGTCGGAATAGCAGCGATAGTGCCGGCAAAGAACGTTACACTGTAATCAATGGGCGAATTGCGGTAAAGCGCTGCCAGCACGCCCAACGGCACACCCACTGCAAAGCCGATGAAGACTGCCAACAGCCCTAAGCGGATTGAAACCGGCAGCCGATCTGCGATCAGCGCGTTGATGGGCTGCCCAAGCGTGGTGCGCCCAACCGATAAGCCGAAATCCAAACGCAGCAAGTTGTTCAGATAGCCAAAGAACTGGCTGAGGAACAGATCGGAATACAGCACTTGCGAGGCTTGCAAGCAGCGCACTTGCCGCCCTTCCAGATCAATGCGCGACTCGCGGCGTTCGGTCACCATCCGCAGCAATTGCCAGCCTTCATAAACATCCACCACGTTGCTCACAGGGCGCGCTTCCTCTAGCGGCCTGCCGCGCCGCAGTTCGTCGCAATCGGGCAGTGGATCGTAGATGGCACGGCGCGGAATGTCATTATCCGGGGCGATAGTGTCGAAGGGCAGGTTGAGCAAGAACGGCTGATCCAAGCCGTAGCGCTGCTCTAGGGCGCGCCGAATGGATTCAGGCGTGCTTTTCGAGCCGCTAAAATCAAACGGGCCGCCCGGCACAGCGCGCATCAGCAGGAAGGTGAAGAAGATGATGGCAAACATCACCGGGATTGCTACCAGAATGCGCCTGATAATAAATTTCGTCATGATCGCTCACCTCTCAGCCTAGCGGTGCTAACATTTCTTCAAGCAACCAACCCGAAAGCGCACCGCAGCGCACCTGCACGTAAATGTTTGTATCACGTGGGTTGGATGGGTTGGCGGTTAAGCCCGTTACGCTGACTTGCTCACCATCTGGGCAAGTCTCGTCCAGCGGCGGTGTGGTGGCGTTGGGTTGGCGGTAGAGCGGTGCGCCGCTGCCATCTGCCGTCTTGATTACGGCGCTATCGCCGCGGTTGAAGCGCGAGAACTGATATTCGGCAATCCATCCTCTGCCGCTACATTGCACTAGATAATAGATCATGTCGTCATTGGGATCGTTAATATTTCGTGAGACCTCGATGACAGTGACCCGTGTGTTCGGAAAACAGGTGCCGCCACCGATGCCAGGCACCAGCGGACCGGCATTGGCAGGCAGCGAGACTGCTGCGAACTCCGAAAGCCCAACCACCACGCCGCTATCGCCTACCTTGAACTTGGTCGTCAGCGGCAGCAGCGTGGGCGTGATGGTTGGCAGCGGTGTTGCGGTCAGGGTGATAAAGAGCGTATCGTTAGCGGTGCAGGCGAGTGATGCCAACACCAACATCAAGAGTGCCGCGCTGCTGGCAAGCAGGGCGCGGATTCGGTGAAGGGTGCGTAAATTCATGGGTTAGCTACCGCGCAGGCTTGGGTCAAGGGCATCGCGCAGCCCATCGGCAAGGAAATAAAACGAAAGGACGGTTAAGGTGAGCATGGTCGCCGGCACCAATACCAAATGCGGATAGGCGCCAAAGGTGTTGTTTTGGGCGGTGGCGATCATGCTGCCCCAGCTGGGTGTTGGTGCGTTCACACCGATGCCCAGATAGCTGAGCGCGGTCTCCACGCCGATGAAGCCCGCCACCGATTGCACACCGACCACAACCAGCGGACCGAACACATTCGGCAGCAAGTGCGTGAAGATAATGCGCCGATCCCGTGCGCCAATGGCGCGCGCCGCTTCTACAAACTCTTTTTGTTTATAAGAGAGCGTCTGCCCACGTGCAAGGCGCGCAATGCCGATCCAGCTTAGCAAGCCCAACACAATGAACAGGAAGAACAAGCCGCCCATACTGCGATCAATATCCACCAATGCCTGCCCAAAGGGCCCGACTCGCTCGCGTTCAGCAGCGATTGCCTTAAAGAAGATTTGCAGCAGAATGAACAAGGCAAGATCGGGAATAGCGTATAGAAAGTCAATGAAGCGCATCATCAGGTTATCCAAGCGCCCGCCGTAATAACCTGCGATCATGCCGTAACTGGTGCCGATCAGCATCGCAATCGTCGCGCCGACAAAGCCAACCGAGAGCGAAACACGCGCACCATAAACGGCACGGCTCATCATATCGCGGCGCAGGTCATCCGTGCCGAATACGAAGCACCACTGCGGATCCATGCGGCGTGGGTCTTGTGTGCAGGTCATCGGTGGCGCAAACGTCATGCCGGGTGCTTCATGTTGATAGAGTGGGTTATCCAAAAAGCCGATGCTTTGCAGCACATCAGCGCCCACAGCGATAACGATCAGGAAGATGATGAAACCCATGCCCACCAACGCCAGCCGATTGCGGCGGAACTGATTCCACGCATCGCTTAGGGGCGTGCGCGTTTTGGTTTCATCGTGTTGTTTGCCAAGTGAAAGCGGTTTAGAAGCGACAGCCATTGCTAGATTACCTAAAGCTCATTGTCCGCACATGATATTTTGGGCGGTGTGGGGTTCACCGCCCAAAGCAAGCCTAACTAGCTAACTAAGTTGCACGCCACGAAGTGACCGGGCAAGACTTCTTTCAGTTCAGGCTCATCACGGAAGCAGCTTTCGACTGCCACGGGGCAGCGTGTGTTAAAGTTACAGCCAACAGGCGGATGGGCAGGGCTTGGTACGTCGCCCTTGAGGATGATGCGCTGCCGCTTCTGCTCAGAGGCAGGGTCTGGCACCGGCACCGCCGAAAGCAGCGCTTGCGTATAAGGGTGCAGTGGATTGTTGTAGAGTTCGTCGGAAGGCGCCAACTCTACAATCTTGCCTAGATACATCACTGCCACACGGTCACAGATATGGCGCACCATGCTCAGGTCATGGGCGATGAATAGGTAGGTCAAGCCGAGTTCGCGTTGCAAGTCTTGCAGCAGGTTCACCACCTGCGCCTGAATGGAAACGTCCAGTGCCGAAATCGGCTCATCCGCCACGATCAGGCTTGGATTGAGTGCTAAGGCACGTGCAATACCAATGCGCTGCCGCTGCCCACCGCTGAACTCGTGCGGATAGCGGTTGACGAAATACGGATTTAAGCCAACTTTCTCCATCAAGTACTGCACACGGTCGGCGCGCTCAGCAGGCGTGCCGATGCCATGCACAAAGAGCGGCTCGGCAATAATGCGCCCAACCGACATACGCGGATTGAGCGAAGCGTAAGGGTCTTGGAAGATCATCTGCATACGGCGGCGCATACGGCGCAGCGATTCGCCCTTCAGCTTCACCAGGTCCTGATCTTCAAAGATGACGCTGCCCGCGGTTGGGCGGTAGAGTTGCAGCACGGTGCGTCCCGTGGTGGATTTGCCGCAGCCAGATTCACCGACCAAGCCGAGTGTCTCGCCCTTGTAGACATCAAAGCTGACGCCATCCACAGCCTTGATAGCGCCTACCTCGCGCTGAAGGATGAAGCCTGCTGTAATCGGGAAGTGCTTCTTCAATCCTTTCACGCTCAGCAGAATTTCGCGCCCATTGGCGCCTTTGGTGAGTGTCGGTGCTTGTGTGATTAGCTCAGTCATTGGCGGGAACTCCCTTACGCACATCTACCCAGCACGCCGCCAGATGGTCTTTATCGCCACCTTCAACAGGCAGCAGCGGCGGATTTTCTTGTTCGCATTTCTCGATTCTATAAACACAGCGCGGCGCAAATGGGCAACCGACGGGCTTCTTACGCATATCCGGTGGTGCACCGTCAATTGGGATCAAGCGTTCGCCGCGTTGATCAACACGCGGCAGTGAGTTCCGCAAGCCAAGTGTGTAGGGATGGCGCGTATCGCGGAAAATCTTTGAGACGGGACCGCGCTCCACAATAAAGCCCGCGTACATCACCTGGATGGTATCCGCCAAGCCTGCAATCACGCCCAAATCGTGTGTGATCCAGATCATCGCCATGCCCAGTTCATCGCGCAGGCGGCGCACCAGATCAATAATCTGCGCCTGAATGGTCACATCTAAGGCGGTGGTGGGTTCGTCGGCAATCAACAATTGTGGATTGCAGGAAAGCGCCATTGCAATCATGGCGCGCTGGCGCATACCGCCCGAAAACTGGTGCGGATAGTCATCAATGCGCCGTTCTGCCAACGGAATGCCGACCATCTGAAGCAGTTCAACGGCGCGGCGGCGGGCAGTTGGCTTATCCATGCCCATGTGCAGTTGCAGTGCTTCGGTAATCTGCCGCCCAACGGTTAGCACCGGGTTGAGCGAGGTCATCGGGTCTTGGAAGATCATGGCGATCTCGGCACCGCGCACGGCGCGCATCTCCTCGCGGGAGAGCTTCAATAAATCGCGCCCGCGGAACATGACCGAACCTGCCTCAACTTTGCCGGGCGGGCTGGGAATTAGACCCAGGATGGAGAGCGACTGCACGCTCTTACCGCTACCGCTTTCACCGACGATGCCGAGTGTCTCGCCTTCGTCCAGCGTGTAGGATATGCCATTAACGGCATAGACCGTGCCTTCTTGCGTGTGGAAATAGGTTTTGAGGTCTTTGACCTCCATTAAGACGGTCAAAGTTGTGTCTCCTTACTCATCTGAGAAAGTCTGTTTTGGGTTATAAGCATGGACATAGGCATAGATTGTATCCAACCGTGTGGGATGTTTGGCAAGCGCGGCGAATTGCTACGCCAACGCGCATCCGAAATCCTTTTTAATATAGGTTCAGTATAAAGTATCGCGGCATTCTATTGCAAAAAAACCTCTGTTGCAAGTTTTGTTCCCTAATACGGAAAGCCGAATGCACAGAATAGGCATTCAGCCGCGCCAGTGATACTAACACTGAGCGCGTTGCAACACAAGGCACTTGTGAGGTAAAGCGGGCTGTGCAGTTTGCCAATAGGCGCAGTTGGCTCAGGGGACTGCCACACGGCTCGGTCGGTTGTAATAGCGCGTGACATCCACCAAGCCGCGCCATGTTTTCAGGTTGCCGCCCAGATTGACCAGCAGCGCGCCAAACTGCGCCTGATCTTGCAAATAGAGGTTATAGACACTGTGCGTTAGGCGCAACGGTTGATTTTCAGGCAAGGCATTCCGCAGTGTAGAGACCTGCAAATTAGATGGCAGGTAGAGCAGATCGGTGATGATGCTGTTCGGGATCGCCACCACATAATCAGGAATGCCATAGGCGACGATCACATCCGCCATCACAAGTGCGCGGTTGTCTATCCGCACGTTGATCCACGCCAGCAAGTCGGACTCGGCGGCGCGCCCAATCAAAATCTCGATGCCCGAACTGCGCCAGCCATACTGTGTGCCTCTGTCACGTACTGCCATGCCCTGCGTGATCGGATGCGCGGCAAGGCTTTGGCGTGCCGCCTCAAAGCTGAGCGCGCCATCAGGCGTTATGCCGAACAAACACGCTTGCGCGCAAGGCGTGCCGTCAGCGTGTTTGAACCAAGCGTGGATATGTGGCGGCAGGTGGTTACCTACGGCTCGCGCCGCTGCGAAACTGCCGATCAAGAGGGCGGTCAGCGTAGCGCATAGCACAATCAAACGTCCCATAAGCAGCCAATTCTCACTTTCTACGAAAATCTATGCGGATATTTACGTGATTCTATTATAAGTGCGCTATTGTTCTTAGCGTGGAGACTCATGGCGCGCCATTCATGCTGTGCGCCTGCACCTAATTTTTCTATGGAGAGACCGCTGCCCATGAGCGATGTGACTGATCCCAACACAGCCGAAACACCGCTGACGGCTGAGGCACAAGCAGAAGCGGACGCCGCTGAGAGCCTATCCCTTGAAGCGCAGCTTGACGAAGCACGCCGCAAGGCAGATGAACACTTAAGTGGCTGGAAGCGTGCGCTGGCTGAATTTGATAATTATCGCAAGCGCGCCGAAAAAGAGCGTGAAGAAATTTATCAGAATGCGGCGGTTGAAACGCTGCGGCGCTTATTGCCCGTCATTGATGATTTTGAGCGCGCTCTGAGCGCAGTGCCTGCTGAAAAGGCTGAGGATGAAACGCTGAAAGGCTTCACGCTCATTCACCGTAAGCTGATCAGCCTGTTGGAAGGCGCTGGCTTAACACAGGTCGATCCGAAAGGGCAGGTATTTGATCCCACGCGGCACGAGGCAATCGGGCAAGAGCCGAACACCGAGATCGCCAGTGGGCATATCAGCACGGTGCTGCAAAAAGGCTACCTGCATGGCGAGCGCGTCATCCGTCCGGCGTTGGTGCGCGTGGCAGAGTAAACACACAAGCAAACGACTTTAGGTGAGGTGCGCCTCACCCATAAAAACGAAAACGATACATCACACAGGTGAGGGAGACACACACAATGGCTAAAGTAATCGGTATTGATCTCGGCACGACAAACTCGGTAATGGCGGTGATGGAAGGCGGGCAGCCAACCGTGATCCCAACCAGCGAAGGCAGCCGTCTATTGCCTTCCGTCGTTGCCATTAACCCCAAGACGGGCGAGCGGTTGGTTGGTCAGGCGGCGCGCCGTCAGGCAGTCATCAACCCAGAGAACACCATTTTCTCGATCAAGCGCTTCATGGGGCGCAAATTCAGCGATCCTGAAGTGCAGCGCGCTGTAAAGGTTGTCCCTTATAAGGTGACCGAAGCACCCAACGGCGACGTGCGCGTGATGATGGGCGGCAAAGAATTTAGCCCGCCTGAAGTCAGCGCCATGATCCTTGGCAAGCTGAAGTCCGATGCTGAGGCATTTCTTGGCGCGGATGTGACGCAAGCGGTGATCACTGTGCCTGCCTACTTCAACGACAGCCAGCGCAACGCCACAAAGGACGCAGGCAAGATTGCCGGCTTGGAAGTGCTGCGTATCATCAACGAACCGACCGCTTCCGCGCTTGCCTACGGCTTGGATAAGAAGGGCGACGAGACGATTGCCGTCTATGACCTTGGTGGCGGCACCTTCGATATTTCAATCCTCGACGTGGGCGATGGCGTTTTCGAGGTGAAGGCGACCAACGGCGATACCTACTTGGGCGGTGATGACTTTGATAACCGCATTATCAACTGGATTGCCGACGAATTTAAGAAGGAACAGGGCATTGATCTACGTAGTGATCGGCAGGCGTTGCAGCGCCTGAAGGAAGCCGCCGAAGGCGCTAAGAAAGAGCTTTCGCAGACCATGCAGGCAGAGATCAACCTGCCCTTCATCACGGCGGATGCCAGCGGGCCTAAGCACCTGATCATGCCGCTTTCGCGTGCCAAACTGGAACAGTTGACCGCCGATCTGGTTGAGCGTTCCATGGCGCCTGTCCGCCGCGCCCTCGAAGATGCTGGCATTAAGCCAAGCGACGTTGATGAAGTGGTGCTGGTTGGCGGCATGACTCGTATGCCGGCTGTGCAAGAGGCTGTCAAGAAGCTCTTTAACAAAGAGCCGAACAAGAGCGTGAACCCTGATGAGGTTGTGGCAGTCGGGGCTGCCATTCAGGCTGGCGTCCTCAGTGGTGAAGTGAAAGACGTGCTGCTGCTGGACGTAACACCGCTCACGCTCAGCATTGAAACGCTTGGCGGCGTGGCAACTGCGCTTATTGAGCGCAACACGACCATCCCCGTGCGGAAGTCGCAAGTGTTCTCGACGGCATCCGATAGCCAGACTCAGGTCGAGATCCACATTGTGCAGGGCGAGCGCCCAATGGCGAACGATAACAAGACGCTTGGACGCTTCATCTTGGATGGCATTCCGCCGGCACCGCGTGGCGTGCCGCAGATCGAGGTGACCTTTGACATTGACGCCAACGGCATTTTGAACGTCTCGGCGGCAGATAAGGCGACCGGACGCTCACAGCACATTACGATCACCGCTTCCAGTGGCTTGACAGAGGCTGAGATTGAGCGCATGGTGAAAGATGCTGAGCGCAACAAAGCAGCCGATGAGCGCCGCAAGCAAGAGATCGAGCTGAACAATCTGGCGGATACTGCCGTCTACGGCGCAGAGAGCGCGCTACGCGAGTATGGCGATAAGATTGACGGCGCGCTGAAGGCAAGCATCGAAAAGCAGATCGAGGCGGTTAAGAAGGCGCGTGAGACAGGTGATCAAGGGCAAATTCGCAGCACTGTAGAAGAGTTGCAGCGCAGTGTGCAGCAGATTGGCGCCAGCATGTACGGTCAGCCGAATGTTGGCGGCAGCGGAATGCCCAATGAAGAGCCGCACGGCAAGGGCAAAGAAGACGTGGTCGAAGGTGAAGTCGTCGAATAAGACACACCACACCTAAACATACGGCGCGGATCGGCATGATCCGCGCCGTTTTTATTAGCCGTTCTCGCGGCGGTCGGGCGGTTCGCCGTAAATGGTCAGCATCATGCCGCTGACCAAGCCCGCCATATAGCGGACAGTTGCAATGGCGCGCCCATAGCGCATCCGTGTCGGACCTAACACCATCAACGCACCAGTCGCCTGATCAGGCACGCCATAACGGCTGATGACCATGCCCAAGTGCTGAATATCTTGCCAGCGCCCATCGCCGCCGATGACGACGCGCACCTGACCAATTGCCTGGTCAGGCAGTTCGGCGACAATATCGTGCAGGATATGCTGTTCTTCAACGGCACGGATTGCCTGCTGTGCGCCGGCACTCTCGGTAAAAAGCGTCAGCACATCGCTTAAGCCTTCGCGGTAGGTAAAGCGCATCGGCGCATGATCTGCCTCATCCATCACATCGGCAATCACCTCAATAATCTCGCGGGCAAGTTCGCCGTCTACCTGCTTAGCGCGCCCACGCATTTGCTCAGCATTCAAGCCGTCGCACAGCGCGTTAAGCTGGTTGGTGATCGCGCTTAGCTGCTCTTGGCTTGGCACGTCTGCCAACGTCAGCATTTGCTGGCGCACCTCGCCGCCATGCAGCACCAAGACCATCATCACAGCACGCCCTTGCGTGGCAAGCAGTGCCAAATGCTTATATTGACTGTTGACAGCACGCGGTGGCGCCACCAAGGCAGCGCCACGCACATTCCGCGCTAGGACAACTGCCGCCAAGCGCAATCCACTCTCCAAATCGTGTGCGGCGGGCGCAAAGGCTGAATCTATGGCGTGTTTTTCGTCAGGTGGCAGTTCGTCCGAGAGCAGGCGGCGCACAAAATAGCGGTAGCCTGTCTCGGTTGGCACGCGCCCTGCCGAAGTATGCGGCGCGGCAAGCAAACCCAGTTCTTCAAGGCGCGCCATCTCGTTCCGAATGGTAGCGCTGCTCAGATTAGCAAGATGCATTTCAGCCAGAAATTTGCTGCCAATTGGCTCAGGCTTGTTGGTATATTCTCGGATGATCAGCGCTAAAATCTTCTCTTGACGTTCAGTAAGTTCGGGCAAGTCTGCCGCGTCTAATTCCATATCAACACATTCCAGTACACGCTACACCTTGTGGATATGGTACAATTGTAGCGTAAAAGCAGAGGATAAGGGAGATACTATGGGATCGCACACTTTTGAGGTGACAGATAGCAGCTTTCAGGCAGATGTGCTGAGCAGCGAGACGCCTGTGTTGGTAGATTTTTGGGCAGATTGGTGCCAGCCCTGCAAGATGATCGCGCCGATTGTGGATGAGGTGGCTACCCGTTATGAGGGGCGCTTGCGTGTTGCCAAGCTGGATATTGATTCCAACCCAACCATCACGGAAAGCTATAACATTCAGGGCATTCCGACGTTGGTGCTGTTCAAGGGCGGCGAAGCGGTGCATTACATCGTTGGCTACCGCACCCGCGATAAGCTGGAGGCTGAACTGAACAAGCACCTTGTGCCAGAGCAAGCCTAACCAGCGCACAAAAGCACACTCCCCCAAACGGGCGGGAAACTAATCCTTGCCCGTTTTTTTGTGCCTGTTGCGCCTTGTGTTTGCTATTGGGTCTGCCTTGACATTCCACCGCGCCGCTGTTATCATTCCCGCCCAATAGCCAAGCTAAAAACGGCTCTTATCCAGAGCGGCAGAGGGAAACAGCCCGATGAAGCCGCAGCAACCCCCGAAGCATCGGGAAGGTGCTAACGCTGGCAGCGTGTTCGGCTGAACGATGAGAGCAGCGCCCACCTTTTACCCGCCCTGCGCGCTGACTTTCGCCTACCTGATCTCTGCCACCTTTCAGATGAGTGCCGCTGCATTCAACGTGCAAGGAGTATCAACCCGTGTCCAACAACCTAACCTTTATGCGCGCTCCGCAATTCTTCTACACCTCCGAGTCGGTCACCGAAGGGCATCCTGATAAGATGTGCGACCAAATCTCGGATGCCATCTTAGACGCCCTCCTCGAAAAAGACCCGATGTCCCGCGTGGCGTGCGAAACTGCCACTACCACCGGCTTAGTCGTCGTCATTGGCGAGATTACCACCAACGCCTATGTGGATATTCCCACCATCGTGCGCGATGTCGTGCGCGGCATTGGCTACACACGCGGTAAGTTCGGCTTTGATGCAGATACTTGCGGCGTGATGGTCTCTATCAAAGAGCAGTCCGGCGATATTGCTCAGGGCGTGGATAAAGCGCTGGAGAGCCGCACCCTCTCCGATGATGAGATTGACCGCATCGGCGCAGGCGATCAGGGCATGATGATCGGCTTTGCCTGTGATGAAACGCCCGAATTGATGCCGCTCTCGATCTCGCTTTCGCACCGTTTGGCGCGCAAATTGGCAGAGGCGCGCAAGACGGGCGTGCTGCCGTGGCTGCGCCCGGATGGCAAGAGCCAAGTGACCGTTGAATATGCACACGGCAAGCCTAAGCGTGTGGATACCGTCCTGATCTCCACGCAGCATGCGCCCGAAGTGACGCAAGAGCAAATCCGTGAGGCAGTCATTGAGTGCGTCATCAAGCCAACCATTCCCGATGGCTTGCTGGATGCCAATACCAAAATTTTCATCAACCCGACCGGGCGCTTTGTGGTTGGCGGACCTCTGGGCGACGCCGGCTTGACAGGGCGCAAGATCATCGTGGATACCTACGGTGGTGTGGCGCGGCACGGCGGCGGTGCCTTCAGCGGCAAGGATGGCACAAAAGTAGACCGTTCGGCTGCTTACATGGCGCGCTATGTGGCGAAAAACGTGGTTGCCGCCGGCTTGGCAGATCGCTTTGAGTTGCAGGTCTCGTATGCCATTGGCGTGGCGCGTCCGCTTTCGCTGGCAGTGGAAACCTACGGCACCGGCAAAGTCTCGGATGAGGTGATTGAGAACCTGATCCGCAAACACTTCGATCTGCGCCCAGCCGCCATCATCCGCGATCTTGATCTGCGGAAGCCGGGCTTCCAGCGCGTGGCAGCCTACGGTCATTTTGGGCGCGATGATCTGGGCGTGACGTGGGAACGCACCGATAAGGCAGCCGCGCTGCGCGCCGACGCCGGCCTGTAATACCGCGCAAATCCACTAGATAACCATATGGCGGCATGTTTAAATCTGGATATGCCGCCACTCCCGTATCGTCCTCTCAGCCTAAACGCCACAGCGTACATTCGCAAAAAATTCATAATTTAGCACTGTTACATTCTGCGTTACTTCAGTTAAGATACCTATACCAGTTGTGTATAGGAAAGTGCGCTATGCGTTGCCGAATGGGGATTCTCTGTGTATGTCTTTTGGTAGGCGTGCTGAGTGCCTGCGCTGCAACACCTGCGCCGCTTAAGATCGCGGTCAGCATGGCGTTGGATGTGCCGCTTGGACGGCAGATGATGAACGCCATTCAGCTTGCCTTCGATGAAAGCGACGGGAAGGTCGGCACGCACAGCCTTGAACTGCTCGTCTTCAACAGCGGCGACGCCGAGACACCCTACTCACCGACTCTTGATGCCCAAGCTGCCCGAGCCGCTGCCGCCGATCCGACTGTCGTTGCCTTCATCAGCGTCACCAGCGATCAGGTGAAAGCCTCACTGCCGATCACTAATCAGGCGGGACTGGTGCATCTTTCGCCAACTGCCACTTGGCCCGGGCTGACCAAAGTTGGCTTTGCACCGGGTGAGCCGGGCATTTACTATCCCAACGGCAAACGGACATTTTTCCGCGTGGTGCCAGCCGACGACGTGCAAGGGGTGGTCGGTGCGCGTTGGGCAGCCGCACTTGGCGCGAAAACTGTTTTTATCCTCAGTGATGATAGCCTTTACGCAAACGGTTTGGCAGATATTTTCGCTGTGAATGCCCTTGACCTTAACATTCAGGTGCTTGGGCGAGAGCAGTTTACGCAAACCGACGCCGAGCAAATAGCGCGCATTATTACCGCCGCGCCCGATCTGCTTTACATGTCCACAACGGGCAGCAAGATTCCGGTGGCATACACGCTGATCGAAATATTGCGCGCCAAAGGCTTCAGCGCTCTGATTATGGGTGGTGATGGGCTGATTGATACAACGCTGAGCAACTTAGAGGTGCTTGGCGAAGTGTGTGCCACGCAAATTGTACCTGATCCCATGCGCCTTGAGAGCGCAGCTAACTTTGCGGCAGCCTTTCGCGCTCGCTACGGCGAGGTGCCTTCACCCTTTGCGCTCAGCAGCTATGAAGCTGCCAAAGTGCTGCTGCGCGCCCTTGCCCTTGCCGAACCTAAAACACGGCAAGGCGTGCTGGACGCAATGCAGCGGCTAGGCAGCTATGAAGGCATGCTGGGCAGATGGCAGTTTGATGCCAACGGTGATACGACGCTGACTGCTATTGGTGGATGGTGCATTGAAGATGGCGTCTGGCAGTTTCATGAAAACTTGCGCTAGAAAGTGATGGTAACCCTTATGCCAAATTGGGCGCAGACAAGCCATTCACCGCACAGTGGCGAGCAATCCATCGCCCGCCAGCTTAACCGCCGCTTTGGCTGGCTGAGCGTGCTGGCGCTCCTAGTGATGCTGTTTGCGCTGTTCACCGCCATGACTTCTACGCTCTTTTTCAGCCAACGCCTGCTGCTGGTGACGTTGGGCGAATCGGCGCGCACATTCGATGCTTTTCTTGGGACTGTGCTTGGCGATTTGCGCGCCACTGCCGACGCGGTGGCGCATAGCGATAATGCTGGGCGCGTGCTGCGCGATGCGCTTAGCCGCACACCGCCGATCTTCAGCTTGACGCTAGTCAATTTGGAAGGCGAGATCATTGTGCAGCGGCGGCGCGTCGGAATGCCCGAAACGGCGCCGTTGCAAGAGCGCCCTTGGATAAGACTCACCCAAAATGCACAGCTTTATGTGAGTGAGGTGGATATTACGCGCTTTGGTGTGCCATTTGTAGATATTGCCTTGCCTGTGCGTGATGCCAACGGGCAGCACGCCGCCGATTTGATCGCCGAGCTAGATTTAAGCGCTTTACAAGACCTTGTGGCAGGTGTGCGTGTTCAAGAGTATGGCTATGCTTATGTGTTGAACGAACGAGGTGAGTTGGTTGCCTACCGTGACTTGAGCGTATTGCGGCAGGGCAAGACAATCACGGCGTTGACAGGCAGAAGCCTTGAAGACATTCTGCATTTGGGTACCTTCTTAATTGCGGCGGGCTTAAATGGCGATTTCGCTATCTCAGCAGGGCTACGCCTGCAAAGTCTGCCATGGGTGGTGGTCATGGAAGTGCCAACCTGGCGCGCCTTGCAGCCTTACATGCCGTTGATCTTCATATATGCCGCCTTGTTCGGTATTGGGATCGCCTTAGTGATTGATGGCATATGCTTTGTGAGGCGCTTTATTAGCTTGCCGCTTCGCACGCTGCGTGAGGATGTGAACCAGTTGCAGCGCGGCAATATGCAGCACCGTGCAGACCTCAGCCGCTTCCGCTATGATGAGATCGGTTTGTTGGCAGAGACGCTCAACGGCATGGCAGAGCGCGTTGAGACGCGCACAAAAGAGCTTATCGCCGCGCATCGGCTTGCCCAAGAAAGCACACGCCTAAAATCGGAGTTCCTCGCCGTAATGTCGCACGAGCTTCGCACACCGCTCAATGCCCTCATCGGCTACAGTGGCGTGCTGCTGGATGGCATGGCGGGTAAGCTGGACGCTGAGACGCGCAGCATGGTCGAACGCATTGATTCCAATGGGCATCGCCTGTTGGCGCTCATCAACAATGTGCTGGATATTGCTAAGATTGAATCAGGGCGCATGACGTTGGTTGAGCAGGCAGTTTCGCCCGTCAGCCTGCTGCAATTGTGGCGGGCAGACGTTGCGCTGCTTGCCCAGAAGAAAAACCTAAACCTGAGGATGGAACTTGATCCTGCCCTGCCAGAGACGATTTATGCCGATAAAGAGCGCCTGACACAAATTGTGAGCAACTTACTCTCCAATGCCGTCAAGTTCACCGAGAAGGGCGAGATTAGGCTACGTTGGTTTGCCTCTGATGAGGAACAAGTCATTTGTGTGAGCGATAGCGGAATTGGCATTCCCGCGCACGCCCTCGACTATATCTTTGAAGCGTTTCGCCAGTTGGATAGCTCCACGCGGCGCGCTTATGGCGGCACAGGCTTGGGCTTGGCAATCGTTCGGAATCTGTGCCACCTTATGGGTGGTTCGGTGCAGGTGAAAAGCACGCTTGGGCAAGGCAGCACGTTCACGGTGCGGCTGCCCTTGAAGCGTACCGCAGCGGCATCTAACGCAGTGTTGAGCGCCTAACTGAACGAATGAAACTTTGCACATGCACATGCGAGCCTCTCTAGAGAGTAGCCCAAACTGCTTGGTTAATTTTTTTAATGGTTTATCTTTGATTGATGTGTGATTCTCGCCATTCCACAAAAATCCGCGCTACAATAACCCTTAATATCCACAGTGGCAGACTTTAGGGATTGCTAGGTATGGTAGCCAACATCAGCGGCTTGGAAGTCGAAGGGCGCATCCTGCTGGTGGCTGCGCGTGAGCGTCGGCGGCAAGCCGATCAGGTCTGGGTTGGGCAACATGCCTACAGCATACAGCGCACTACACCAAGCAGCCTTGCGGCACTGCGCGATATGATCGGCACGCACAAAACCGACGTGCTGATCATCGAACTGGAGACAGCCCAAACCTTCGGCGTGGAAGGCTGCGCCGCGCTCAAAAGCACAACAGACTCGCCGCCGCTGCTGATTATCGGCTTGAACCCACCACGCACGGCAGAGGCAGAACAAGCTGCCCTAGCGCTTGGCGCCGATGACATACTTGACCTGCCGTGGCGCCCTTCCGAAAGTTTGCCGCGCTTACTCAGCCTGCTGCGCTTGCGCCGCCAAGCCGAAACGTTGCGTAAGGAAAACCAACAACTGCGGCAATCGCTGGTGGAACACGATCTGCGCTTGAAGGTTGCCCTCACCACCTCCCGTGAGTACAGCCTGCTGCGCGATAGCATTGTGCATAACGCCGTACATGAGATGGGAACGCCACTGCTGCAAGTGAAAAGTTCCGTCTCGATGCTGGATGGCGCGGTGCGGACTGCTTTTGAGGATAACAACCTGGAGGTGATGCTGGATTTTGCCAAGCAAGCCCTAACGCGCCTTGAGAATGTGCTGGAAAATTTCCGCCATTTGGCGCGCTCGCTGGATATTCGCGCTGAGCCGATCCGTCTAGAGGAATCGCTGAGCCTTGCCCTACGGGCGCTGAGCCGCCGTTGGGCATCCACTGACAAGATGCACCGTGTTAAGGTGCAGCACGGTGATCTACCTGCTGTGTTAGGCGATAAACAGGCAATTGCCCAAGTGCTGCAACAGCTGATTGATAATGCACTCAAATTCAGCGCTGAGGATCAGATGGTAGAGGTGATCGCACAGCCGACAGCTAATGGTGTGCAGATCGCCGTTTGCGATCACGGCATTGGCATGGAAGCTGACCAGATTGGGCGCATTTTCAAAGAGTTCTACCAGACTGAATCCGGCACGCGGCGGCGCTTTGAAGGCGTGGGCATCGGTTTGGCAATCGTCAAACTTATCCTAGACCGTTTAGACGTGCCAATTCAGGTAGAGAGCCAGCCTAACCAGGGCAGCACCTTCAGCTTTAGCCTGAAAGCTGCGCCGCTGAACTAAGCGGCTAAAGGCGCACCACGCGCCCAGAGGCTGCCCGCACCAGCCTATCGCGCACGGCGGCGCCAATGCCCTGCGTTGGGAAGCCACGCGCTAAGATATGCGTGACGCCTTGTGCATCAAGGGCGCGCAGTGCCGCGAACAGATTGTGCGCTACCGCCTCCAGGTCATCCCGCGCACCAACCACCTGTACACACAGCATCGGCAGTGCGGCAAAAAAAGGCGCATCCTCAGCGGCAAGCAGCACGCCGACTCGCGCCTTCGCATCGTCCGCCGTAATGTCTGCCGCTGCTACCATAAGTGCCTGCCGCAGTATGGCATCGTCTGCGCCCTCGTAAAGAGTCAGTGCGGCACGCGGCGCGTAGTGTTTTAGCAACATGCCCGGCGCGCTCAGTGGCTCGGAATCGCCTTCGGCATAGCGGCTGATGACCGCAACGGAATCGGGCAAGTGTGCGGCGCGCAAACAAGCACGGATCGCCTCTAGTGGCACGCCGCCGTGCCGCAGCAGGCGCGGCGGATCGCTGCACAGGTCAAGGATGCTTGACTCAACGCCGACTTGTGTTGCGCCGCCATCAAGGATTAGGGCGATATGTTCGGCAAGGTCGGCATAAACATGCTGAGCGGTGGTTGGGCTGGTGTGTGCGAAACGGTTAGCGCTTGGCGCGGCAATCGGCACGCCTGCCGCTGCGATCAGAGCTTGCGCCACTGCATGAGCAGGCATCCGCACCCCAACATTCGGTAAGCCCGCCGTCACATTGGGCGGAATGCGCGCACCACGCGGCAGCACAAGCGTCAGCGCGCCGGGCATAAAGGCAGCCATGAGCGCCTGTGCCGTCCGCTGTGCCTGATCGCTCAGTTGCGACCAATCCACCACACCTTCGGGAATGCCGCCAAGGCTATGGACGATGATTGGATCGTTGGCGGGACGCCCTTTAGCGGCAAAAATGCGCGCCACCGCCGCCGAATCAAAGGCGTTGGCGCCAAGCCCGTAGACTGTCTCGGTTGGAAAGGCGACCAACTGCCCCGCACGGATGAGGGCAGCGGCGCGGGCAATTGCCTGTGGGTCAGGTGCTTCGGGCGAGAGGTGCAGCACTTCGGCAGGCACAGTGTGGATCATTCTGGTGTGGCGTCGGCGCTATCGGCGGTTGGGTCAATCACAGCGAGGGCAGCAAGGGCAGCCTGACGCTGCACGCTTGCCCAACCGTCTTCCGTTGCCATCTTGTGCAGATGATCGCGTACCGCTTGGCGTTCATCAGCCGCTTGCAACAATGCCCACGCCGCCGCGACACGGGTCGGTTCTTCGCTGAGCAGATCGCTCCAGAATTCCTCTAACCAATCGGACATGGCAGGCTAGTCCTCATCGGTGCGGGTTGGGTCGCTGCTGCCATTGGTGCTTGGCTCAGAGAGGCGGTAGCCAACGCCGCGCACATTCACAATCAGATCAGGGTCTTGCCCGCCGCGCTCTAGTTTGCGGCGCAGATTGCTGACATGCGGACGAATGACCTCACGCGCCTCTGATTCTTCAGCGGTATAGCCACGCACTTCGCGCACCAATTCGCCGCAAGGCACAACGCGCCCACGGTGTGCGGCAAGGTAGAGCAGCAGGTCAAATTCGGTCGGCGTCAGGTTCAGGGCATTCTCGCCCACCTGAATTTGGTAGCGTCCAGGGAAAATGGTCAGCGGTCCGATGGTCATGGTGGTAACAGGCACCTGAATCGGTTGTGAAGGTGGTGGTGGCAGGCTGGCACGCTGCTGGTTGAGGTGAATATCTTCGGTCAACTCGCGCACATTGTTGCGGATCGCCTCGATCAGGGCGCGGCGGCGGCGCATATTTTGAGCGCGCTCCAAGCCACGTGAAACGCTCTGCCGAATATCCTGATTGGTGACGGGCTTGATCAGATAATCATGCGCGCCCAGCCGCAATGCTTCCACAGCGGTGCCAAGGCTGGCGTAGGCTGTCATCAGGATCACAATGGCGTCCGGCGCACGTTCTTTGATTTTTGCCAGCAGTTCGACGCCACTTAAGCCGGGCATCCGAATATCGGTCAGCACCACATCAAAGAGCGTTTCATCCAGCATGGCAAGTGCCTCTTCACCGCTGGCAGCCGAGCTAACCTGATAACCAACGCGCTGAAGGGTCTTGCTGATCGAATAACGGATGGCGCCTTCGTCATCCACAACGAGGATGTGCGCCTCCTTGGGATCAACACTCTCACGGGTTTCCACAGATTACATCCTTACACTTCGTGTGATATGCAGCACTTTAAAGGTTGGGCAACAAGGCACAACCATTGTCTTTTAGACGCTAAATAAAGGGTATCTTAATTATAGGGGCTTGTGCGAAAACGCGCAATAGAGGGTTCTTGGGGAAGTGTGCCGAATACCATCGCCATTTATGCCGCTTGATAGGCTTCGCCCAACCTCTGTACCTTCTTCGTTCACCGCACCGCGCAGCTTATGACCAGCCAAGCAGCCGTGCCACGCTGGGCAACACCTGCGCCGCCTGTTCAGGGTCAAAGGCGTATGTGCGCCCTGTGCTGCGCCCACTGCCATACAGCACCCGATCTGCCATGCGCTGGCGCTCCGGCGCACTGAAGGTCGAGAAAGTGCGCCGCACCAACGGCAAAAGCATCTGAAATGCCTCTGTGGTTAGGCTGCACAACCATGTATCCACTGCTTGCCAAAGTGCTGCATCGTGCAGCAGAATCTCGCCGCTGCCACTCAGAAAACCTTCTAACCAATAGGCAGCCTGAGCAGGATCGCCCGCCGTAGAGAGCGCTAAGCCAAGCCGCCGTACCGCCTCCGCGCCCGACCATGTCTCTGCATCGTGCAAAATCCGCGCACAGCGTCCGCCAAGCAAGCCGTGCAGCGTCGCACTATTGACCATTTTCAGCAGTGTTGCCAGCCAATCAGCGCGCAATGCTGCATTTGCCAGTAAATGAATGGCAGCATGGGTGCTGTTCAGGCGCTTGAACATGCCGGCGGCTGCCTCATCATCCAGCGAGAGGCAGGCATTCGGCAAGCCGATGCAAATGCGCGCCGCAAGGCTATTGACGACCAGCAAGGCAAGCATAGCGTCCGTACCACGCACATCGCCGTAGCGTGCAATGCGTGCCAACGGCGGCAAAGCGTCCATCAGGTGCGTAATATCGGTGGCAAGTGCTGCCTGATCGCGCACGGCGCGCACGATCAAGCCTACCGCCTCACCCAGATCAGCCAGCAGTGCTTCTTCCAGCAGTGTGGTCAGCGTCGGCAGATCAGCAGCGCTCTCGGCAGCATCACGCGCATAGGCAGCCGCCGCCTCTGCCAAAGACGTTCCCCATTGGCTTGCCTCCAGCAGCCCGACGGTAAATTCAGGCTCCCATGCCACGCGCCACGCCTCTTTGAAGGTACCGCGTCCGCGTGCCGCTTTCAGCTTCCCAAAGGGAATATCCAGCATGTTCAGGCGATGTAACAAACGGCTGCGATCCAGATCGAATGCTTCACGCAGGTCTAGCTCAAGGTTAGCCATATGCTTTTCGCGGTTGGCATCCCGCTTGGCGAGGTCTTTTTCAGTTAGGCGCAGGCGCTTCTGCTCACGCTGAAAATCTTGGAGCAGCGGCACAGAAGGCACATTATCTGGCACATCGCCCAACACGCCACCCACAATCAGATCGCGCCAAATCAGGCGCATTGGCACGTCGCTGCCCATGCAGAACACCGCCTGCACCGCCTCATTCAGCTCGGCAAGGCTTGGCGCGGCGCGTTCGCGCAGCACGGCGAGTGTTTCCGCCATGCGTGCGGCATCAATCACCTGGGCGGTAGAGGCATCTAAGGCATTGGCGCGCAGCAAGTGCGCCACATGCGTCAGCCAGCCAAGCGCCACATCTTCGGCGCGTTCGGTCTGCCACAAGAAATCATACCAGCCCGGCGATTGAATGCCTGCACCATAGCCACTTTCTAAGGTGAGCCGCCCATACGTCCACGGAATCCACGTGGCGGCAACCTTCGCCTTTGGCAAGCCTTTTAGCAGCGCGGCATCAGCCTTTGCGGCGCTCAGGTCGGTTAGGGCAGGCGTATGCCACGCGCCGCACACAACGGCAATCCGTTGGTAGCCTTCTTTGCGTGCAGCGCGTATACTTTGGCGCATATGTGCCTCACGCAGATTTTCTAAGGGATCATTAAGCGGAATGCCCTCGCGCAGCACCGTCATTGCCTCTAGAATGCCTGTGAAGATGTCTGAATCTGTGGCACGGCGCTGCTCAACCAAATCGTTCCACCAGCGTTCGCCGTCACTGTAGCCGGCAGCCTCCGCCAGACGGCGCAGCGGATCAGCGCGTAGGCGGCGCAGTTCAGGGTCAGAATCGGCTTGTGGTTCGGACTCGGCAGCTTCAGGCAGCCCAAAACGGATCGCCTGTGGCAAATCCATAAAGCGCGTGGGAATGCCATGCCGCAAGCCATAGCGCAGTGCCTGCCATTCAGGCGAGAAATTAGCAAACGGATAGAAAACAGCCCGCTTGGGCTGGTCAGGCGCATAGATGAGCATCGCCACCGGTGGGCGCATGGTTGGGTAGAGAACGTAGGGCAGCAGTGCATCGCCTTCGGGCGCACCTTCGATGAGCAGTGCGTCCGGTTGCAGAGACTCTAGGGCAGCAAGCAGGCTGCGCGCTGAGCCAACGCCATGATGCCGTATGCCAAATAAATGGACGTGCGGTTCGCTCACAAGCACACTCTAGCAGAGTTGGCGGTGTATTGAGCGACAAGTATAACGTATAATGGAAGAAAAATCTGATCGTCTGCGCCGCGAATGGGCGCTAAAGCAAGGGTTCACATGGATTTCCTACTGGCTGTTCTCTCGTTCCTGATCGTCCTCACACCGTTGATCCTGATCCACGAGTGGGGACATTTCATCGCCTGCCGCATGGTTGGCGTCACCGTTTTGGAGTTTGGGTTAGGCTTTCCGCCGCGTGCTGCCAAACTTTTTGAGCGCAACGGCACGGAATTCACGCTGAATTGGCTGCCATTGGGTGGCTTTGTGCGCCCACTGGGTGAAGATTTTGTGCGCCCTGTGGGTGAGGAAGCAACCGAACGCGAACGGCAAGCCTATCGGCAATATCAGGCAGAGTTGGAAGCGCTTGGCAAGAAGGTGCCAAAGCTGAAATCGGTGGCAGAGGCATCACCGCTGCAACGGCTGTTCTTCTTAGCGGCAGGGTCGGGCATGAACATTATTGCAGCGATGGTGCTGCTGATCATCGCGGCGACGATCACGCTACCGCCTATTGTGCTTGGTGCTGCGCCCAATTCGCCGGCTGCCCAAAACGGTTTGCAATATGGCGATGTGATTGTGGCGGTGAATGGCGTTTCAGTCAGCACCACTGAGCAGATTGACGCACAAATCGCCGCCCACCGAGAGTCAGATCGGAAAGCTGAGCCGATCAGCCTAACCATAGCGCGTGATGGCGAACAGCGTGAGGTGCTGCTCGGTGAGGCAACAAGCCGTTTTCCCAGCCAAGCGGTGCTGATCACGAGCATTACGCGCAACTCACCCGCCGATGGGCTTTTCCAGCCGAACGATATTATTGTGAGCGTGGATGGCAGGGTGCGTGGCACCGAATCCATCGTGGAATATGTGCGTGAACGCGGCGGCACACCGGTCACCTTTGAGGTGCAGCGCGGCAACGAACGCCTCACCCTAGAAGTAGTGCCGCGCCGCAACCCACCCGCCGGCGAGGGTCCGGTTGGCATTGGGTTGCGTTCCCTCGTGTTCGATTTTAATACGGGCTTGGCGCTGGAGAATCGAGCGGAAGGCAAACCGTTCATCGAGGCAATTGGCGCTGGCGTGCAGCGCACAGGCGTCGTCTTGGAAACGTTGATCCGCTTTCCAGTAGACTTGATCCGCGGCGCCCTAACCATCGAAGAAGCGCGCCCGGTGAGCGTGGTTGGCATTTCGCAGTTGGGCGGGCAGGTTGTTAGTGCGGCGGTTGAGGATCGTTCGCCGCTGCGCCTGATCAACTTTGCGGCGCTGATTAGCCTTGCGCTTGGCTTCACCAATCTGCTACCCATTCCCGGCTTGGATGGCGGACGTATCTTGTTTGTGTTGGTCGAGATTATTCGTGGTAAGCCCATGGCGCCAGAGCGTGAAGGTGTGATTCACATGGTTGGGTTGATGATCATCTTGAGCTTGTTCGTGGTGTTGGTCGTCAACGATCTGGTCAATCCGATTGGGCAGCTGATCCGCTAGGCACAGAGAGCTAAGGTGTGAGGATGGCAATAAAATTTGAAGACGTAATCCGCAGCCTGATTGGTGACGAGACGCCCATCACCAAAGCGATGGTGCGGCGGCTCTCCAACCTGGGCGAACCTGAACAGCAGGCACTCATCAAGGCGTGGGGCAATATTCCAGTGGCGCGGCGGCACCAAGTGCTGCGCGAGATCACCACCTTGAGCGAATCGGATTTTGATACCGATTTCAGCGCTGTAACACGCCTTGCCCTCACCGATCTGCATGAAAACCTGCGCGAGGCTGCCATTGAGGCATCGTGGATGGATGAATCCGTAGAACTGATGAACCGTCTGCTGCCGATGGCAACCATTGACTCTTCGCCAACGGTGCGTGCGGCTGCCGTCGGCGCACTGGGGCGCTTCATCTTGCAGGCAGAGCTGGGCAAGTTCAGCGCCATGCAGGCACGGCAAGCCGAGCGTATCGCGCTCAAACTCTACAACAATCAAGATGAAGATGTGCGCGTGCGCTGCCGTGCGTTGGAGGCAATCGCCAACAGCAGCCGTCCCGAAGTGGCGGGCATGATTCAGGAATCCTATCAAAACGGCGATGCACGGCTGCGCGCTGCGGCAATCTACGCAATGGGCAAATCCTGTGATGAGCGCTGGGCAAGCGCTGTGCTACGCGAACTAGGCAGCGATGATCCTGCTATCCGCTTTGAGTCGATCCGTGCCGCCGGTGAATTAGGGCTAGAGGAGGCGGTGCCACAGATCGGCAAGCTGGTGGTGGATGCGGATCGGCAAACGCTCGAAATGGCGATCTGGTCGCTCGGCGAAATTGGCAGCGGCGAGTCGCGCCGTGTGCTGGAACGGCTCTTTAAGTATGCCGAAGAACTGGAAGATGAAAGCCTGATCGAACAGGTTGAGGATGCGCTCGCCAGTGCCAGCCTGTTCGATCTCTAGGCGCTCAGCATCAGCGCGCTAAGACCTGATCGTAAATGGCGTAGGTCTCGCGTGCGGTGCGTTCCCAGCTGAAGTTGGTGGCGCGTGCCAAGCCTAAGTTCCGCAAACTGGCGTGTAGATCATCTTGAATCAGCACGGCGATGATTGCACCGCCAAGCTGCCGCGAGTCGTCGGGCGAGACGAGGTAGGCAGCCTCGCCCGCCACCTCCGAGAGTGAGGAGGCGTTGGCTGCTACCACCGGTGTGCCGCACGCCATCGCCTCCAAAACGCCGAAACCAAAGCCTTCATAGCGGCTGGGCATGACGAAAAGGCGCGCCATGCGGTAGAGTGCGGGCTTATCTTCCTCTGCAACCGCGCCGATCCAGCGTATCCACTGCGCTAAACCTTCCCGTGCGGCAATCTCGGCAGGCAGATCGGGAAAGCGTGCCGTTCCCCACTGCTCAGGCGCTTTGCCTGCCAGCACCAAAGGATATTCGTCACCGACCGAAGGTCCAACGTAGGTGTAGGCAGCAATCAGCGCACGCAAATTCTTTCGCACGTCAAAGCCGCCCAAATAGAGCGCGTAGCCCTCCGGCAGGTTGTACTTACGGCGCACTTCGGCGTCGCGCTCTGCGCCAAGCCGTGGATGAAACGCCGCTGAGGTTGCCAACGGAATCGAGGTTACCATCTCGGCTGGCACGCCGATATGCTGCACAATCTCTTGCTTGGAAAATTCAGAGTCGGTGATGATGTGCGCCACACCTGCCGCCGAAGCGCGCACAAGGCTAAAGTAGAGCCGTGCGCCCAAGCCACCTTGATAGGCGGGCATACTCAACGGAATGACATCATGCACCGTCACCACAAGGCGCGTTGGTGCGCTGAGCGGCGCTGCCCAATACGGCACATGCGCGATCTGTGCGCCAAGCTGCCCTGCCACCCTTGGGAAGGTGCGCTGTTCAAACCACACCTTGCCAAGCTGACCATTGCCAACACGCACGCGCACAACCTGCACACCCTCAGGCACATCGGCAGGGGGCTGAGCGCGGTTGGGCATGATCAAGGAAAGTTTGAGATCAGCATACGGCGTTTCCGCTTGGCGTAGGCGCCACAGGGCGCGCACCAGCTCGCGCACATATTGCCCGCTGCCCGTGTAAACCTGATCCCAAAACCAAGCGTTGATCGCTATGTGCATGTGCGCCCTTGCTCCCTGACTCCGTGATGTGTTCTGTATTCGAGAAGAATTGTACAAGCAAGCTGCCCTTTTTGCCCGTTCAGGTTCGGGAATGTTAGAATCATAGCGCATATAGGCAATTGAGATGCTTAGCAGAAAAGACAACCAGCAATGACTCAGACCATGCAAGGGATATTCTTCTTAGGTGCAGGGCAGCTTGAGCTGCGCGAAGTGCCGATTCCGCAGCCCGCGAAAGGTGAAGTGATTGTAAAAGTGGGCGCGGCAACCACTTGTGGCACAGATTTGAAGGCATACAAGCGCGGACATAAACTCTTTAAGCCGCCGATGCCTTTTGGGCATGAGTGGGCAGGCACCATCACGGCAATCGGTGAGGGCGTGCAGGGCTTCAAGGAAGGCGACCGTGTGACGGCTGCTAATTCTGCGCCGTGCGGTGCGTGCTACTACTGTCGGCGTGGCAAGCCGCAGCTCTGCCAGCACTTGGAGGCGCGCTTCAACTGGGGAACGTATGCCGAATATCTGCGCGTTCCGCCGCATATCGTCAGCATAAACATGCACAAACTACCTGATGATCTGTCGTTTGCTGAGGCAGCCTTCATCGAGCCGTTGGCGTGTGCAGTGTTGTGCATCAACTATGCAGAGGTGGCGCTTGGTGATACGGTCGCCATTGTTGGCAGCGGCGCGCAGGGGCTAATGCAAATCCAGCTTGCGAAGGCGATGGGCGCCTCACGGGTGATTGCCGTTGGGCGCGCACATGGACGCCTCGAAGTGGCAAGACAAGTCGGCGCGGATGAGACTATCAGCACCTTAGATACCGATGCCGTGGCAGCTGTGAAAGCGCTGACCGAAGGGCGCGGCGCGGATGTGGTCATTGAGGCTGCCGGCAGCGCGGAAACCTGGCAGCTTGCCTGCCAAATGGCGCGCCCGGCGGCAACTGTAGTACTGTTCAGCGGCTTGCCCGGCGGCACACAGGTCAGCTTTGATGCGACGCACGTGCATTACGATGAGATAACGTTGAAAGGCGTTTTTCATCACACGCCGCGCACCGTTGAACAAGCGCTTAATATGCTGATCAGCGGGCAAGTGGACGTGAAACCGATGATCAACGGCGAAATTCCGCTGCGCGAGGTGGAAGACGGCTTAAACCGCATGGCACGCAGTGAGGTGATCAAGTTGGCAGTGCTGCCTAGCCTAAGCTAAAGAGGGGCGTGGTGAAGGGTATGTGCTGCCTGCACGCAACGCGGAACTTCCCAAACCATCTCATTCCCTTTCCCTGCTTGTGGGCTAGGGAGAGGCTGCGTTGCTGCACATTAGAGACTCACTGCACAATTCACCACGCCCTGAGATGCTACCCTCTAGGCGCATTCTTCGCTATAATGTTAGGCAAGTCTTTTTCGGGATAAAGCATAGGCGGTCTGCGCTGCACAGTTGGATGCGCCGCCTTGAGCGTTCAACAAAGGAAGTTTCTCCGTGCAAACTCGCCAAAAGCTCACAGAATTTGAAAGCACCATTGCCTTTCTGGTTGGCGGCGGGCTGACGCTCGTCGTCCTCGTCTTTGCGCTTGCCGCCGCCACCAGCGGACCCAACGCCGATGTAGGCAGGCTTAATTTGTTCCTGCTCGGCGGCGCGCTGCTCTTAGTGCTAGGCACGCTTGTCTGGCTGTTCACCTCGCGCCCGTGGCTAACGCATGACGACTGGTCAGAGCCGCTGTATGTTGGGCATGAGCATGACGCACACCACGCCGATCACGCCGAGGATCATGCCGAACACGCTGAACACAGCGCTGATCACGCTGCGCCCGTCGAAACGCTTGCCCACGCCGGTGCCGTGGAAGCCTCTGAATTGGCGGCGGCGATGAATATTGCACCATCAACAGCTGCTGCCGTCGAGGTGATTGAGGCAGCCACAGCTACCGCTGAGCAAGTTGATCCGCATCCAGTACATGCGCCTGAGACGCTTGCCGATAACATCTACGCAGCCATTGAGCCGCCTGCCTATGCCGAAGTCGCAGAAGCACTTGTGCCAGATGCACCTGCTGAAGCAGCGCCTGTCCCTCAGGCTGCCCCTGAGCCTGAAACGCCTGAAGCACAGCCGCCTGCGCCTGCCACCAAACGCCTTGACAATCTGACGATTATCGAAGGCATTGGACCGAAAATCTCGGCTGCTTTGGTAGCCGCCGGCGTGGATACCTTTGCTAAACTTGCCGCCATGCAGCCTTCTGAAATCGAAGGCATTGTGCGCGCTGCCGGCGTGCGGATGGTTGGCAAAGCAGAGACTTGGGCGCATCAGGCAGGGCTTGCCGCCGAAGGTAAGTTTGATGAGTTGAAAGCATACCAAGAGACGCTGACGGCTGGGCGCAGCGCATCGGATGAGTAAGATCTTACCCTTTTGACGAAGCAAGGACGGGATCGCCCGTCCTTATCGTGTTGAGCAAACAGATTTAGGAAGGACGCTAGAATGCGTAAAAAAGTCACTGTCGTTGGCGCGGGTGCCGTTGGTTCTGCCGCAGCACACTGGATCGTCAGCAAAGAACTTGCAGATGTCGTATTGGTAGATGTGGTGCAGGGCTTGCCGCAAGGCATCGCGCTCGATCTGGCACAATCAGGGCCTGTGGAAGGCTTTGACCTCAAGATCGTCGGCGCCAACAGCTACGAAGAAACTGCCAACTCGGATGTCATCCTGATCACAGCAGGCGTGCCGCGCCGCAAAGACCCAACCACGGGCAAATTCCCAAGCCGCGATGAACTCGTCAAGATCAATCAAGATGTGGTCGGTCCGATCACGGCGGAATTGGCGAAATATTCGCCCAACAGCATCATGATCGTCGTTACTAATCCGCTGGACGCCATGTGTCACGTCGTGAAGGAAGTCAGTGGCTTCCCACGTGATCGCGTGATTGGACAGGCAGGCGCACTGGATACGGCGCGCTACAAGACCTTCATTGCGATGGAACTGGGCGTGAGCGTGGAAGATGTACACGGCATTGTGCTGGGCGGTCACGGTGATGAGATGGTGCCGCTGCCGCGCCATACCTCTGTGGCGGGCATCCCAATTCGTGAGCTAATGCCCGAAGACAAGTTGCAAGCGATCATTGAGCGCACCCGTAAGGGCGGCGGCGAATTGGTCGGTTTGATGGGACGCAGCGCCTACTATGCGCCTGCTTCTGCTTCGGTCAGCATGATCGAGGCAATCCTGAAGGATAAGAAGCGCGTGATCGCCTCTGCGGTCTACCTGCAAGGCGAGTACGGCTACCACGATCTGTTCATCGGCGTGCCGTGTGTGCTAGGCGCTAAAGGGCTGGAGCGCGTCATCATCATGGATTTGAATGATGAGGAAAAGGCGATGCTCGAAGTGAGCGCGAAAGCAGTCCGTGCGGTGGTGGATGTGCTAGGTTACAAGAAGTAGGCATATAGGCGCCCGCGAGGGATCGGAGCGATGCCGATTCCCTCGCGCATTTGCCACACGCACAATTCGCCTGTGTTTTCTAGGCTGCACGGCGCACCAGTACCAACGCGCCCAACCGTAGGAAGTTCGCAGTGGTTATGAGCCTGCTAGAGCTTCTTCGTTACGTTTTGCACTCCACTCGGCGTAAGTAGTTTCAGTTCCTTGCACAAACCAATAAAGGCGCCCGTTAACTGAAGCGCCTGCCACAATTTGCGCCGCCGCACTGGGACTGCTAAATTCTACATCATCCCCAAAAATCAGATACTCACCCTCCTGCCTTAAAATACCTTGCTCTATCAACTGGCTTCGTCTGTTTTTAGCGTTGCTGCTGAGGCTCTCTTGAATAGCGGCACGCGCCTTTGAGCCTTTGAGAATGAAGAATTTGCCATCAACCTCTTGTGCTGTTGCGCTGACGCCTATTCTTAAACGACTTATTTCAAAAATGGGAGAAGTATCTAAAGATGGACTTGTCTCAGTAGTCTCAGCAGAAATTCTATGTGTAATATGTGGAGTAGCAAAGTGGAAATTGTTTACAGGCAGCAATGTCAAAAAGGCATCTAGAATCTCTTCAGCAAGTGCTTCATCAGATTTAGAAAGACGTGGTATAGGCGGGTACTGATCGTTCTTGAGCCGCGCTCTTTTTGCGTTTCGCGCAATTTCAATTAGGCGACTCTCCAAATATCTTGCTATTGCACCATGTAGATTATCATCTGTACTTGTAAGTAAAAGTGTCAGTCGCCAAAACTCATTCTCTGGATTATTGTCATGCTGCAAAAGGCGGTTGCGAACGTTATCACTCTGACCGATGTAGACGTATTCGGAATATTTTCCATCGGGATCATCACCAAATAGGACATAAATCCCTGTTTTTGATACGAATTCCCAGTCTGCTAAAGCACCTAATTGAGAACGCAAAACCACATATATGCGCTCGGCGCGACCTTTGATTTGAACCTCACGCAATCCGTCAGGTGTTCCGTTGGCAAGAAAGATTTGTATTGTCTTACCCACCACTCTTGATTGGTTTGTCATCGCTACTCCCTAAAGGTTGGATTCGGGTAAGTTTATCATACCAAAAAACATTTGTCATCGCTACTCCCTAAAGGTTGGATTCGGGTAAGTTTATCATACCAAAAAACAACGGCGAGGAGACTTGTCTCCCCGCCCTGTAGCTTACTCGCCGCCCGTCCCTTTACGGCGGACGGGTTCAACCTTCGCGTTCGGGTCAACCCAGCGCTTGCCGCGCTTCACCCAGCCGGGATGTGGCGGCGTCTCACCATCGGCGGCAGGTGCGGCGGGTGCTGCTTCTGCTTTGGGTGACGGTGCAGCAGGGGCTGCCGCTGCCTGTGGCGCTTCAGCGGCGGGCGCTTCCACCACGGCGACGGCGGCTGGCTCTGGCTCAGCAGGTGCTGCCGCATACGGACCGGGGCGCGATGGCTCCAGCCCTGCCTTCTTGCGCGCCTTCTGCACGTCGGTATGGTCGTAGCCGCCGCGTGCCGCCTCTTCTTCGGCAGCCGTGGTCGGCGCGATGGACTGCCAATAGCGCACCTCACGCGAGAGGCGCGCCTTATCGTGAATGTGCGCTGAGGTGCGGTCGTAAGATGCCATTTCGTAGTTGTGATCCATCTTGATGGCATCAAACGGGCAGTATTCAGCGCAGTAGCCGCAGTTCATGCAGATGTCAATGTCAATGTAGAACTGCTCTGGCTCTGGTTTGGGACGCCCTGTCTTGGCATCAGTGCCGCGCACAATCCAGATGCACTGCGGCGGACAAACCTTCGCGCAGATGCCGCAGGAGGTACACCAATCCTTGCCGGGATAGTCGGGATCATCTTGGTTATAGGTGATGAGGAAGGGTGTGAAGCGGAAGCGCTCTGGCACTGCCAGCTTCTCATCGGGATATTCCACCGTCACCAAGCCGCGGTTAGCAAGGCTCTGCTTTTGTTGGAACACATCCAGATCGCGCTTGCGCCCTAGCCACTGAATATCATCAACAAAGGTGCCGATAAAGTGGCGGAGCGTAACGCCCAAGCCTTTGAGAATGCCTGAACCATACATAAGGTTATCTCTCTACTCCTAGCGATCCGTCTCGCCTAGCACAATGTCAATGCTGCCTAGAATAGCGACCACATCTGCCACTTTTTGCCCTTTGCTCATCTCGCCAAGCGGCGTCAGGTTGATGAAGCTGGGTGCGCGCACGTGGTAGCGCCAAGCGTTACCGCCGCCAACCGAGACGCAGTAGAAGCCTAGCTCGCCCTTCGGATTTTCGGCAAAGCCGTATGCCTCACCCGCTGGCACCTTGATCGAGTAGCTGGTCTTGCCGCCAAAGATCGGCTGCCCGGCTGTATCCTTCAGGCGCGGCAAAAGCTGTTTCAAGATGCGGACGCTCTGGCGCATTTCGTCAAGGCGCAGGTAGTAGCGGTCGTAAATATCGCCGTTCGGGCGTGTGCAAACATCAAATTCCAGTTCGGGATAGATGCTGTACGGATTGGCGCGGCGAATGTCATATGGCACACCAGAAGCGCGCAGCAACGGACCTGCCGCGCTGTAGGCAATTGCCATCTCGGCAGGCAGCAAGCCAACGCCGATGCAGCGGCTCTTGATGATCTCGCTTTCGGAGAGCAGTTCGTCCAATTCGTCAATCGAACGCGGCAAACGCTCATTGATGAGCTGATCGAGGTAGTCCATCGTATCCATGTCGCGCACTTTGTCGTTCATCAGTGCCGCTTCGCTGCGGATGCGCGCCGTTAGGTCTTTGAAGACGCCGCCGATCCGCATGTAGTTGCACATCATGCGTGCGCCTGCGGTTGCCTCGAAAAAGTCGAGGATGTATTCACGGGTCTGGATGGCGTAGAGCGCTGGCGTGAAGAAGGCGCCCAAATCGTTCAGCAGGAAGCCGATTGACCACAGATGGTTGGTGATGCGCGTCAGCTCAGACATCAGCACGCGGATGACCTCAGCACGGTATGGCACGCTTGCCTGTCCACGCATCATCTGCTCCACAGTGATGGCGTATGCCATGTTGTTGCACATGCTGCTGATGTAATCCAAGCGGTCGGTGAAGGGCATATTGCCATACCATGTGTTGCGCTCACCGATCTTCTCATGGTTGCGGTGCAGGTAGCCCATAACTGGCTCTAGCGACTCAATCGTCTCGCCGGTGAGTGCCACCATCATGCGGAAGACGCCATGCGTGCTTGGGTGGTGCGGGCCGAGGTTGACGAGCAAGCGGTCGGTGCGGAAGGCGGGGTCGCCCATGATGTCTACGCCGAGCGCCATGCTCTGCTGGAACTCTGCCTCAGTTTCGGGCTTGTAGTCATCCAGCGTGAAGCCAGCCGGATAGCGCACATTATGCCCGAACGGGTTGTGTTCCTCGCCACGGAAGACATCACCACCGGGCCAACGACTGTCAAAGGGCTTAGTCTCTTGCTCGTAGTACGCCTCTTGATAGTCTTTCCGCATGGGATAGCCCTCAAAGCCTTCCCACAGCAGAATACGCTTGAGGTTGGGATGCCCTGCGAAATGGATGCCGTAGAGGTCGTATGCCTCACGTTCTTGGAAATCGGCGCCGGGATAGACGCTGACAAGGCTTGGGATCACGGCGTCATCACGGGAAGTCTGCGCCTTAAAGACCAACGGCTTGCCGCCGCTTGGCACACGAAAGGCGTGATAGACCACTTCTAGGTGATCACCGTGTCCGAGGTAATCTACCGCGGTCAGGCTGGAGAGGTAATTAAAGCCGAATTCATCGCGGATGGCGCGGGCGATTTCGGGCAGGCGCGCCGCCTCGACAATAACGCCTTCGTAGCCAGCGCGGGTATCATCTTTGACTGCCTCTGGAAAACGCTCTTTGAGCGCGGCAATGGTGCTGGGCAGGTCAGTAACTTGTGGAAGAACTTGATCAGTCATGTAAGTTTTGCTCCGTATGATGTTAAGCAGGTGCCTGCTCAGCGGTTGCCGCTGTTGTCGCCTCGGCAACGGTTGGCGTGACGCGGTTCTTTTGCGCTTCCTTGCGGAGCAGTTCAGCGTGGCGCGGATCAATAATATCAGGGCCGAGGATCGGCACGGGAATTTCCTCGCTCGGGCCTGCGCCATACCACGGCACGCTGGCACCCACGCCTAGCGATTGCTTCTCAATCTTTTTTTGCAGCGCAATCAGCCCGTAGAGGAGTGCTTGCGGCGTGGGAGGGCAACCCGGCACATAAACATCCACCGGCACATATTTATCAATGCCGCTGACCACGTTATAGCCTTCTTTGAAGGGTCCGCCGCCAGAGGCGCAGGCGCCCATCGCCAGCACGTATTTCGGCTCTGGCATCTGGTTGTAAAGGCGCACAATCGGCACAATCATCTTTTTGGTGACGGTGCCAGAGACGATCATCAAATCTGCCTGACGTGGACTGGCGCGCATGACTTCCATGCCAAAGCGTGCCAAATCGTAACGGCTGGCAGCCGTGGCGATCATTTCGATAGCGCAGCACGCCAAGCCAAAGAGCATGGGCCACAACGAACGGCTGCGCGCCCAGTTGTAGAGGCTGCTTAGGCTGGTAACTGCAATGTTGGACTGCATCTCCTCTGGCACGGGAATATCGGGGTGATGCAGTTCGCGTAGGTTGACCTCACCGTTACTCATGAAAAAATCCTCCTCAACGCTGCCACCATGTGCGCGCAGCGCTATAACCCGCAAGCACTTAAAAACTGGCGTTCACTTCTTCCCACCACTCGCGCAGAATCTCGGTGAGCAAGCCCTCATTCGCCAACGCTGGATCATCGGCAAAATTCGGCAGCGCTACGACAAGCGCCTGAAGCTGCTCCAGCCCGATTGAGTCTACATCGGCGTGTGGGTGCGCCGCCATGAGCGCCAAGACAATCTCATAGCTGGCTTCCCAGTATAACTCATTTTGATAGTCTGCTTCTGCATTATATTCTAGCATGTTTAAGTAGGTTTTCACAGACGTTTGTGAATAGAAGTACAGATAGCCTTCGCGCCATTATGCCTTGAAAAAGGCAGCAGGGCAACCACGCTCTTTGCCCTAAATGGTTGCGCTGGGGCGATATTCGCCAAAGACGCCGCGCAGCACATTACAAATCTCGCCCAGTGTTGCATAGCGTTCCACAGCCTCAATAAAGAGCGGCATCAGCGCGGCATCACCGCGTGCGGCTGCCTCAATCTGCCCTAAGATTTCGCTCACACGCGCCGAGTCGCGTTCAGCGCGCAGGGCTGCCAACCGTTCGCGCTGTGCTTGCTCAATCGTCGCCGAGATGTGCAGCGTCTCGATAGGCAGCTCTTCTGGCACACTGAACTTATTCACACCGACCACAATCTGTTGCCCGCGCTCCACCGCTTGTTGGTAGGCATAGGCAGCATCCTGTATCTCATTTTGAATATAGCCGCGCTCAATGGCAGCCAATGCGCCGCCGAGCGCGTCAATGTGCGCGATGTATCGGCGTGCGCGCTCGGCAATCTCATCGGTCAGCGCTTCTACATAATAGCTACCCGCCATCGGATCAACCGTCTCGGCAACGCCGCTCTCATACGCCAAAATCTGTTGCGTGCGGAGCGCCACTTGCACAGCGTTTTCAGTGGGCAGGGCAAGTGCCTCATCCATGCTGTTAGTATGCAGGCTTTGTGTGCCGCCTAGCACGGCGGCGAGTGCCTGCACCGTGACCCGCGCCACATTGTTCATTGGTTGCTGCGCGGTGAGCGTGCTGCCGCCGGTTTGGGTATGGAAACGCAGTTGCCACGAACGCGGATCATGTGCGCCGAAACGCTCACGCATGATGTGCGCCCACAAACGCCGCGCCGCACGGAACTTCGCCACTTCCTCAAAGAATTGATTGTGCGCGTTGAAGAAGAACGAGAGCTGCGGCGCAAAGTCATCCACCGCCAAGCCTGCCGCAAGGGCTGCCTGCACATAGGCGATGCCGTTCGCCAGCGTGAAGGCAACCTCTTGCACGGCGGTGCTGCCTGCCTCACGAATGTGATAGCCGCTGATGCTGATCGTGTTCCAATTTGGCACGTGCTGACGGCAGAAGCGGAAAATATCCGTGATGAGGCGCATACTGGCAGACGGCGGATAGATGTAGGTGCCGCGTGCGATGTATTCTTTCAAAATATCGTTCTGGACGGTGCCGCGCAGCTTGTGCATCGGCACGCCTTGTTGCTTGCCCACCGCGATGTAGAGCGCTAATAGGACTGCTGCCGGCGCGTTGATCGTCATGCTAGTGCTGACTTGATCAAGCGGAATGCCTTCAAACAGGCGCGCCATATCCTGAAGGCTGCTGATGCTAACGCCCACTTTGCCCACTTCGCCCAGCGCCATCGGATCATCAGCATCATAGCCGATCTGCGTTGGTAGATCGAAGGCAACCGAGAGTCCCATCTGCCCTTGCGAGAGCAGGAAGCGGTAGCGTGCATTCGACTCTTCGGCAGTGGCATAGCCGGCGTATTGGCGCATCGTCCACAGCCTGCCGCGATACATGGTTGGCTGAATGCCGCGTGTGTAAGGGTATTCACCGGGAAAGCCGACTTGCTCTAGATAGTGTGCGTCGGCGTGTGTTGGCAAATACAAGCGTTGAATGGGAATGCCTGATGAAGTTTGGAAATCCGACGCACGCTCAGGCGCTTTTTTAAGCATCTCGGCAAGCGTGGTCTGTTCCCAGCGTTGGAGCGCTTCTGCAAAGGTTACTTTTTCGTTTTCAGTCATAAAGTTCGGTCAGCCTCTGTGAGTAGGGCGTGCGCCAGATCGGCACGCGCAAGGTGGCGAAAATTTTCAAAGGTTAGGTCGCGGAAGGGCAAGCCCAACCGTTCGCGCACGCTGAAGAACAACTCGCTATAGCTCTGCGTAAAACGTGGCGCATCTGCCATGTTGAGCTGTGCAATAACTGCTTCAATGGCGGCGATTGCCTTGCCTTCCACTTCCACAAAATCACCGAAGGGTAGTTCGTCTAGGGCAATTTCGCAATCACCCAGCCAGTAGGTGGTGCGAAATTTCTCGTAGCGCCACGCCACATGAAAGCCAAGTGCCTGCAAAAGCTGATCCGCCGTCTCAAAGTCGCTCACACTGACCTCTAATTCGGTGCGCGTGCGCGGATCATCGCTGTGCGGCGCTTTGTAGGTCAGGCGCGCAGCGGCATCTTGGCGCAAACGCAGCACTTGCCTTTGGGCGCTCAGGCTGCCATCAGCGCGGTCATAGCGCAGATTGCGCTCTGCCGTGCGTGGGACGTGCAATTGTGCGCCAAGCGCGGCAAGGCGTGCGGCAACGGCAGCCAGATCGGATGCCCACAGTTTAATCTCGGTTTCGGTGTGTGAGGTAAGCACAGCGCTACTCCATCAGCAGTTCAAGCGGATTATGGCGTGAGAGTGCTGTATACGTCAAGAAACAGTGCTGGGTGCATCGAATCACGCTATACTTATCGCTATCATCAGGTCAAATGAGGTATCGGCAAGCATTGCTGGAGTTTATGAGGGAAGGGTGTTCTAAATGAGGACTGGAACGCGCTTCTACAGCGCTGCCGATCTGCAAAAGCTGGCTGACTTCCATTACCCTTTGTCGGATTTATTCGCCTGTTTAGCTTAGGAGTGTGTTGCATGGTACCCAAACTAGACCTGATCGGCTTGGTCGTCCGTGATATGAAGGCTTCCCTTGATTTTTACCGTGCGCTTGGGCTAGATATTCCCGCCGCGCAGGACACCGAAGGGCATGTTGAGGTTGTGCTGTCCAACGGTTTGCGCTTTGCGTGGGATACGGTTGAGGTCATCCAGAGTTTTGATGCCGAATGGACACCACCGGCAGGCGGACACCGCATTAGCCTTGATTTTCTGTGCGAGAGTGTGGCGGAGGTGAACACCACCTATGATCGTTTGGTAGCTAGCGGCTATCATGGGCAGAAAGCGCCCTTTGACGCGCCGTGGGGACAGCGCTACGCCACACTCCACGATCCCGACGGCAACACTATCGCGCTCTTTTGCAACTTGCCCTGAGTGATACACAGATGACCACACAACCAGCACGCACCGTACCTGATCTGCCTACCGAACTCAGCTTTGCGGAGTATATGATGACCTTGCCGAACTACCGAGCCTTGAAGTGACTGAGGCTTTTGCCTAATATGAATAGTGTAAAAAGGGGAGAGGCTATGCGTCAAGTTATTATTCAGCCCGATGAGATGGGTGGTTATGTGGTTGAATGCCCTAGCTTGCCCGGCTGCGTTAGTCAGGGTGAAACGATAGATGAAGCAATCGAAAACATCAAGAAAGCCATTACACTCTACCTTGAGGTGTTGCAAGAAGATGGTCAGCCAATTCCAGAAGATCATCTTGATCGCATTATGGCTGTTGTATGAGTGGTTTGCCTATTATTTCAGGACGCGAATGTGTTAACGCACTTCAAAAGATCGGTTTTACGATTCGACGGCAAACAGGTAGTCACATTATCATGCGGCGCGATAATCCGTATGCAATGGTAGTTGTTCCTGACCACAGTGTTTTAAAACGCGGGACATTACGTGCCATTCTTCGGTAAGCAGGGCTAACTGTGGAAGCCTTCAAAGCACTTTTATAAGGCAGAGAATGTTCCTACGCGGACGGGCTTAGCGTGGAAATTTGCAGATTGTTTATCCACCTAATCACGCATGGCGCGCACCGTGAGACGTGCGGCTTCCACTTCGGCAAGCGTGCCGCCGTTCACAATGGCACGCACACGCAGCGCCACCGCGCCATCAGGCATATCAGGCGGCAAGCGCAAAGCGTGGTAGGTATCAAAAGTGCCTGCGCCGAACACATTCGCCGCAAACGCGGTGCGCTGTTCTGCCTGACCGAGCCTGAGCTGCACCGTGATCGGGCGGCTAGCAGGGCGCTGGACTTCCCAACGCAGACGCACACGCAGCAGATCGCCACCCGTGCCAAGTTCGGTGGTCAGTTCTGCTTGGCGCAGAGCCAAATCAGGGCTGAATGGTTGATCCATGATGAAAAAGCGCCCTGTAAAGCCTGTGATTGGCAGTTCGCGCTGGAAGAAACGCTCAGATTGATAAGGTGTGTAGCCAAGCGTTGTGAAGGCATCGGTATAGCGCCAGTCGTCCTCTGCATGGGCAAGGTAGAGCATATCAGGTGCGTAGCGCACCAGCGCCGAGTGCAGATCGCCACGCTCCAACATACGGCGTAGCTCAGGCTGCAAGCTGCCATCCAGCGCAATCAGCTGTTGATCTAAGCGCCATCTTTGGTAGAACAACAAATCTTTGAATGGCACGGCGACGCGCTGCGTCCCTTCTGGCACAGGAAACAACGGCGGCAAGGCACGCGGCGCCATCATGACGCTGAGCCCAACAACACTTGTGCCAACCGCCACGCCGACGCCCAGCACGCTCACGATTGGCGCACGCTGAAACAGCCTGCCCGCCAAAAGCGCTGCCGCAGGCACGATCAGGGCGTAGGTGAAGCCGCCTTCCAGCCGAAAAATGCCGCCCCAGATACCGATGTAGAGCGCGATCCACGCGCCAAGCAGCGCAATGAATTGCTCATGGCGCGCCTGCCACCACATCGGCAGCGCAGCCAAGAGCAGTAGCGCGATAAAAGGCAGCGAGAGTACATCCTCAGCAGGCGGCGCGCTACGCCGAAAGGTGAGCAAGCCTTCCACAAAGCGCACATCGAAGCCATAGTGCAGCCACAACGCCATAAATGCCGCACCACATACCGCTGCAAACGCCAGCATGAAGCGCCATGCTTTGCCCTGCTGTGCCGCGTAGAGCGCCATTAGCGCGATCAGCACAAGCACCTCTGTGCCGCACAAGGCAGCCGCCGCAAAGGCAAGCCCAGCCCAGCGCCAGCGCCCTTGCTGCGCCAAGAGCAAGCCTAATAAGGCAAGCCCTGTCATCGGCGGATAGCCCGTGCCAGCGCCAACCCATAACGGATAGGCAAGGGCGAAAATGCCCGCCACCAACAGCCGAGAGGCATTTGTGAGCGCGGCGCTTGCTGCTAAGTAGTAGAGGCAGGCAGCGCCAAGCGCCATGCTCAGGGCAAACAAGGCATCTGCGCCGATGAGCGCTTGTGCCAGCATTGGCAGTGGCGCAGCCATCAGCAGTGTGTTCTCGCCGCGGTTAAAGACAAGCTGCCCTGTGCTGCGGAACTGCTCAGCATAGCGGGCGATGATCAGCCGATCATCGGGTAGGTGGGCAAAAAATGAGGCAGCCATCAAGCCGATCAGCAGCGCGACGAGCGCCACCGCAAAAGGCATCGGATCAAGGGCGCGCACAGAGCGTTCAGCCATAACATACCACCTTCAGGGCAACTAACAGCCTACCATTATAGCACGGCACACTCTGTGCAGTGTGCGGCTAGGGCAGCGGCGGCAAACTGCTCTCAATCAGGGCGCGCTGTGGCTCCAACCAGGGCGGCAATCTAAGCGTGCTGCCAAGTGCTTCAAGCGGCTCGTCCACCGCAAAGCCGGGATCAACCGTCGCCAGTTCAACGATATGCCCATCAGGATCGCGTGTGTAGATGCTCTTGAAGTAGACGCGCTCCATCACCGGCGAGACGGATAAGCCCGCCGCGATCAGTTTCTCGCGCCATTCAAGCTGCACTTCGGCATTGGGCAAGCCGAAGGCGAAATGGTGCGTTTGTCCCGTGCCAATCTGGGCGCGGCGCGACCCGCTAGGGCGCTCAAAATAGGTGATGAGCGTGCCGGGCGCGCCTTCACCAACGCCCCAGTACCAGTGCGGCGCGCCGAGATTATCGAAATCTTCGGTCATTTTGACGAGGCGCAAGCCGAACAATTCGCCATAATAAGCGTGCGTGCGCTGAATATCGCTGCAAATGGCAGAGATATGGTGTAAGCCGCGTGTGAGCGCCATATCGGGCGTGATTGCCTCAATCGGCTCTGCCCACATTTCGGCCGCGATTGCCTCTGCATCGCGATGGCGTGCGGTGAGTTCGGGCGGCGGCGGCTGATGGACTGTGCCAAGCGACTCAGGTGCTTCATCCACCGTGAAACCGGGCGTATTAGTGGCAAGCTCCACAATGCAGCCATCCGGATCGCGGAAGTAGATCGACTCGAAATATTTGCGATTGTAGATGCCGTCCACACGCACGGCATGGTCATGCAGCCAGCGCTTCCACTTCAGCAGAGCGTTGCGGTCTGGCACTTGCAGGGCAAAGTGATGAGTGCCGCCGATGCCCGCCGCACCACGCGGCGCGTTGCCCCACTCAAAAAAGGTGATGGCGCTGCCGGGTGTGCCTTCATAGTTGCCAAAATAAATGTGGTAGCTGTCGGGTGCATCAAAGTTGACAGTTTTTTTGATGAAGCGCAAGCCAAGGATGCGTGTATAGAAATCTACGGTGCGTGCAGCATCGGCACAGACCAATGTAATGTGATGCCAGCCAAGAATCGTCATGTTGGGTGCTTTCTGCTCTAAGATGTGCTTTCAGTTAAGCTAAAGCGCACGGTCATGGTCAAACTGCCCAAAGTTAGTTCATCACCGTCGTTGAGCGGCGTTGGCTCGTTCGGCTCAAGGCGCTTGCGGTTGATGAAGGTGCCGTTGGAACTGTTCAAATCGGTGACGAGGAATTGCGTCCCGTTATAGCTGATTACACAGTGTTCGCGGGACACACCGCGCTCATGCCCGCCAAAGCGTGTAAGATCAAAACGTGCCATATCAGGGCTGTTAAGGTCTATGCGTCCTAACACAACAGAGGTGCCTTCTTCAAAAATGAGGCGTTCGCTCAGACCGCGAATCTGGATTTGTAGGGTATGTTCACTAATGGTGAGCAGTTCGTGTGTATCACCGGGTCGGCGCTTCAGGCGGATCAAATCTGGGTTGATGCGGATGTGAACTGTGCTGGTGCGCGGATCAAACAAGATCATGCCACACTTGCGGCAGACCATCTCACCAGCGCGGTAGGCTGTTTGGCAGTTTGGGCATTTTTGGTCAGGCATAGCACACTTGTATTCTCTGCACCTGTTTGGCTTATGCACGTTCAGTCTTTATGATCTGCTATAAGTTTACATCAAATTTGAGAGGCAGTGAAAACTTTATGGCAATCGCCGTAATTGGAGCAGGAATCGCAGGCTTGACGGCTGCCTATACACTGGGCGGCGAGGTGGTTGTCTTTGAGAAAAGCCGCGGCTTTGGCGGGCGCGCCGCCACACGCTGGTACGACCGACCGGGCGGGCGCGTCTATGTTGATCACGGCACACAGTACCTCAGATCGGAGAGCGATCCGCTGCGCCGCCTGATGCTGCAAGACTTAAGCAGCGCCGATCTTTCCGATATTGCGCGCCCAGTCTGGACGTTTGACTCTAGCCATGTGATTCATGAAGGCGACTCTGAACAGAACGCTGTGCCGAAGTGGTCCTATCGGCACGGTGTGGCAACTTTAGGCAAGTTATTGGCAGATTCAGGGCGCTTTGAGGTGCGCCTGCGCGTGCGGATCGGCAAAATACAAACACACGCCGATGGGCGCTATCGGCTTTACGACACAGAAGGCAGCGCGCTGGGCGATTATGAGCAGGTTGTAATTGCCATTCCCAGCGGGCAGGCAGCCGACTTGCTGGCTGCCAGCGATCTGCCACCGACCGAGAAAGTTGCCTTGCAGACGGCGCTTCAAGCTGCCAGCTACCGCCGTTGCCTCTCGATTGCACTTGGCTATGAGCGTGACCTTGCGCCGCGCCCTTTTTATGCGTTGGTCAACAGTGATAAACGCGATCCGATGGCGTGGTTTGCCTATGAACATGATAAAATTGGTCATGCCGTGCGTGGGCAGGCTGTGGTTGTGGCGCAGATGAGCGGCGATTACAGCCTTGCTCAATGGGAAAATGACAACGACGCCATTGTGAACGATGTGGCTGCTCATGCGTCCAAACTGCTTGGCGAACGCCTGACCGATTTCGACTGGGCAGATATTCAGCGCTGGCGGTACTCTCAGCCGAACACTTTGGCAGAGGCAGCGCAGCTAAACGGTGTGTTGCGCGGTTTGTGGTTCGCGGGTGACTATCTGCGCGGCGGCAGGGTGCATTTGGCTGCCGAAACAGGTGAGGCAGTGGCATTTTCCATTCAGCAGGCGCGCAGTGCGTCCTAGCCGAGAAAATGCCGAGAAGAATAGTTGGCAGAACGTCAAAAGTGTGTTCTTCTTTCAAGAACACCCTGCACAAAACAGTGCCGAAGCATAACTCGCGGTAAAATTGCTGTGTGCAGCAGGTCTCTTCAAGCCGCACCATATTTATAATGAAGGGAGGCAGGCGGTGCAGCTACCTGAAATAGGCAAAGGGTGCCGCTGAACACTTGTGGAGATTTCATCTACCTATATTCTTGCCGCGCTGATTTGTGCGGGCTACCTTGCCATGCTTGCCTACAGCCTGCGCCGCAGCAGCAAAGTGAGCCGTGCGCGCCGTTGGCTGCGCGGCACGCTGATGCTTGCACTGATCGGGCAGACCATTCATTTTGTAGTACCAGAGGCGCACCTCGGACCTTTGGCACCTATATTCGTGGGCAGCCTAACTCAACCTGCCATCGCCGTGCTGCTGATGAGCACCATGTTAGCAGGCTATGGCGCACTCACCGCCCGTTATTTGGGTGGGCGGTTTGTCTATGGCTTGTTTGGGCTAAGCGCCTTGCTGTGGATCGGCTTGTTTTTCGGTGCAGTCAGCGCGCCTGAAAAAGTGGCACTTGGGCAAGCGGGCTGGATCACTGCCGCCTTCGGTGCAGAAAATGCCACCTTGAGCCTTGCCACACTTGGCTACTGGTTGCTCTTAGGCACGATCACGCTTGTTGCCGCTGTGTATAGCTTTGCCACAGCGCACCTTGCCGAAGTTGCCAACCGTTCGATGTTCTGGCTGCTGATGACGCCTTTAGTGTTGATGGGTGCCTTGATTGGCGTAAGCGGCAGCAGCGGCTTGCGTGAGATCGGCTGGCTGATGCAGATCAGCGGCTTGTTCGGCGTCACCTATGCTGTGCTAAGCCTGCGCGTGTTGGATGTGCGGCGCATCTTCCGCCTGACCTTTGCCAGCGCCCTAACTTTGGCAATCACTTTCCTTGTGATTGTCGGCGCGATCCTCATCACGCAAAATATTCCCGATAACGACCCGAACCGTTTACTCCTTGTGATCGGCGCGGCTGCCGCAGCCACCGCCTTGTATGTGCCGCTGCGCTTGTTCAGCATTGCCCTTGTGGATCGCGTTTTTGGCGCGCCCACAGAAGATAGCACCGCTTTCGTCCGCCAATACAGCCAAGATATTGCCGGCGTGGTGGAACTGCCCGAACTCTCGGACATGGCAATTGGTGCATTGCGGAATGCGCTGCGCGTGAAACATGCCGGCGTGCTGCTTGCCACCAGCGAAAACAACGAGACAATCCGCATGGAGCCAATGCGGAGCAACCTGAGCGAGATGCCTGAACTGCGCGGTTGGCTGCCGCGTAGCAGCCCAATTTATGCCACACTTTTTGAGCAGCGCCGCCCGCTGCTGCAATATGATATTGAGTATTCACGGGACTATCTAGAGGTTGCCCCAGAACTCAAATCGTTCTTCAAGCAGCTCCGCATGAGCGCCTACGCGCCGATCATCATGCAAGGGCAGATCATCGGCATCCTTGCCATGAGCGCCAAAAGCAGCGATGATCCGTTCTCGCCGCAAGATTTAGAGCTGTTCACCACGCTTGCCACCCAAACTGGCGTTGCGCTGCGGAATGCGCGCCTTGTCAGCGATCTGCGTAAGGCACGCGACGAAACGCAAGCGCTCAACCGCGATATTATCAGCACCAAAGAACGCCTTGAACTGCTGGACTCGGTCAAGACGGACTTTGTGACGATTGCCAGCCACGAACTTCGCACGCCGCTAACGCAGATTCTCGGCTACACCGACATTCTGGATACGCTTAGCCAGCAGCCGATGATCGAGCCTGATCGCGTGGGCGTTATGACGGGCAACATCCGTAAGGCAACCGAGCGCCTTGAAGCACTCATCGCCGATATGCTGGATGTTAGCCGACTGGGTTTGGACGCTATGGACTTGCGCTTTGTGCCAACCTCACTGGATGCCGTGCTGCGCCTTTCGATTGAGCCGTTGCAAGAAAACATCAAGCAGCGCAAATTGCAGCTTACGGCACGCGGCTTAAAAGGCTTACCAGAAATTGAGGCAGATCAGCAGCGCATGGTGCAGGCATTCAAAAATGTGGTATTGAATGCTATCAAATATACGCCTGATGGCGGCAGAATAGATATCACCGCACGCCTAGAGCAAGATGCGGATGATGATGAAGTGATCCATGTTGAGATCAAAGATACGGGCATTGGTATTGATCCAAGAAACCACGAACTGATCTTTGAAAAGTTCTTCCGTGTGGGCGATCCCGGCTTGCATTCGACGGGCGCGACGAAGTTTATGGGCGCCGGACCCGGCTTAGGCTTGACCATTGCACGCGGTGTGATCAGCGCACATGGCGGACGCATTTGGATAGAGAGCAGCGGCATGGATATGGAAAAACTGCCCGGCACCACGGTACACATTGTGCTGCCTACGCAGCTTACCGAACGTGATAAAAGCACCTCTCGCTTTGAGGTCACATCACCCTATGCCAGCAGTGCGCGCCTTCCAACGCCAAGTGCCGGTTTACCAATTCAGGGCTAATGCTTAAGTGGAGACCATGCAAAAAGACGTTCAAAAACAGGCTGTTCTGGAACAACTGCGCCGTGCGCGAGCTAATCTGCTGGCTGCTCTTGAGGGCTTATCGCCAAACGATATGCTGCGACCGGGCGTGGTTGGCTTGTGGTCAATTAAGGATGTGCTAGCACACCTCACCGTTTGGGAATCCGAGTTGGTGACGGCATTAGCGCGGCTTGATCGTCCATCACAAGTGCCGAACATCGTGCAGATTGAAGATGTGGACGAGTTCAACGCCGAGCAATATCATGTGAACGCGCCGCGTCCGCTCGAATCAGTGCTGGAAGATTTTCACGGTGTGCATAAGCACTTGCTGCGCGCCGTGGAAGCCTTGGATGAGCGCACACTGACCGATGTCCGTAAATTTCGCTGGATGGAAGGTGAGCCGCTCACCTACTTAATTGCCGATAGCGCGCACTGGCACGAAGATGAACACGCTGAGCAAATTCGGGCGTGGCGCACCGAACAGGGATTGTGAGCATGACGAACCGCCTACCAATCTTCCTTTTTGAGCGCAGCACAGCACAGGGTCGCTTGGCGTTGAGTGACCGTGATCGGCTGGATTTGCCGCACCGCATGTCCACCAACGATGTGAACCGCCTCAAAATGGGTGAAGGTTGCACCACTGTGCTGACGACTGCCCTTGCGCGCATTATTGACCGTGTGGTGATCTACCATCGCGGCGAGACGGCGCTGATGCTGGCAAACTATCCACAGGTTGTGGTTAACTGGCTGCGGCGGCACGTTTTTTGGCAGGATCGCTTTAAGATCAGTGACCAGAGCGCAGCACTCGGTCAGCTGGAGCTACATGGCGAAGGTGCAGCCGCGCACGTGGAAGCGTTGATCAATGGTGCATCGGCGCTTGCCCTGCACAGCTTTTTGGAAGATGCAGCGCGCAATCTGCTCATCGCACGAACATTTCCGCTGCACGGCGAAGGCTTTGTTCTGATCGCGCCATCTGAACAACTTACCGCCCTGCGCGCAGAACTGCTGAAGTCGCCGCAAGTGCAGGCTGCTGATGCCACTCTCTATGAGCAGCTTCGCATTGCAGCAGGCTTGCCAGCGGCGCACCACGAACTGACCGAAGACTATGTCGCGCTTGAGGCAAATCTGTGGGACTCTGTCAGTTTCAATAAAGGCTGCTACATCGGGCAAGAGATTATCGCCCGCATGGAGAGCCGTAATCGCCTTGCCAAAACGTTGGTCAAGCTGCACCTGAGCGCACCTGTTGCCCTTGGCACGCCCATCCACGCCGAAGGCGAGCCAGTCGGCGTGCTGACCAGCCTCGCCACACCCTTATCGCCACAGGATGGCGTTGCGGCGATTGCGCTCGGCTTTGTGAAGCCGAACCATGCCGCCTTTGGCACGCGGCTGCGCGTTGGTGAAGCGCATGCCGAAGTTGTGCCTGCCCCTTTGATCACCGTGCGAGAGAGCGAGTAACAGGCTATGGAGACCGTCCCTTCGGTTGCGCCGAACGATCTGAATGACTGGCTGCGTGCCAGCCACATTGCCCAACAAGCACTGGAAACTGCGCCGAACGCACAGGTCGTCACCGAGACGCTGCGCGAAGTGCTGCTGTGGTTGTTCGGCGCAGCGGTCAACGTCTATGTGCTGCAAAGCCAAGCACCCGAAGTCTATGTGAATTTGCCCGAAGCGGCGCAAGAGGCAGCTATCAGCCTGACGCCGCAGACAACCGCCGATGGCTGCACGATGGTGCTGCCGCTGTTGGCGGGCGACGAGCCGCACGGTCTGGTGATGCTTGAGGCGCCTACACCGTTTGACCCGATCCGTGCCGCGCTCGCCTATCAGTTTGTGAACAGCGCCGCCGCTGCACTGGCGCGCTTGGCGTGGCCTGCTAGCCCGCAAATCTTTCGCCAATTGGTGGAAAACGCTAACGTCGCTATTGATGTCGCCGCGTTGGATGGCACTATCACCTATGCTAACCTTGCCGCTGCACAGCTCTACGGCTATGAGTATCCCTCAGATTTGATCGGGCGCAATGTCAGCGAACTCTACTATGCGGGCGAGGAAACACGCATCGCCCGCGATTTAATCGTGCAATCGCGCACGGCAGCAGGCTGGTCGGGTGATGTGACGCAGAAAACACATGAGGGCGAACCGCTGCCTGTGCGCCTTGCTGTTTTCCCCATGCGCGATCACCAGCAACGCATGACCAGTTTCGGCGCAATCATTCAAAATCTGGGCGAACAGCAGCGTCTGCTATTCTCGCTGCAACAGCAAACGCGCCGCTTGCGCGCAGCGGTGGAAGTTTCCCGCGCCGCCACGTCCAAGCTGGATATTGAGTCCTTAGTGCGGCAGGTGGCGTCTGTGGCACAGGCGCTCTTTGATTTCGATTTAGTGGCGGTGCTGCTCTGGGAAGGTAAATCGCTGCATATCAAGGCAGTCTATACGCCGGAAGGTCGCCTGCAAACCGTCGAGATTCCACTGCGCCTAGAGACGGACGATCTGAATTATGCGGCGTTGGCAACGCGCACAGCCTTGCTCATTAGCGATTCAGAGAGTGATAAGCGCTGCGGCTTGCGCCATACCCTTATGAGCATTGGATCGGAAGTGGTGCTGCCAATGCGTTTTGGTAACACTGTGATTGGCACGCTGGACGTGCAGAGCCAACACGCCTATGCTTTTCAGCCTGAGGACGTGGAAACGCTGCAAGGGATTGCTGATCAGCTCGCCGTGGCGGTGGATAATGCCCGTTTGTTCGCGGCGGAACGCTCTAAAGTGGAGCAACTTGCCGCCTTAAATGCTATCAGCCAAAAATTGGTGGCCGCCTATGACCTGGATGAAGTATGGGATGATATTCGCCAGCAAGTAGCAGCGCTGTTCCACGTCTCTACCTTTTACGTGATGCGCTATAACGAATCCACTGATACCATGCAGGCGCTCTACCTGCACGATGAAGGTGAAACGCTACCAAGCGGTCAAATCTACCCGGTGAGCGGCTTTGGTGGCTATATCATCCGCAGCGGCTCGCCACTCTACATTGAAGATGTTCAGGCGCAGCAAGCGCGCATTGAAGGGCTTGGCATTCGGCGGCTGCCCTTCAGTAAACAGTCCAACACGCTGCATTCATGGCTTGGCGTGCCGCTGCGCGCCCGTAACGGCGCCGTGATCGGTGTGCTGAGTATGCAGAGCGAACGTCCAAACGCCTTTGGCAGCGATGAGCAGCAGGTCTTTACCACCATCGCCACGCAAGTTTCGCTTGCTATGGAGAACGCGAATCTATTTAGCCAACTAGCAGCAGCTGCCACACAACTTAAAGAGCGCGCACGCCGCCTAGAATCGCTCTACAAGGTTGGGACGCTGCTCTCTGCCTCGTTGGATCGCAATCACATCCTGACGCTCGCTGCTGAACAGATTGTGAAGCTGCTCAAGGTAGATCACTGCGGCATTGTGCTGCTGAACGAGACAGGCGAACGCGCCCGCATTGTGGCAGAATATCCACCCAGCGACTATGGCTTAGGCGATATACCAACGTTGGTCTTTGATCACCTGCACGACCAAGAGGCATTGGTTAGCCATAACGTTGACGAAGACCCACGCCTAAGCGGCTTGCTGCCGCTGCTGCAACGCAACGGCATTCGTTCGCTGGTTGTGGCGCGTATGTTCGTCAAAGGGCGCTTGATCGGCTCAATTGGTGTGGATGTGACTGGCACCGCCCGCGACTTTACCTACGAAGAAATCGAGACCTGCCGCACGCTTGCCACACAGGTTGCCCTTGCCGTAGAGAACGCTGATCTCTACACGCAAGCGCTGGAAGCAAACGAACTGAAAAGCCAATTCCTTGCCACCATGAGCCATGAACTTCGCACGCCGTTGAACGCCATCATGGGCTATACTGAGATGGTCATTAAAGGCGTTTATGGTGATCTCTCTGAACGGCAGCGCGAACGCTTGCAGCGAGTCTACGATAATGCCACGCACTTGCTGATGCTGATCAATGACGTGCTAGACCTTGCCAAGATTGAATCAGGGCGCATGACGTTGAATTTCGAGGCATTGCACGTGCAGCCCTTGATCGAGGCAGCCATCGCACAGATTGCGCCTTTGGCAGAGGCAAAACAACTCACCTTGCGCGCCGAAATTCCCGATGATCTGCCTATGGTGGAGGCAGACACCATCCGCCTGCGCCAGATCGTCCTGAACCTGATGAGCAACGCTGTGAAGTTCACCCGTGAAGGCGGCGTGGTGGTGCGCGCCTATTCATGGGAACTGCCTGATTTTGTGGAGGGCGTGCCACTGATGCCCGGTAATTGGCTGTGTATTGCGGTGGAAGATAGCGGCATTGGCATTGCCCAAGAAGATTTTGACCTGATCTTTGACGCGTTCCGCCAAGTGGACGGCTCATCTGTGCGCGAGTTTGCCGGCACGGGCTTAGGCTTGCCCATCACGCGCCAATTGGTAGAGATGCAGCACGGCAAAGTTTGGCTGGAGAGCGAGATCGGGCGCGGATCAACCTTCACCGTTGCGCTGCCCGCTTTGCCACAGACACCCAATTAGGTATACTTAACGCTATTCCACTGTATAGGAGATAGAGACATCGTGCGTGTTTTAATCACAGGTGGCGCAGGTTTTCTCGGCTCACACCTTGCGGATCGGCTGTTGGCAGAAGGTCACAGTGTGATCGCCATGGATAACCTGATCACCGGCAACACAGACAACATTCAGCATTTGATCGGACGCGCCGATTTCACGTTCATCCGCCATGATGTGACCAACTACATCTACGTTGGCGGTCAGTTGGATGCCGTGATGCACTTTGCTTCGCCCGCCAGCCCGATTGATTACCTGAAGCTGCCTATTCAAACACTGAAGGTTGGCGCGCTTGGCACGCATAACGCGCTAGGCTTGGCGCTTGCCAAACGTGCGCGTTTTTTGTTGGCAAGCACTTCAGAGGTGTACGGCGATCCGTTGGTGCATCCGCAGCGGGAAGATTATCCCGGCAACGTGAACACCATCGGTCCGCGCGGCGTCTATGATGAGGCGAAACGCTTTGCCGAAGCGCTCACGATGGCATACCATCGCTCACACGCCGTAGATACGCGCATCGTGCGTATCTTCAACACCTACGGCGAACGAATGCGCCTTGATGATGGGCGCGTTGTGCCGAACTTCATTGGGCAGGCACTGCGCGGTGAACCACTGACCGTCTATGGCGATGGCGCGCAAACGCGCAGCTTTTGCTACGTGAGCGATTTGGTTGAGGGCATTTACCGCCTATTGATGCTGCCGCCTTCCGACGACGCCTCAATGCCTGTCAACATCGGCAATCCATTTGAGATGTCTATCTTAGAATTTGCTCAGATCATCAACGAGATGACGGCAAACGGTGGCGGCATTGAGTTCCGCAAGATGGATCGCATTGAGGGTGATCCGCAGACGCGCCAGCCCGATATTACACGCGCCACAAGCCTGCTGAACTATGCGCCCGTTGTAGACTTGCGCGAAGGCTTAGGACGCACCATTGAGTATTTCCGTTCGCGGGTCGGTGCCAGCTTGAATCCGCCACAGCACGCCGCCTCTTGAAACAAACGCCGTGCTGCGCCTAGAACGTCTGCCCTCTCTGCCCTTTGGCTGGCTGATCGCCGCGCTTGGTGTTGGCATGCTTGCCGCCTTACCACCCGATTATGGGCTGCTGATCTTAGGCGGCACGGCGCTGTTTGTGCTGAGCTTGATCGATCTGCGGGTGGCTGTGACCGCAACCTTGATCCTTGCGCCGATGAAGGCGTTGATCGAAACCGAGTCAGCGTTACGCCTGCCGCTGGACATAGGGCAGATCGCTTTTGCCTTCACGGTTGGACTGTGGCTGCTCAAACAGATCGCCGAGTCGCGCCGTGTGGTACTGCCGCGCCTGAGCGTGCTTCTGCCATTGGCAGCCTTCATTTTTGCGGCAGCGCTCAGCCTCCTCACGGCAGACTCGGTCAGTGCAACGCTTAATGAGCTGATCAAATGGCTGCAAATGGTGATCATGGCGCTGATTACAGCCTCGCTCTGCGGACGGCACGGTATAGGCTGGCTGCTTGGCGCGCTGCTGGTGGCTGCCTGTGTGCAGGCGATCATTGGTGTTTATCAGTTTGTGGGTGGCTCTGGCGCGCCGCACCTATGGATACTCGACTATCGCTACTTCCGCGCCTTTGGCAGCTTTGGGCAGCCGAATCCGTTCGGCGCGTTCATGGGCATGACGTTGCCACTGGCGCTTGGCGCAGCCTTTGGCGCCTTCAGCATGGTGTGGCAGCCGCACGGCACAGCACGCCGTATGTGGCTGATGTTGGCAGGTGCTTTAGGCGCTGCGGCTGCCTTGATCGGAATCGGCTTGGCTGTCTCATGGAGTCGCGGCGCGTGGCTTGGCTTTGGTGCGGCGCTTGGCGTGCTGATCTTGCTTGCACCACGCCAACGCGGGCTGGGTGTTGTTATGGCAGTGGGATGCGCGGGCGTGCTTTTGTTGGCTACCATTAGCGGTAGCCTGCCGAGTGCGCTGCTGGCGCGCTTTAGCGATTTTGCACAAGACCTGACCGGCTTCCAAGATGTGCGCGGCGTGCCGATCAGCGACGCGAACTACGCAGTCGTCGAGCGTTTGGCGCACTGGCAGGCAGCCCTGAGCATGGCGGATGAGTCGCCGTTGTTTGGCGTGGGCTTTGGCGGCTATGAAGCAGCCTATGGGCGCCATGCATTGGTAAACTGGCAATTGGCGCTGGGTCACGCCCATAACTACTACCTGAATGTGTTGGCAGAAACGGGCTTGGTTGGCTTGCTGGCATATATGGGCATGTGGTTTGCCCTCATCAGGCTGAGTTTGCGTACCCTACACCTGCCCAACGCTTTTTGGCGCGGCGCAGGGCTTGGACTACTGGCGGTGTGGGCGCATATCGCCGTTCACAGCCTGTTCGATAAACTGTACGTCAATAATCTGTTCTTGCACTTTGGCGCAATGCTTGGTTTAATTGGCACGCTTGTGGCTGCGACACGCAGCGTCACTCGAAAAGCATAACGACGTGAGGCGACAATCTCCTATGAATTCATCCGATAGCCTTCCGCTCGCTTCTACCGAGCGCACGGGTATCATCCGCCGCATTAGCATCCGCTTTGGCGGCGAAAAACCACGCGAACTGGAACGCTTCCTAAAGTTTTTGGTGGTCGGTGCCATTGGCGCAGCCATTGATCTTGGAACAACCAACATTCTGATGCGCTTTGTTTTTCAGGTGCAGGATGAACAGTTAGCACCAGTCGTCTTATCCGCCATGATAGGCTTCACGCTGGCTGTTTCCAGCAACTTCCTATGGAATCGTTATTGGACGTATCCGGACTCGCGGTCGCGGCGCATTCGGCATCAACTGGCGCAGTTCTTTGCCGTGAGCGCTGTCGGTTTGGCAGTGCGCGGCGGTGTCGTATGGCTCTTTTCACCTGTCTTTGCCAACTTTGTACGTTACCTTGCCGCCAACCACCTTGTGACGCTCAACCTGCAAGATAGCACACAATGGAAACTTGGCGCGAACATGGCGGTCATCATGGCGCTGATCATTGTGGCGCTCTGGAACTTCTTCGCCAACCGCTATTGGACATATAACGACGTGGAATAGGCGCGGCGCGTGCCAATCGGCATAGATTACACGCCTGCCTATGAGCAGGGCGGCGGCATCGGACGCTATGTGCGCGAGTTGATCGCCGCCCTCGCTATGCAAGACGCTGCACAGCCCTATCGCCTATTTGTGGCTGGCGCTCGGCGTGCCGTGCTGCCGCCAGCACCTGCTGCCAATTTTCGCTATGCAACGACGCGCCTTTTACCGCTGACCCTTGCGCGCCTGTGGCACCGCACACGCCTGCCACTGCCGATAGAGCTTTTCACAGGCAGCCTGCGCCTTTTCCACGCCACTGATTTTGTGCTGCCGCCAACCTTACCGCGCACGCACACGTTGCTCACGGTGCATGATCTGTCGTTTGCGCGTGTGCCGCAGTCGGCTGCGCCGCGCTTGAAGGCATACCTAGAGGCAGTGGTGCCGCGCTCGGCGCACCGTGCCGATCATATCCTTGCTGATTCCGCAGCCACCAAAGCTGACCTCATGGCATTGTATGGCATTCCTGAGTCAAAAATCACAGTGTTGTACAGCGGCGTCAGCGCAGCCTTTACGCCGATCCATGATGCTGACGCACAAGCAGCCGTCCGCGCCAAGTATGGCATTGGCAGTGCGCCTTATGTGTTGGCAGTTGGCACAGTGCAGCCACGCAAGAACTATGAGCGGCTGATGCAGGCAATTGCCGCACTGCCCGCACGCTTTGCCGATGTGAAGTTGGTGATCGTCGGTGGGCGTGGCTGGCTGGACGCACCGATCCACGCTCAGGCGCGTGCATTGGGTGAGCGCGTGCAGTTCGTAGGCTTTGCCGATGAGGAAGATTTACCCACGCTCTACAGCGCAGCGGCGTGCATCGCCTTTCCATCGCTCTATGAAGGTTTTGGCTTGCCCGTTTTGGAAGGCATGGCGTGTGGCGTGCCTGTCCTCACCGCGAACGTTTCCTCGCTGCCGGAGGTGGCGGGCGATGCAGCCCTAATGATCGATCCCTATTCAGTGGAGGCGATTCGCGTCGGCTTGATCGCCCTCTTAGAGGAAGATAGCGCGGCGCGTGCCGCACGCCTTGAACGCGGATTCGCGCAAGTGGCGCGTTTCACATGGCAAGCAGCGGCACATCAGCTCAAAACGCTCTATGACCAGTGGCGCTAGTGTGCCTTTCGCAGCGCAGCGCGCACTTGCTCACCAAAGGCAGCACTGCCAAGCGCCGCAGTATTTGGCTCGGCAATATCGCCCGTGCGCGCCCCTGACTCCAGCACTGCTTGCACTGCCCCTTCTAGGGCGGCTGCCTCATCACCTAGTGTCAGGCTATGGCGCAGCAACAGCGCCGCACTCAGAATGGTGCCAATTGGATTAGCGATGCCCTTGCCAGCAATATCCGGCGCGCTGCCGTGAATCGGCTCGTAGACGCCAAACGTGCCTTCACCCAACGAAGCAGAAGGCAGCATACCCAGCGACCCTGCTAAGACTGCCGCCTCATCGGTCAGAATATCCCCGAACATATTCTCCGTGACGACCACATCAAAACGCGAAGGTGTGCGAATAAGCTGCATAGCAAACGAGTCCACAAGGGCATGATCAACCTGAACATCAGGATACTCGGCGGCAACCTGCTTCACCGTGCGCTGCCACAAGCGCGAACTTGCCAGCACGTTCGCCTTATCCACAGAGGTGAGGTGCTTGCGGCGCCCTTGTGCGGCACGGAAGGCAACTCGCGCCACGCGCTGCACCTCTGGCACGCTGTAGATCATGGTGTCGTAAGCAGTGTCGCCATCACCCTGCTCTTGGCGTGCGCCAAAGTATGCACCGCCGGTCAGCTCACGGATAAAGAGCATGTCCACGCCTTCCAAGAGGTCAGCACGCAGCGGCGCATGGCTTGCCAGCATTGGATAGGCGCGCACCGGGCGCAAATTGGCAAACAAGCCGAAATGTTGGCGCAGGCGCAGCAAGCCTTGTTCAGGGCGCACTTTAGCGGTTGGGTCTGACCACTGCACGCCGCCGACCGCGCCAAGCAGCACAGCATCGCAGTTTTCGCACATAATGCGCGTTTCGGCAGGGAAAGGATCACCGGCGGCATCTATGGCGCAGCCACCAAAGAGCGCCTCTTGGAAGATGAAGGTATGTCCGCCGAGTGCGGCAACATCCTTGAGCAGCGCAACGGCAATCGCCGTCACTTCAGGGCCGATGCCATCGCCGGGCAACACAGTAATCGTCGCTTGCATAGTCGTTTTGCCTGTTGGGTGTGAAAAATTGCTTTGCGCGCCAAAGTATAGCCGAAAGCAGATGGTGCGGCTACGCTTCCCGTGCAATCTCCCAAGCAAGGTGGTTGAGTTCGGGCAGGATGAGCGCCTCGACCGCTAATTTCACCGCCTTAGGCGAGCCGGGCGTGCTGATGATCAGCTTGCCACGATAGACGCCCGCCGTTGCGCGGCTGAGCATAGCAGCCGCACCAACCTGCTGATAGCTGAGCATTCGGAACAGCTCGCCAAAGCCGCTGAGCGTTTTCTCCAGCTTGCGAGCGATCACGTCGTAGGTGGTATCCCGTGGCGCGATGCCTGTGCCGCCGTTGAACAGCACAATTTGCATGTTGGGCAGGCTCACCATTTCATCCAGCACGGCGGCAACCTGATCAGGCGCATCTTTCACAATGCGGTAGCCTGCAATAACATGCCCAAGCGCGCCGAATGTCTCGCGCAGCCAGAGTCCGTTCTCGTCTGTCTCAGGTGTGCGCGTATCGCTAACCGTCACGATGCCAAGCGTCACGGCAGCGCGCCCTGCTTTTTCCCGATGGTCGGCTGCACCCATAGCCTAGCCCTTTAACTGTTTATCCTTCAAAACAGGCTGCCCCATTAAGCGCTGGCGAAAGGCACGCCAACGCTCAATGAGCGCGCTTAAGAACGGCGGTGATTGCTCTGCCTCTGCGTAGAATGCCTGCAAAATAGTGCGAAGGCGGTTGGCATCCAGACGGCGGATCATGCGCCCAGAGTTGGTGACGGAAATTTGCCCCGTCTCTTCTGAAACGACCACGCAAACGCCGTCGCTCACCTCACTGATGCCGAGCGCGGCGCGGTGGCGCGTGCCAAGTTTACGGTCGGTCAGGTTGCGCCCGCTGGAGAGTGGCAGCACGCAAGCAGCCGCCGCAATTTTGCCTTCCCGCAAGATCACGGCGCCATCGTGCAGTTCGGTTTTGGGATAGAAGATGGTGAGCAAGATTTGCGCGCTGACTTCGCCTTCCAGCAGCACACCGGTATCAATGTATTCTTGCAGGCTGGTCTCGCGCTGAATGACGATCAAAGCGCCTTGCCGCCGTTCGGAGAGGCGTGCGGCAGCCGCGCAAATCTCATCAATGATCTTTTGGCGCACGCGCTGGCTCTCCGGCAGCCGATTCAAGCCAAAGCCCGCCCTGCCAAGCTGTTCGAGCAGGCGGCGTAGTTCGGGCTGAAAAATGATCGGGATGGCGACGGCGGCAACCGTCAACACGTTTCCGATCAGCCAGCGGAAGGCGGGAAAGGGAAAAATGGACGCCGTGAGGCTGACGACTGCCAACAGGATAATCACGCCGCGCAGCAGCGAAAGCGCCTGTGTGTTCCGCAGCAGCAGGCTTACCCCGAAAAAGATGAGCGCCACGACGAAAATATCGAGCAGCGCTGAAACATTCAGGTAGCTTTCGATCAGCCAGCAGGGTTCGCCACACATGGGTAACGCTCAGCCTCAGCAGCCCATCTGCGCCAGCAGGCTTTGGTACTGTTCCACATTCTGTGGGCGCAAACTCACAATTTGCTTGATGGTGGCGCACGCCTCTTGCAAGAGACCTGCATCTAGCTGCATTTCGCCAAGTGCGTCAAGTTGCTCAATTGCCTCTGGAATGCGCCGCAGCTGCTGGTAAACGGCTGCCAAGCGCGAGCGTAGGCTCATTTCGTTAGGACGTGCCGCAACCATGCTCTCCAAAGTCGAGAGGATCAGGCTGCCACGCCGCGATTGTGCATATAGGCGCAGCAGGTTATCCAGTTCGCGCATCGCCTCAATCGGGTTGCCAATGCGGAAGTGAATTTCAACCAGCTCACGGCGTGGCTTGTCATCACTCGGCACCAGATCGCGTGCTTGTTCAAAGGTGCGCTGCGCTTGCCGCCAGTCAAGGCGCGTCATGTAAATATCAGCAAGGCGGAAAAGCACCTCAAGGCGTTTTTCCACAGGCGCGTTCAGGCGCTGCGCCAAACGGTTGGCGGCAAGGTAGGTGTCGCGTGCCTGATCCATCTCTGCCAATTGGTAGTAGGCACTTGCCAAACCGATGTACTCATCGAGGACACGCGCTTCTTCGCCTTCACGCTCCAACAGGTCAATCAGGCTGAGGCGCAGATTGACATCCATCGGCGCTACCTTGATCACCTCATCAAGGATCATGGCGGCACTGGTGCGGTCATCACGGGCAAGGAAGCTGTTGATAACCACATTGTATTTGGTGATGGCAGCCTGCATTTGCCCTTCTTCCATCAGCACTTGCGCCACGCGCTGATGAGCAGGCAGCGAGGTCGGCTGTTTCTCGATGATCCACATGGCCTCGTCGGCTGCCAGTGTGAACAATCTGCGCCGAATGTAGGTATCTACCCGTGTCAGCGCCTCGACGATGGATGGGTCTTTGACAATATCAATCAGTTCGTTGCTGCCACCGCCGCGAATGCGGTCATCAATGGCACGCCGCGTCTGTGGAATGCGGATTTTCCAATCCGCGCCGGAAAGCCAGCGGTTAAACTCGGCACAGGTCTCGGCAAGGTCGTAATCCTGCATTTGCTTGGTGGCAGCCAGCAACTCATCGTAAACAGCGGTGAGCTGATTTGCCTCATCAGGGTTCAGGGCAAGCTGTAGGTCGGCAAGTTGCAAAGCGCGGATGAACTGTTCGGCTGCTTCCCGTATCTGCCCCATGCCTACATATGCCTGCCCGATGCCGTGCGCTACGCCTGCTGCATAGGTGGCGTCCTGCACACGCGAGAGGTACTGCACGGCGTTTTGCCACTGCCCAAGCACCACATGCAGCGATCCTAAGCACATATACAGCGCTGGATGCCGAATGCCCATCTTCTCCGCCGCTTGGAATGCCTGAACTGCCTGCTTGCTCTCGCCAATCTTCTGGAGTTCAATGCCTTGAATTGCCTGCGCCTCTGCCATTGTCAAGCCGCCTTCCAGCAAATGCTCGGCAAGGTGCGCCAGTGCTTTTTCTGTTGCCTCGCCAAGCGGGCCGGCGGCGTTTGACTCAGCCAGGGAAGCAGGCGCATCGTCCGGCGGTGAGTCAAACTCAAAGAGTTGGGAGGTTCCCTTCGGCTTGCCATCCTTCGGACGGTCATCCTGCTGCGGCACTGCCATCAGTTCACCGGACTCAATGGCGCGTTTGGCGTTCAGCACCTGAACATTGCTTGGCTCTAGGCGCAAGGCACGCTCAATCGCTTGCATGGCGCGGTCACGGTCTTTGCTGCGCTGAAAGTTAAAGGCAAGGGTGAGGTATTGCAGCACGGCAGAGCGCTTGCGCCCTGTGCGTTCGTAGAGCTGTGCTAGGCGGAAATGAATTTGCAGCAAGCCCGGCGTGAGCAGCGTCGCACGCTCGAAGTTGCCAATCGCCTTCTCAATATCGCGCTGGGCAAGGTAAATTTCCGCCACGCTGACGTACTGCGTTGCTGCCTCTTTCAGGCGACCAAGCCGCTCCAGCACGTCGGCACTGCGCTCTAGCGGCACAGGATCATCCGGCGCGATTTTATGCCCTTTCATCAGCACTTTCAGCGCGTCGTTATAGCGCTTGGTGTGCATCAGCGCCAAGCCGAGATATTTGTAAGGATCAGGCTCTTCAGGGCTTTCTTGCAGGGCGCGTGCATAGGCATTCACTGCCTTATCCCACTCCTGATCCCATGCAAGGCTGTGACCCAAGTTTAGATAGTGTTCGTATGTCTCTTGTTTCGCCGCCATCGCTCCGCCCGTCCGATCCCTTACTTAAGAAACCTTGTTTCGTTGCGCGCTAACTGACCATCAGGCGCGCCAAAACTGCCTTTTGCGCGTGCAACCGATTGGCTGCCTGCTGAAAGATCAGCGAATGCGCACCATCGGCAACCTCATCAGTAATTTCTTCGCCGCGATGTGCTGGCAAGCAGTGCAGAACAACCGCATGTTTGGCTGCAAGGCGCAGCAAATCGGCGTTGACTTGATAAGGCGGGAATACGCGCCGCCGCGCCTCTGCCTCCGCCTCTTGTCCCATGCTTGTCCATGTATCGGTATAGATACAATCCACTCCTTCAACTGCCGCCTTCGGATCATCCGTCAGGGTAAGCGCTAAGCCCATCCCGCGCAGATGTTCGGCAGCTTCCACGCTCATTTGGTAGCCTTGTGGGCTTGCCACGCGCAGCGAGGCGCCATAGCGCGCCGCTGCTTCACCAAGTGAGTGCGTCACATTGTTCGAGTCGCCCACGTAGGCAATCTTTAAGCCACGCAGTGCGCCAAAATGCTCAAAGAGCGTCAGCATATCGGCAAAAGCCTGACAAGGATGGCTGGCATCGCTCAAGCCATTGATGACTGGCACACTTGCCCATGCTGCTAATTCTGTCAGATGTTCGGGCGCAAAAACGCGCGCCATAATGCCCTGCGCGTAGCCGCTCAGTACGCGCGCCACATCGGGAATGCTCTCCCGCTTGCCCAAGCCAATTTCATCTGGGCTAAGGTAGATCGCATCTCCGCCTAAGTGCTTCATGGCAACCTGAAAACTTACCCGTGTGCGAAGGGATGGCTTTTGAAAGACCATCGCTAAAATTTTACCGCCAAGCACTGGGCGATTGCCGCCGCTTTGCCATTCCAATTTGAGGTGAACAGCGAGATTGAGCAGCGACTCTAGCTCTGGCGCTGACCATTCTGCAATTTCGAGAAAATGCCTCATGTCTGACTGCAACCTGTCTGTGATGGGAGAACCGCTTCTTATGAGGAGTATAGCACGGGTAGCCATGTAAGGATAGTAGGGTATCCGCCGAAAGCAAAATGCGGCACTGCCGAAGGCTATGGGCATTCCATGCTGCTAGGGTGCTGATCGTCCTTGTGTCGACGGCGTGCGCTCAGGTGATGTGCAGCGCGTTATAAAAGCGCAGGTAAAGGGTGTGGGCAGCCTCACCAAAGCAGACGAAAATCACGCGCTGAAGGGTGCTATTGGTGGCGAGGAAATCGCGCACCGTCCGTAGGGCAATCGGTGCGGCGCGTTCCATCGGAAAGCCATAACTGCCCGTGCTGATAGATGGAAAAGCAATGCTGTGAATATCGTTCTGCACCGCCAGCGCGAGGCTGGAACGGTAGGCACTGGCAAGCATCACGTCTTCATTATCAACGCCGCCCGCCCAAATCGGACCGACGGTGTGGATAACATAACGTGCCGGCAAATGATAGCCTTGCGTCAGGCGTGCCTCACCGGTTGGGCAACCGCCAATTTTCAAGCATTCTTCCAATAATTGCGGACCTGCCACACGGTGAATCGCACCATCTACACCGCCACCGCCTAGTAGCATTTCGTTGGCAGCGTTCACGATGGCATCTACTGCCAGCTTGGTAATATCGCCCTCGATAATCTCAATGCGTTGATCGATCATGATGCGCCATCCTGTTGCATTGATCGTTGAAACACTCACATTATAGCGTGCCTAGCACGCTATACCACTACCAAACGCTTATGCGTCGCTTAGCAGCCCCAGATGCCCTAGCAATGCTTCAATTGCCAACAAATAGCCACGCCAGCCAAAGCCGCAAATCTGACCAATGCACACCGCCGCCATGTAGGAGTGGTGGCGAAATGGTTCGCGGGCGTGAATATTGGAAAGATGCACTTCCACAGTCGGCAAGCCCACACCGCTGATGGCATCGCGCAGGGCAATTGAAGTATGCGTATAGGCGCCTGCATTCAAGATGATGCCACGCGCCCACGTCCGCGCCGCGTGAATGGCATCTACCAAAGCGCCTTCGTGGTTGCTCTGTGTGGCGCGCAGCAACACACCACGCGCTGCCGCATAGGCAGTTGCCCGTGCCTCAATTTCAGGCAAGGTCAGCGCGCCGTAAATACTCGGCTCACGGCTGCCCAGCAAGTTGAGGTTAGGTCCGTTTAGAAGGAGTAGCTCTGGTTGGTTGCTCATGGCCTGCCTTGCGCTCTGCGATGTTCAAAATTATAGCTTGATGTGCCGCAAAACAATCTACCAAACAAACGTTTGCTTGACAGATACCGCGCATCTCTTTAGAGTTAAGCGCATTTAGCACAATCTTTCAACCCAACATGAGGAACAACTATGTCCAAAATGCCTCTTTTGTTGCTTCTGCTGCTCATCGCCGCGCTGACCGCCGCCTGTAGCAGCCCGCAGCCAACCGCTCTGCCAACGGAAACACCCGTCCCTGCCGTTGATCTGGAAAATGCCACCCCTAGCCCGCTCGTCAGCACGCCTGACCAAATGGTGCTGCAACTGAGCGATCCCGCTACAGACTTGGCAGTTGCCGTCAGCTTTGATCTGCCCGAAGGCTGGGAGATCACCGGCGGATTGAGCAACCGACGGATCATTTTGAGCATCACCCTGCAACCTTTAAGCGGCTTGGGCAGCACGACACCGGCTGAGGCTGTCCAAAACAGCGTGCAGCAGCCTGCCGAAAGCGTGCAAATTAACGAACGTGAGGTGTTTTTTGCACAAGGCGGCAGCGCACCCAATGCCTTGCTAAGCCTTGCCAGCACCCTTGAGGATAAGCCTTATTTTGTGCAGATCACAGTGCTGCAAGTGTTGGAAGGCACCGCCGACGACTACCGCGACGCTTTGCAAGCCATCATTGCCAGCGCAAAAGTTGTGGAGTAACCTGCCCAATGGATAATTTGCTCACCGCTGTAATTGCCGTTCTGCGAAGCACACCCAGCCGCTGGCAGGCTTTTGCCGAAAGCTATCCGCCCGATCTGCTAAATTACATCCCATCGGTGGGCGAATGGTCAGCCGTAGCAGTTCTGAGCCACCTGATTGACACTGAGCGCTACGTCTTTCCCGTCCGTGTGCGTAGCTTTTTGGCAGGGCAAGATTTTGAGGCGTTTGACCCTGACCGTGAAGGCACACCGCCCAAACACAGCATGATGGAGATGATTTCAGCGTTTGCCGCCCTACGTGCTGAGTCGCTGACTTTGCTAGAGACACTCACGACGGCTGATTTAGATCGCCATGCGCGCCATGCTGAGCTGGGCATTGTTTCGTTGGCGGAGATGCTGCACGAATGGGCAGGGCATGATCTCATGCATACCGTACAGGCGGAACAGGCGATGATGCAGCCCTTCATCGCAGGCTGCGGCGCTTGGCAGGTGTATTTCAGCAAGCACCGCGCCGAACGGGCATAGCGCCTACCACTGCACCTGATTGGTCGGATCGTCGCGCCCTTGTTCGGCGCGGCGTATCTGCCCTTCCTTCTGCAAATAGCCCTGATAAACCTGTCCCACGTAGCCTTTTAGTTCCCAACCACTCATCACGAATGGCACATTTGGCACACCAGGCAGGCAGGCAGGGCAGTCTGCTACGATCCATTCGCCGTTGTAGCGCCGTGCGATATGCACATGCGTGCCGAGCGAGTTGAGGTAGAGTCCCTGACAGGATGGACGCCCAATAGGACTGCCAACCTGCACCACCGTGCCAGCCGCCGTGCGGTCGGCATCTGCCACATGCAAATAGACCAACGTCCAGCCGGTGCGCTCATCACCATCCATATCCAGATCAACGACCACCACACCATCGCCACTGCGGACGACTAAGCCGGCTGCCATGCTGGTGGTGAAATTAGGCGAGACGTAGCAGTTGCCTTGCGTGTTCAGGATAGCATCCGGCGGTTTGGGCGGCGCAAAATCTATGGCTGCCCAACCACTTTGGCGCGCATCCCAGCCGCCGTGCGGGCCTGAGGTGAGGTACCAAATCTCGCCGCGTGGGAAGGGCAGCGCTAATTCAGGCTGCCTGAGATCAGGTGGCACAATAGGCTCAACCGCATAGCGGAACGGATCGCCAAAGAGCGCCATGTAGGTTGTGAAGAAGCCTTGTGGGCTAACATCCAGCAGCCATTGGTTGCGATCACGTGCGGAACGGGCGAGGTAGTTCTGAACGCCGACTGTGCCACCGTTCAGTTCCGGCGCAAAGGCAAGCCGTGAACGGTCGGCAAATTCTAAGGTGCTGAGTCCGCGTGTGCGCCAGCCGTAGTAACCACCGTTTAGCTGTGCGGCTGCCCAGTCCAGTTGGCTGAGCAGGCTGCGAGCGCGTTCGTTGCGGTTGCCCATTGGGTAGGTCATTGCGTCGCCGGCTGGCACCGGGTTGGTGATCCAGCCGCTGCGGTATTCCAGAAGCGCCAGCAGCAAGCGCGGATTCACACTGGCGCTCTGGGCAATGAACTGGACAATCTCCGCGCCACTCATAAAGCGCCCGCCACCCACATCCTCAGAATAGACGCGGATGAAGCCGGGCTGAAAGCGAATATAGGTGGCGACATCAAAGCCTTTGAGGGCAGGCGAATAGACCAACTCGCTATCGGGGATGATCTTAAAGTTCGGCGTGGTTTGGGTCGGTCTGCCGGGCATGGTGATGATCTGCCCAACCGCCAGCACGCTGTTTTCATTCAGGTTTGAGTTCAAGCGCAGAATTTCGCCGACGGTTGTGCCGTAGAGCGCTGCCAAACCCGAGAGCGTATCGCCTTGCTGAATGGTGTAGGGCTGCGGTGCGGCATTCATGGCAATTTGGTTGGGCGGGTTGGGCGTTGGCTGGATGGCGGTTGCGGTTGCGCCGATGGGCGTGGGTGTGGGCAAAAACGGATTAGGCAGCGGCGCTTCCGCGCTAGGCACAAGGCGCTGCGGTGTGGCAGTCACATATAAGACGGGCGCGGCGCTCTGCGCGCAGGCAAGCGCCGTCACGCCGAGTAAGATCAGCAACCAGAGCAGGGCATTGGAGCGGGTGCCAAGCATAAGGACATCACACACGGATAGGGCTGGCGCCGGGTACGGGCAGTGCTGCCAACATACTTTGAATGATAGCGCGGGCGGTGATTTCTTTCAGGCGAGCAGACGGTCCGACGATGACGCGGTGCGCTAAGGTTGCTTCAGCCAGCGCTTTCACATCATCCGGGATGACATGATCGCGCCCGGCGATGGCGGCGCGGGCTTGTGCCGTTCGGTAGAGCGCCAGCGCGCCACGCGGACTTGCACCGAGATAAATATCAGGATGGTGGCGTGTGGCGGTCACAATCTCGATGATGTAGCGCTTCACGTCCTCACTGACTGCTACATTACGGATCAGCCGCTGGGTGTTGAGCAATTCTTCAACGCTCAGCACTTGCCCAATGCTGGTCAGCGGATGGCGGATTTGCTGTGCGTCCAGCATCGCCATCTCTTCCTGGGGCGTGGGGTAGCCTAAGCGCAGCCGCAGCAGGAAGCGGTCTAGCTGCGCCTCTGGCAGCGGAAAAGTGCCCTCATATTCAATCGGATTTTGGGTAGCAAGCACCATAAAAGGCGGCTCAACCTGATAGGTGATGCCGTCCACGGTCACTTGGCGTTCTTCCATTGCCTCCAGCAGGGCAGCTTGCGTTTTGGGTGTGGCGCGGTTGATCTCATCAGCAAGTACGACTTGGGCAAAGATCGGTCCGGCGCGGAATTCAAATTCGCGGGTCTGTTGGTTAAAAACCGAGACGCCTGTGACATCGGAAGGCAACATGTCCGGCGTGAATTGAATGCGGCTGAAGGTGCAGCCAATGGAACGGGCAAGTGCCTTTGCTAGCATGGTCTTGCCGACGCCCGGCACGTCCTCTAGCAGCACATGCCCTTGACACAATAAGCCGATCACAGTCAGGCGGATTTCATTGCGTTTGCCGATGATGACACGGCTTACATTCTCGATCAGGCGTTCGGCAACAGTTTGAATGGCTTTCATGCGCTCTCGTTAAACAGCGTTTCAGGTGGATAGGATAAGCATAATTATAGCGCGCCCCATGCCGATCTGTTAAGACGCTCTCCCTACGCTAAGCCAACACTTAGGGCAAAACAAAGCCCTTCTTACAGTGCAGAAGGGCTTGTGTGCCTTTGTTGTAGAGAGTCGAACTTGTTTCAGAACGAGACGGAAGCCGGCGCCATCAGCACTTCGTAGGCTTTAAGGGCAAGGTGCAAATTTAGGCGCACATCGGCATCTTCCAGATCAAGGCGCGTGATCTCCGCAATGCGGTTCAGCCGATAGGCAAGCGTATTGCGGTGAATCCGCAATTCTTTGGCGGTGAGCGCCGTGTTGCCGTTGTTGGCAAAGTAGGCGCGCAGCGTTTCGAGCAGGTCGCTGTGTTGGCGTGCATCGTAGCCGATCAGGTCTGCCAGCCAATTCATGCAAAATCGCTCTAATTCTTCAGGGCTTTTCAAAGAACGCAGCAGCATGAACAGACTGGAATTACCGAAGAAGGTTGCGCGGGCTTGCATCTGTAATTCGTCGCTCAGGCGGAGTGCCTGCTCTGCTTCATGAAAAGAATGGCGCAGGGCATCCATGCCGCAAGCGGGGCGACCAACGCCGCAATGAATATCGGCGCCGTTCAGGCGGGCTGAAAGTTGTTTGCGAATCTCTTCAGTTTTGCGCTTCAGGCGTGTGGTTTGCTGTGGGTCTTCAATTGGATGAAACAGCACGGCGGCGTTATTATCATAGGCAAGCACAGGTCCGTTGATGCCGCGTCGGTTTGCCTCGACGTGCAGAAAAGCCGCAAACTGCGTGCTATTGGCTGCTTGCGTTGAAGAGGGATCGGGAAAGAGGATTGGGCGGTAAATCACGACAGCATAATAGTGTGTTGGCTGAAAGCCATACTGCTCTAGCAAAGCAGCGTCCGGCAATTCACCGTCCAACCAACGATAGAGCCACTCGGCGCGAGCGCTGCGAAAGGTTAGGGCGCGGCTGGGCTGCGTTACGGCGTTGATCGCTTGTTGTTGATCGGTCACGAGCAGTCTCCCAAAGTGTTCTTGCAAGAAGTTAACGAAATTTTACGAAGCCGTTGGGTGGCGCGCTTTATCCACACTGTATAATCTTTAGGGATCGTTTGTTGTGCGATCCGCACAAAGGCTTCTTAACCGACATTGTATGCTAAAGTAATAATAAGATCAACTAGCATCAAGGAATAAGCAAGCGTGATGCGTTGGATAATTTTTGGCAGCGTTCTGGTGGCGTGCGTGCTGCTGCCGCTGCTTTTGCTGCCTATTCAGCAGGTACCAACTGCTTTCCTCATCTTGAGCATTGGCTCTATGGTGGTCGCGCTCTTTGCCCGCCAACTGAAACTGACTCAGCTTGGCGCCATTGGCACAACACAAGTGCGTTTTGGGCAAGTGGTGGGCGGCTTGGGCGCCCTGCGCGAGGCGCGCTGGGGACAAATTGCACTGTTGTTGGGCGGTGTGGCAACGCTTTATGTAGGTGGGGTGCAGCTTAGCGGCGCGCCACTCGATTCGCCGAGCGTGACCAGCGCAATCACCCTGTTAGGCATTGGCGCGGGCATGGTCTTTTTTGCGGCGTATGGTGTTTCGCTGCCGCTGCCGCTAAAAATTGAGCAGCCCGCCGCTGTGCAGCCCTTCAAAATCCAGTGGCGCTGGATGGCGCTCTCGGTTGGGCTGATTGCTTTCACGGCATGGCGCGGCGCACACGAACCACCCGTCACCTACATGGGCGAGCAGTTGCTGACTTGGGCGCTAGGCATGATCGCTTTCATTCAAGCGGTCAAGCCCTTACCAATGGGCAGCCAGCATCCGAACACTTTTCCGTTGGCGCGTTGGGAGTGGTGGCTGCTTGCCGCGCTGCTGATCGGTGCCTTGCTGATGCGCGCCGTCAACCTTGAGAATGTGCCTTACCTGTTCGATCAAGATGAGGCAATGTTCCCTGAAGAAGGCGTCAACCTGCTGCGGCAGAACTTCCTCACCTCGCCGTTTGCGCCGGGCGTCCTCTCTTGGGTGCGGCTTTACCAAGCACTCATCGGCATCGCTATCGGCTTGTTTGGTCCGACGGTGGCGGCAGCGCGCTTGTGGGCAGCCATTTTTAGCGCGCTAACCGTCGTAGTGATCTACCTGCTCGGCAGGGAACTCGGCGGCTGGCGGATCGGCTTGGCAAGCGCGCTGTTTGTCATCGCGTGGTCGTTCCATGTGCAGTTTGGGCGCTTAGCGCTCAATCAGCCGGGCGATCCGCTCTTTGCGGCACTGGCGTTTTATTTGCTGCTGCGCGGCTTGCGGCGCGGATCAACGGTAGATTTCGCCCTGAGTGGTATGGCGCTGGGCATGTCGCAGCTTTTCTATATCGGCGGGCGGGCAATTCCGTTCATCATGCTTGGCTTGATCTTCTGGCTATGGCTCCGTGAGCGTTCAATCATCGCCCGTCAGTGGCGGCAACTGCTCATTTTGCCCGCCGCCGCCTTTGTGATCCTCGTACCGCACCACTACTACCTGTTGGCAAACCAGCAACCAATCACCACACGCACCATCACCAATATCTTTGTGAGTGGGCAGTGGGATAACATCGTGGCGAGTGGTCAGAATATTGGTCAGTACCTTTGGGAACAGGTGCGGAACTCCTTCCTCGCGCCGATTTGGTTTGGCGATCTGGCGGGCTGGTACGATTACGGCGGCAGCAGCCTGATTGGTGTTTTTGGGGTGCCGTTCTTTTTAGTCGGCGTGCTGCTGGTTGCGCGCCTCATGTGGCGGCATCCGAAATGGTCGCTGCCGATGGGCTGGGCGGTGGCAGTTATCTTTCTCGGCTCGACAATGAGCCATTCGCCGCCGCATTTTCAGCGCTACTTGATCGCTGATAGCGCCTTTGCCATCTTTGTTGGCGTCGGTGTGCTGCTGATCGCCAATACACTTGCTGAGCATCTCAAGCGTCCTCACGCCCTCAACACGATCTTGGTGGGTATTGGTCTGATGGTCTGTCTTGGTAACCTTTGGTATTACTTGGCTGTTTATGTGCCAACGAGCAAAGGCTTGGTTAACCGCCCCAACCAAACCACCAATGCCCTTGCCCGCGAAATGCTTCAGGCACATCACAACGGGCGCCAAGTGGTGCTGATCGAAGACCTTGCCACTGGCGTGGAGAATACGCTTGTGGTGCGCTACTTGATGAGCGGTCGCCCATACCTGATCTATGACTTACAAGGGCTAGCAACGCTTGACGGGCAACAGCCTTTCGCCATTTTTGCAGGTTTGGCGCGTCTTGAGGATTTAAGGCGGCTGATGGTTGTTTATCCCAATGGGCATTTTCGGCGTGTTTTCCTGATCGAAGATGGCACACCTGCCTTTTACGTCTATGAGCGACCATGACCACACCAAACCTTGAGCGCCTGCGCGCTGAAATTGACCTGAAACGCGCCGCGCTCTATGAGCTGCGCGCTGAACTGTTCGCCTTGCAAACCGATTTGGAAGGCTTTGTTACTGAATATGAGCAGGTGGTTGGGCGCATTGAGACAGAGATCGGACTGGTCGAATCGGCAATCAGTGAGCTAGAGCGCGCACGGCAGGGCAAACCACGCACCGACGAAGATTTATTCGGCGGCGAGTTCCGCTCCTTTGCCGAATATTTCGCGGCGCGCACCGATCCTAACCGCGGCAGCGAGACTTATGAGGTCATCACGCCACAGGCGCCTGCCGCCAATGAGGATGATCTGCGTGCGCTCTACCGCCGCTTGGCACGCCAATTTCACCCGGATACTGTGAGCGATCCTGAACAAAAAGCGCGCTATACGGCGCTCATGGCACGCATCAATGCCGCCTACCGCGAGAAGGACTTATCCGCGCTGCAAGCCCTTGCCGAAGCGCCTTCCGAACGCCTTGTGGCAGATGCCGCGCCGCGCACTGAGAGCTACGCCGATCTACAGCGCATCAGCATACAACTGGACGAGGAGATCGAATGGACGCACCGCGAGCGCCGCGAACTGCTGCACAGCCCGCTGATGCGCCTGAAAATTTCGGTGCGCTTGGCACGCGCACGCGGTGAGGATATGCTGAAGGCATTAGCGGCTGAGAAAACAAAAGCGCTCAAAGCTGCCCGTGAGCGCCTTGCCACCTTACGCGGCGGCTAAAAGGCGGCGAGGTTATAGATCGCCATCAATAACACTGGCTGCCACCACACCGATCAGCACACCGATGGGCAGCAGAATGCCGCCCGGTATCTCGCCGCGCCCTTGCGATGCCACAAAGACCACTGCCAGCAGGAATAAGCCACCTATCCATGTGAAGATGTTCACCCGCCAGCCGCTGGCAGTCTGCCACAGCGCTGATCCTGTCAGGATGCCGCCACCTGCCAACGCCACAAAATTAGGCGAGATGTTTGGCAGAAAATAGGCGATGGCAAACAGCCCGAAAATGAGCAAGTAGACCGTAATTTCAAAGCGCCGCTCGCGTGAGCGCCGTGCGTTGCGCCGCTGCCGCCGCCGACTGGAAGTGTTCGATCTGCGTTGTGTCATCAATCACCTTTCCTGTGCGTAGTTGCAGTATACCCCTAAGCACAGCATTCGCCAAAACGCCGCACTTAGGGTAGAGTCTGCTTATCTTGCATTCACCCAAAAGGCTGGCTGCGCGCTGCGCCAGCCGCGATGAAGGAACACTATCCCATGCCTTATACTGCTGTGGCAACTTCAACCACGCCGGTTTTAATCATTTACCTGCTAGACATCAGCGGCTCGATGAGCCAAGCCCTTGGTGATAAACGCCGCGTCGAGATCGTCTCCGACGCCTTGCAAGAGATCGCTACCGAGATGGTGGCACGCTCCACAAAGGGCGAGTTGGTCGCGCCGCGCTATCGGTTGGCAGTCTATGCCTATGAATCACAGGTGCATGATGTGCTTGGTGGCATTCGCACCATTGATCAGTTCGTGCGCGATGGCGTGCCGGAATTCTCGCCACGCGGCGGCACCAACACAGCCGCCGCCTTCCTTGCCGCCGAAAATCTGCTGGCGCAAGAACTGCCCTATATGCAGGCACACCCTGCACCACTGATCTGCCATATGACCGACGGTGAGTATCAGGGCGATGATCCAACGCCGATTGTGCAGCGCATCATGCAGATGGGGACGCCTGACGGCAACGTTTTGGTGGAAAACATCTTCATCAGCGATAGAATCCTCAAACAGCCCGTGGATGACGCCTACGCATGGCAAGGTGTGACCAGTGAGGCAGATTTGGCGAACGACTACGCACGGACGCTGCTCCGCATGTCATCGCCCATCCCAGAAAGCTACCGTGTTGAGATGCAGGAGTTCGGCTATAACTTGCAGGCAGATGCGCCTATGCTATTCCCTGCCCAAACCCGTGAACTCATCCGTATGGCATTCACCATGAGTGGTGCAACGCCCGTCGCTTAAGTGTTTGTGGGCAGGTGCGGATTCGCCCACGCAGCGCAGCTTATCGGGGAAGGCAAACACAGCGTGCCACACATCATCACCCTAAATCAGGAGTCCGATACGCCCGCCCGCCGCGAATACGTTGGCGGCATGGCGCTCACCTACCTCTATGATCGCTCCCGCGATTCGCAACAGGCAGGCGGACGTGGACAGGATTTCATCGCCTTTTGCGCCACAGACTCTCGGCTTGCCTTTGCCGTTTGTGATGGCGTTAGCCAATCGTTCTACGGTGACCTTGCTGCCCGCTTTTTGGGTGAAAAACTGACGGCATGGCTTGCCGACCTGCCCTTCCCTGCTGACACGGAGGCGTTTCGCGCTGCCCTGAGCGAACAGTTAGGCGTGTGGCAGCCCGCTGCCGCTGAATTGGTTGCCGCGCACCCCATCCGCGCCGATTTGCCACCTATGCTGCGCGATGCACTTGCCCGCAAGCGCGAAAACGGCAGCGAGACGATGTTCATCGCTGCCCTGCTTGACCACACAACAGGCAAATTTGCCGCCTGTTGGATGGGCGATTTGCGCTTGCGCCTGTTTGATGCCGAAGGCGCAGAACTGCCCCTGCCCGATGCTGTGTGGGAAACTCGGCAGCGCTGGTCAAGCCGACTGGGCGCTAAGAATGGCGATCCGCAGGTGCTGGTACAGTCCTTAGACGGTGTGGCGCGCCTCACCGCCTACAGCGATGGCTTTGGCAGCCGTGCCGATATGCTCAAACGCTTCACCCTCGAGAGCCTGAACGCCCTTGCCGACGAACTGATCAGCTTGCCCGCCAGCGATGACCTTTCCCTGCTAGATGTCGCACGCCACAGCGCGCCTGAGCTATTGCCGCCACTAGAGACGCCCGCGCCGCAGCTTATCGTCGGTGAGCCTGCTTTGCGTTGGCAGGCGGTGCCTGCTGCCGAGTGGTATCGCGTCTGGATCGAAGGCGAAGGGCGTGCCTTCACCGTAGATGTCCCAACGGCTGAGTCGCCTACCTTTTTGCTCAGCGCGCCGCAAGGCAGCTATCAGTGTGCTGTGCAGGCGCTTGCCAGCACGCACCAACCAAGCCCCTTAAGCGCACCTTTTCGCCTTGAAGCACCGCCCGCCACCGAAGCGGATATTACGCGCAAGGCAGCGCCGCCTTCCAAACCGATTAGTATTAAAAAGATCGCCACCGAACAAGTGATGGTGCCAGCCATCAGCGCCGCGCCAAGCCCTGCACCACACCACAGCACACCACACACCGAGACGTTCGCATGGCAATTGGTAACAGCAGTTGCCTTCGCAATCTCGGTAGGCTTGGCAGCCGTTTGGTATCTCGTCAATCTGCGCGTATAGGGCATAAAACATGAGTCGGGCGCAAATTCGAGTCGAAGTCAACCAGCCGATCACGATTAGCGGCGTTACTTACCGCGTGGCAGAGCATCCTGCCCTTGCGGGCATTCCTTACGTGCAGCGCGGCGGGCGCGGCTTCGTGATCCAGATGATCGCGCCTAATGCCGACCGCATGGCGCTGAAATACTTCAAGCTGAAATACCGCGTGCCAGCTTTGGTGAAGGTGGCTGAGTCGCTGCGCCAATTTGCCGATCTGCAAGGCTTGCGCGCCGCCCAACGCACCGTCTTTACGCAGCGCACACATACCGACCTGATCGTTAAACATCCCGCCCTTGATTACGGCATGTTGATGCCATGGCTGCCCGGCGTGACATGGTATGACGTGATCAGCACGCGCATGGCGCTCTCTGTGGCGGAAGGCGTGCGCCTTGCCCGCCAAACTGCCGCCATCATGGCAAGCCTTGAAGCGCGTAAGGTTGCCCACTGCGATATTGCCGGCGCCAACGTGCTGATTGAGCGTAAGGTTGGGCAGGTTGAACTGGTGGACATTGAAGAGATGTACGCGCCGAACATGCCCGCACCCGTGGAGATGCCTATCGGACAGGACGGCTATCAGCACACTGCCAGCCGCCAACATGGGCAGTGGCACGCCGAAGGTGACCGTTTCGGCGCGGCGATCCTGATCGCCGAGATGCTCGGCTGGACGCACCCGAAGATACGCCAATTCAGCGCCGATGAACACTACTTCGCCAGTGCCGAGATGCAAGACGCCACCAGCACGCGCTTTAAGCTGCTCTGCGAGGTGCTATCTGAGCGCTTCTCGCCACACATTACCGATCTGCTGCGCGCTGCATGGCACAGCCGCAACCTTGCCGAATGTCCACCTTTGGCGGAATGGCAAAGCGCCCTCGCTGCGCTGCCTGAGGCTGCCCTCAGCGCACAGCCTGAAATCTCGCAGCCGACTGCGCCCAGCACCTCACCCAGCCATCCGATCAGCGCCAGCGGCGGCACGGGTGGCGTGATCAGCGGCAGGCGTGCCATCAATGTGCAACTACCCGCTGAGGCAAGCACCGCGGACAGCACACCATCGCCCGCGCCCATGCCGCAAGCGGTGCCGCACGTGCAGCTTGATGGTGTGAAGCTCTGCCGCAACTGCGGCGCACCAAACAGCACCAAAGAACAGTTCTGTGCGCGTTGCGGCTTTTACATTGGCACAGGTGCGCGCCGTCCGCCGCCCAAGCCCGCGCCGCAGCCGCCACCTGCTGGCGTCGTCAGCATGAGCAAGCCCGCGCCGCAGCCACAAGCCGTAACGCTCAACCGCAACCTGAGTGAGGTGATCGCAGCGCGGCGCGTTGGCGATCCAAAAGGCGGTGGCATGATCCGCATTGAGTCCGCTAAGCCGCCCAGCGATCAGGTTGAGGCGAATGCCGGCAGCACCATTGTGATTGGTATTGTGATCGGGCTGATCATGATCGGCGTGCTGTTGGCATTGGTGGCAAGGTGATCTGATGCGCCTGACATGGCGGACGCCTGCCAGTGTGGTTGTGATTCTATGCAGCCTCTACTGCGCGTTCATGGTGCTGCGTGCTGGCGGCGATATTCAAGAACTGATCCGTCCGCGTGCGGCTGGCACACAGGGCTATGATGGGCAATTCACAGCGTGGATCGCGGCTGATCCCATCCGTGCCGAAGGGCAAATTGGATCAGTGTGCCGCCACCCGACCTTTGGTTACACCTACAACCGCGCTTTGCACCGCCAACTGGGACGCCTTTTTGATTGCGAACAGCCTGCTTATCGCTATCAGCGCATTTTAGGCGCAGCACTCGCACGGTTGCTCAGCGTTGGACAAGCTGCCCTGGTGCCATATGCCCTTTTGATCATCAACCTTGCCGCGCTTGGCTTCGGCACGGCGGCGTTGGCGGCGCTCTTGCGCGCAGAGCGCGCCAGCCGCTGGTATGCGCTGATCTACGGCTTGTTTGGCGGCATCTTTTTCGCGGTGCGCGCCAGCACCACCGAGCCACTCGCCTACGGCTTGCTGCTAATCGCGCTTTTGGCGCTGCACCGCCGCCAATTCGGATGGAGTGCAGCGTTTTTTGCCCTTGCCGCGCTCGCCAAAGAGGTAACATTGGTCACAGCGGCGGGTGCGGCGCTTGCCCTGCTGCTCAACCGCCAACCGCGCTCTGCCTTCCTGATTGGGTTCGGCGCGCTGCTGCCTTTTGTGGCATGGCAAATTGCCTTGTGGCAGATGTTGGGCAGTTTCGGCATCGGCTCAGGCGGCGCTGGCGCCACACCCTTTGAGGTGCTGCCCTACAATGGCATTTGGCGGATTTTCGGCGCAGGCATCACACCAACCACACTTGCCTTCGCCGCTATTCCGATCTTGATCGGGCTGCTGCCTTCGCTATGGGCGTTGTGGCGCAGCCTGCGCGATGTGCTGCGCGGCAAATGGGTGACCTACAGCCTGATCTTGTTGGCGAACGCCGCGATCATTCCCTTTACGCCGCTTTCCACCTTTGCCGAGCCATTCGGACTAGCCCGCTTTCTGCCGGGCTTGGTCATCAGCGTGATCCTGTATGCCGCGCACTTCAGATTGCGGCGTCCGCTACGCTACAGCGTTCTTTGGGTACTGTTCGGTTTCTTGTTCCTCGCCTAGCTACCCGTCTTTACGAAAAATTCATAAACAGCCTGCTTGACTCGTTTCAAAAACTGCCTATATATTTGAATATATAAATGTATATAGGAGGTGTGATGTCGGTCAAATATGCGCTGCTCGGCTTGTTGGCGGAAAGTCCGCGGCATGGCTATGACTTGAAACAGGCGTTTGAGCAGAAGGTTGGCGTCTTTTGGACGCTCAATTTCGGGCAGATTTACACCACACTAGAGCGGTTGCACGATGAAGGCTTGGTTGCCTATGAAGCGGTGACGCAGAGCGACAAGCCCGATAAGAAAATCTACCGCATTACGGCGGAAGGCAGCGCTGCCTTCGAGGCATGGCGCTTAGCGCCGATCAAGGCTGAGCCGCGTGCGCTGCGTGATGAGCTCTTTCTCAAGCTGATGTTCATGCGTGCCGAGGATGTGGCGCCGTTGCTGCTGCTGCTGCACAGCCAACAAAGTGTGTATATGGCGCACATGATGCAGCTTACCGAGCGCAAGGTGCGCCTTGAACAGCAGGCAAAGCGCGCCCTGCAAAGCGCCACCGATGCTGCTGAGCGCGCCAACATTCACCGTGAGCGCGTCATCAGCACGCTGCTGATTGATGTGGCACTTCAGCACGCAGAGGCAGATATACGCTGGCTGCGCCATTGTGAGGCGAAGATCAAGGCGTTGTTTTCAGAAGATATGGAAAGCGGAGATTAGCACATGAGCCATTTACAGGCGCACCAAACCGCTGTGCAACTGCGCGGCGTCAGCAAAGTCTATCGGCAGGGCAAAACCGACGTGCGCGCCCTTGATAACCTCTCTTTGAGCATTCCAATAGGGCAGTTTGTTGCCATTATGGGCGCCAGCGGCAGCGGCAAAAGCACACTCCTGCACCTGATCGCAGGCTTGACCGCGCCAAGCAGCGGGACGCTGGCACTCTTTGGGCAGGCGCTCAACAGCCTGAATGACAATGCCTTGACCGTTTTCCGCCGCCGCCAGATCGGCTTTATCTTTCAGGCGTTTAATTTGCTGCCCACCATGACCGCCTTAGAAAACGTCTGTTTGCCGCTGCTGATGGATGGCAAACCGCTGGCTGCTATTCGCCCTAAGGCAATGCGTTTGCTGGAGCAAGTTGGCTTGGCAGATCGCCAACAGCACCGCCCTGATGAGCTAAGTGGCGGTCAGCAGCAGCGCGTTGCGATTGCCCGCGCCCTCATCAATGATGCGGCACTGCTGCTTGGTGATGAGCCAACCGGCAACCTTGATAGCAAAACCGGTGAGGACGTGCTGCAACTGCTGCGCGAATTGGTGAACGAACAGGGACGCACGTTGATCCTCGTGACGCATGATCCTAAAGCGGCAGCTTACGCAGATCGGATCATCACGCTGAGCGATGGGCGCATCCTAGAGCAACTTGGCGCATTAGACGCGCTGCCGCACGCCTAAAGGCAGGTGAACACTATGGTAAGCCAAACTTTAACCATTTTCCGCTTTAGCGGGCTGCGCTATCTGCGCCGCCACTGGTTGCGTCAGCTTGTCTCGCTATTGGGCGTGGTGATGGGCGTGGCAACCTTCATCTTCGGACCGACCATTGTTGGCACGCTGCAAAGCGCTTTTACCACCGCCACCCATGATCTGCACGGGCGCGCTGCCCTAGAGATTCGGACGACGGATGGCGCGCCCTTCGCAGCCGACGCGCTACCCAATCTGCGTGCGGTGGATGGCGTTGCCGTTGCCGCGCCGCTGGCTCTTTCAGGCGGCATTGTCGTCGGGCAGCGCGATTTGATGGTCTTTCTTGGCATTGACGCGGACGATGATCAGGCAGTGCGCGTTTACAAGCTGAGCGCGGGTGACTTTGCGCGTGAAGGCGCGGTGCTGCTCTCTGCCAAATATGCGGCAGAGTATGGCTATCAAGTTGGGCAAAGGCTGACCTTCTTCGGCGTTGGCGGTCTGCGGACGTTAACCTTAGTCGGCACATTGGCAGAGGAAGGCATTGGACGGCTAAACAGTGGTGATTTGGCAATTATGGCGCGCTCTGATCTGGCGGCGCTGCGCGGAAATGCACTGATCGACTCAATCAGCATCTTGCCGCGTGAAGGCACAGATACAGCCGCCTTGCAGCAGCGCTTGCAGGCGAGCGTGCCATCACTGAGCGTGGCGGTGCCTAGCGGGCGGGGCGGCAGCCTGTTTGCAGAGGTTGCCGCATTTATCATGGCAGGCGTTAGCTTGATAATTCTTTCGCTAGGTGCTACGCTCATCTATGGTGCGATCAGTGTGGCAGTCGCGCAGCGGCGCAGCGAGATCGGTGTGCTGCGCGCACTGGGCATGACGCGCCACAGCGTCCAACGCTTGTTCATCGCTGAATCGGCAGTGTTGGGCATGGTCGGCGGCATACTCGGCATTGGGCTAGGCTATCTGATGGTCAGCGTTGGCGATCAACTGCCTGTCTTGCCCAAGAACAATACCTCTGCCTTCACCTCAGCGGTCAGCCTGAGCGTTGCGCCATCAACGCCATTGATCGCCTTTGGCGCGGCAATCGGCTTTTCGATGTTAGCAGGCGGCTTGGCAGCACGCGCAGCCACCCAAATTGATCCGGTTGAGGCGTTAGCAGGCATCCGCGCTCAGCGCGAATTGATGACCATACAGCGCCGCCGCCTAATCATCGCCGCCGCGTTGATCGGCATTGCGCTCTTGATCGGGCTTCTCTCCCAGCCTAATTTGCAAGGCGTTGTGCTAACGAACATCAGCGCCTACTCACTCTTGGCGGCGGCAGCTATGCTCACACCGCCCATGCTGCTGTTTGTGGGTCAGGCAGTCTTGCCCTTCCTCAGCCGCACCTTTGGCGCGAGCGGACGTATCGCCGCTCAAAATCTGACGCAGCGCACGCGGCGCGTGGCGGCGGTTGGCATTCTGCTCTCGATCAGCATCGGGGTAAGTTTCGTCGTCACTGGGGCAAACTTTGGCTATCGCACCTTTATTGAGGCGTGGCAGCAAGGGGAGAATGTCTTTGATCTAGGCGTGATGGGCGCCGGCAGAGATGCGCTGATGCCTTCGCTGCCGCTGCCAGAAGGCGTCGCAGAGGCAGTGGCGGCACGGGCAGATGTCGCGCATGTGCTGCGTGAAAACATCGGCCTGATTCGATACAACGGCGCGGACTCTTACCTGCGTGCCTTAGATTTTGCAGCGTTGCGCGCTGCTGGTGGACGGCTTGTGTGGAGCGATGGTGACGAGGCAAGCGGCTATGCGCGCCTGCCTGATTTGAATCAGCCTTCGCTGTTGGCGGCAGGCATGGCGAATTTCATGGCGGGCATCACCATCGGCTCGCAGGTGACGCTTGAGACGCCGCGTGGCACAGTAACCTTTGAAGTGCTTGGCAACACTTATGGCATTGTGGATCAGGGTATGTTCATCATGGATTTAGCGGTCTATCAGCACTTCTGGGGCGATCAAAGCCTGAATCGCCTAGCGCTAAAGGCAGCACCTGAGGCAGACCTAGACGCGCTGCGGCGCGACCTAACGCGCCAGTTCGCACCGCGTGGTGCATTGGTCTATGATAGCGAGATGGTGGCGGCTGCCTTCATGTCACGCTTTGACAGCATCACGACGGTTTCGCGGATGTTGAGCAGCTTGCTGTTGATCATCGTGGTGGCGGGCTTGGCGAGCGCGCTCTTTGTAGCGGTGCTGGATCGCCGCCGTGAACTGGGAATGCTGCGCGCTGTTGGCATGACTCGCGGACAGGTCACGCGCAGCGTGCTGATCGAGGCACTGCTGCTAATTGGTGTAGGACTGTTGGTAGGTGTGCCGTGGGGCGTGCTTGCCTCAACCTTTAACACCGTGGCGCTGCACAAGATGATGGGCATCCAGTTCGGCGTGAACCTGACCGATGTGGGCATCACGCTGCTCTTTGCGGTTGGGATTGGCGTGGTGGCGGCATATTTCCCATCGCGGCAAGCGGCGCGCACCGATATTCTCGTTGCCATGCGCTATGAATAGCGCGCACTAACGCAAGAAAGCGATACGGTTTTGGTCAACGGTTTCCGCGCCCAGCGTGTGCAGCATGGCAAGCGTTTGGGCGCGGTGATCAGTGCCGTGGTTGAAGAGGTGCAGCAAGATTTACAGCACGCTCTGACTCAACCCTCCTTTGGGGACGGCGACTAAAACGCTGTTGAATCATCTGAGTGAGCATGGTCAGCACCCAGTGATTAGTATTGCGTAGTCGGCTGCGGCACAGGGATCAGGTAGGCACAGCTTTCGGAATCTTCAGCAAGCCTGCCCATGTTACGCGGCACAACGCCAAGCAGTCCGCTGATCAGGCGCATATCCATGCCGCACAGTTCGCCGTGTTCGCCGGCAAGCTGGTGATAAGGGCAGTTGTGCGTCCGCAAGATGTAGCCTTCGCTGTTGGTTTCCCAGCTTGCCTCATAGCCGTGTGTGTTCAGGTATTCCACCACATGATCAAGGCGCACCGCCATTGGGATAGCGTTTAGCGATGCGGCGGGCAGGTTTGCTTCTGCCACCATCTGATCCGCCACGCCCTCTAGGATGACGTTCACCTGAGAGGCATCCAAGCGTGCTTTAAGCTGCTGAAAAAGGTGCTGCATTAAGCGGTGATAGTTATTGGGAAACTGTTCACGCGCCTTATCCGTCAGGGCATAGACGTATTGCGGTCTGCCGGGCGCGCCACTGCGCCGCACCTTTGGGGCAGTCACAAGGTCTTCGCCGCGCAGAATATCAAGGTGATGCCGCACGGTGACCGCTGTGATATTGTGCTGAATGCGCGTGTGCAGTGCGTTCACAAGTTCATCTACCGTTGCTTCGGTGCGTTCGCGCAAAATTTCAAGGATGTGTTGTCGTGTTTGCTGCATGAGAGCGTATCCTAACAGTACATCAAACTAAAAACGCTGTCAATTTATCTGATCATAGCATACTTTTGCACTTTAGGCTGTAGCAATCAGGCAGGAACGTGGTGAAGGTTGGGACAAGCGCTATAGCGTCGCCACTTTCCGCCAAACCCAAACTTGCCAAGTGCCACACTTTTGTGTATGCTTTAATCAAACGCATATTTGATTATTGCAAGTGAGGTTTTTCCCTATGGCTGACGTGACGCAAGCCACGCTGAGCGCTGTTGATTTCTACCGCCTGGACGATTTGCTCTCGCCTGAAGAACGCGAGGCACGCCACCTGATCCGTACCTTTATGACTCGTGAAGTTGAGCCGATCATCAATGGTTACTGGGAACGCGGCGAGTTTCCACACGAATTGGTGCCAAAGCTGGCAGCCCTTGGTCTCGCAGGCGCAACCATTAAAGGCTATGGCTGTCCCGGTCTTTCGCAGGTAGCGATGGGCGTGATGGCGATGGAACTTGGGCGCGGCGATGCCAGCATCAGCACCTTTTTTGGTGTTCACAGCGGCTTGGCGATGGGCAGCATTGAGGCGCTGGGCAGCGATGAGCAGAAAGAGCGCTGGCTGCCTGCCATGGCGCGCATGGAGTTGCTCGGCTGCTTTGGGCTGACCGAACCACAAGGCGGATCGAACGCCAGCCAACCACTGACAACAGCCGTCCGTGATGGCGACAATTACATCTTGAACGGTGCGAAACGCTGGATCGGCAACGCAACGTTGGCAGATTTGGCGATCATCTTTGCGCGCAACACGGAGACAGGGCAAGTGAACGCCTTTGTGGTCGAGCCGAAGAAGATGGCAGGCTACACCGCCACGCCTATCGAGGGCAAAATTGCCAAACGTGCCATCATCAACGCGGATATAAAACTGGAGAATGTCGTTGTGCCTGCTGCCAACCGTCTGGAGCGCTGCAATAGCTTCCGCGATGTGGCAAAGGTGCTGATGGTAACGCGGGTCGGTGTAGCGTGGGAAGCTGTGGGCGCGGCGATGGCAGCCTATGAGTACGCGCTTGCCTATGCCAAGCAGCGCCAAGTGTTCGGCAAGCCAATTGCCGGCTTTCAGATGATCCAGGATAAGCTGGTGCGGATGCTGGGCGAGATCACGGCGATGCAGCTTTTCACGCTGCGCCTGAGCCAGCTCGCCGATGAGGGCAAACTGACCGACGGACAGGCAAGCCTTGCCAAAGTGCATAATGCCGCCACAGCGCGCCAAGTGGTGGCGCTTGGGCGCGAGATTTTAGGCGGCAATGGCATTTTGCTGGAAAACCATGTGGCGCGCCATTTTGCCGATATGGAAGCTGTCTATACCTACGAAGGCACCAACGAGATCAACACGCTGGTTGTCGGGCGGGATATTACGGGCATTTCCGCAATCGTCTAGCGATGCAAGCGCACTAGGGATTAGACGAACTGATCCCTAGTCGCTTACATCTTCTTCAGGCACATTCGCCAACACTTCTAGCAAGGCTGCGCCATATTGGGCGCGCCGCCAGGCGCCCAAACTCGGCACGCGCTCAAGATCGGCAAGGTTGCGCGGCGGATTTTCCGCCATTGCCCACAGCGCCTCTTTCGGCACAATGACATCGCTCTCCACGCCGCGTGCGGTGGCGCGCCCTTTGCGCCATTCGCGCAGCGCATTGTAGCGCGCAAGGGTGTTGGCGTCTTGGCGGGCTTGCTCTGGTCGGGAAGGCAGCGGCGCACGCAGCCCTGCCGCAATGGCGGCAAGCAGGGCGCTGCCGCTGCGGGCGATCAAGGTATTGCCAACGCCTTGAACCGCATACAGATCATCTAATGTCTGCGGCGCACGGCGTGCCAAATGTGCTAACGCTTCATCGTTCAGCACCTTGAAGGGCGGCACGTCACGCGCCTGAGCAAGCTGGTCGCGCAGCAGATAGAGTTCGCGCAGGATTGCCATTTGCCGCCGCGAGAGATCGCGGGCATGGTTGTTATACCAAAAGCCATCGGGGTCAAATTGAGCAAGGCTTTGCTGCACAGTGGTCAGCGTCTCGAAGGTTTCGAGTGCCTCTGCCAGGTGATCGCCGCGTACCAACTGCTCATAGAGAATATCGCGCAGCGTAGGCAGGTAGTGCGTATCCATACGTGCGTAGTCAAGCTGTTCGGGAGGGATTGGGCGCGCTGCCCAATTGGCGCGCTGATAGCGCTTATCCAGCACCACACCGAAGAATTCTTCCAACATGCTGGCAAGCCCAACCGCTTTGCGCCCAATAATGCGTGCTGCGGCTGCCGTATCGAAAATGTTGACGAAGCGGAAGTCAAAATCGCGGCGCAGCACCATGATGTCGTTCTCGGCGGCGTGCAGCACTTTTTCAATGTGCGGTGCAGCAAACAGCGCGCCCAGCGGCGCGAGATCGTCAATTGCCAGCGGATCAACAATATAATCGGCACTGCGCGTAGAGAGCTGAATGAGGCAAACGCGCTCACGGTAGGCAAACAGGCTGTTCGACTCGGTGTCAACGGCAATCAACGGTTCTTGGGCAAGCCGTTCAGTTAGCGCGTGCAGATCAGGCGCGCTGGCAATCATGCTGAGCGAAGGGCGTTTGGCGGCGGGCATGGATTCTCGTGTTTTCTGTATCGCTGCGATGCGTAATGGGTGAAGGGTAGGCTGCACCTGCTCTCTCTTACATAATTGGCGCGCCTGCTTACACTTCTAACATCAGTCTAGCGCTAAGCGCGCAACTTGACAAGCTATTTGGGAATGCGCGAAGGCGTGAAGGGTGTGCTGCCCCAATTGAGCGAACCGTCCGCAGGTCAGCTTTTATTGCACCCGAAAGCCCGCCTCGCACCTTCTGATTCCTTATTCACCGCGCCCCTCTAAAACTGCCCCTTGCGTAATTTTCAAAGGCTGTGTTACACTACTTCTCAGATAGGGTAAATCCTGAATTTGAGTATCTAATGAATTACCTAACCGCAAGCGCTAACCTAAATGACTGTATGATGTGTTGCGAGAGACATAGTGCAAGGCACTATGGCATTCGGCTGCAACACGCCTAGCCATTTCTAGGGCGCGTTTGTAAAGCTCCGAGCCAGTGTGCCGGAGCTTTTTTGTTGTCTGCATGCAAACTCAAATATTCAGTGTGAATTTTCTATCTTATATATGGTGGTGTGGCGAAGTGGAAACGCGGTGGTCTGCAAAATCACTAGGCACGGGTTCGATTCCCGTCACCACCTTAGGTCTGCCTGCTTTTCGTCCTATTCAGAAAGGGTTTGTTCATGTCCAATTCAAACGGTAATGCCGATTCACCGACCAACGGCGCTGCTGAAACGCCGCGCCCTTTGAAGTTCAACACCAATGCGCTGCACGCGGGCTATTCACCCGACCCAACCACGCAAGCGCGTGCCGTGCCGCTTTACCAGACCACCAGCTATCAATTTAAGGATACGGATCACGCTGCTGCGCTCTTTGCCCTGCAAGTTCCCGGCAACATCTACACGCGCATCATGAACCCAACCAACGATGCTTTTGAGCAGCGCATCGCCGCTTTGGAAGGCGGCATTGGCGCACTGGCAACTGCCTCAGGGCAGTTCGCGGAGACGTTGGCGATCCTCACCCTTGCTGATGCAGGCGATGAGATCATCTCGTCGGCGGCGCTCTACGGCGGCACCTACACCCTCTTCTCGCAATCGCTGCGGCGGCTAGGCATCACCGTTCACTTTGTGGAAGGCGATAATCCTGCCGATTATGAGCGCCTGATCAACGACAAAACACGCGCCATCTACCTAGAGACAATCGGCAATCCGAAGCTGGAAATCCCCGATTTTGAAGGCATTTCGGCTGTGGCGCACAAGCACGGTGTGCCTGTGATTGTGGATAATACTTTTGGTACGCCGTACCTGATCCGTCCCTTTGAGTATGGCGTGGATATTGTGGTGCATTCCACCACCAAATGGATCGGTGGACACGGCTTGAGCATTGGCGGCGTGATTGTGGACAGCGGCAAGTTTGATTGGAAGGCGAGTGGCAGGCACCGCGGCATCGTGCAGCCAGAGCCCGCCTATCATGGTGCAGTCTTGGCAGATGTGGCAGGCGCGGCAGCTTTTATCATCCGTGCGCGTGTGGTTGGTCTGCGCGATTTTGGCGGTTCGCAAGCACCCTTCAACAGCTTCCTGAACCTAATCGGGCTGGAGACGCTCGCCTTGCGTGTGCAGCGCCATGTAGATAACGCCCTAGCGGTTGCCCAATACCTTGAAAGTCATCCCGCCGTTGCTTGGGTGAATTATCCCGGTTTACCAAGCCACACCAGCTATGAGCGCGCCAAGAAATATCTGCCAAAGGGCGCCGGCGCTGTGATTGGCTTTGGCATCAAAGGCGGCTTGGCAAGCGGCAAGGCGTTCATTAACAACCTGAAGATTTTCAGCCACTTGGCAAATGTGGGCGATGCGCGCTCACTGGCAATTCACCCTGCCAGCACCACACACAGCCAACTTAGCGCCGCAGAACAGCGCGCTACAGGCGTCACAGAAGATTACATCCGCCTTGCCGTTGGCATTGAGGATATTGAGGACATTTTGTGGGACCTTGATCAGGCCTTGAAGGTTTCGCAAGGCGTTCGGCAGCCTGTCGCCTAGACTTGTTCCTGCTGCCTGTGCTGCGCTACGTGGCACAGGCAATGCTAACTGTTCGGCAAAGCGTTCTGTGAGAAGAGCATGTTGGAAAGCACACATAACAGCGAACGACTGACGGCTGCGCGCCGCACCCGACAGCACTCGGTTGGGATTGTGCGCCGCCAGCACGCCCATTTTGCACAGCCGTTGCACCTACGCAGCGGCAAAACCTTAGAAGGCTTCACCCTTGCCTACGAAACCTACGGCAAGCTGAACGCGCAGCGCTCTAACGCGATCTTGATCTGCCACGCGCTTTCGGGCGATGCTCATGTGGCGGGCTACCACACCCACGATCCGAATGAGCCGCCCGGTTGGTGGGATGATGCAGTTGGCGCGGGCAAAATGTTTGATACTGACCGCTACTTTGTGATTTGCAGCAACGTGATCGGTGGTTGCCAAGGCAGCACCGGCCCTGCTTCCCTTGCGGCGGATGGCAAACCGTATGCCTTGCGCTTCCCGATCATCACCATTGCGGATATGGTGCAGGCGCAGCGCCACCTGATGGATTATCTGGGCATTCAGCGTTTGTTCGCGGTTGCAGGCGGCAGCATGGGTGGTATGCAGGCGTTGCAATGGGCGGTGGATTATCCTGATCGGGTGGAGACCGTGCTGTTTCTTGCCAGCACGCCGCGCTCGTCCGCACAGAACATCGCCTTTAACGAGATTGGGCGTCAAGCAATCTATGCTGATCCGAACTGGAATAACGGCAACTACTATGGGCGCACGCCGCCTGCCGCTGGCTTGGCAGTGGCGCGCATGGTTGGGCATATCACCTATATGAGCGAACACTCGCTAGAAGTGAAGTTCAGCCGCGCTTTGCAAACTGCCAACCAGCACCGCTACACCTTTGGCACTGAATTTGCTGTAGAGAGCTACTTACAGTATCAGGGTGAGAAATTCGTGCGCCGTTTTGATGCCAACAGCTACCTGTACATCACAAAGGCGCTCGATTATTTCGACATCGCAGAAGGCTACAGCACGTTGGCAGAAGCACTGCAAGGCGTGAAGGCGCGCTTCCTGGTCATCAGCTTTTCCAGCGATTGGCTCTACACAGCGGCACAAGCCCGTGAGTTGGTAGACGCCTTAGCAGGACGTTCGGTTGAATATCATCATGTGCAGGCACACTTAGGGCATGACTCCTTTTTGGTGGAAGTGGAGACCATGACGCAGTTGGTTGGTGGCTATCTGAATCGCCAGTGGCAGCAATTGCACAGCCATGCTACCTGACGTCTGCGCGCTGTGGAGCGCTTGAGGGCAACGCTAAGGCGTTTCTGCGCACCACCTCACCGCCACTCCCACCTATGGGAAGCAAGGCATGGCGAAGATCAAGGCTATGCGCTGCAAAGGCGTGTGAAGCACCTTTGCCGCACCGTACTCCCGCCCCACACCCTTCGCTTCCCTTTCCCCTGCCGGCGGGGAAAGGGCGAGGCTCAGCACACGCCCACAAGGTATGCTCCCCTAGCATACCCAAAGTCAAAATTTAACTTATCTTCTTTTCACCTTTGCATGTTTACGTTTTAAGACTCCAATAACTATATTATCACAAAATGCACTTAAAATACCTCCCGCCAGATAAGTATGCGTTCTTTATTATTAAAGGACGCGCTGCACCATCCTATTGAGTCCGTTTTTATGGAGAGAGGAGCATCCCAGCATGGCATATGCCCTTGTTCTGGCACATCCCGATGAGCAACACGCCGCAGTTTTTGTGCGAACGTTGCAGAATTACTTACCTAACCATACCTTCACGCTTGGCGCCGCGAGGCTGGTGCCTTTTGGCGGCTCAGTAAGGACAAGTTTACAAAATGCCTTTGAGCGCATTGAACTTGTCCTTGTTCTATTTAGCGGTAAATCGTCGAATGATGGTTGGCTGACCCATCCCAGCGATCCTGATCGCACTGCGCTGTCGCTTGCTCTAGAGAAAGGCAAGCCCGTTCAACCCATCTTATTCCCTGATGGGCACCTTCCTACAGAAACCGAACTCCCTGATGAGTTGAAAGAATTGCTCGACCGATATCCCTTCCGAATAAACACAAAAGAACGTTTTTGGGAACTCGTCCAAACGCTGCATACCTTGAATGGTCACAGCGCACCGGCAGCCTCTGCCCCTTCAGAGGCTGCCCCTGCTGAAGGGCAGATGGATGAGCCAAAAGCGGCTTATCCAACGGTGGAAGATATCCACCAGTTCCTTGCTGATGCAGGGATCACAATACGCAGTGTTGGAGAGCCTCAGGAACATGATGAGGTGCTTGACCGCATTGCACTGTTGATGGGAATGCGCTATCCACACATCAGACTCGTCTACCAACACATCAAACGGAGCTTAACCAATGGCGAGACGTTTACCGTCAACTTGTCAGGTTGTGGCGACCGTTGCATCGCAGACAGCACACAACTCTGCACTGAGCTGCGCCGCCTCGCCTTTCTGGAATACTACGATTATCGGAGAGCGCCGCAGTTCAAGCTCACAGCACGCCCAAGCCGCACGCCAATTGCCTATAACTTTTTCACCGGCGGCTGGTTAGAACGCTTCACACGCGCTCATCTGAGCAAGGTGCTTCTTATGTCCAACATACCCTTTGCTATTGTGCATAACGCGCAAGTCATCCTGCCTGAAGATCGGAACTTTGAATTTGATTTGCTGCTGAGTGTAGGCATAGGTGGACGCATCTTATGGTTTGAGACCAAAACGTCGGACTATCAAGAGCGCATCTATAAATACTCGGTGCTGGCACGCAACATGGGGTTGCCGCCTGAGCAGGTTCACCTCATCTTGCTTGAGACGCCTGAGCAGACCTGTGAGGAGTTACGGCGCATGTATAAGATGAGCGTCCTGAATATTGATGGGCTTCAGATGCTCACTACGCCACAGTTGCTGGGCAACTAAAGGCGATAAACTTGCGTAGGGCAAGTCCTTTTTGCTTGTGGAGCGGTGAGGATCAAGGGTATGAACTGCGAAAAATCGTGTGCAGCACTCGCATAAGCCTCACCTTTAAAGGTGTTTACCCTAACCGCACTCCCGCCCCCGTTGCTTCCCTTTCCCCGCAGGCGGCTGAGGGGCGACACTAAACTACGAGCGGCGGTGAGGTGGCGCGGAGAAACGCCTGCCGTCCTTCTCGAAAGAGACTCCA
>QWHC01000031.1 GCA_021404685.1 Chloroflexi bacterium CFX4 | reverse complement strand
GGTAGCACGCGTCGCCAATGGAGTCTCTTTCGAGAAGGACGGCAGGCGTTTCTCCGCGCCACCTCACCGCCGCTCCTAGTTTAGTGTCGCCCCTCAGCCGCCTGCGGGGAAAGGGAAGCAACGGGTGTGGGGCGATTCACACACTCTGGACAGCGCATACCCTCAGGGGTGTCCCTGTAGATATCCGCCGTCCGTGAACGAACACTCCCACCAAAGCGTAGGGCAAGCGCCCAATAAGCCCACGCCCAAATGTGGTACAATGCCTCCCGTCTATAACTCGTTGTTGTATGCTTGGGGAGAATCTTTATGCGAAAGCGATATAGTGGCTTGCTGCTCGCATTGCTGCTTGGCATTTTCGGGTTAGTGAGCTGCGGTGGCTTACCGCCAATGCAATTGGTTGTGGTCATTTCGCCCACGCCCGATCCCAATACGATCCTTATCACGGTCACGCCGGCTGCACCCGCCGCCGCGACACCCGTGCCGACAACGGCTGCCCTCAACCCAACCGCCACACTCCCAACCCTAGTCACCGCTTTACCACAGGCAACCCAAACCACCGAGACGCTGCTGCCAAGCCTGACGCCAACCCTGAACGCCTTCCCAACCGAGACGCGGGCGCAGTTGTTCATTGCCCAACAGGACTTTCAGAACGGCTTCATGTTCTGGATCAGTACGCGCAACGTGGTTTGGGTGCTGATCACAACGCCAGGCAATCCAAATACCGGCGAGTGGCGCGTGTATCCCGATACCTTCAAGGAGGGCGAGCCTGAATTTGACCCGAACCTGACGCCACCTTCCGAAAACTTCTACCAACCGCGGCGTGGTTTTGGCAAGCTATGGCGCACGACGCCGGGCTTACGTGAGGAACTTGGCTGGGCAACCACGCCTGAATTTGCCCTGAACACTTCCTACGTCTACCAGCCAGGTGGCGTGATTGATGCCGAAGGCAAGTGGGTGCCGGGGCCGGGCAAGCACTTCATCACCACGTTGGGACGGCAAACTTTCGCCCTGATCGAGAGCGCGGAAGGCTTTGGGCGTTGGGAGCGCGTGGGTTAACGGCGGTTAATTCAGGGCAGCGGCAGGCTGCGGGCGCGGGTAGGTGGCATACTGCAAAGCTGCCTTGCCGTAGGCATCCAGCGTGAACCATGCCAGATGGAGTGCGTTGTTGCTGCTCAGCGCGGCTGCCACGCTGCCGCTCAAACTCTCACCCTCAAGAGCTGCCCTGATCTGCCGCACCCGAAAGACGCCCTGCCGCGCCAGTGCGCCGTAGGCAATCTGATTAGGCGGCAGGCTGCCCACAATCGTTGGCGCGCCGCCTTGCAGCGGATCGGCAGGCGGAATGCTCACGCCCCGCAGATTCGGCGGCAGCGCGCTGAGATCAAGTGCTGTGCTGCGGCTGCTGGCTGCCTGCGGAAAACGAATGCCCGCCAGCCGCGCCGATTCGCCCGCTGCCGCCACGCTGACCACATTCCACACCACATAAACAGCCTGTGCATCCGTGCCAACGCTGAGCGACTCGAAAAACTGACCATCCTCAAGGCGCAGCACGGCAAGCGGAATCGGCGTAGGCAGGCTTGGCGTAGGCTGCTCAAGCTGTTCGGCGCGGAATGCCATATACATCAACGACCATAACTGACCGCTGCTTGGCATCAGCCACAGCACATGCAGCCGATCCGCACTGTCAAAGGCAGCCGTTGGCAAGTATGCTGACTCGGCAAGGCGCACCGCCGCCCGTGGACGCCCTAAGGCATCCAGCGGCACAGCTGAAAGCGCTGCGTTGTTCACGGCAAGCGCGATCACACCGCCGTTTGGCGTTGGCAGTGCGTGGTAGGACTCTGCACTAGCAACCTCAAAGGGCGCCCGCCGCAGGCTGCCTTCTGCCTCCAGCGTGGCGCTCACCAAGCGCGCTGCGCTGCCCTCCGCCGCCTCCAGCCACAGCAGCGCCAAACGCCGATCTGCTAAGGGCAGCAAACTCAGGCGGCGCGGCTGCGCGCTGATCGGGAAGTGTAAGGCCTGCTCGGAGTCGGAGGCTTGAAGGTAAAGATCAGGTGCCGCCAGATCGCCCGTCCATGCCAACCAGGCGCCGCGCCGTGAAGCGCTGATCGCTGCCGCGCTCTGTGGTGGCAGTTCGGCGGCAAGGCGCGTTATTCCAACTTCATAACGACGTTCCGCCGCGCAGCCAACTAAGAGAACCATCCATAGCGTAAAGGCTATAAAATGGGTAGAAACTGTAAAAAAACGGTTGCCCATACGTTTCTTTCGGGTATGATTAATCGTATAGCGGATAATGCACACTTTTTCGCTCTTTATGCTGTGCAAGCCGCTGGTTTAGGAGATTGCAGGGATGGCAGAATCATTTAACACCGCAAGCAGTGGGCGCGGTACGACACGCCTTGATGAAGATACCCTCTCTCGCCAACCGACCATTCAGCCTTTCCATAGCACAGAAGCATTGCTGGGCTGGCGTGTGACGCTCTTAGTGCAAGGCGAGGCTGCCAAGCCGCTGCGCCTTGAAGTGACCGAACGGGCAGCCATTGGGCGCCCTGATGAAGTGGACGGCTTCACGCCCGAGATTGATCTCACGCCCTTCAATGGGCGTGACAAAGGCGTTTCGCGCCGCCATGCCGAATTTGTAGTCATTGATAACCGTTTGCACTTGCGCGATTTGGGCAGCACCAACGGCACCCGCCTGAACGGGCAGTTGCTCTACCCAAACCGCGACTATCGCCTGAGCGATGGCGACCTGCTCCAGTTCGGACACTTGTTCATGGTCATCAAACTGCGTTAGGTGTGGCGTGGCTTCTCGATGATGCCGCCGCCCAAACAGACCTCACCCTGATAAAAAACGGCCCCTTGTCCCGCCGTAATATCGCGCAGCGGCGCCTCAAAATCCACCTGAGCGCGCTGATTTGGCAGCGCAGTTACAAGGGCAGGGATCGGCTGTGCCTTGTAGCGAATTTTCACCTCTGCCTGAACGGGCGTGCTTGGCGGCGCGCCACTGACCCAATTCACACGCGCTGCTGTAAGCTGCGCCTTGCCCAGCTCATCTTTCGTGCCAACAATGACGGCATTCTGCGCCGTATCCAGATCGATCACGTAGAGCGGCTCTGCGCTGGCGATGCCTAGTCCCTTGCGCTGCCCAATCGTATAGTTTGGCAAGCCGTCATGCCTGCCTAGCACGCGCCCATCCCGCGTTTTGATGTCGCCCGCCGCCCCGATCTGCTTGCCGATAAGGGCAGGGCTGTGTTCGCGCAAAAAGCGCCGATAATCGCCATCGGCAAGGAAGCACAAATCTTGGCTATCACCCTTCGCAGCGATGCCTAGCCCAAGTTCGGCGGCAATTTCGCGCACATGCGCCTTGTGATGCTCACCAATGGGAAACAGCACCCGCGCAAGCTGTGCTTGTCCCATCACGCTTAGCACATAGCTCTGATCTTTGCCCTCGTCCAAGCCCTTCAGCAGTTGGAAGCTGCCATCAGGTGCTTGGCGCACCCGTGCGTAATGCCCGGTTGCCAGATAGTCTGCCTCCAGCGAGAGCGCGTGGTTCAGCAGCCACTCAAAGCGGATGTGGCGGTTGCACTCTAGGCATGGGTTGGGCGTGACACCTTGCGCGTACTGTTCCACGAAAAACTGCACGATATTGCGCTTGAATACGTCTTGTGTATCCAAGACGTAGAAGGGGATGCCGAGTTTGCGGGCAACTCTGCCGGCGTCGGTCATTTGATCGGGCGTGCAGCAGCGGTTATAGCCATGCGCGCCTTCGCCGTCCTCTGCCCACAGCCGCATCATAATGCCGATCACCTCGTAGCCCGCCCGCACCATCAGGGCAGCCGCCACCGAACTATCCACGCCGCCACTCATAGCGACGACCACACGCTTTGTCATAGCCTTCCCATACAAACTCAGCCAAGCCTTAGGTGAATCATAGCATAGGAACGCTCAAAGGCTAGGTGCAGAGTCCGTATGGCGGCATGAATACCTCTTATGCAGTGCATGTTTAGCACTCTCTAATGGAGTCTGCTAAAATGGCTCTTGACACGCTTTCCTAACCTGAATACACTATGCATAGTGTTTAGCACTCACCCTATGAGAGTGCTAAAAGCCCTTCATACGCAGACGAACTTTGGAGGAAAGACTTATGACGCTCAAGTTGCGTCCCCTCGCGGATCGCGTTGTGATCGAGCCAATGGAAGGCGAAGAAGTAACACCCAGCGGCATCCTGCTGCCCGAAACGGCAAAGGAAAAGCCACAGCAGGGTAGGATTCTCGCCGTCGGTCAAGGTCGCCGTGATGATGACGGCGAACTCATCCCGATGGATGTGAAGGTGGATGATAAGGTGCTGTACGCCAAGTATGCTGGCACTGAAATCAAAATTGATGGCAAAAAGCTGTTGATCCTCAAAGAGAGCGACATTCTCGCCGTTCTCACCGACTAATTGCCCCGAAAACAACGCAGAAAGGAACTTAACCCATGCCCAAGCAACTCGTGTTTGGTGAAGAAGCACGCCGCGGGCTGAAGCGCGGCATTGATAAACTGGCTGAGGCAGTCGCCACCACGCTCGGTCCGAAGGGACGCAACGTCGCGCTCGATAAGAAGTTCGGCGCACCAACCGTCACCCATGATGGCGTGACCGTTGCCAAAGAAATTGAATTGGAAGACCCCTTTGAGAACATGGGCGCGCAGCTTTTGAAAGAGGCTGCCACCAAGACCAACGACATTGCCGGTGATGGCACGACGACCGCCACCGTGCTTGCCCAGACCATCGTGAACGAAGGCTTGAAGAACGTTGCCGCCGGCGCCAACCCGATGCTGCTCAAGCGCGGCATCGAGGCAGCTACCGAGCGCATCGCCCACGCAATTCGCGAGATGGCAGTCGAGATTGATACGAAGGAAGAAATTGCCTCCGTCGCCGCTATCTCCGCACAGGATCAGTCCATTGGTGAACTGATCGCCGACGTGATGGATCGCGTTGGTAAGGATGGCGTCATCACTGTTGAGGAGAGCAAGGGTCTGGAATTCGAGACCGAATACGTTGAAGGTATGCAGTTTGATCGCGGCTACATCAGCCCCTACTTCATCACCAGCAACGACACGATGGAAGCTGTCCTCGAAGAACCTTACATCCTGATCTATGAGAAGAAGATCAGCGCCGCACAGGACATTGTGCCGATTCTTGAGAAGCTGGTGCAGGTCGGTCGCCGTTCGTTGGTCATCATTGCTGAGGATGTGGACGGTGAGGCGCTCGCCACGCTGGTGCTGAACAAGCTGCGCGGCATGTTGAGCCTGCTGGCAGTCAAGGCGCCCGGCTTTGGCGACCGCCGTAAGGCAATGCTGCAAGATATTGCCGTGCTGACGGGCGGTACGGTCATCAGCGAGGATGTTGGGCGCAAGTTGGAAGGCGTCACCATCAACGATCTGGGGCGTGCGCGCAAGGTTGTTTCCACCAAGGACGACACCACCATCATTGACGGCGCGGGCGAAGAAACCGCCATCAAGGGGCGCATCGCCGAGATCAGGATCGAGATTGACCGCACCACCAGCGACTATGACCGCGAGAAGCTGCAAGAGCGCCTTGCCAAGCTGGCAGGCGGTGTGGCAGTCATCCGCGTCGGTGCCGCAACCGAGACCGAACTGAAGGAAAAGAAGCACCGCGTTGAGGACGCCCTGAGCGCAACCCGTGCCGCCGTTGAGGAAGGCATTGTGCCGGGCGGTGGCGTGGCGCTCATTAACGCCATCAGCAGCTTGGACGGCGTGAAGCTGGAGCTGGATGACGAGAACACCGGCGTTCAGATCATGCGCCGTGCGCTGGAAGCGCCCATGCGCCGCATCGCTGCCAATGCCGGTCAGGATGGCGCGGTGATTGTGCAGTCCGTGCGCGCTGAGCAGAGCAACAAGGGCGATAACCGCATGGGCTACGACGTGCTGAGCGCTCGCTTCGTCAACATGATCGAGGCAGGCATCATTGACCCTGCTAAGGTGACCCGCGGCGCGTTGGAGAATGCGGCAAGCATCGCCAGCATGATCCTGACCACCGAGGCGCTCATTACCGACATCAAAGAAGATGAGAAGCCAATGCCTGGCGGCGGCGGCGGTGGCATGGATTTCTAAAGCCACACACAAGCTAACCATGCAGCGGGCGGGAAGATTTTCCCGCCCGTTTGTGTTTGTGTGCAGCGGCGCACTTTCCCACAAGCACGGATCGCGTTTCGTGCTACAATCAAGCCAGTTGCGCCAAAAAGCATTTCCTAAGAAAGGCTGCGCTATGGCACTGAGACAATACCGCTGCATTGTTAGTAACCTGAATATCCGTTCGCAACCTTCCACCCAAGCGGCTTTCCGCACCGGGCGAACGCTGGTTCGCAATGAGGTGATCACTGTAGACGAAGCCCGCCGCGCTGAATCGGACGGCTATTTGTGGCTCAACTTTGATCGCGGTTGGTGTGCCGAGCGTTCGCTGGATGGGCGGACAATCTTCATGACGGATGGCGTGCCGCCGCGCGAGCGTTTGTGGGGCATCAACATTGATCCCAACAACCCAACCGCCAACCCACGCCCTGATCAACTGCGTGGCGCAGGCTGGGTGCGCTTTGTGCTGCACATGGATAGCCGCCGTGAACCGCCTGAGCGCGCTTACGCCTTCTACGATCCGATCATCCGCGCCTATAGCCAAAGCAGCACGCGCATTCTGCTGATCCTGCTGCAAGATACATTCCTAGGGAATATGCCATGGGTGAACGGCGATTGGGCGCGCTATGCACGTGATTTCGCCGCACGGGCGGGGCAGATTGCAGCGCGCTACCGCGGGCAAGTGGCAGCCTACCAAATTTGGAATGAGGGCGACCTCGACGGCGCGCCGACCTCGCACTACGTGAAGCCTGCCGACTATGCCACGCTGCTGCTCTTGGCGAGCAAGGCGATCACCCAAGCTGACCCTGCCGCGCAAGTCATCAGCGGCGGCTTGGCAAGCGGCGCCGCCAACGGCATTGCCTACCTAAGGGCGGTTCGGCAGGCTTTAGGCGGCGTGCTGCCTGTGGATGGCATCGCTGTGCATCCTTATGGGCATGTGCCGCCGGGCGCCAATGTGGCGCCGTTCTCCAACTACACCGGCTCGCTAGACGGCTTGATGCGCCAATTCACCGATGCTTTTCCCGATAAGCCGATCTGGATCAGCGAGATCGGCGTGGCGCGTGTGGACGTGAACAACCAGAGCTATTGGTCACGCATTGCGAACTACATGGATAAGACCATTGATTACCTGCGCGATGTCTATACCTACGCGCTAGGCGCAGTGATCTGGTTCGCCTGGAACGATACAATGGATGAGGCAGGCATTGTCAACGTCCGTGGCGAGCCGAAGAATCCGATCTTCACAACGTTTTTCCAGAACTTGCACGCCGACTTCCCCATTTATGAACGACAGAACACGCCCTTTGCAGGCAGTCTGGCGTTGGCGCACCTTGCCACCGATCCGATCAGCGATCCAAACGCAGAGGCATTCGCGGCGCGCCTGCAAAACGCTGCGCCCAACGTAAACGCGCTGCTTTTATGGGGCAGCACAGGCATAAATTGGCTGGGCGGAAGTGGCGCGCTTGCCGTGCGGAACACGGTTGACCTCTCGCGCATTGCGGACGCGCTGACGGCGGCGCGGGTACGCTTGTATGTGTGGCACGGTTTGCAGGGCAACAACCTGACCGCAGAGGTCAGCCAGATTGTGCAGGCAACCCTTGCCGATGGCGTCCGCTCTGTGGTGCTAGACCTTGATCCATCGCGCTTGGTGCTGCGCGACTCTGCCAGCATCCGCAATTTCATGATCGCGCTGCGCCGCGCGCTGCCTGCCAATGCCAGCATCGGCGTCAGCTTTGACGGACGCCCGAGCATGTTCGGCGCGGTGAACCTGATGGAATGGCTGCCTTTTGTGGATAGCTGGCATCCGAAGGTCTTGTATGCCGAGTGGGGCGGACGCCCGGCGACGCTCATCGCGCAGACGCTCAACGCCCTGCGCCCTTACCGCAAACCGACAGTCGTGTTGACGCAGTTCGGCGCGGAAGGTGATATGCGCGAAGCAGGGCGCGCTGCCCTAGAGCCACAGCAGGCAGCGGCAGGCATAGCCTTTTGGCGTTTGGGCGCTGCCAGCGCGCCGCAGTTGGCAGCGGTGCGCGGTGTGGCAATGCCTTGGCTGGCAGGCTATACACCAACCAGCACGCTTGGCACAGTGGCAGTGCGTACCACTGCTGCGCTGCGGATTCGGGCGGTGCCAAGCGAGAGCGGCGAGATTTTAGGGCAGCTTTTTCCGAACGAGGCAGTCAGTGTGTTGGAGCGCGCCAGCTTCCCGCCCTTTGAGTGGGTGCGGCATCGGCGCGGCTGGTCGGCGGCGCGCAACACACAAACCGGTGAAGTTTATCTGGGCTAAGCATCGTCCTCATCAAGGCTGTCCAGATCGCTGTAGCGTTCGGAGCGCGGCAGATCGGCACGGGCAACCTCGGCGGGCGGCGGCAGCGGCTCAAATGCACGGGTGCTGCGCTTCAGGCGTTCGCTGGCAACCTTGCGCGATCCTGTTTCCCGAACCGCCTTCGCGGGCTGCGAGGCACGCACGTTCGGGCTGACTAGGGCGGCGCGGCGGTGAAAGAACATGCCATAGATGACCATCCCAACGCCGCTGAGCGCCAACATCACGATCAGGGCAGCGCTGATGGACATGCCAAGCCGCACACTCATCGTCATTGGGATCACGATCAGCGCGTCTTCGGGCAAGCTGACGGTCTGCGGTGCGCGGTAGAGCGCGCCAAACTGATAGGTAAGGTGCGCGCCTTCCTGTAGGGCAAAGGTGACCGCGCCATCTATCGGCACATACAGCGGGCTGGCAGCGCTCAAGGTATACTGCTGGGCGGGCAAGTTTTCAAAGCAGTAGGGTTCGCCTTGCAGCGCGACATAGTTCGCCACCAAAACGTTAGAGGCGATCATCAGATTAAAGCTGACTTCAGGCAGCGCTTCTTCGCCTGCATCGCGCACACCATTTTGGTTAGCATCATGGTAGGCAAGCACGCAGACCGTGCCAGTGGCGGTGTTGGCTTGTGCGCCTGCCGAAAAGAAAGGCAGTGCCGCTATAATCAGTGCCAGTGCCAGCAAACGCGACCAAGTAAAAGCAAATCGGCTCATTAGGGTCTCAATTCGCATTCATTTCGCTTAGAGGGCATTATATCATGCTGAGGCAAAGTCTGTCTCACAATTTTCATACGCTTAGGCAACGGAATCTATGCGCGTTTTGATGATCTCAAAGGCGTGTGTGGTCGGCATTTACCAGCGCAAGCTGGAAGAAATGGCGCGTCACAGCGACCTTGACCTGACCCTTGTTGTGCCTTCCGAGTGGCGCGATCCAAGCGGTGTGCAGCCGCTAGAGCGCGTCTATACGCGAGGCTATCGGCTGGAGGTGGTGCCGCTGCGCCTGAACGGCAATTTTCACCTGCACCATTACCCAACGCTTGGGCAGATCATGCGTGAGGTGCGTCCGCAGCTCGTCCACATTGACGAAGAGCCGTATAACGTGGCGGCATGGCAAGCGCTCTGGCACGCCAAGCGGATCGGTGCGAAGGCGATCTTCTTTAGCTGGCAAAACATCTTGCGGCACTATCCGCCGCCGTTCTCGCTTGGTGAGGCGTGCTTGCTGCGCGCTGCCAATGGCGCCTTGGCTGGCACGCCAAGCGCCGCCGAGGTGCTGCGCGCCAAAGGCTGCCACCTGCCGATGGCGGTTATTCCGCAGTTCGGCGTTGACCCTGACTTTTTCCAGCCGACCGAGAAATTGCCTGAAACACCAACTTTTGGCTTTGTGGGGCGCTTGGTGCGCGAAAAAGGCGCCGATCTGCTGCTGGAAGCGGCGGCGATCTTGGCGCGGGAAGGGCATTCCTTTCAGGTGCGGATCGTTGGGCAAGGTCCTGAACGCGAGAATCTAGCGCGGCTTGCGGAGTCGCTGGGCATCCGTGAGCGCGTCACATTTATTGGGCAGGTGCCTTCCACCGAAATGCCGCGCATCTATGCCGATCTAACGGCATTGGTGGTGCCATCGCGCACGCTGCCCAACTGGAAAGAGCAGTTTGGGCGCGTGATTGTAGAGGCGATGGCATGTGGCGTGCCGATCATCGGTGCGACAAGCGGCGCAATTAAAGATGTGATGGGACATGGCGGACTCTCATTCAAGGAAGGGTCTACTGAAGGGCTGGCTGTGCAAATGCGGCATTTGGTTGAGCGCGGCGGCGGCGAGATTTTACGGCGTATGCTTGGCAAGCGCGGCAGGCAGCGCGTGCTGGATCACTTTACACACGCGCAGGTTGCTACCCAAACCATTGCTTTCTACCATCAGGTGCTGCAAGGCTAGGGCAGCAACAGTCTACTGTTCAGGTAGATCGCTTGGCTCCGTGCTTTGGGCGGGCTTGGCGCGCCAACTGAGCAGGAACAGGACACCAATACCGATTACAATGGCGTGGTCGGCAAAGTTGCTGACGTTTGCTAGCACGTTCGGAATCCGCACCAAGAACCAATCCACCACGTAGCCGAGCGTCAGGCGGTCGAGGGCATTGCCACAAGCACCGCCTAGCACCATGCCAAGCGCGATGCGCGTTGCCCAATTATCGGCTGCCATGCGCGGATAAAAGATCAGGATGCCGATCACCATGCCGAGCGCGATCAGCAAGAACAGATCGCCGGCTTGCGGCAGCAGGCTGAAAGCAGCACCGGTGTTCTGGCTGAAGGTGATGCCGAACACTTCGCGCAGCGGCTCAATGGGCGTGATCGTCTCACCAAGCGCTAAGGTTGCGCGCACCCAATGTTTCGCCACCTGATCCAGCACCAAGACGATCAGGGCAGGCACTAAGAGCGCTGCCCAATGCTTCAGGGCGCCGTTCACGAGTGATCATCCCAACGTGAGTCTTCGTCCACGAACAGTGGCAGCACGTCCAGCGGCGACGGATAATCGCGCAGCCATGTGCCATTGCTCTCGTAACGTTCGCCCGTCCAGTAGTCACGCCAGATGCCGTAGGGCAAGTAGACGTGCCGTGCGGTGGTGTTGGGCGTTAGCACCGGCGCCACAAGATATCTACCCATCAGATATTGGTCGCCGATGCCAAGCGCGCTCATATCCTCAGGCGCTTCCCACAGCAGCGGGCGGATGACGGGCGTGCCGTCTAGGGTGGCGCGGCGGGCGGCGGCAAGGCGCTCATCTGCCAGAGTCACGTGCAGGTCGGCATATTTGCGGCAAATGGCAACCGTTTCATCGTCAAAATCCCACGGCGCGATGGAAAACTGCATCGCCAGCATGGGCGCGCTTGCCTGAGTCCAGCGGATGAGCAGTTCTTTGTTGGGCAGCAAATCGCCGTAGGCATTCCCACCGATCATGTCCGGCAAGGTGAACGGATAGCCCGTCAGCGAGAGCATCAGCGCCGTTGTGATCACCGATGCCAAGCCATTATCGTAGCCCCATGTACTAAAGCGATCCCACTGCCGAAAGAGGATCGGCAAGCGCTGGCTAAACCAGCCCGTCCGCACTTCGCAGTAGGGAAAATGTTCGGCGGCAAAGGCTGCCCAACGGGCGCTGTATTCATTGCGGTGCATCGGCGTATGTGTGCGCGCATCGGCAGGGAAGAAGCCGGCCTCACCGGCATCGAATTTATAGCCCGCCAAGCCCACTTGGCGCTGCAATTCGCGCAGCTTGGCGGCATACCACGCCAACGCCTCTGGATTGCTCACATCCAGCAGATAGCCCAAGCCTTGCCACCAGATCACGGTGTAGAGATCGTCGCTCTCAGGGCGTTTGACCAGATAGCCATGCTGGATTGCCTCTTGCGTGTTAGGCGATTCGGCAACCAGAAAGGGATGCACCCACACTGTGACGTTGAAGCCTTGCGCGTTCAGGGCAGCCACCATGCCTTGTGGGTCAGGGAAGCGCTCAGGGTCAAAGGTGTTATCGCCGTAGGCGCGCTGCCATTTGTCGTCAATCTCAAAGGTGCTGCCGGGATAGCCATAGGCACGGATTTCCTGAGCATAGGCAAGCACACGCGCCTGATCGATCTCAGTTTTGTAGCGCGCCCACGTCGTCCAGATCGGCTCGCGCAGAAAATCTTCGGGCGGAATGCGGTCAGGCTTGCCCAACTGCCCGATCAAGTGTTGGTAGGCACTACGGACATGCTCACCCACCAAGATCAGATAGTCCAGCGGTTGGTTTGGGTTGTGCAGCGTCAGTTGGGCAGAGGCGTGCAGGCTGGAAAGCGGCGGGCGCTCAACGGCGGGCGCTTGGGCGGCGCTCAAATCCCATGTGGGCGGCGCGATGTGGCTGGGCGGCGCATTGAAGCCCACATGCAGCGAGTCGGCGGCATTTTGCACCAAGAGCGCGGCACCGGTGGCACATAACCACGCAGGCGTTTGGATGTTACCCAGCCCCGTTGCGCCGTTATCCCACGTCAGCAGCGGCGCTTCCCACAAGCTGATCTGTTCGAGTGGATAGCGTTGGTGGATGATCTCGCCCTGCCCATACCAATGGACACCGACCAGCAGATCGAATGTATCACGGGTCGGCTGATCCCAGACCAACTGCCAGCCATTTTCCAACGCCAGCACGCGCAGCCTGCCAAAGCCGTGCGCGCCGCGATAAAAGGTGAGGATCGCCTCGCTGCCTTCTGCTTGCCACAGGCACAGGCGTTCGCACGGTTCGCCCCAGCCGGAGCTGGTCTGTAGCACCAGCCGATTATCTGCCAGCAGACGAAAGCCCGTGCCGTCTAGGGCAAACTCTAGGCGCGAGTGTGTTGTGCCAAGCGTGAGGACACCCTCACGCTCGGTTGTCCAAATGGCAACAGTCACTGCCCTTGCTCCGTAAAGGTGACGGTACGCTTGCTATGGTTGATCCGCACCTCAACCGTCTTGCCATCAGCGTCCTGCATCGGCACAATCTCGACTGTCTGCCCGCGTGGCACATCGTTAGCGGCTGGCTCAAAGCGTGCCAGATCAAGCGCTTGCCAGATCGAGCGCGGAATGAGCGGCTGAGACCAACAGCCGATGTAGTAGGCGGCGCCCTCACCAACTTTGTTGACGGTGGCAGCCGCGCCATCCTTATAGTAGCCATCAGCATAGCGCATAATCACTTCGGCGGTGGTTGGCGTCAGCACCTCTGCCCACAGGCGGTAGCGCAGTTTGGGCGCCACGCCAAAGCCTTCGCCGAAACCAATGCCTGGTGTTTTCGCGGCAATATCGGTGACGTGCGCGCCGCGATCATCGTCCCAATCGGGCGAGGGATCGTTGGGCGTGCGCCAACCCACGCTTGGGATCGGCGGAATGCTCAAGAATTCATCTATGGTGACGCCGAGCAACTCGGAAAGCCCGCCGGCAGGCATCGGCTGGTCTGTCCAGGTGTTGCCTTTGTTCTTGAAGAAGGCGCGGAAAGTGACGACGAGCTTGCCGCCTTGCTCCACATAGGCGCGCCACTTGGCAGCTTGCCCTTCGTCAATCAGGGCAGGGGATGGCACAAAGACAGCCGCATAGCCGCTGAGATCGGCGCTGCGCGGCAGCACATCTACCGCGATATGCTTTTCCCACAACTCACGGTAGAGATCAAGCACTACTTGATAGTAGGAAAACTCGGCATTGTGCGGATCAAGGCGCAGCGTCCAGAAATCTTCGTAGTCAAAGAGGATGGCGACCGACGCCTTGCCGCGCCTGAGCAGCGGATATTTGGCAACATCTTCGCTGACTGCCTTTGCCTCGTGCCAGCAGCGGTCAGGTGTGCCGTCATGTTTCAGCACGCCCGCGTGATACTGCTCTTGCCCAATGTTTACGGCGCGCTCACGGAAGTAGAGGACTGCCTCTGCGCCGTGCGCGAACGCCTGATGCGTCCAAGCGCGCACCTGTCCGGGCGGCACGGGTGGATTGTAGGGCGTCCAGTTGACGGTGCCGGGCTGCTGCTCCATCACCCAGAAAGGGCGCCCTGCCTTCATGCCGCGCATCAGGTCTAGGTTGAAGGCAGCCTCCAGCGGACCTGACATGCCGTGCAGATAGTTATCGTAGCCCACAAAATCCAGATCAGCGGCAAGCGCGTAATAGTCCAGCTCAAAGAATTTCAGCATGAAGTTGTGTGTGATGAAGCGCTCCGCGCCAATGCGTGGGCGCAAAATCTCGATCTGGCTACGCTGAAAAGCCACCCAACCTTGGCTGGAGAAGCGGCGAAAATCGAGCAGCAAGCCGGGATTGTGGGCAGCGGTGGTTGGCGCGGGGACGGGAATCTGCGCCCAGTCGGTGTAGGTGGCGCTCCAAAACTGCGTTCCCCAGGCGGCGTTCAGTGCCTCTAGGGTGCCATATTTCGCCTTGCACCAGGCTTGAAAGGCGCTACGGGCGTGGTCGGAAATATCTTCGGTGCTGTTGTGGCAGCCAAATTCGTTATCAATCTGCCAGCCGATGACGTTGGGATGCTGTCCCCAATGATCAGCGATAGCCGTCACGATCCGATCCGAGGCGGCGCGGTAAGCAGGCGCGTGGCAGGTGACCGAACGGCGCGAGCCGAACGAGTCGCGCAGTCCTGTATGTGGGTCTACGCGCAAAATATCAGGGTGCGCGGCGACCAGCCACGCCGGCGGCGTCGGAGTTGGTGTGCAGAGGATCGCCTGAATGCCCGCCGCTTGGAAGACATCTAAGGCGCGATCCATCCACGCAAAAGTGTACTGCCCTTCGGCAGGCTCTAATTTATCCCACGCAAATTCCATCATGCGGACGACGGTAATGCCCGCTTCGCGCAGCAGACGTGCATCGTCTGCCCAGCGCGATTCGTGCCAGTGTTCAGGGTAATAGGCAGTGCCAAGCAGGCGGCGTGCCAAGGGTTGAATGCTCAAGGTCTTTTCTTCCTTAGCGGACACATTTTTTGATCGGTAAAACAGCCCCTGATTATGCACAGCTTCGCCAAAACGGACAAGCGATCTGCACAGGGCAGCCCTACCCACACCCTCCGCACCCCTTTCCCTAGTGGCGGGGAAGGAGTGCTTCGTAAAGGGTTAGAGATACCTGAGGGTGCTAGAAACGGCGGGCATCACCACAAAAACGACTCCTTCCGCAGCCTCAGGCTTCTAGGCTGCTTTACGGCATCCGAATAGGTACATCAAAGGTGATAGTCTTGCCCGATTTGAAGGTCAGCGTGAGCGTAATGCTCTCGCCCACCACCAATTCGCGCTTGAGCTGCATCAGCATGATGTGCAGACCGCCCGGCTTCAGCTCTGTGAGGCTGCCCAACGGCAAAGGAATGCCCTCTGCCAAGGGTTTCATCTGTGCCATGTCGTTCTCAACAACTGTCTCATGCAGCTCAACCAAGCCTGCGACATCCGCCTCCGCTTTGATCAGCGCGTCAGCCTCGCTGCCCTTATTCTCGATCTGCATGTAGGCGGCGCTGACGCCAAAGCCGCCCTGCCCTGTGTGACCCATGCCGTGTCCTTGGCTACCCGCCATGCCGGTCGGACGCGCAAAGGCGCCTGTGATCACAATATCGCCCACGCTTGCCTCACCTTTTGCTGTGCTTTTCATTGCCATGCCGTGCGCGGCATTATCGTTCAGCAGCACCACCTCAAAGGTGTTATCCGCCAACGCGCCGACCGCCGCTGCCGTGTAGTAGCCGTTATCATGCTCATCAAAGGTCAGCTTGATCGGCTCAGCCGTCACCGAGTCTTCGATCTTGCCGCCAGCAGGAACAATCACGACTTCAAAGGTTGTGCCTTCCAACGGCAGATAGTCTGTGACGCCCTTGAAGGCAAGGTTCTCGATAGCTTTTTTGCCGTTCACGAAAACATCCACCGCTGGTGCGGTTGGCGAAAGGTGTGCAACACGCAGGTGCGCGCCGCTTTCATGAGCAGCAGTGCTTGCCAATGGCAGTATGGTAACGGCAAAGGCGATGACCGCCAACAAGCCCAGAATTTGCTTACGCATTGTGTTTATCCTCTCAGGTTCGTTCAAAAGTTACGTTTAGCAAGGCGCACAAGGTGTTGCCTATGTGCGTACGAAATCCGTTAGGGTAGGCTAAATCAGGCGGCTGAGAGGGCGCGGCGGCGGCACAAGCGGCGGAATGCTGCGCTGCACTGTCTTTTCCGAGACCAGGCGCACGCAACGCACGACGGCGTTCGCCTGCTGTAAATCAGGCGTGCGTGGCATCAGAAAAGCTAAGGGGCTGGCAGTTTGCGCGGCGTTTTCGGTGTGATGGTGTGCCTGTGTGGGTGCAGCGTGCTGTTTGTGAAGGTTCGGATCGCCGCACATTGGCTCATCGAATGCCCATGCCGGCAACCCATCATCGGCAGATGCGTAGAAGTACAGCAAGCCGTGCCGCTGGCACATGGCAGGCGCACAGACTGCCAGCCAGCCAGCCAGCCAGCCATAGAGCATTAACCACGCCGCACGCTTGCTAACCATCGCTTTATTTGAGAATCGTGTTAGCTTGAGACATTCCTATCATAGCCCGACCCTGTGCGAAATGCCAAACGACCAAATCTTTTTGCGGCAAATGGTGTTACCTCTTTCGCAAGGCGTGCGTGCGGTATATAATCGCCTCCGCACTTTCTATTGCAGAAATTTTGACCCAACACCCTTTGGAGGACTGCCAGATGGCTACGACAGAAGAGCGCGTGCGCGAGATCATTGTAGAACTGCTCGACGTGGATGCGGAAAGAGTGACGCTCGATGCGCGCTTCCGTGAAGACCTTGAAGCTGACTCGCTTGATTTGGTTGAGCTGATCATGAAGATTGAGGAAGAGTTCGGCGGCGACATTTCCGACGAGGAAGCCCAAAAGATTCTGACGGTTGGCGAAGCCGTTAACTACATTGACACACGCATGACCAAAGGCGCTTAAAGCGCACGCCACTGCACGGGCGAGAAACAGCGCTCGCCCGTGCCAACCCTGATAGGTGTTTGCCTTGCCACAGCCTATGCCCAACCTCGCCGTTGTGATCGTCAACTACAAGACGTGCGATCTGTTGGCAGCCCTTCTAGAGACACTCTACACCAACGCCGCTAACCTGTCCTTGGAGTGCATCGTGCTGGATAACGCCTCTTACGATGGCAGCGCACAGGTTATTGCAGCGCGCTTTCCGCAAGTCCGCTTCGTCCAAAACCGCGTAAATCACTACTTTTCGGCAGCCTATTCGCAGGGCATTCAGCTTGCCCAGAGTGATTATGTGCTGGCGCTGAACCCAGATATGCAGGTGCGCGGCGAAACGCTCCGCCAACTGCTGAGCGCGCTGCAACATGATCCGAGCATCGGTGCCGCCACCACAACGATGTATTTCCCTGACGGCAGCCTTCAGCGCAATGGATCACGCTTCACCACTTTTGGCTACCTCGTGCTGAATTACACCTTTGTCGGCAAGCTCTACCGTCTGTTTGCGCCGCGTGCATGGCAAACACACCACGACTGGCTGTGGTATGCAGATTGGGATCGGCGCACGGCACGCGACATTGACGTACTGCCCGGCAGCGCGATCATCGCGCACCGCCAAACGTGGCAGGCGGCAGGCTATTTCGACTCGCGCCTGAAGATGTATTTCAGCGATGATTATTTTTCGCGCCGCGTGCAGGCGCTTGGCTTGCGAACGTGCTATCTGCCAAGCGATGGTATTTTGCATCATGAAGGCGCCAGCGCCAAGCAAATGAGCGCCTGGTCGTTGCGCGCCTACCTGCGTGATCTGGTCGTCTATACGCGCCTTGTGCATGGTTGGTTTGCCGCGCTGTTGCTTGCCATCTTGCTTATCCCAACCTGGCTTGTGCAGCGCCTTAAGGCACGCTGATCGGCTGCCACAGCCGCGCCAAATATTTGCCTAAAAATGGCAGTGCGCCCAAGATTTGCCGAATAAGCGCCCAGTGCGCCGCATCTAAGGCGCGCAGCGCGATTAACGCCGCCGCGTAGGCGATCAGGCTGAGCGCGCCAGCAAGGATCGGTTGTGTTCCACGCAAGCCAAAAGCAATCAGGCACATCAGCGCGCCCGCTAACAGCACTCGCCCTGCCTGCCCCAGCAGCCTCTGCCATTCGGGACGGCTCATGCCACGTGCGCCCATGAAGACCGCCAACATAGCGCCATGCGCCACAAAGATCGCCACGCCAACACCGATTACGTTCAGCAGCGGCAGTAAGATCAGGTTTGCCACAAGGTTGACGGCAAGCCCAAGTGCGCGCACGCCAAGCAGCAAGCGCTGCCTGCCTTCCACCAAGAGCATTTGCGCGTAGGCGTTGCTAACCATCGCCAAAGCGGTGTGCCAAATTAGCACTTCCAGCACGCCCGCTGTGCCGCCAAAACTCGGAAAGAAGATGGTTGCCAAACTGCCTGCCAGCGCCGCGATGCCAATCACAATAGGCAGGCTGATCACCAACGTCAGAAAGGCGAACTGATCCACGGCGCGCCGCAGTGCAATGGGCGATTCCTTCGCCATGCGCGACATCAGCGGAAACAACGCAGTGAAGATCGTCACGCTGAACAACTCAATCACGCCGCTGACGATCACAAAGGCAGCCGTTAGGTAGCCAGCGGCACGCTCACCCAGAAAAGTGAACACCAACACCTTATCCACATGCTGATAGGCATAGGCGAGGAACGAACTCAGTGCGATTGACCAGCCCTCGCCAAATAAGCGGCGCACCACCTGCCCATCAAGGGGCAAGCGCGCCCTAACGCCGATCCGCCGCAGCGCCACCATATGCAGCACTGCCCGAAAAACGCCCGCACAAATGGTGGCAAGGTAAACGCCCACCAAGCCGCCGCCGCTGCTGAGCACGGCAAAGGCGAAGGTGATTTGCAGGCTGATGTGGATGATCAAGGCAGCACTGGTCGTCACCATTTGCTCAGCCGCCAAAAGCTGGTTGTAGCCGATGTTGCCGAATACATCTACTGTTAAGCTGAATGCTGCCAACGCTAAGAGCAGCCGAAAGGACGTATCGTAGGGCAACAGCAGGCTGAGCAAGATCAGCCCAGCGTGCGTGCCGATGGCAAGCAGCGGCTGCACGGCAAGCGTTGCCGTCAGGTAGCGCGGTGCATCGCTAGGCTGGCGCGCCACATCGCGCAGCACGACCAGCCCCATGCCAAATTCGGGCAAGGCGGCTGCCGTCGCCAAGAGCGCGCCGATAGTTCCCCAGGTGCCATACTGCTCCGCGCCGATGAGCGCTGCCAGCAGCACTGCCCAACCAAATTGAAAGCCGCGTGCCAGCAGCGTTGCGATGGCGATGGCTGCTGCGTTGCGCGCTACCCGTGCTGTGGGATCAGATGTTGAAGATTGATGTGTCACAGCGCAAAGTGTACCACGCGCCATACAGGATAGGTAAAGCCCAGCTACCATCGCCGTGCGATACTTGCTACAATACGGGCATTCCCAACCTTTGGAGGTTATTTGCATGAGTGCAGAAATCCGCGATGCGTTGCGCGCTTTCATCTTGAACAACATTATTCGCCGTCCCAGCTATAAGCTGGGCGATGATGACTCGCTGATCAAGGGCGGCTTGATGGATTCTTTCTCTCTGGTCGAAGTGCAGCTTTTCATCGAAGAAACCTACGGTTTTCGCCCTGATGATGTGGACATGACCGTTGAAAATATGGATACTGTGCGGATGATTGCTGATTATGTCCAAGCCAACCGCTAGATTGCTGCTGCCGCAGACTCGTGCCGCTTATGGCACGCTGCTGGAACGCACCGCACAGCACTATCAGGAGCGCCCTGAGGCAACCGCCGTCGTCTTTGTGCCGCCGGGCAGCGCACCGCACATTACGATCACCTATCGCCAGTTTTTTGAGGGTGCGGCGCGCTATGCCGAAACACTGCGCGGCATCGGTGTGCAGCCGCGAGACTTGGCAATTTTGGTCGTGGATCATTCAGAGGCGCTGCTCTATGCCTTTTGGGGTGCGCTGATGATCGGTGCTATACCTTCAATTTTTCCGTTCCTCTCCGATAAGCTCGATCCAGCGCTCTACTTTGAGCGCGTGCGGCTGTTGATCAGCCACTCCGGCGCAAAAGTCGTGATTGCCTCTGCCCAATACGCGGAAGCGCTGGCAGCACTGAACAGCGGCGTGCCAATTGTGAGCGAGGCAGCGCTCAGCCCTAGCGAAGGCACACCACACTTTGCCGCTGCGATCAGCGCCGAAGATATTGCCTTCTTGCAGCACAGCAGCGGCACAACAGGCTTGCAGAAAGGCGTGGCGCTCTCGCACGGCGCGGTGCTGAATCAGGTTGCTAGTTATAGTGCTGCCATTCGCCTTACTGCGGAAGATTGCATCGTCTCATGGCTGCCACTCTACCACGATATGGGCTTGATCGCCGGCTTTGTGCTGCCAATTGTGCAGGGCGTGCCGCTGGTTCTGATGTCGCCACACTATTGGGTGCGCGATCCGAAAGTGATGCTACACGCCATCAGCCAATATCGCGGCACATTGTGTTGGCTGCCAAATTTTGCCTATAACTTCTTGGCGCAGCGCGTGCGCGATAACGCTCTGGAAGGCGTCAGCTTGGCAAGTATGCGCGCCTTCATCAACTGCTCTGAACCAATGCGCGCCGAAAGCCACCGCCAGTTCGCGGCACGCTACGCGCCTTATGGTGTGAAGCCTGAAATGCTGGCAACCTGCTACGCGATGGCAGAAAACACCTTTGCCGTCACGCAAGGCGGCATTGATTCGCTGCCAACGGTAGACCTGATCAGCCGTGAGGCGCTTAGCACGCAGCATGTTGCACGCCCTGCGGCAGATGGCGAGCTGACCGCTGAGATGCTCTCGTGCGGTGCGCCGATTCCCAACTGTGAAGTGCAAATTGTGGATGAGGCGCGCCAACCGCTGCCCGAACGCCACATCGGCGAGGTGGCAGTTCGCAGCGATAGTATGCTGAGTGGTTACTACCGCCGCCCTGATCTGACCGATCAAGCGTTGTTTAATGGTTGGTACCTGACGGGCGATTACGGCTACTTGGCAAATGGCGAACTCTACATCACTGGGCGCAAGAAAGATTTGATCATCGTAGGCGGTAAGAACGTTTATCCGCAAGACCTTGAGGCAATCGCCAGCGAGGTAGAGGGCGTGAAGGCAGGGCGCACCGTTGCCTTTGGTGTGGAAGATGATCGGCTCGGCACAGAGTCAATCGTCATGGTCTGTGAAGCGGAGACCGACGACGACGACGCACGTTTCGAGATTGCGCGCCAAGTGCGGATGCGCGTGGCACAGCAGACCGAAGTCTCGCTGAGTGATGTTTACATGGTGGATGCCAAGTGGCTGCACAAGACCAGCAGCGGCAAGATCGCACGCGGCGCTAACCGTGAGAAATATCTGCGCGAACGCGCCGCAGAGCAGGGCTAGGCGCGCTCCACCAAAACTTTCGTGCAGTGGGAAAGCCTATAGGGACGTGCTAAAACACGTCGGCATGGCTTTTCGGTGTGGCGAATAGGCGAACACAGCCTAGAACTCATTTCAAAAAACAAATAAAGGGTGAGTTGAGAGGGAAGCCCTCTCGAAACCCCTGCCTGTTGCGTGTGTGACGCGCGCAACAGGCAAAAGATTTTTGCCCTACACCAATTTTGAAATAGCTTCTAGCTAATTTCGCACAAACAGTTGTTAGGGTTGGCGGTGTTGCGTCAATTTTATGCTATAGTTGGTGCAAAACACCACCCTACCATAAGGAGACGACTATGCGTCGAACAGCCTTCGCGCTCTTGACCATTGCCCTGTTATTTGGGCTACTTGGCTCTGCCGCACCGCTGCTTGAGGTGCGCGCACAAGGCGGCACAACCTATGTGGTGAAGCCGGGCGATACCTTGTTCCGCATCGCGCTGCAACATGGCGTCAGCGTGGATGCTATCGTCGCAGCAAACAATCTGCCTAACCGTTCAGTGGTTTATGTTGGGCAAGTACTGACCATTCCCGGTATGACGGTTGCTGCCCAGCCGGCGGAGCCTGCCGCGGCAGTCGGTGGTGTGCATGTTGTGGCACGCGGCGAGTCGCTGAGCGCGATTGCACGGCGCTATGGCGTCACGCTCAGCGCGCTGCTGGCTGCCAACAGCATCCCTGATCCAAATCGGTTGGTGGTTGGGCAGCAAATCGTGATCCCTGCTGGTGGGTCAGCGCCGCCGCCCGCCGCCGTAGATAATCCGCCAGCAGCGGCACCCACTGCCGCACCGGCTGCGCCTGCCGCTGGCGTCCGCACGCATGTGGTCAAGCGCGGTGAAGGCTTGGCGCGTATTGCCTCGCAGTATGGCGTTTCTTGGCAAGCACTTGCCAACTTCAACAACATCAGCAATCCCAACCTTATCTACGTCGGCATGGTGTTGCGGATTCCCGCGCCCGGCAGCCCTGAGGCAGCTGCGCCCGGCGGCTTGGCGGAATCACGCCCGGCGGCGCCCGTCACCAGCGGCAAGCTGATCTTGGTTGTGCTGCGCGAACAGCGCGTCTATGCCTATCAGAACGGGCAGCTATTGCAGAGCTATCTTGTCTCCACAGGCTTGCCGCGCACACCGACCGTGCAAGGGCAGTATAAAATCTATTTGAAATATCGCTCGCAGACGATGTACGGACCCGGTTATTACCTGCCCAACGTCCCTTATGTGATGTACTTCTATCAGGGCTACGGCTTGCACGGCACTTATTGGCATAGCAACTTTGGCAGACCGATGAGCCACGGCTGTGTGAACCTTCGCACGCCCGACGCGGAATGGCTCTTTAACTGGGCGGAAGTTGGGACGCCCGTCCATGTCCGCTATTAATCCGCTCGATCACGTTGCGGCGCGCATTGTGGAACGCTATAGCAATCCATCGCGCAAGGCGTATCTGTATCTGTTTCGCCTGAATGTGGATGCGCTGCCGACGGCACCGATGCCTGAGGCGGCGCACCTTCTGGCAGCGTGGGTGGATGACGGGCGCGGTTTGTTGGCAACGGATCCGCTGGAGGCACTGCGCCTGTGCGAGCTTGCCCGCCAGATCAAGCCGCACGCCGACTCACCGCAAGCACTCACGCCGCACCAGCGCAAACAGATGATGGCACGCCTCATCCAGTTCAGCGTGCGCCGCGTGGCAGAGGATGAGATCGCCGTGCATCTTTTCAGCCGCGCACTGGGCTTCACACCCAAAGGAGATCGGGAAGTGGTGGAGGACTGGCGGCAAACGGCAGATGGTGTATGGTATTCCGCCTACCGTGAGCGCGAGCGCGCCGAATAGAGCAGGCTTACAGCGCGCTGACCAAACCACGTAAGAGCAGCGTGGCAGCCGTTGGCGCGTAAAGCCAAAACGCCGTACCAATCAGGATGTGTGGCGCGTAGGGAATGGCAAGGCTGCCGCGCCGTCTGGCGTGCTTGCCTAGCCGCACAATGCGGAAGATCAGCGTGCTGAAAGCTGCCACGCCACCACTCAGCATCATTATCAGCAAGGCAAACAGGATGTATTCGCCGCCGATCAGCACGCCGCACGCCCCTAACAGCCAGACATCGCCCACGCCGAAGATGGTGCGCCCAACAGCCTTGCCACGCACTGCTCTTTTCAGCCGCCCATAAGCTAAACCAAGCAACCACAGGCATACGCCAAGCCCAACGCCATTCACCGCACCGCGCAGCATCTCCGACGGTGCGATGCGCCAGCCAAACAGCAGCCATTCCAGCACGCCGCAGCCAGCTAAGGTGATCAGGGTGCTGGGCAGCACCCACCGATGTTCAATATCAATGACGGCGATCAGCACAAATAGAGCGGCGTAAATGTAATAAAACACCACTTCACCAATTAGCCCGTAGGTGTGCGCCAGCAGCCCAAAAGCAAGGCTCAGCCCTAGCTCCACGGCGACGCGGCGTGCAGTCCGTGTTGTGGGTTTGCCCAAAAGCAGCGCCGTGATGCCAAACCACAAAAACAGCGGCACACGCGGAATTAGGGGTGGCACGGGTGGCAAGCTGTGTTGGGAGGTAAACGGGTTGCGCCGTGCAAGCTGATCATAACGGCGGGCGGGCAAATAGTCTGCCAGCAGGTTGATTGGCAAAGCGGCAAAGAAGCCCAGCAGGGCTATGAGCAAAGTCAGCATGAGTGCGCCTGTGTTCCTCTGGCAGAAAGCAGATTAGAAAGAGTGTAGCACCAGAGATTATGAGAGACAAACAACATGCCCTTGCGTTATACTTAGTTTGCTCAGTTATGCAAGGTGCTAAGTAGGAGATCAGCGTATGACAGTCCCGACAATGCAGGGCGGTTATCGCAGTCCGTTATTTATTGATGCCATCCGCACCATTAATCAGAAAGGCATGTTAGCATTTTTTTACGACATTTGGCGCAAGCACGGTGATTTAGTGCGCGTCCAAATCGGTAACACCGTTTCCTACCTCGCCATTCATCCTGACTACGTTCACCATATTTCAGTGTCAGCCGAACACCGTGCCAATTACGATAAAGCTGCCAGTTATGATGTTGTGCGCCGCTTGATGCTTGGCGACGGGCTGGTGACCAGCGTCGGCGAGGTATGGAAGCGCCAGCGCCGTTTGCTCTCGCCTTTTTTCACACCGCGTGGCATTGAGCAGTACATTCCCATCTTTATCAGTGAAGCGGAAAAACTGCGTGCGCGTTGGGAGAAATTTGCTGCACAAGGCGAGCCGATTGAAATGATCACAGAAATGATGCGCCTGACGGCGCTCATAATCTTGCGGACGCTCTTCAGCACTGTAGACGATGAAGAAATGCACAGCACCGCCCACGATGTGGACTTTCTGATCGCCTTTACCTCAGACTTTCTGTTGAAGCCACTGAGGGCGCCGCTGTGGGTACCAACTAAGCAAAACACCGAATATCACCAAGTGCGGGCGCGCATCAATGCCTATATTGACAGCTTGATCGCCAAGCGGCGCGCCATGCCCGTTGATGAGTATCCCAATGATATGCTCAGCAAGCTGATGTTGGCGCGTGATGAGGAAACGGGCGAAGGCATGTCCGACGAGCTGATACGCGATGAGGCGATCACGATGTTCTTTGCTGGGCATGAAACAACTGCCCGTGCGCTTGCCTTCACATGGTATGCCTTAGCAGGCGCGCCAGAAGTTTCCGCCAAACTCCACGCCGAAATTGATAGCACCATCGGGACTGGCACACCAACCGTGGAAGCGCTTAAGCGGATGCCCTACACCTTG
>QWHC01000030.1 GCA_021404685.1 Chloroflexi bacterium CFX4 | reverse complement strand
GTTCCAGTCGCCTGCCACGGGCAGATCGGACGAGTCGCCGAACAGGATGCTGAAGTCAGCCGAACCTGTGGTGTTGCTGTTGCGAAGGTAGAAGGTCGTATCGCTGGGACGGAAGATGCCGATGGTCTCCAGTTTGCCCGTCGGTGGGGCAGTGCTGAAGCTGAAGGTAGCATTAGAAGCCATCAGATCCGAGTCCGAGACGGCTGTGATTGCGTCGGCGATGGCGGTCACGGTGCAGGTGGCGTTGGCAGGCAGTTGGATGGTCGGCGTGAGGATTGCAAGAAGTCCAGGTGCAGTGTTCAGGCTGAAGGTGCGCGGCGTGCCATTGCAAACGAGCGTAAATGAGGCAGGACTGAAGTTGACCACTTCGCTGAAGATGATATTGATAGTGGTCGTGCGTTCCACGCCTGACGATCCATTAGGCGGCAAAACACCAACAACTGATGGTGTTGTCTCTAGCAAGGTGACCATAAAAATATCGAGGGACGCATTCGTATCCCCGCCTACAAGATTGTTGGCAAACGACTCGAACACTACAAAACGCCCATCAGCAGAAACAGTGGGACGCTGAGACCTATTGTTACCCTGTGCGCCACTTAGCGCAACCGAGATGCGATTAGTCCGCCCCGTTTGGCGATCATGTATGAAAGTGTCAAACAAACCGTTCGTATCGCCACTCACAAGATTGGAAGCAAGGGAGTCGAACACCACATAGCGCCCATCAGCGGAGATTGCAGCGAAGGTTGAGATATTATTCGCCTGTGTACCGTTGCTGTCAATCGAGACGCGAGTCGTTTGCCCTGTTTGGCGGTCATGCACAAACACGTCCCGACTGCTGTTTGTGTCACCACTCACAAGGTTGCTGGCAACCGATGTAAATGCTACGTAGCGCCCATCAGCAGAGATGCTAGGTGTGAACGAGCTGCCATTGGCTTGCGTGCCGTTGCTAGCAATTGAAACACGGGTGGTCTGCCCGCTTTGGCGGTCATGCACGAAGACATCTGTGTTATTATCGGTATCACCACTCACCAGATTGCTGGCGATTGACAAAAATGCCACATAGCGCCCATCCGCTGAGATAGCTGCCTGTGCTGACCCCTCATTCCCTTGTGTGCCATTACTGGCAACCGAAACGCGTGCCGTTTGCCCTGTTTGGCGGTCATGCACAAAAACATCCAAAAAATTGTTCGTATCCCCACTGACTAGGTTGCTGGCAACAGAGTTAAACGCTATGTAGCGCCCATCCGCAGAGATGCTAGGTGTGACCGAGCTGCCATTAGCTTGCGTGCCGTTGCCCGCAATTGAAACACGGGTGGTCTGCCCGCTTTGGCGGTCATGCACGAAGACATCTTCACGGCTATTCGTATCGTCACTCACCAGGTTGCTGGCAGCCGACTCAAATGCCACATAGCGCCCATCGGCAGAGAGAGATGGCGCAAACGAATTCGCATTCCCTAGGGTGCCATCGCCCGCAACCGAGACGCGAGTGGTTTGCCCTGTCTGGCGGTCATGCACAAAAACATCGAAGGCACTGTTCGTATCGCCACTCACGAGGTTACTGGCAAGCGACTCAAATGCTACATAGCGCCCATCGGCTGAGATGGCAGCGACTGTCGACCCACTATTGGCTTGGGTGCCATCGCTGGCAACGGAGACGCGCTGAATATCGAGAATGATTATCCCTTGCGCGAAGGCAACGCTTAAGCCAGCAAGGCTGAGCGCTGCACTGAATAAGAGACCGACACCGACCCTGATTTTGCCTGATAAAAACATCTACCCATGCCTTTTCATAAGTGCTAAAGCACGAACGATAGTGTCAGTATACAGGCGAACTGCAAAAGGCTGCCGATGACAAGCCGTATAAAAGCGATAAAAAAGTGTGAGAGGGCTTAGACAGTCCCTCTCACAGCGGAAACATTCCGAATGCGCGCCTAGTTGCGCGGTACAAAGGTCGGTGCAACCTCAGGCTCTTCCGTATCGGCAGGTGCAGGTGGCATATCAGCGGAAACGCCCCAGCGCCCGGCAAAGGGCAAGTCATCCTCAATGCCGTAGATAATGCCAATATCGGCAAAGCCAGTGGTCAGTTCGTTCCTGAAATAGGTGATACCATTGGAGCGGCGGTAGACACCGACACCCGTGCGCCCGTCGCCGTTCCAGTCGCCATAGAAGGGATAGTCGCCCGGATCACCGAACACCAGAGAGAAATCGGCAAAGACGATGCAGAAGTTGCAGATGGCGTTGGTCAGGAAGAACACCGAGGTATCCGGACGGTAGACGCCGGGACTATCCCTGCCATCCAAATCCCAGTCGCCCGCCACGGGCAGATCGCCCGGCAACCCTAGCACCATCTGGAAGTCGGCGAAGCCCGTGCTGAGGTTATTTTTCAAGTAGAGCAACCCATTGGTCGGACGGAAGACCGCCACACCATCGCGCCCGTTGCCGTTCCAATCTCCCACGAAGGGAATATCGCCCGGATTGCCCAGCACAAAGCTGTAGACGACTGGTGCGCCCGGCGTGTTGGACTCGGTGAGGTAGAAAACACCTGTGCTTTGGCGGTAGACGCCGATGGTTGTAATGCCATCGCCGTTCCAGTCACCAGCGACGGGATAATCGCCCGGTGCGCCAAAGATCAACGTGAAATCGGCAATGCCTGTGGTGTTGCTGTTGCGAAGGTAGAAAGTTGCCTCAGATTGGCGCAGAATGCCGATGGTATCTATGGGCAGCTTGGTGAACATGGCGTAGCTGGCGAACGGTTCGCTGTTCACTGTGGTGAACTTGCCGCCAGCCGCCAGCCGTGCGCCGTTCAGGGCAAGCGCAAAGATGCTATCGTTGGTGGTTGCCGTCCAGGAGCGCGGCAAGCCCGTATCTGCCTCAATAGCGGCGATGCGCGTGCGCGGCTCACCGCCAATTTGGGTGAAATCGCCGCCTACATACAGGATATTGTTGTTGAGCGCCAGTGCGTACACATTGTCGTTGGCGTTCGGATTCCAGTCCGTCAACGTGGCATCCAAGCGCCGAATCTGTGCCAGATAGTTGCGCGAGATGCCACCAACCTCTAGGAAGAAGCCGCCGACATAAACAGTGGTGGCAGTCACCACAATCGAGTAGACCGTGTTGCTTGGATCAGGGTTCCAGGCGGTGGCGTTGCCTGTATCAAGGTTGATCTCGGCAAGGAAGCGCCGCAACTGCCCACCACCGATAAAGTTGAAGGTGCCGCCCACATAAATGCTATCTGAGGCAAGCGCAAGTGCCGTCACGCCCGAATCCGCGCCGGGATTCCAAATGGTGGCGGCGCCTGTGCTGGCGCTCAGTGCTGCCAGCCGATTCCGCACCTGTCCGCCGATGGTCGTGAATTGCCCGCCCGCATAGACAGTCGTATCGTTGGCGGCAAGCGCCTGCACATTGTTGTTGGCGCCGGGATTCCAACTTGTAGCAACGCCGTTGCTGAGATCCAACGCTGCAATGTTCTCGCGCAGTTGCCCGCCGATGAAGTTAAAGCGCCCGCCCACATAGAGGACACTGCCGCGGATTGCCAATGCCTGCACGCTGGCAGCCTGCACACCGTTGGAGACCAATGTATTCCAGCTTGTTGGGCGTCCCGTGGCAGTATCAATGGCTGCCAAATTGGTGCGCCGCACGCCGGCTGCGTGTTGGTAGTTACCGCCGATGAAGGCTGTGCTGCCATCAATGCGGATGCTGTAGGTTGCGCCGCCCGTGCCGGGATTCCAGCTCAGGGCAGAGCCAGTGGTTGTGTTCAGTGCGGCAACGTTGCTGCGCGTTTGCCCGCCGATGGTGGTGAATGCGCCGCCGACGTACATGGTGCTGCCGTTTAGCGTAAGCGTATAGACGACTCCATCAGCGTTCGGATTCCACGAGGTGGCGCTGCCGGTGCTGGTGTTCAGGGCTGCCACCCGCGAACGGAAGATGCCGCCGGCATCATCAAAAGCGCCGCCCACGTAGAGGATGCTACCGCTTAGCACCATCGCGTAAACGCTGCCGCTGGCAGTCGGATTCCAGGCAGTGGGCGTGTCGCTGCCTAAGGGCAAGGCAGCGATGCGCTCACGGAAATTGGACGCACCAAAGCGCCCAAAATCACCGCCCACATAGAGCAAGCTGTTGGCTGCATCCAGCGCCATAGTGTGAATGGTGTTATCGGCGTTCGGATTCCATGTTGTGGTCGTGCCATCGCTGGTGTTCAAGGCAGCAATGTTGTTGCGCCCAGTGCTGCCGATGCGGTTAAATGTGCCACCAATGTATAGCACGCTGCCGTTGAGCGCGATAGCGTTCACCGCTGCCAAGTCAGGATCAGCATCAAAAACAACGTTCGGGGCAAAGCCACTGATCAACGAGCCGTCCGTGCCATTCAGCGCAGCAACGCGGTTGCGCGTCGTGCTGTTGATTTGGGTAAATTTGCCACCAATGTATAGGCGATTGCTGCCAACATCAAAGTGCATCACCTGCACCAAGCCGTTGGCGCTTGGCGCAAAGTCGGTATCCACTGCTTTGCTGGAGAGGATGCGCGCCAAGCCGTTGCGCGCCAAGCCGCCCACACTGGTAAAGCTACCGCCGATGTACCAACCGCCGGCGCCGTCTGGTGCGGCTGCGCGCACAATGCCCTCCACACGCGGGAAAGTGTCATCCCATGCGGCGGTGCCAGTGCTGATGGCTGCCCAACTACCGGTGTAAGGTCCGATGAAGTTGAAGCTGCCGCCAATATAAAAGATGTTGCCGGTCTGCACCACGGCGCGCACTTCGCCGTTAGCGCCCCAAGCATTCGTATCAAGGCTCGGTCCTACAGATGCCTGCGCCGAGCGCGGTACACCAAAACTCACAACGCAGAGCGCTAAGAGCAAAATAACTGTTAAGAATCGGCGCATAGCTTTGCTTATGCCTCGCTTTAGACTGAAAAGACTTACTCGTATTGATAGTGTACTCGATCTACCCTATCCTTGCGCCGTTTCAAGGGCATAACGAAACGGTTTGGAACGTGGTAGAATAAACCCTGAGCCGTCAGTTGATCTTCACCTGAATTACCGATACAGCGTTCAAAAAGAGACGCCTTTCACCACTGAGACCTTGATGACCTTAACCGATCACACAACCAAACAGCGCCGCCAACGCGCTTTTGCGCGCCAAAATGAGCGCCTGACGCGCCACCTTGCCGCCTTGCGCGCACGCAGCGATCACCTTGCCACCTTGCGCCTAATTGTCGTGTTGGGTGGCGCGGCGCTCAGTTTTGCAGCGCTCACCCTCAGCGGCATTTCGGCTGCCCTGCTTAGCTTGGCGCTCAGCCTGATTGCCTTCATCGCAGCTGTGCGCGCTCACAGCCGCCTGAAAGGTGCCGTGCTGCGCCTCTATTATTGGCGGACGCTGCGCGAGGCACATCTGGCGCGTATGGCGCTTGATTGGGCGTGCATTCCGCCGCCAGAGCCGCATACGCCCGATCCAAATCATCCCTTCGAGATTGATCTCGATCTAAGCGGCGCGCACTCGCTGCACGCCCTGCTGGATACTGCCATGACCGTGCAAGGCAGTGCGCGCCTGCGCGACTGGCTGCTGAACACCACGCCCGACGCGGCAAATATTGCAGCGCGGCAAGCACTGGTGCGCGAACTGCTGCCTTTGCAAACTTTCCGCGATAAGCTGGCGCTGAACTACCGCTTGGCGGCACGTGGCGATAGCGACCGTTGGGACGCCGCCCGCCTCACTGATTGGTTGAACCGTCACGGCGGCGCGGGCTACAGCCGCGAACTGGGCAACCGGTTGCGCCTGTTGGTCGGCTTGGCAGCGCTCAACGCGGCGGCGTTCGTGCTTGCCAACTTAGGCGTGATCGCAGGCGCTGTGTGGGCAGCCACACAGGTTATCTATCTAGGGCTGTTTTTCGGGTCGGTGCGGGCGGGCATCTTTGACGAGGCACTTGCCCTTGATGATCTTTTGGCGCGCCTTGCTGCTATTCTGAGCGGGCTAGAAATGCACCGTTACCGTGATGGATCGGCGTTGGCGGCATTGTGCGCGCCTTTCCGCCGCCGCGAACCATCCGCCGCGCTGCGCCGTATGAATACGATCCTTGCCGCTGCCAGCCTTCAACGCAATCCGTTTTTGTGGCTGTTTGTGAATGGCATCCTGCCCTGGGATGTCTTTTGGGCAGCGCGCCTTGCGGAACAGCGTGCCGCACTGGCAGCGCATTTGCCGCAATGGTTAGAAGCGCTCTTTACGTTGGAAGCAAGCGCCTCACTGGCTAACCATGCCCACTTAAATCCGCACTATACCTTTCCCGAAATCGTGACAGAAGGCGCCCTTTTTGAGGGCAAGGCGCTAGGGCATCCGCTGATTGCCGATACGGGCAAGGTCTACAACAGCTTCCACTTTGATCAGATCGGGCAAATTGCCTTGATCACCGGCAGCAACATGGCCGGCAAAAGTTCCTTTTTGCGCGCGCTTGGGCTGAACATCTGCCTTGCCTACAGCGGCGGTGCGGTAGAGGCTGCGGGCTTGCGGCTTGGCTTGCTGCGCCTGTACAGCTGCATCCGCGTCAGCGACTCGGTGACGGATGGCTTCTCCTACTTCTATGCAGAAGTGCGCCGTCTGCGCGCTTTGCTAGAGGCACTGCATAGTGCCGATCCGCGCCCATTGTTCTTCCTAATTGATGAGATTTTCAGAGGCACCAACAACCGCGAGCGCTTGATCGGCAGCCGCGCTTACATTCAGGCGTTGGCACATGGGCGCGGCGTGGGCGCTATCAGCACGCACGATCTGGAGTTGGTGCATTTGGCGGAAAGCGTGCCGCTGCTGGCAAATTGGCACTTCCGTGAGGATGTGCGCGACGGACAAATGATCTTCGACTACCAACTGCGCCAAGGACCTTGCCCAACGACCAACGCACTGCGGATCATGGCATTGGCGGGCTTGCCCGTCTCTGAGGATATAATGTAAGCGGGCGGATGCATGGCAAACACCATGCATCCGCCCAATGCACGGTTAGGAGGACATCAACTGGTTGAAAAGCTGCTCGGTCTCTGGCTCAAGATCAATGTCGTTCTTGTGCAGCAGGTCGCGCATGGCGTTATAGTGGCTGGCTGTCTCGCTGCGCCGACCGAGATCAGCATACAGGTTCATGATGCGGCGGTGTAGGTCTTGCCGCAGTGGATCTTCCTGTGCGGCGCGCTGGAGCAACGTCAGGGCATGTTCAGGGCGATCCTCGCTCAGGCGCACTTCTGCCACGCCGCACATCGCCTCGATATAGCCTGCCTGATAGTCATGGCGGCGGCGTATGATCCACAGTTCGTTATGCCCTTGCAAGAAGGGACGTTGGTACATCTCGATCACGCGCTGATATGCCTGTAGCTTCGCCTGCGTCGTCTCGGCAAGCCGTCCTTGCATCAGCATCGCCACAAAGTCCACCATATCGTAGTGAACGCGCAGCACAGGGTTAACGCGGTAGTAGCCACCCTCATGCACCAACACATCTAATCCCAACACCTCCAGCGCCTTGTGCAAACGGCGTTTGGTCACGTGGAAAACGTTGACTGCCTGCTCACTTTGCAGATCGGGCCAAAAGGCGTGGCAAATCTCCGAGCGCGTGACGAAAGGACGCTCCAGCGCAAAGAAGAACAACAGGCGTGGCAAATGCCCTTCCCAACCACCAACCTCCTCTTCGTTGGTCAGCACGGTGCCGGGTCCAAGCGCATTGGCGTGCAGCATGGCATCCTCGTAGGCTTGCGTCTCGTAGAAGTCGTTGATAATCAAGTCCGCATCGCGCAGCATAACCGCCTTCTGGCGTGAGATGAGCGCCAGCCATGCAAAGCGCGGCAAATTGCGCCCGCTTATCACCAACTTGCAGCGGGCGGGCATATAGTCAATCAGGCGTTCCAACAGGCTTTGCAGATCATCGCTGATGTCGGCGCGGTCAAACTCATCAAGGAAGATCAAGAACGGTTCGGTGGTCAGTGTATCAAGGTCGGCTGCCAGTGCTTCCAGAAGGCTATCGAGGTTGGGCAGGTTATCAAAACCAACATGATTAACCTGTGCGCCAAAGCTCGGCACTTGCTCAGCGATCTCGTGGATGAAGCCGTTCAGGAATGAACGGACATCAGTGTCTTCACTGCCCAGCGCATAATAAAAAACAACGCGGTCATCATCTGCCAGCAGGCGGCTGAGCAACGCGGCACGGTAGCGGCTTCTGGCGTGCAGCAGCACAAGGCGCGCATTGGCGGAATGCACGTCGAAAGCGTGCGTGATGTTTGCAACAATTTGGGCGAGACTCATGGTAAAACCTTCCTATCTGTTTAAGCATAACAATAGTATAGCACTTTTCTCCAATAAAGAGCAAGGTAATAATTTGGCGAAAAAAACAACAAAACGGCAAAGCATTCCCTTAACCGCAAGCAAGGCATAGGGCTTTGTGTGTGGCTGTGCGGCTTACGCTGTGGATGGCGTGGGACGCGCCTTGGCGCGTCCGTGTGACTTATAAGCGGGGTAGGAATCAGTTACTCAGTTAGCCGGCTGGCGTTGGAGTCGGCGTTGGCAGCACTGTTCGCGCCGCTAGGCGGATCGGCGTGAACGTCTCGCGGATGCGGAACAGTTCGGGCGAGATGCTGTTATCGTTCGGCGCAAGCAGATCGCGCCCTTCGGCAAAGGTCTGCAAAACTGCCACATACAGCGCACCTTCGCCGTTGATGAGCGTGGCGGTGAGGCTGCGCTGATTGCCATCAGGATCGGGCGCAAGGAACGACAGCGTGTAGCCCGTGAAAGCGCCGCGCACCTCGTTTTGCACGGTTTGTATGGTGGCGCGTGGGTACGTTTCGGCAACCCATGCACGGGCAGCAGCCTCATCAGCGGCTTGCACATTTGGAATGGCGCGTGTGAGCAGGCGATAATCGCGCTCGGCAAGCCTGCCGCTAAGGGTGTAGGGCGCACCATGCCTGCCATCTTCTTGGCGCCAATCAGCCGGATAGCGAATCATATAGCCGCTGACCGTATCCGAGAGCGTGCGCCAAAAGAGCGGTGCATTGAGCGATGTTTGCCACAGGTGATACTGCGGCGCGTAGATCGCTTGCAGGCGCTCTAGCAGCAGCGGATTATTATTCGGCACGACGATCCGCAGCACAATCAGCCAGCGATCTTGCAGGCGTGTAATCTGCCTGCCCAGATAGACCAAGCCTTCGTGCGTCATCTCGGTGTCAATAATCAGGCTGTCGTCAGAAGTGCGGCGGTTCATCTCGCGCCAGCCGCCATTATACTGAGACCATGCGGCGCCAACTTGCTCAGTGGTGTAGTAGGCTTCCATCGCCTCAAAGCTGATCAGGTTGCGGGTGGGATCATCTTCCACAAAGGTATGCACCACACTGGCGGCATTCACGTTGATGAACGTTGCGCCAGCGCGTGTGATCGGCTGATCAGGCGTGGCAGCCACCGATTCTTCAGGCGATTCGCCGGGCAGCTCCCAGCCACTAACCAGCGGCAGCGAGAACATACCCGTTGGATGCACATAGGTACCAGTCACCGTGACGGGTGTGCCGCCAGCAGGCACAAAGGGATGCGCGCTGCTGACTTCAGCAGGACTTTGCGGTGTGCCAAGCGGCGTGTTAGCATCGTTGATTGGCAAGGCAGAGATCACAAATATAAAGATCAGAAAGCCAACACCGGCAACGCGCACGGCGCGCAGGGTGGTGCTATTCTGTTTAGGGCGTGTGGACATAAGGTATCACTCGAAAATGCTTGAAGGATTGTCGCTAATCATACCGATTGCCGCCCGAAGGTCAAGTGCTGCTTAGATGAGATTTGCGCGCTGTGCCTGCCTAAAATCGCACACCAACGCTTTTCAGAAAGGCTTTCGGGCTGCCAAGCATTAGCAATATATCATAAAAATTGAAGTGGTGCTTGACTTTTTCAATAATCGGATTAAAAATGTGCATAATAAGCAAGAGCAGCTAAGGAGCGTGTGAACGCAATGCACCCTGCGCCGAGCATCTGCCCAATCTGTGGCGAAAGCCTGACCATTACACGCCTGCACTGCCGCAGTTGTGACACCAGCCTTGAAGGGCATTTCTTTGCCGGCAGGCTGGCGCAGCTTTCGGCGGCACAGCTAGAGTTCGTGGAAATCTTTCTGCTGTGCGAAGGTAAGATCAAAGCTGTTGAGGAGCGTCTCAATATTTCTTACCCGACGGTGCGTGCGCGTTTGCGTGAAGTGATCGCCGCCATGGGCTACGAGCCAGCCGCCGAAGTGGAGGAGGGCGCCCTGCTCAGCGAAACGGAACGCCGCCGTGTGCTGGACGATCTTGCTGAAGGGCGCATTTCGCTGGATGATGCCCTAACCGTTTTGCGTGGACGTTAACGCGTCGGAAAGGAAGTTTAGGCATGGATCGCGCAGACATTCTGCAACAGGTGGCAAGCGGATCGCTCAGTGTTGAAGACGCCATTGAACAGCTCAAGGCGCAACCCACACCCAAGGCTGATGAACCAACAACAGACTCACCACTTGCCGACGAAAACGAGGCGTTAGAGGCATCGCTTGACGAGCAGGCTGCGCCACACCGCCAGCCGCGTTGGCTGCGCGTTCAGGTGCGGCATGGCTTTGATGACGACGCGCACACCAAAGTGAATATCCGCATTCCGTTCAGTCTTGTGCGCGCCGGCGTGCAGTTCGGCGCACGTTTTTCGGGAAGGGCTGAGTGGCACACCTTTCTGGAAGCTGTGCAAAATGGCGAGGTTGGCACCTTGCTTGATGTGCATAACGTTGAAAAAGGTGAGTTCGTTCACATTATCTTAGAATGATTTTTAGGGACGTGAAGGGAAAGGCAACAACATGGGCGAAGAATATGTGTTACGCGAGCAGGTGAACGCGCCGCTCCAACTGCATATCACCTACATCGGCGGCGATTTGGTGCTGGAAGGCAGCGGTGGCAGCGAGCTGATCATCTACGGTGAGGGCGCGCAAGTGGAGCGCCTTGAGGATGGCAAGCACATCAACCTTGAGTGCAGCAGCGATTGCCGCCTGCGCGTGCCGATGGAAGTCTCGGTGTTGGTCAGCGAAGTTGCCGGCGATCTGCGCGCTTCCGAATTGGCAAGCCCACTGACTCTGGAGAACTGCCAAGCGGATGTGATCGTCCGCGCCTTGGATGCGCCGCTTCAGATTGAGCATGTGGCATCTGATGCGCGCATTACTGAAGTGAACACCGCCGTTCAAATCGGCACAGTCGGCGGTGATTTGGCGCTGCGTGATATTAATGGCGCAGTCAGCATTGAGACAGTCGGCGCGGATTTGGAAGCGAAGCGCATTAACGGTGCTTTCAGTGTGGAAAGCGTGGGCGCCGACGCCTGCCTGAAGGAAATTCATGGCGCGCTGAGCATAGCGGAGGTTGGCGCGGATGCTGTGCTAACCGATGTGCTTGGCAATTGCAGCGTCGAACACATCGGCGCAGATTTGGCGCTGGACATGCCCTTCACAGCTGGCACGGTCTACCATTTCGGCAGCGTTGGCGCGGATGTGCTGGCAAAAATTCGCAGCGGCAGCGCCGTTTGCTTCAAAATTCCCGCCGAGACTGAGAAGACGATTAACGTTCGCGGCGTGCGGCTAGAAAGCGATACAGAAACCGATACGATCATCGTGGGCGAATACACAGAAGGCGGCGCTTTGGTCACGATTGGCAGCATCGGCAGCGAATTGCAGTTAGTCAGTCAGGGCAAAGGCTTCTCAACTACGGTAGAATTTTCCATACCGGATAACTTGGGCGAGATTATCTCGAACCAGATTAGCCAGCAGCTTTCGCGCCTAGAGCAGACCTTTGCGCGGCAGGCAGAGCGCATGTCCAAGCGTGCTGAGGAGATGGCGCAGCGTGCCAGCCGTCAGGCAGAGCGCGCCAAGGAACGTGCCGAACGCCACAAGCGCGGCGCACGTGCCAGCCGTGCTTGGACGTGGTCGGGCGCGGTGGATTTCACGCCGCCAACACCACCCGCGCCGCCGCGTCCGCCTGCGCCGCCGCGCCCTAGTGCGCCTGCCGTCACTGATCAGGAGCGCATGGCGATCCTGCGGATGGTGGAAGAACGCCAAATCACCATTGAGGAGGCAGAGCGCCTGCTGGCTGCGCTGGAAGGACGGGACTGATCGGCGGCAGACTGTAGGAGTGTATGTCAGCATCGGCATTTCTGGGCGAAAAAGGCATCCCCTTTACGGGTGCGCGTGCAGTTAACCTTCGGACTGACTTAGGCGGCATTGCCGAGCTGATTGAACTCTGCTTCAGCGTGGATGAGGCAGGGCGCGCCACTGCCCGTGAGCTACGCGCCCTTAGCCAAAGCGGCGCGCTACTCTCGCTTTTGCAGCGCCTAGACCGCGTTCTGGAGGGGCTAGGGCAAGGCTTCGTCTGGCTGGAGGCGGGCAAATTGGTTGCCAACGTCTCCATTGCACAGGCGGATTACCCACGCGACATGGGTAAGGGCTACATCATCGCCAACGTGGCGGTGCATCCTGACTATCGGCGGCGCGGCTTTGCCAAAGCGCTTATGCTGAAGGCGCTTGATCACATTCAGCAGCGTGGCGCAACGTTCGCCATCTTGCAGGTGGAGGCAGAGAACTTTGGCGCGCGCGACTTATACCAAAGGCTGGGTTTCTATGAAGAGCGCACCTTCATCAAGTGGCAGCGGTCAGCCTCTCAGCGCGCACCGCAAAAACTAGAGGTAATGCCCTTCATCACGCTGCGGCAAGGCAACGAATGGCGCGCCGAATATGACCTGGCGCGTGTGGTGCGCCCAAATCGGCGCGGCGGCATCGGTTGGCTGCGTCCAACGCACCCAAATTTATTTCGTCCGTCGCTGCTGCGCTTTTTAGGAATGCTTGCCAGCGGGCAAGGCGTGGAGCGTTGGATTGTGCGCGGTGCTGATGAGCGCAGCATCTTGGGTGCGCTCTACAGCCAGACGCAGTTTGGCGGCACGGTGCGCCTTGAACTCATGGTGCATCCGAACATGCAAGGCAAGCTGGAAAAGCCGCTGCTGAACTACGTGCTGCGCCGCTTTGATGGTCAGCATCGGGTGCTGCACCTTGAACACCCCGCTGACGACGAACTGACCAACACCCTTTTAGAGGAATATGGCTTTACACGGCGGCATACATTGGTTCACATGCGCCGCGATCTAAACCAAACAGGTAGCAGGGAAGGATGACCGAGCATGGCAACGCCAGAAGAGCGCATGAAGATTTTAGATATGATCCGCGAGGGCAAAATTAAGCCCGATGAAGGCGCACGCTTGCTGCACGCCTTGCAGCAGGGCGCCAAAAAGGCGGAAAAACAACAAGGGCGCGATCCGCGCTGGCTGCGCGTGCGCGTGGTGGACCTCAAGACCGAACGGGTGAAGGTGAACGTTAACCTGCCGATGAGCGTCGTCAACGTCGGCTTGAAACTTGGGGCGCGCTTTGTGCCGGATACTGAGGTGGACTTTGCCGCCGTGATGGAGTCGATCAAGAATGGGCAGGTTGGCAAAGTGCTGGAGATGGTCAATAACGATGAGGGCGAGCGCGTTGAGGTGTGGGTCGAATAGCCTACCTAGCGCACCTGAATCGGCAGCCCTTCCAGCAGGACGGAAACGCCCGCCTCCACCAAAGTCACCTGCACATAGCCAACGCTTGGCGCGGGAACATCGCGGCGCACGGGCAGAGCGTATACCTCTCGAAAGGCTGTGCCAGCTTGCCACGCCGCTGTTGGGTAAAGCCCTGCGCCGTGAAAGGTGTGCAGCCAGCCATAGCCGCCGCCATCCGCACCAATGAACGCCAGCCGCAGCGTATAGTTCTCGTGGATTACGCCTTCTGCCTGCCACGTTAGCGCAAGTGCTACCGTCTCGCCGCCGCGCACCGCAGCCGAGAGCGTTTCATAGGCGCGCAGCCTGATCGTCGGCGTTAAAAGGATACCTTCAGATGTTGGCGCTGCCGCAAAGCGCAGTGGCGGCGCATAGCTGGGCGAAAGCCAACCATAAGGCAGCCACACGCCCAAACAGATCAGGGTGAGCGCCGCGCCCACACCTAGCCGCCGCCCAACCTTGCCCAGTGCATTCCAGCCAAACGCTAACAGAAGCATCCATGCCGCTAAACTTGGCAGCAGATAGCGGCTGTTGAGCAACTGCCCATTATAGTAAAGCAGGCTAAGCGCCAAGCCCGCCGCGCACAGCACCGCACAAGCGCTCAGCAGCAACCACACCAAGCGCTGCCGCCACAGCCGCCCCAAGCCGATCAGCGCGCTGAGGACGCATAGCCACAGCAGCGCATTCACCCACAGCGGCAACCGCAGTGTTCCCCATCCAAAGATGCCAAAGGCACTCTCCACACCGTAGCGCAGCGCATCACTCAGCAGGGCGCCGCCTAGTTCACCGGTCAGCGCCTGCCACACAGCCAGCGGCGCCGCCTGCCCGTGTACCTCAGCCGCAAAGGGCAGCAAAATGCCCATATTGCTTAAAAGCAGCAGCCCTAGCACCAGAACGCCACCGCCAATGATCAGCATGTGCATCAACCGCTGCCAACTTAGGCACAGCGCCAGTCCAAAGCAGGCAGCCGCCGCCAAAGGCAGCACATTCAACTTGAAGGCATTGCCAATAATGCTCAGCACGAGCGCGGCAAGGGCAAAGCGCGCCGCCCGCCGCCGTACAGACTCCACCAATAGCCATACAATCAGCGCGCCGATCAGCACAGCGGCGGCATCGTTATTCAAAGTGCTGCTGCTGAATAGATACTGCGGATAGAAGGCAAAAAGTGCTGCTGCGCTCAGCGTGAGAGCAGTGGGCAAGCCCGCCGCACATGCCGCCCGAAAAGTGAGGGAGACCGCAATCAGGGCAAAGAGCGCCGTAAAGAGCCGCGCCGCAATCAGATCATGGACGGTGCGGTGCTGTTCAGCCGTTCGGGCGGGCAGGGCAAAATTGATGCCGCCGTTTCCTTCGTAAAAGTACAGGTTGTGATCAGGCGGCGCGATGGGCGTTTGGGCGCTGCCGGAAAGCACCATAAAGGCTGCAAGCAAGGTGTAGTAAGCGGGCGGGTGAATGTGCATTGGATTGGTGGAGTCAGGCCGTGTGCCTTGTTGGGCAAGCTGTGCAGCATAGGCAAAGTGAAAGGGTTCGTCGTAGGCTTCCCATGGCGGCGTGGCAAGGGCAACCGCAAAGCCAACCGCAGCACGGCACAGCAGCAGGAAAAGCAGCAGCACCAATAGATGGCGCACAGCGGCTATCTGCCCGGCGGCGGCGAATCGAAAAAGAGTTGCCACCACAGCTCAAAGTTAGAGGGCGCTGTGTCGCGCCGCTGGATGATCTCTGGTGGCGGTGCGGCGGTGAAGATCGGCGTCGGCGTCGTGCGTCCCGGCACTGGCACAACCAACACCTCGCCCGGACGGATCATCTTGCCTTCGCGGCGCGCCCATTCTTCGATGAAGGCGTCGCTGGCGTAGAAGTTCAGTTCGGTGCGGAGCGCTGTAGCGCGTGCCTGCAACGTCTCGATGCTGTAGAGCATCTCTTGCCGCTGTGCGCCAATCTGCCGCCCGGCGGCGATGCGTCCGCTGAAATTGATAGCGAGCAGCAGCGAGATCGCCAAGATCGAGCCGAACACAATCTGCATACTGGAGAGTGGGCGCGGCGTGGAACGCGGCTTAGGCGTGCTGCGGGCGGGTGTGCTGGTTGGTTGGCTAGGCTGATCCGTCATCATCTCTCAATTGGGCTAAGTTGGGCAGTGCGTGTACCTGCCCAACCGACGAACCTCTACAGTTTACTGGCTGACCGCCAAAAAGCCCAAATCCTGCTGATAGAGCGCATTCATAAACAGCCGATAGATCATCAGTGCATCGGGTGGACGGTAGCCCATCACATCACGCTCAGCGGGGATGCCTGTCGGCGGCGCACTGCTAATCGGCAGCAGCAGCACATAGGAAGCGCCTTCTTCAGGCTGAACGATTTGGGCAGCCTCGAGCGTGCCGCCGCGCTCCGCCAGCAGCTGGGCAAACGGACGCCGTGCTACAGAAGATTGATAGCCTTGAATGCGCGCCGCCAACGCCTCGCCGGCAGCCTGTGCGACGGATTCTTCGGCGTAAGTCAGGGCGATGTAGACGGGTTGGCTGCCATCTTCGCGCAGTAAATGCACCAAAGCGGCAAGCGTATACGGCGCGATGCCGTCATCGCCGCGCTGCACAGGACCGATCACATACGCGCTGAAGATATTCGCCTGCACCACAGTGCCTTCGGCTGTCAGAGCAGCCAGCAGCGCACGGACGTCTGTGTTTTGGGTCAGGGATGGTGAGCCGCCATTGTAAGCAGTGACCATGCCATCAAAGACGCGCATATCCGGCGAGTTCATGATCAAGTTCGGCGCAAGGGCAATCGGTTCGCGCCTGCCTAGATTGCCGCCAAACGGATCACCAACGCGGCGGTTGCTGACATCAGTGCGAAGGGCAAGGTTGCGGTCGCAAGCAGCATCGCCGCAGAAGACGCTCAAGCCATCACGCTCGAATTTGGTATAGTCGCGGGCAAGGAAAGCTGCCTCGACCGCCTGCACGTTAAAGCGCCCTGTGTAGAGCCGTCCATCGCCGGGTGCATTACCAAATGCCACCACTTGATCAATGCTGAAGAAATCAAAGCCGACGAACTGGCGCATTTCGTCACCACGCAGCGCCACTTCTAGAAGGTTAGCATCACCGGCGGCAAGGTTGTTCAATCCTGCACGGTACCATGCAACGGGCGCTGTGCCGCTCAGCATATTGAAGTTCTGCATGTTGAAGGGGCGCACTGAGTTAGGCAGGGTTTTTTGCAGTGCGGCATAGTCAAGATAGCTGGCAATATCACTAAAAGCGAGTTCGCGCAGCGGCACGGCGCGCAGCAAGGTGGCTATCAGCGAATCATCTTCAGCATGAGACGGTGCGGGGCTGCCTAACCAGGCGAGGCAAGCAATCAGGGTGAGCAACAACATTTTACGCATAGGGTGTTAGCCTTTCTCGAATGTGACAGCCAGCAACAATTTGCCTAGGCTGTCACAAGGTCAATTGGCGCACTCAGGCAAGCAGGCTCTCGGCGTCCATCTCTGGCGGCTTGGGAATGCCCATTAAGTGTAGAATGGTTGGCGAGACATTGCAAAGATTACCCTCATGTAAGGGTGGTGTGCTGCCATCAGGCGTGATGAGGATGAACGGCACACGGTTCATGGTATGCGCTGTATGCGGCTGCCCTGTCTCAGGATCAACCATCATCTCGCAGTTGCCATGATCTGCGGTCACGATCACAGTAGCACCGACTGCTTTCGCGGCTGCCAGCAGACGTGCAAGCTGCGAGTCTACCGTCTCGACAGCCTTGATCGCCGCCTCCAGCACGCCGGTATGTCCAACCATATCTGGGTTGGCGTAGTTGAGCAGGATGAAGTCGTACTGACCGCTTTGAATCGCCTCTACTGCCTTATCAGTCAGCGGCACCGCGCTCATTTGCGGCTTGTGATCGTAAGTTGGCACGTCCTTCGGAGATGGCTCTAGGTAGCGATCTTCGTTCGGAAACGGCTCATCGCGCTGCCCATTGAAAAAGAAGGTAACGTGGCGATACTTCTCGGTTTCGGCGGTGTGATATTGGCGTTTGCCAGCGTTGCTCAGCACTTCGGCAAGGCAGGTTGCCTGTGGCGGACGGACAAAGGCGCGTGGCGCGCTCACATCATCGCCCCAGACGCCCATCGTCACAAAGTGCAGGTCGGGCAGCTTCTGGCGCTCGAAACCGTTAAAGGAGTCATCCATCAGCGCGCTGTAGATTTGGCGCATTCGGTCGCCGCGAAAGTTGAAGCCGATGATCGTATCGCCGCCTTTGATGGTGGCGCGTGGCGCACCTGCTCCATCCGTGATGACGTAGGGCATGATGAATTCGTCAGTTTCGCCCCGCCCGTAGGCATCCTCCACGGCGGCTGCCGCGCTTGGTGCAGTGCGTTCGGCAGCGCCTTCCACCATAGCACGGTAGGCTGATTCCGTGCGTTCCCAGCGCTTATCCCGATCCATGACGTAGTAGCGCCCGATCACGGTTGCAATCTGCCCAACGCCGATGGCGTCGAGCTGTGTTTGCAGGTCGCGCACGTAGCCCAAGCCCGATTGCGGCGGCGTATCGCGCCCATCGGTGAAGGCGTGCAGCGCCAAGCGCGTGATGCCGCTGCGCTTTGCCATCTCAATCAGGGCGTAGATGTGTGTGTTATAGCTGTGGATGCCGCCATCACTCACCAAGCCCATCAGGTGCAGCGTGCCGCCTTGCCCTTCCCGCGCTGCGGCGCGCTCCATTGCTTCCAGAAGGGCAGGGCTGCGGAAGAAATCGCCCGTTTCGATTTGCTTATCAATGAAGGTCAGATCGGTATAGATGACGGTGCCGGCGCCCAAGTTCAGATGACCGACTTCCGAGCCGCCGATCTGCCCTTTGGGCAGCCCAACCGCCTCGCCGGAGGCGCCAAGCGTGGTGGTGCTGTACAGTCCGCTTTGCCATAAGTGGTTAAAGGTGGGGACGTTGCCCAGTTTGACGGCGTTTGCCTCGCGCTCTTCGCGCAAGCCCCAGCCATCAAGGATGATTAACATCACGGTCATAGAGGGTATGCCTTTCTGTTAGGTCAGGGCAGAGTATACCGCGCTTGGTGGGTAGGTGGGACGCTACCGAACGATCAGGATCGTTAGGCAACTGCCCAAGCGCACCCTAGCGCGGCACCCAAGCGCACGCTACAATTTTGCTAATGCAACACTCAATCACAACCCATCGCGTCCTCAGCCTGAAGGATGCCCTTGTATGGCGCGCCGAACTGCGTGTGCAAGGCGTGCCGCTTGTCTTTACCAATGGGCATTTTGACTTGCTGCACATCGGTCACCTTGATTATCTAGAACAGGCAAGTGCGCTGGGCGGCGCGTTGTTGGTTGGCATTAACGATGATGATGCCACACAAGCGCTCAAAGGGGATGGGCGCCCAATTGTGCCAGCCGCGGAGCGCGCCCGCCTGATTGCAGCGCTCTACTGCGTCACGGCGGCGGTCATTTTCACGGGCGAAACTGCCAACGATCTGATCAGCGCACTGCAACCTGAAATCTATGCCAAAGGTGGCGATTATCATCACAAGCCGCTGCCTGAACGTGCCGCTGTTGAGGCGTATGGTGGGCGCGTTGTGCTGATTGACCTGCTGCCGAACCGCAGCACATCTGCCTTGATTGCGCGTATTCGTGCGCTACCCGCCGATTCCTAGCCCAAAGTAAGCCACCTACCACTATGACCGAACCTTTAACCAGTGCGCCGACTTTGCCTGCGGAAGACGATCAATCTTCAGAGGCAGTGACCACAGGCCTCGCCCGTGCCACGACGATCCTCGCCATCGGCAACATCACCAGCCGCGTGCTTGGCTTTGCCAAAGAGATTTTGCTCTCCAACCTCTTTGGCGCCAGCCGCGCTGTGGATGCCTTCCAGATCGCCATCACCATTCCACAGGATTTGTACGATTTGGCGATCTTTGGGCATACCAACTCTGCCATTGTGCCGGTGCTGAGTGAATACGCCGCCCGCAAAGATAAAACGGAACTGTGGCGCGTGGTGAGCGCGCTGGTGAGCCTTGTGCTGCTGATCAGTGGTGTGCTGGTGCTATTGATGACGCTGTTCGCGCCCTACATCATCATGTTCTATCGCGGCGCGCCCTCCATGACGCCGCTAGATGCGCCTTTCACACTTAACCCTGCCATGCTGCGTAGCGGTGGCATGAGCTTGGCATCGTTCACCCTCTCGACCGAGTTACTGCGTTTCACCGCGCCGTCGCTCATCTTTATGAGTACTTTCTCTGTGTTGGCAGGAATGCTTTATGCGCTGCGGCGCTTCACTTACCCTGCTTTTGCCGCTGCGCTCTTTAACTTGATGATTGTGGTGGTGACCTTGGCGCTTGCGCCGCGCATTGGCATTCAGGGGGTGGCGATTGGTTGGGTGGTCGGTGCGGTGGCGCAGATGAGCCTACAGTTCGTTGGAATGCGCGGTGTGCGGCTGCGCCTGATGTTCTGGGAACTGCCCAAAATGCTGCGGCATCGCGGCTTGCAGCGGATCGGTTTGCTCTACTTGCCGGTGCTGTTCACCTTAGTGATAGATGTGCTGATCAACCGTCCATTCAGCTATAACATCGCCTCGCAGACGGGTGAGGGCAACATCGCCTACATGAACTGGGCAACCAGCCTGCGCGAATTTCCGATGGGCTTGGTTGGCACGGCAATCTCAATTGCCATCTTGCCGACTCTGGCGCGCCAAGCCCTTGATCTAGGGCAGCGCGGCGCCTTCCGCGATACGTTTGGGCAGGGCATTCGCCTTGCACTGATGCTGATCATCCCGGCGGCAATTGGCATGTTCGTTCTGGCAGGTCCGCTGATCGGGTTGGTCTTTGAACATGGGCAGTTCACCGCGCAGAACACTTTCGATATGGCGGTGGTGTTGCGCTTATATCTTCTCGGCATTCCGTTCGCTGCCATAGACCTCCTGTTGATCAGTGCCTTTTACGCGCAGCGCGACTCCTTGACGCCGGCCTTGGTTGGCTTATTCAGCTTAGGCTGCTATATTGTGATCACGCTGTTGTTGCTGCCGCATATCGGCTTTCTAAGCCTGATGGTGGCTGATTCGGCAAAGCACTTTGTGCATATGGTCGTCTCATTCATCTTGCTGCGCCGCCGCCTCAGCGGGCTGGGTGGTCAGCGCATCATCAGTACGGCGCTGAAAGTGAGCGCTATCGCGGTGATTATGGGTGTGGTTGTCTACCTGCTGGCGCGCACCATTGCCGATGTGTTCCCGCCGCAAGGCTTGCAGGAGCGCCTGCTCTTGGTGTTGGTGCCAAGTGCTGCTGGTGCGGCGCTCTATTTTGCGCTTGCCGCACGGCTGCAACTGAACGAGTTCACGCTCTTTGTGCGCGCTCTAACGCGGCGCATACGGCGCAGTTAGAAGGTATTCACAGAACTGTTAGAAATTCCGAACAGCAGGTGCGCCAACTTGCCCTACAATGAGAAAAATTAGGGTAGCAGACATCCTCACCGAAAGGCGCACTCATGGCTGTGATCGTGATTATTGAAGATAATGTGCAAAGCGGACGCCTTGTGGCAAAACTGCTCAACAATGCAGGGCATCAAGCCATTCTGACCGAGACCGGTGAAGATGGCTTGACGACCATTTTCGAGTCGCCGCCTGATCTTGTGCTGATTGATCTCGGCTTGCCCGATATTGACGGGCAGACGGTCATCGCCTTGTTGAACCAACAACCTACCATAGCCCATACGCGGCTGATCGCCTTCACGGCGTGGCCCGAAGCAACGGCACACAGCATGGCAAAAGCCTACGGCTGCCATGGTGTGATCATCAAACCAATTGATACACGCCGTTTTGTGGCGCAGGTAGAAGCATTCTTGCCACAGGCGGCACCCGAAAGCCCACCCAGCCAAACAGGATCAGCTATCCATGATGCAGCCGACAGACCTGCCGCCGAGTAGCGCAACTGCCGTCCTTGCCAGCCAGTATTCTTACGATCAGCTTGCCGATATTTACAATCAGGCTCGCGTAGATTACATCGTGCCGATGCCGATGAATGGCAAACGTATGGCGGAATATGTGCGCGATTATGACGTGGATCTGAATGCATCAGCAGTTGCGCTGAACAGCGAGGCGCTCGAACTAGGCGTGTGTATGCTGGGTGTGCGCGGTGATCGGACGTGGATCACGCGCTTGGGCGTTATCCCTGAACGGCGCGGCAAGAAAATTGGGCAATTTTTGACTGAGCAGATGTTAGAAAATGCGCGGGCATTACGGGCGCGCAGCGTGCAGCTTGAAGTTATTAAAGGGAACACACCTGCTATCAGTTTGTTCCAGAAGTTGGGCTTTGAACCTGTTCGCGAGCTTATGGTGGTGCGCCGTCCACCGGGCGCACCCAACAACGCGCTCAACGGCAGCGGCGCCGAGATCACCGTGCTGGAGGATGCAGAGATTGCCGCTCTGCTGCGCGACTATGAGCAGAGGCAACAGGTTGCTTGGACGGAAGAACGCACCTCATTGATGAATGGCGGCGGACTGCGCGGATTGCGTGCTGTATTGCCTTCGGAGAAAAGCGGCTGGCTGATCTTCCAACGGCTGCCCTTCCAACTCACACATTTTGTCTTCAGCCCTTCGTGCAGCGATGATCTGCTGCGCGCCCTGCTGCATCATGTCCATAAAACGTACAACGCGCAGGATACCAAGATCGAAAATCTACCCGTAGATCATGCGGCATGGCGCGTGATGGAGCAGTTTGGCTACCTTGAAGTGTTCCGCCGCATCGAGATGTACCTCCACTTCTAACGTGCAGGTTTAGCCAGCGCGCTGCGGGCTTTGGCGGCAAGCTCTAAGGTGCGTTTGTCAAGTTTGCTCACACCGGTTTGCCGCACCACAGCGGTTTCAAGGCGTTCTAAGACTTCTAAGGCACGTTTAGGCTGTTCTTGCTTCAAGTGCAGCAACATCAGGCTGCGTGCCAAATCTTCTCGGAACGGCTGTATAGACATAGCACGTGCATAGAAGTTCATGGCGGATTGATAGCGTTCCGCACGCTCATGGAGACGTGCCAAGCCGCTCAGCGCTTCCACATACTGATTCCGCAAGTTAGCACGGCGCGTTGCTGCCCATTCCGCCGTGATGCCGCGCAAAAAATCGCCCCGATACAAGCTGACTGCACGATTCAGCAGCGTGAGTGCCTCATCGTCATCCACGCCATCGCTTCGCTGCACACAATCTAGGAAGGTGGCTGTGTCATAGCGCAAATCCACATCGGATGCAATGCGATAGTAACCTGAAGTATAGGTGGTTAGGTCGAAGCCGATCATGTCATAGATTTTGCGCTTGGTGACGTGGAAAACGTTGGTTGCCTCTTTGGTTCGGAGCGTTGCCCAAAAGTTTTCAAAAACCTCGTCGCGTGTTACCAAGCCGCGATCTACAAAGAAGTGAAAGAGCGCCCGCGGCAAATGCCCATCCCATTTGCCAACGGCGACGCCGTTCACCACAACGCGCCCTTGACCATGTGCATAAACTTCCAGCAACTTGCGCCCATTCGACACAGTGCGGTAGTCAAACAGCATGGCAGCCTCTTGCACAGGATAGAATAGGATTTCCACTGTAGGCGCAAGCTTTGGAATAAGTTCGGCGCACCAAGCGCGCCCTGCCAGTGCCACATGGCAGCTTTTGGGCAGATGATTGAGCAGTGCTGCCAAAAATGTGCTGCATGATTCTTGGTTGGCGTGGTCGAAGGCATCTATCACAAGCAGGCACGGATGTGCAGCAAGCACCTGATTCAACTGCTGGGCAGCTTTTTGTGCTGTGGTGTTGGCTGCCAGCTTGGGCAGCGCTATATCGGCTTGTTCCTGAAAGGCGTGGGCAAGCAGCAGCCACAGCTCGCGCCATTCCGTTTGCGGTGTTGGCACTGCCACATAGTGTGGTGTTAGGTCGCTGCGCTCTAAGAGGTTGGGCAGCAAAGTATATTGGCTGCGAAAGTTTGGATGCAGCACAATCAACGCTGACGAGACGTTTGCCTGCGCGTCAAGCCCAAAATGTGTTACCAAGTGATCATCTCCAAAATAAACTACAAGGCAATAGTAGTTTGTTATACTTCTTTGTAGTTAGGTAATAAAGCACGTTAACGCTAAATGCAAGTATAACACTGTAGTGGATGCTTAGCAACACTCTAAAAAGGCAGAGCGTGGTGAAGATCAAAGACTGTGCCAGCCAATTCGGGTGTATCGCTCTAAATCACCTTACCCTTTACCCTAAATTCCGCCCGCACGCAGAGCAGGACTTCACACAGCGTCCGATCCCTTTCCCCACCAGCAGGGAAAAGGTTATAGAGCGGAGTTGGCTAGCAACTCCTAACATCACAAAGGTTATTTGTGCAATTCGCTAGGGTGCCAAGTGTGCGCTAGAAGCGGTCTCGCTTGCGCTTAACCGTGATGCGGCGGTCGGGCTGTTTGCGTATCCATGCTAAATAGCGCTGAATATCAGGGTCTTGCTGAAGGGCGGCGATGGTATACTTTTGGCGCGCAAGGGTGCGGTTGGTGAAGAATTTATGCAAGGTGGCATGGCACGGACTGCATAGATCAACGGTCTCGGTGCCACCTTCTGATTTTGGCACAAGGTGATGGCGGCTGACGCGGCTTACCCGTCGTTCACATAGCGCGCATATGAGGATGGGTGCTGTCTCTTTCGGCATGATCGGCACTCACAAACTTTCAATAGACATGATCCCAAAGCGAATTGCCAGCACAATCAAGATTGCCCAAATGCCCGCGCCAAGCGTCATCAGCAGCACAAGGTGGCGTGGGCGTGCGCCCAACGAAAGCCCAATGACTGCCCCAAGCTGCGCGCCAACTGTCAGTGGGCATAAAAGCGCCAGCCCAAACAGCCCAAAGCGTTCCCAGGCTTGGTGTACCCAACGCTGCATACGGCTGGGTTCAGGATTCGGCACCGCAGCATCAGGTTTTGCCAAGCGGCGGCTCAAGCGCGCTCGGAGCGGCGCACCTACACCCACTACCAACCCGACACCACAGCCGTAGCTCAGGGTTGCCGTCAGGACAACAACCTCTGGCGAGAGGCTGAGCGCCATGCCTGCTGGAATGGATGACCAAAACGAAAAGAACGCCCATCCAAAAACTGTGAGCAATGCTGCGATATTCATAACACCCTGCACAAAGCATCAACCCTGCACAGCATAGCAGCAGCGGCACGCTTTTTTCAAGGGTCACCTTTGCAGGAGGTGCTGAAATGCACGATGCGGTGGCGAGTGATCGCCTAGTGTGCGGCAAGGGCGCTAGGATGGTTTATGCAGTTCGGTCAGCCTGTGCCACTTAATCCACATCCCAGCCCTTATCGCACAGCCTTTATAGCATAACGCCAACGGGCGATGTGCGCGTCTGCCTCGGCATCCAATGGTTGGTAAGCGTCCTGCAAAGCGGCAAAACGCGCTCGAAGTGCCTCGCGCCATGTCTCGAAATCACTTTCGCTCATCAGTCACCTTCCCTCGCCAACTGTGCAGTGCGTTTCCATTCTGGAGCTGGCGGCAGATAGCTCAGGTACAACACGGGAGAGTATACCGAATCGCATCGGGTTAATTCCCGCCGCCTTTTCAACGGGCGTGGTGAATTTGGTGGAGCTAGTCTAGCCTGCGGCGGGATTTAGGGTAGGCTAATGGCAGCCCACAGTCGCGATCTTCATCACGCCCTTACGCCACGCCTGACTTTCAAGGGCGCGGTAGATGCGGTATGCTCTATCGGTAACTGGGTAACCGTTGTCGTTCTGTCGCGGAGTCTGAGACCTGAATGCCTGATAGCACCAATACGCCGCCCCACGCGCAGGCGCTTGAACGTTTGTTGATTGGCAACCGCCGCTACGTCGCCTTACGTCAACTGCATCCGCGCCAAAGCGCCACGCACCGCCAAACCTTAGTGGAAGGGCAGCATCCCTTTGCCGCCATTCTGAGCTGCTCTGATTCGCGGGTGCCATCTGAACTGATCTTTGATCAGGGTTTGGGCGATCTGTTCATCGTGCGGACGGCGGGACATGCCGTCGGGGCGTTGGTGCTTGCCAGCCTTGAGTATGCCGTGTTTGCGCTGCGTGTGCCGCTGATCATGGTCTTGGGGCATGCCCAGTGCGGCGCAGTGAACGCTGTGATGTCTGCCCAAGCCTTGCCGGGACACCTGCCGCAACTAGCGGAGAGCCTGCGCCCTGCACTCGCCGAGATTGACCCTGCCTCTGAAGACGCCGTTGATCAGGCGGTGCGTGCCAGCGCACGCTTCACAGCGCAGCACCTTGCCACAGAAAGTTCTGTGCTGCACGCCGCTGTTGACGCAAATGACCTGAAGATTGTGCCTGCCTACTATGATCTAAGCACAGGCGGCGTGCAAATCCTTGAGGA
>QWHC01000001.1 GCA_021404685.1 Chloroflexi bacterium CFX4 | reverse complement strand
AGTAGCCCTTACGTAATATGTGCGTCGCACGCTGGTTGAGCATCCCTCACACGGGATGTCCGCCCAAACTGCTCTGCTTGCCTTTCTTGTCACGGTTCAAGGGTTAAGGGGCAGCGCCGAGCGCTTACCACACACCTTGAGCGATGGGTCAGTAGCTCAGCTGGTTAGAGCACTCGGCTGATAACCGAGAGGTCGCACGTTCGAGTCGTGCCTGACCCACACAGCCACACTTGTGCGGCTGGTTTAGGGGATGTAGCTCAGCTGGGAGAGCGCCTGCTTTGCAAGCAGGAAGTCAGGGGTTCGAGTCCCCTCATCTCCAAGAAACACTAAAACACCACAGATGACAAATGCGGCACAGTGAATTCTGCGCCGTTTTTTGTGTTTACTCAAGGCAATCTATCACAACGTCTTGTCTGTTCGCTGCTATAATAAAGTTGCTTGTTGGACGAGAGGAAATTTTTCGATGCCTGCTTTGTCCAAAGCTAACCATAGTTGGTCAGAGGAAGAATACCTGACCTTCGAGCGTGCCAGCGATACCAAACACGAATTCTACGACGGCGCGATTTATGATATGGTCGGCGGCACAGCGCGGCACACTCTGATCGCAGGCAATGTTGCCAGCAGTTTGCGGAACACGCTGCGTCCACGCCGATGCTTAATCTATCAGAGCGATTTGCGCGTCAAGATGCAGCGTTCATACACCTATCCCGATGTGATTGTGGTGCGTGGCGAACCGCGCTTCACGGATGCCTCTGAAGATACGCTCATCAACCCAACCCTGATCGTTGAAGTGCTTTCGCCTTCCACCGAACACTTTGACCGAAACGAGAAGTTTCGGCGCTATCAGCAAGTTGAATCGGTGCAGACCTATTTGCTCATCGCCCAAGAGACGGCGCGCCTTGAACAGTACGTGCGGCAGCCTGATCAGCGTTGGCTCTACAGCTTGCACGAAGGGTTGGAATCGGTTGTGGCGCTAACCGCCCTTGATTGCGCGCTGCCGCTCGCCGAAGTCTACGAGAATGTTGTGTTCACCCCATCTCCCAATGCAGACTAGGATGCGCCTTGGCGCGCCCAACCAAGGTTCGATACGGCACAAATATTCAAAGACTTCCGCCTGCACTCTCGCCTGCCCGCTCATAATCCACGATAATGACGCCCTTTGGCGTGACTTGGCTATCCGTCACTTTGAAGGCTGACGGGAGTGTGCCATCGGCAAACAGGCGTTTTCCACTGCCCAACGTCAGCGGATATATCTTTAGCCAGTACGCATCAACCAAATCATGCCTGATCAGCGTCTGAAGGAGATTGCCACTTCCGTAAACGTGCAAATCCGAACCTGAGCGCTCCTTAAGTTTGATAACTTGTCCTGCGATGTCTCCGCTTAAAAACATGGCGGGCTGCCATTCGCCAGAGGTTATCGTATTTGAGGCGACATACTTGGTCGCTGTGTTGACGCCCTGCCATATGTCTGCATGTTGAGGCCAATAGGGCGCCCAAATTTCAAAGGTTTTGCGCCCCAGCAACAGATCAAACGGCATGTTCATCTGCCTACGGATGGCTGCGCTAAGGACAGGGTCGGCATATGGCGCTATCCACCCACCATGTGTAAAGCCACCGCTTGTATCTTCCTGCGGACCGCCCGGCGCTTGCATGACACCATCAAGGGAGAGGTGCGCGACTACAATAACTTTTCGCATGACCAACTGCTTTCAACATCTCGTGATCTTGAGAGAGAGAATAGCACATACGTTCTGTTTTGTCAACTCAAGTTCAGCTTTGCGTGCGACAAGCAACCCTAAGGCTACCCGCTACCCCCTCACCGATCCCGCGCATGTTCCATGAACCACCGTTGGGCATCCAGTGGCGGCTCGCCCTCAGCGGGCAGCACGCGCTCATAGCTGCCGTCGGGCAGCAGGTAGCGTGCCTTTGCCGTATCTGCCAGTTCAATGCCGAGAATCTCATCAAGCAAGCGCTGCTGTAATTCGGGTGCGTGGACGGGAAACCACGTCTCCACACGCCGATCAAGGTTGCGCGGCATCAGGTCTGCGCTGCCGCAGTAAATTTCCGCCGCGCCGCCATTGGCAAAGTAGTAAATGCGCGCATGTTCAAGGTAGCGCCCAATCAAGCAGCGCACGCGGATGTTTTCGCTAACGCCCGCCACGCCCGGACGCAAACAGCAAATGCCGCGCACAATCAGATCAACTTGCACGCCTGCTTGGCTTGCCTCATAAAGCAGCGAGACCATGCGCTGATCCACCAAAGCGTTCATTTTGAGGATCATACGCGCTTCCCGCCCTGCCCGTGCGTGATCAATTTCACGGCGGATAAGCGCATAGATTGCAGGGCGCAAATGCTCAGGCGCCACTAACAATTTTTGGTACATGGCGTTGTTGGTGAAGCCTGTTAGACGGTTAAAGAGGAGCGTTGCATCGGCGCCGATGTGCGGATCACAAGTCAGCAAGCCAAGATCGGTATAGATGCGCGCTGTGGTTGCGTTGTAGTTGCCCGTACTCAAATGTACGTAGCGGCGCATTCCGTCTTGCTCTTTGCGGATGACCAGCGAGACTTTGGCGTGCGTTTTCAGCCCAACCAACCCATAGACCACATGCACACCAGCGCTTTCCAGCGCCCGCGCCCAACCGATGTTGTTTTCCTCATCAAAGCGCGCTTTCAGCTCCACCAGCGCCGCCACCTGCTTGCCGTTCTCAATAGCGTTCAGCAGTGCCTCCACAATGGGCGATTTGCTGCCGATGCGATAGAGCGTACACTTGATCGCAAGCACATTCGGGTCTTCCGCCGCCTGCTGGAAAAATTCCACAATGGGCGAGAACGACTCGTAGGGGTGGTGCAGCAAAATATCGCCGCGCCGAATGGCAGCGAAAATATCGCCGCCGGCGGGCAGGCTGGCAGGGCGGGAAGGTGTGTATGGCGTATGCTTAAGCGCGGGCAAGTCTAGGTTTGCCAGCTCAGCAAGGTCGCGCATTCCTAGCGGTTCACGCAGCACATACAGATCATCAGGCGTGATCTCCATGTTGTAGAGCAGCAAGTTGCGGATCGACTCCGGCATCGTATCGGCAGCATCTAGGCGCACCACCGGACCAAAGCGCCGTGCGCGCACCACTTCCTCAACCGATTCGAGCAGATCGCTTGCCTCTTCTTCGGCGATCTCAATATCGTTGTTGCGCGTGACGCGAAAGGCGCTTGCCGCTAGGACGCGCATTCCGTGAAAGAGCAGATCAAGGTTGGCGGCGATCACTTGTTCCAGCCACACAAAACGATGCACCAATGGATCATGCGCCGATCCGTACAGCTTATGCACCTCATTCAGCGCGATCAGGCGTGGGAAGGTGTTCGGCACTTTCACACGCGCAAAGCGCTCCACGCCGTAGGCATCCGACAACATCACCGCCAGATTAAGGCTCAGGTTGGAGATATGCGGAAAGGGTCTGCCCGGATCAACGGCAAGCGGCGTGAGGACAGGGAAGATTTCGACCTCAAAGTAGCGGCGCATCGCCTGCCGATCTGCCTCATCTAGCGCGGTGTAATCCAGCACTTGCACGCCAACTTCGGCAAGGCGCGGCAGCAGTTCATCTAATAAATGTTCGCGCTTTTGGTGCAGCATGGGCAGCACTTTCTCGCGGATGGCTGCCAACTGCGCTTGCGGCGTCAAGCCGTCAGGCGGTGGGTCGTAAATGCCGTGCGCGACCTGATCTTTCAGCCCTGAGACGCGCACCATGTAAAATTCATCAAGGTTATTGCTAAAAATTGAGAGGAAGCGCACGCGCTCTAGCAAGGGCAATTCAGGGTTAAACGCCTCTAGCAAGCAGCGGCGGTTAAATTCCAGCCAGCTCAGCTCACGGTTGATGTAAAGCGTGGGATCGGGTGGTTCAGGCGGTTGGGGCGGCGCTGCTGGAAACATACACGAACATTGATTCCTTGTGCCATGCGTGGCACACTTGGTGAACGACTATCAGGCAGTGTACCGTTTTTAGGGGAGAATTGCTATGCGCCTCACTGAATATACGCACGTGGATGACTTCTTGGCGGCGGCTGAACCTGCCCTGCTGGCACACGAAGCAGAGAACAATCTGCCGCTGGGCATCGCCAACCGCATTCGGCAGGAGCCACACCTGATCGACATAACGCCCTTCATGGCAACCGTTGCCGATGACGAAGGTTTGATCCTGATCGTGCTTCGCACGCCGCCCTACAACCTGATTCTGCACGCCGAGCGCCAAGAGGCTGCCGCTATAGCGCTGTTAGCTTCGCATATGCACGCGCACGGGCATGTGCTAGGCGGCGTCACTGGTGTGGTGGCAACCGCGAAGGCGTTTGCCGAAGCCTGGTCGGCGCACGCCAATATTCCCTATCGGCTGCATCAGTCAATGCGCGTCTTCGAACTGCGCCAAGTCATTCCGCCGCCGCAGCCTTTGGGTAAGGCGCGCCTTGCCGCGGAGCAGGATATTCCCTTATTGGCGCAATGGCGCTATGACTTTGCTATTGAGGCGAACGTTGATCGGCTGACGCTAGAGCAAGCCCACGAACGGACTGCCCTCCAAGTGGCAAAAGGCGCAGATTATGTCTGGCAAGCCGCCGCGGAGGCGCTGCCAAGCTGCCTTGTGGCAACCAGCCGCCGCACAGCGCACGGCATTGTGATCGGACCTGTCTACACGCCGCCTGATCAGCGTGGGCGCGGCTACGCCTCAGCGCTGACTGCCTTCGTCAGCCAAGCCATGCTGGATTCAGGCTACCAGTTTTGCGCGCTGTTCACAGACCTTGCCAACCCAACCAGCAACAGCATTTACCAAAAAATCGGCTATCGCCCACTGAATGATTTCAGCGATTACCGCTTTGGCTGAAAAACACCCAATTTTGTGGTTTTTGGGTAGGCGTGGGCAAATCATCTACTCAGCCAGCATAAATGGCTGTACAATGAATAGGGATCACCTAGTTTTTAGGGTGCGGAGCAGAGAGCGCATGAATCCGACCAATCGGCGTGTTACCAACATTGGAATTCTACTGCTGGGCGTGTTAGTCGCCCTTGTTGCTATTGCCAGCGTCTCCAGTGCTGCCATGAGTCCCGTGATCGGCTTTAGCATGGTTGCGGCATATCTTGCCTTGGCGTTCTTCCTCTATAAGCGCGCCGATCTGGGTGCATTGGCAGATACCGTGCTGCGGACAAAGACAACCTTCGCCGCCTCAGCGCGCATGAGCGGCAACGCACGCCGCGCCGCTGCTCGTGCTAAATCGCACCCCGATTCAGGCTACGGCTCGGAGGTTGCGCTGCTGGACGTGGGCATGTTGGTCAATGAACGGCGGCAGGATGGCGGCTGGGATCGGCGTATTGCTCAGGCGGCTGCCTTAGATGAGGGCTTTTTGCAACCTTACATCAAGATTTTTGTGCCAGCCAGCGCCGCCGAGCGCCACGCCACACTGACCTTTGAATTTTATGACCGTTCGGGCAGGCTGCAATTTAGCCACAGCATGGAAGATTACTTGCGAACGGGCGAAAACTTAATCCTATGTGAACGCCAGCTTGCCCTGCGCGGCGCAGAGCAGCAAATGCGCGCTGGCACGTGGGATTTGCGCGTGAAGGTAGATGGTGTCCTAGTCGGCTTGCACGATTTCAGCATGTCCTCCACACGCGGCGAACGTCCCACAGAGCGTGCGGCTGAACGCCCTGCACCACCAACGCGCCTGAGCCATGCCCACGATGAAGATGACTATGAAGAAGCGCCACCCGTCAGCCTTGAAGACCTGCTGCGCGAACAAGCGCGGCGGCGCAGCAGTTAGGCGCGCCACATGGAAGATAACCAACGGGCGGAAAAGTGGTTGCTGCAAATAGCGCGTTTGTTGTTGATAGGGTCGCTCATCGGAACTGTCGTCATCCTGATTGTTGTGCTGGTGCAGGGCGAACTGACTTGGGAAGCACTCTTTTTCGTTGGAATTTGGCTGGTTTGGGTCGTCTTTATGCTAACGCGCTCAGATATGCTCAAGCCGCGCCGCGAATAGTGAGGGATGGCAATGCGAAATAATCGCCGCGGCAACTGGAGCAATATTTTAGGCTGGCTGTTCTTTGCGCTGATGATGTTTAGCTTCTTCGGCGGTGGTGGTTTTTCCGCCGTGATCAGCCTAATCGTTATCAGCATCTTTGTCAGTGTGCTTTTCAGTATCGGTGGTACGGTCTGGCGTGCGCTGAACGGCATCCCGAACTTCACCGATACGCTGCAAAATGTACAGCGCGAGATAACAGCCCGCCAGCCGATCCGCCGCCCTGCCAATTATGACGACGACGACGATGATGACCTGCGCCCGCGTGTGATTCCTAAAGAAGTGGCAGAACGTGCCATGCGGCGTGCCGGCAACAAAAGTGAGGATTGGCTGCTCTCGCTTGAGGATATTGGCGTGCTTGCCTATCACGGCGATGACTCGCCCGACGTGGTGCGGATGAATCCTGTGGCGGCGGATACCTCCCACGTGCGCCCATTTGCAGTCATCAGACTGCCTTACAAGCAGGGCAAAGGGACGATCCGCTTTGAACTCTTCGATGAACTTGGCACGCGCCGTTTCACCGCCACTGAGCAGTATCTTTTGAAGCAGGGCGCGAATTTCATCACGCCGCGCACCTATCTGCCCCTGCCAGAAGACCGCACCAGCGGACAGTGGACGCTGCGAATCAGCATTGGCGAGAAACGGCTTGCCGAACATGCCTTTATGGTGCGGACGCCTGCTGCCGCGGCGCCACCCGTGCGCGCCATCCTTGCGGAAGATGGCGAAATTGACCCATGGCTGGCGCGTGCCATTACTGAGCAAGGGCGGCAAAGCGGCGGACTTTCCCTTGAGGAACTGCTTGCCAGCCAACCTGACGAACGCGAGACGGATAGCCGCTTGCGCTGAGCAACTTTTGCGGTGTATCTGCGTAGTGGAAGTGTGTGGAGAAATCAGGAGAGAAGCAAAGCATGACAGCGTGGTGGGGAACTCGTGAAAACGTCTCGATGCGGCTGCGCCTCGAAGTAGAGGCGATGCGTGCCGCTTTCGATGATACCTTCCGCTTTGTGGTGAAACCCGGCGGCGTGCTGTATTGGCTTGGCACAGTTGAAGTCAACATGCAGGGCGTGCCAACCCGCGATCACACTTTGAAAATTATCTACCCAAGTGACTATCCACAGCGCCCACCCGAAGCATACGTGATGAAGCCGCGCATTTACAGCGAAAAACATCAGTATGAAGATGGGCAGTTGTGCCTTTTTAACCCACGCGATGGCACGGGCTATGGCTGGAATCCGTCGCGCTCCACAGCCGTAACCGTAGCGGCTTGGGCGGTGCAGTGGTTATATGCCTACTATACTTGGCGGATGACGGGCAAGTGGCCGGGCATTGAGGAGCGCGTGCGTTAACGATGTTCTTCAGACGTTTTGCCCGCAACATAGACCCTGCTCACCTGCCACGAGTCACTTTGGCGCAGCGCGTGGTTGATAAAATCGTTGCCAACGCGCTGATCTACCAAACCGAGACCGGCGAGTCGTTGGTTGGCTTTGCCCTCAAGCAGCAAGGGCGCCCTGAGCCTGATTTATATGTGCTAGATACCATCGCGCCGGACGCCAGCGCCGTGCGTGCCAGCGCCTACTTTGAGCAGGGCGACGATCTTCAGGGCGATATTTTCAACTGGCTCTATGACAATTGGGAGCGCAAACGCGCCACCTTTCGCACCATCAACAGCGATAATGCCCTGCCCAAGTGGGATGCGCCTATCGCTCACTTGGGCGACTGGCATAAGCATCCCGGCACACTGGTAGAGCCATCCTGGGGCGATACGTCCACAGCGCGCCAGCACATCAACGACCGTGACGCCGGCGCGCCGCAGCTTTTGGTGGTGCTGGCAACCGTTTGGGAGCGCACTTATGTGGATGACCCTCAAGCGGCGGCTGAGCCTGATCCGACTGATGCGGCGGATGCAGATTTGCTAGACGCCCCGCCAATGGACGATCTCGATCTTGAGGATGAAACGCCTGACGATCTGAAGCCTGAAGGCGGCGAGGCACAACCCATTTATGTGCCGGTGGATGCACGCTGGCTCGTCCGTATTGATGTGTGGTACATGAGCCGCACCATTCGGCGTTTCACACGCCTAACGCCGCTCGTCGTGCCAGATGCTGACCTGCCCGAACTGCCACCCGTGAGCTGGCACTTGGCGCAGCCCGAACGCCTTCGCAGCGAAGTGGAAGCGCTTAATCAGGCAGGCTATGCCGTCTCGTTGGAGCAATACGACACAGACCGCGTGCCGCCACTAGAAATCTGCTTCTCACTGGCAAAGCGCAGCAGCCAGCAGGTGATTATCATCATCACCGAGCCGAATTATCCGCTGCATATGCCGCGCATTCGGCTGACGCCCATGAGCGCCCTGCGCGATTTGCCTGAAGAAGCAAACTTGTTTGACCGTCTCTGGAACGCTTCACAGCCGTTGGCACAAAGCGCCTACCCGATTTGGTCTTGGACGGAAAATCACAGGCTGATTGACCTGGTGCGCGAAGTTGAGGCGCATCTTGCTGAAGGGAAAGCCAAATGACTACGAACAACACCCAAAAATGGGATCGCATTGAACGCTATCTTGGTGAGGATGCCCTTGCCCAACTTGCCCGTAAGAAAATCGCCGTGATTGGGCTTGGCTCGGGCGGCGGCTTTGTGGCGCTTACGCTCGCCATGAGTGGTGTTGGGCATTTCGTGTTGATTGACGATGACACGGTGGAGATCACCAATGTGGTGCGCCATGTTGCCGATCTGCGCGATGTCGGTCGCCCTAAAGTCGAGGCGGTTGCCGAACTGATCCGTGCGCGCAACCCAAACGCTGATGTCCAAACAGTCCTTGGGCGTGTGGAAAACCATCCCGAAGCCCTACAGGGCGTTGATTTAGTGGTGGTTGGTGTGGATGGCGAACTCGCCAAATATGCCATCAATGAGGTGTGCCGCGCCAACCATCTGGTAGCCGTCTACGCCGGCGTCTATGAGCGTGGCGAGGGCGGCGACGTGACAATTATCTACCCAAGCGGCGACGGTCCCTGCTATGCCTGTTGGGCGCAGCAGCTCCGCGCAGACGTAGCGCAGCTCACCGCCGATGAGAGCGCCGAGACCGATTCCGGCGAGACCGAACTCGACTACGGCATGATCGGTGAGGACGGCACAATTGCCGCCGAGCCGGGTTTATATTTGCATGTGGTGCGCGTCGCTTCGGCGCAGGCAGATATGGCGCTGAACTTCCTGTTGCAAGGGCAGCCCATCTACCGCCAATATCCCGCCAACACAGTGGTGCTGGCAAATGTGGCGCTCGAAGTCTTTGAAGGCGTCACCGTGCCACCCTACAGCGCGCAGTGGCTCAACATTCCACGTGATCCGCATTGTATGGTGTGTGGTATGCCTGAACTGCGCGCCCTTTCGCTCGAATCACTGGCGGGCGACCTCATCACTGAGTTAGACTCAGAGGCTGATGAGCAGCGCGAGATCATCCGCATGGAAGCACGCGCACAAGCAAAGCGCCAAACGCAAAGTATGGGTAAACTTGGGACGGATACGGAGGAATAAGCCCGCATGACCGAAGAAACACGCCAACCGCCATCCGATGATGGTGTGAGCCGCCAACCGCCGCTGCCACCTTTGCCGCCGCTGCCTGATGAGGATGAGCATAGTGCTTCAGAGGCGGCTGATGCTGGCATGATCGAAGACCGTGTGAGCCGCCTCAGTGGTGAGCCAGCACCTGATATTTCGCCTGAAGAATTTGCCCGTTTGCAGCAGCACGGCACTGTCAACATTGACTCACGTGGGCGCATCCGCGTGAATCGGCGTGATGAGGCAGACCCAGGCGTTTCGCTGCGTAAGCGTCGGGCGTGGTATGTCTGATCTCGCCGTGTTGGGCATAGGCAGCGTGCGGCAGGCGTTGGCATTGCCCAACTTTGATGTCGCTGCCGCACAGCGCCGTATGTCGCCCGTGCTGCGCTCACCGCAGGCATTCGCCACCACCGCACCGCCTAAAGAGGCAGCCGTCCTACTCATGCTCTACGAACGGGCTGAGGAACTCCACTTTGTGCTGATGCGCCGCACGGAGTATCCCGGCGTGCATAGTGGGCAGATCAGCTTTCCCGGCGGCAAGCGTGAGCAAGGCGAATCAGCGGCACAGGCTGCCCTTCGGGAAACCTATGAAGAACTTGGCATTGCATTAGACACGGTAGAGGTGCTGGGCAACCTGACCGAACTTTACATCCCGCCAAGCAACTATCTGGTGCAGCCGATTGTGGGCAGGTACGCTGCACAGCCTTGCTGGCAGCCCAAAGAAGACGAGGTGGCAGAAGTGATCGAGGTGCCACTGCGCCTGCTCTTTGACGACTCACTAAAGGGCGCTGAAGAAACTGTGCGGTATGGGTATCCCTTCCGCATCGTTTACTACAACCTGTTTGGGCATAAGGTCTGGGGGGCAACGGCAAGCATCCTCTCTGAGCTGGAAATGCGCCTACGCACCGTCCTGCATAATTTTTAAGATGCCCGTCTTTTTTATTGACAGCCTTGACAGGCTGTGCTAGACTTCTTCAAAGCATTCCGTAAATTTTTCCTGCGAGAGAGGCAAAACGCCATGACCGACCTGCTAGAACAACCCAACGTACAAATCGAGACTGAGGCGGTTGAGACGCCCGTGCTGGTGGTGACGCCTACGGCTTCCGCCAAGATCAAAGAATTGTTGGTTGCGCGCAATATTCCGAACCATGCACTGCGCGTCTTTGTTTCGGGCGGTGGTTGCTCAGGCTTGCAGTATGGCATGGCGTTTGAGGGCAGCCCGCAAGAGTATGACACACAGATTGAAGTGGATGGCGTGCGCCTTGTGATTGACCCAACCAGCCTGATGTATGTAGGCGGCGCTACCATTGACTTTGTAGATAGCCTGATGGGCGGCGGCTTCCGCATTGATAATCCGAACGCTGTTTCCAGCTGCGGCTGCGGCAGTTCCTTCAAGACGAAGGGCGAGAACAGCGCCGCTGAGGGCGGTAGCTGCGGCTGCCACTAGCACCTGACGGACGGGACACTCCCAAGCCGTGCTGCGCGCCCCTTGCTGAACAGTGCGCTGCGATAACCGCAGACGCCTGCCCAACGCAAGGGGCAGTTTGTTGTGTATCGTGTGCATAGTGCCTCCGAAGACCCTTGCCAAGCCTTAGCGTGCAACCCGAATTTGGAGCGAACTTCCATACTTAAGAGCAGGCTAAGTGCTGCGCCAAAAGCTAGATTCAAGGCGCAGCATCGGCTATAATGTGCCGCCGAATTTGAGTGTGGGAGTTGTTGTGTATGTCTGTGACGGGCTTAGGCTCTCGGCGGCAGGCGGTGCGGTTGCCTGTGTTGGGCATTCTCTCTGGGCTGCTGTTGATCGCAGCCCTCGTGCTGTTTGCCCTTGAATTGGTGCGCTTTGAGGAAAGCCGCGAACGCTTGCAGACCGATATTACGGTGGCAGGCGTGCCAGTCAGCGGTCTGCGCCTTGCCGAAGCGGTTGCCGCCTGGGAAAACATTTACCAACAGCCCATCACGCTTGAATATCTTGGGCATCCCATTCAGCTTTTGCCCGCCAGCATTGGTTTTGTGGTGAAAAGCGACCAAATGCAGGCAGAAATCCGCGCCCAAACAGCGCTTAGCAACAGCTATTGGCAGGATTTCTGGAATTACCTCTGGCGGCGCCCAACCAACCCGATCAGCGTGCCACTTATCGCGGATTATTCGGAAGCGCGCCTGCGCGAAGTGCTTGACGATATTGCGCGCCGCTATGATCAGGCTGCCAGCAGCGGCAACTTTGACCTGAACACGCTCAGCTTTGGTGCCGGCGCGGCTGGCACACGCCTCGATGTAGATCGGGCGATCCCGATTGTCGAAGAGGCACTCTTCCGCCCGCTGAACCGCACTGCCAAGCTGCCCATGCAAAACGAAGGCGCAAAAGCGGCTGATATGGCAACTTTGCGCGCTGCCATTCTGCAATATGTGCAGAGCCGTAATTTTGTGCCGAACGGACCCGATACGCTCGCCTCAGTTGGTGTAATTGATCTGCAAGACGGCGCTGAGATGTGGATCAACGGCGATATTGCCTATTCTTCCGCCAGCACCGTGAAAATCCCGATCCTGCTCAACACCTTTGCCCAGTTGAACTTCACGCCGCAGCCGGACATTCGTTGGTTGATGGCAAGCTCTATCCTGTGCAGCATCAACGAATCTTCCAACTTTTTGATGCAGGTGACAGGGCAAGGCGCCAATGCACGCGCCAAACTCGCTGATGGCTTGCGCCAAGTGAACGAGACCATGAAACAGGTCGGTGCGCGCTACACCTTCATCAACGCGCCCTTATGGGTCGGCTCATCGGACTTGTGGAGCATCAACGACAATCCACCGCCCGTTCCTAACCCAAATTTTGACGCACGCCCTGATCGTTGGAGCCGCACCACACCAGAAGATATGGCGATCCTGCTCCAACAGCTTTACGACTGCGCCGAATATGGCAGCGGTTTGGCAGCCGCCGCGCCGGAACAATTCACCCAAAACGAATGCCAGCAAATGCTTGAGCTGCTCAGCGGCAACATCATCGGGCGCATGATTGAGCTGGGCGTGCCGCCCGGCACCCGTGTTGCCCATAAGAACGGCTGGGCGCCCGGCAACCAAAGCTGGAACAATAACGATGCTGCCATTGTCTACACGCCCGGCGGCAACTATATCTTGGTCATCTACACCTGGGAGCGCCTGTTGCCCGGTCAGCAGGTTGGCAATATCGCCCTGTGGGAGATGATGGAAGGCATTTCGCGGATCGTCTACAACTACTTTAACCCTAGCCAGCCGATGGTCAATGCGCGCACGCCCGAAAATCCGCTGACTGCACTGGATTGCGTGATGCCCTCCAGCGTCGAGAAGCTCGATTTCACCAATATCCGCAACGGACGCTTTGATGCCAACGGCTACCTTGAGCCAGATGCCTGCTATGGTTTCCCAAATTGCGGTGTGGATAAACCACCGCCTTCTTTCGTTCGCCCATAATCACGCACCGTAAGGATTCGCTGTGCCAAACAACCAAGCCACTGCTTGCGCCTATAGCAATATCGCGTTCATCAAATACTGGGGCAACCGTGACCACGCCCTACGGCTGCCCGCTAATCCGTCGCTCTCAATGAATTTGGGCGGTCTGTTCACGCGCACCACAGTGCGCTTCAGCGCTGATCTTACGGCAGATCGCGCCCTTGTTGATGATCAAGCCATGCAGGGCAACAGCCTTGCGCGCATCTCGGCACATCTGGACTATGCGCGGCGCTTGGCGGGCAGCGCGCTCTCCGCAGAGGTGATCTCACACAATAACTTTCCTGCTGGCGCCGGCATTGCGTCCTCCGCCTCAGCCTTCGCGGCGCTTTCGCTGGCGGCGGCGGCTGCCCTTGACCTGAAGCTGACCGAAGCCGAATTAAGCGCCTATGCGCGGCGTGGCTCTGGTTCGGCAGCGCGCAGCGTGCCAAACGGTTTTGTGGTCTGGCATATGGGAACGGATCATGCCAGCAGCTATGCAGAGAGCATCGCACCTGCCGAACATTGGCAACTTACCGACTTAGTGGCGATCATCAGCACCGAACACAAGGCAACGGGCAGCACAGAAGGGCATCAGTTGGCGGATAGCAGCCCGCTGCAAGCGGCGCGTGTTGCCACAGCGCCCGCCCGCTTTGAAGATTGCGTGCAGGCAGTGCTGGCGCGCGATTTTGAGCGCCTAGCGCGTGTGGTCGAACACGACTCTGATATGATGCACGCCGTGATGCAGACCAGCACGCCACCACTGCTTTATTGGCTGCCGCCGACGGTTGCCATCATGCGGCGTGTGCGTCAGTTGCGTGCTGAAGGCGTCGGCGTTTGCTATACCATTGATGCCGGCGCTAATGTGCATTGCATCTGCCTGCCGAATGCCTTAGAACGAGTGCGCGCTGAGCTACACGCCATCAGCGGCGTGCTAGAGGTGCGCGCGGCACAGGTCGGTGGCGCGGCATGGCTGGAGGGCTAGTTGGTCTGCCGATTCTCGTCGGAGATGACGGGTGCCTGCGGCAAAAAGCCCGTGCTGCGGCGCGGATCGATGGTTGCCATACGGCGCAGCAGGCTGAGCGCCTCAAGGTTGATGCGCTCGACCTCGCGCATGTAGTTCACCCAAGGCACCTCTAAGATGTAGCCGCGCAGCTCGATCAGCAGCGTGCCGTTGTCGTTGATCTTGGTGAACAAGACAACGCTGGTATCATGCTCAACCTTGGGCAGTTCGCTCAGCATTTGGCGCAGGCTGGAAAGCAGCCACTCCATTTGGGTGTGTTGTGCATCGGCAGGTGCGTTCAGCGTTAGTTGAAAGCGGCGCTTCTGCAAGCGCGACCAGTTCGAGATGGCAACTTTGTTCAGCACGCTGTTTGGAATCATCACCCGCGATTGATCCATCTTGCGAATGGCAGTGGAGCGCAAGCCGACATGCTCCACAGTGCCTTCAATATCCTGCACGGCGATGTAATCGCCCACGCCAAAGGGACGATCCGCCACAATCGAGACGAAGCCGAACAGGTTCGCCACTGTATCTTGCGCCGCCAGCGAGATGCCCAACGTCCCAACGCCCAAGCCCGCCACAATCGCGCTGACGTTCACGCCCCATTCTTGCAGGATGACCGAGGCAGCCAGCACAATGACCACCAATCGCAAGGCGGCGTTCAAAAACGGCTCTAGGCGCCTGTCTATGATGACACCTGTGGCGCTGGAAAGCCCATCTGCCAGCTTCACAACCAGCACAACGCGGTAGATAGCACTTGCGACTGCCAAAAACAACAGCGTGTTGATCAATGCGCGCAACAGGGTATCTTGGCGCGGATCAATGCCTAAAATTAGCATGGCGATGAAGATGCCCAACGCCAAAATGCCAATCAAGATCGGTTGGCTCAGCACATCCATAACAGCGGCACCGAGCGGCGTGCGCTCTAGGCGGCGGCGAAACGGCACAAGGATCAACCGCAGCAGCACGCGCCGCATTGCCCAAGTGAGCAGCAGCGCCAGCACCGCCAACAAAACGCGCAAGCCAATTTCGCGCAGCATGGGAGCGATCTCGTTCATAAGGGAATCGAAGGGCATACCAATACACCTCGTGTGCGCTTGTGCCGAAAAACAGTGCTATTATAGCAACCCTAAGCGAAAGGCTCACAGCACATGCACCTTGCACTTGATTTTCTTGCCCTGCTCAGCAGTCGGGGCGGCGGAATGCTGCTCAGCGCGCTGGTTGGGCTGCTATGGGTGCGCCTGCTCTCCGCGCCTGCCTTTGGCGCCTATTCGCTGGCGACTACAACGCTTGGGTTGGTGGGCGTGCTGGCAGAGTTTGGGCTTGATCCGATCCTCACCCGTGAACTTTCAGCGCAGCGCGGCGGCAACTCTTTGCTGCGCCGTGCCATTGGCTTACGTTTGGGCATCGGTGTGGCGCTCATCGTGGGCATGGTCAGCCTTGCGGCGCTGACCACCACTTTCGGGCGCGCCGACCTGCTGCTGATCGGTGGTTTGGGCTTACTGCCGCGTGGCGCGATGCGCGCTTATGCCGCTGCGCTGATCGGGCTTGGCAAGGCGCGGCAGGTTGGGCAATTAGAAGGGTTCACCCAAGTTTTTATCTCAGGGTTGACCGTTGCCTGCACGCTGATCAGCCTAGCGCAAGGGCAGGAAGGCGCCACCACGCTTATAGCGGCGCTTGGGCTTGGGCATGGCTTTGGGCTGCTGCTGCTACAGCGGGCATGGCGGCGGCACGGGCAAAGCGCTAGCCTAGCAGATATTTCGTTGCACGCACTACTGCGCGCCGCCTTTGGTTTCACCTTGATTGCCGCCTTCAGCGCTGCCTTTCACGCCGTAGATTCATATGCCGTGCAGGCACTGTATGGTGAGCGCGCTTTAGCGCTCTATGCAGCACCGTTCCGCCTGCTCAATCTGATCATCATCGTGCCGACCGTCTGGGGTGTGGTCATTTTGCCGCGCTACGTTGCCTTGCGGCGCGATCAGGCGGCGTTTCGCCTGCGCTTACGGCGTGATGGATTGCTCTGGCTGCTGATCAGCATTCCGCTGAGCGTGCTGCCGATCACCTTTGCGGATGTGATCGCGCCTGTGGTGCTTGGCGCAGTTTATGCGTCAAGCGTGCCAATCCTGATTGTGCAGTGTGGCATGGTGCTGCCGATTTGTGCAGCGACGCCGCTGCTGGCAGCGCTGACCGTGCAGGATCGGCAGGCATATGTGGCAATCGCCGTCATCGTCGGCGTGCTGCTGCTGGTGATTGGCAACGTGCTGTGGGCAGGCAGCGGCGTGATCGCGGTGGCAGTTTTGCGTGTGGCGATCACGGCGCTGCTGACGGTGTTCTATGCCTTCGCGCTGCGCTAGGCTTGCTTGCCGCGTTGTATTGCCTGCCAAATGCGTTCAGGCGTGAACGGAATTTCGTGAATCCAGACGCCAATCGCATCATGGATCGCACTTGCCAGCGCTGGCGCGACGCCGTCCTTCGGAATTTCGGCGACCGCCTTCGCGCCATAGGGACCAGTTGGCTCGTAAGTCTCTACAAAGATCACGCGAGTCTCAGGCATTTCGTCCGCCTGATAGAGGTGGTACTCCCCAAACTTGGTTGCCAAGGGCGTGCCATGCTCATCATAGACCATTTCTTCGCAATGCGCGTAGCCAAGCGCTTGCGTCATACCGCCTTCCACCTGCCCAGAGGCAGTTAGTGGATTAATCGGCACGCCGCAATCTACCGCCATCACCAATTTTTTGACCGTCATTTGCCCGGTGCGCGTATCAATCTCCACCTCTGCAAATTGCCCGGCGAAGGGCGGCGGCGAGGCATACGACATATGGCTGGCAGTAGACATGATCTGATGCTGGTCTTCCTTGTGCAGTGAATGTAGCGCCACCGCTTCCAGCGTGACGAACTTGCCGCCGGGCGCGTAGACGCGCTCATCCGCCAACCACAGCGACTCAGGGTCAGCCACCTTGAGCAGGTGCGCCGCCACTTTCTGAATTTGAGCGCGCACTTGCTCAGCGGCACGCATGGCAGCACCGCCGCTGATGTAGGTTGTGCTGCTGGCATAGGCACCGGTATCAAAGGGCGTGAAATCGGTATCGCTGGAGTACATGATAATTTTGTTGAGCGGCACGCCAAGCGTCTCTGCCACGATCTGCGCGATGACCGTATCCGAGCCTGTGCCGAGATCAGTGCCGCCGACCAAGACATTGAACGAACCGTCATCGTTGATCTTGATGCTGGCGGCGCCCATGTCCAAGCCAGCGATGGCTGTGCCGTGCATACAGACTGCCATGCCGATCCCACGCTTGATAGGTCCTTCGCCGGGCTGACCGCGCTTCTCGTGCCAGCCGATTGCCTTGGCGCCTAATTCAATGCACTCGGCAAGCCCAGAGGTCACCACCTGCTGCGGAAAGCCTTCGCGTGCTTCGCCGAGCGCCTCTGCCAGCGGCAGCGGATCGCCCGCTTTCACCCAGTTTTTCGCCTTGAACGCCAGCACGTCCATGCCGAGCTTTTGCGCGATCTGCTCCATGTGAAGTTCAAGGGCAAAAAGCGCTTGCGGCGCGCCATAACCACGGTAGGCGCCCGGCGTCGGAATGTTGGTGTAGACCACGTCGCAATCAAAGCGGCGGTAGGGCGCGTTGTAGGTGGACAGGCCGCGCATTCCGCTGACCGTTTGCACAGTCAGTCCGTGTGTGCCATAAGCGCCAGTGTTGCCCAAGATGTAAAGTTCCTGCCCAACCAACGTACCATCTTTTTTAACGCCGCTTTTGTAGCGCAAAATCTGTGGGTGGCGGCTGCGCGCACTGGTAAATTCCTGTTCGCGGGTGTACTCAAAGCGGATCGGGCGTCCAGTGGCAAGCGTAAGGTGCGCGGCAAGGTCTTCGATCAGCATCTCTTGTTTGCCGCCAAAGCCACCGCCAATGCGTGGCTTGATGACGCGAATGCGCGCCACGGGCAAGCCGATCAGCGGCGCGACCATGCGGCGGACGTGGAACGGCACTTGTGTGCTGGTGCGAATGACGAGGCGCTCATCTTCGTCCCAATAGCTGATCACAATGTGCGGCTCGATGGATGCCTGCTGCACCTGATGAACGCGATATTCGCCTTCAACAATCAGGTCGGATTCAGCCCAAGCCTGTGCCGCCTCTCCGATTTTGGCGTGCATATGGCAAACGATGTTGCGCGAGGCGTCGTGGATGCTGACGGCATCAGGTTCGTCGTGAATGATGGGCGCGTTGCCGCTGATTGCCTCTTGCGGATCGAATACAGCGGGCAAGATTTCCCATTCCACCTCAATCGCCTCAATGGCGCGTTGGCACAATTCGGGCGACTCGGCTGCCACAATCGCCACACGGTCGCCAACGTGGCGCACTTTGCTATCAAGGCTCACCTGATCATAAGGCGGCGGATTGGGATAGCTCTGTCCGCCGCTGGCATAGATCACACGCGGCACGTCTTGATAGGTCAGCACAGCGTGAACGCCGTGAATCGCTTTTGCCTTGCTGGTATCAATGTGCTTGATGCGCGCATGGGCGTATGGGCTGGTCATCAGCGCGCCGTAGAGCATTCCACGCAGCTCAATATCATCGGCAAAGACGGGCTTGCCCAGCGCCAACTTCACCGCATCTACTTTTTGTTCGGGCTTGCCGATGACAGCCGTCTCGCGCAGGTCGGTCGTCGGCACGACCAGCGGCTTCACGGGCGTTATGGTCTGCAAGCCGCCGCCATCGGTTGCGCTATCGTCTGTGGTGTGCGGTGCATCGCTGCCGAACGGGCGGAGCAGATCAACGGGCAGCATCACGGCGCGTTCGTCTTCTTCCACAGGCGGCACGTCTTCGCCGCGCATCACTGCCGCCGCACGCAGGACTGCCTGTACAGGCTTCACATAGCCCGTGCAGCGGCACAGCACGCCGTTAAAGGCGGCGCGCACTTCTGCTTCAGTTGGGTTTGGCTTCTCATCAAGGAGTGCTTTCGCACACAGGATTTGGGCAGGCGTGCAGTAGCCGCATTGGATGGCGCCGGTTTCCACAAACGCCTGCTGCAAGGGGTGCATTTCGCTCGTCTTGCTGGCAAGCGCTTCCAGTGTCGTGATCGCCTTGCCGTTGGCAGTCGCCGCTAGGGTGATACAGGTGACGGTCGGCTTGCCATCAATCAGGACGGTGCAAGCGCCGCATTCGCCACTCTCACAGCCATGCTTGACGCTGAACAGCGCTTCACGCCGCAAGACGGTCATCAGCGTCTCGTGCGGCTGGCTATTTAGCGTGCGCGCTTGCCCATTGAGGGTGATTGCAATTTGCATGGGGTCGCTCCGAATCTTGCTATCATGTTCGGGGTAGATTGTACGGCGCGGTGTGGCACGGCGCAATCATGAGGGGCGCTGTGCTGCACGGCACGGCGCCCTTCGTGCTTCCTGCTCACTGCAAAAAGTCGCGCAGGTGGCGCGAACGGCGCGGGTGCCGCAAGCGGCGCAAGGCTTTGCCCTCAATTTGACGGATGCGCTCACGGGTCAGACCGAATTTTTGCCCAACTTCCTCAAGGGTATATTGCTTGCCGTTGTGCAAACCAAAGCGCAGCCGCAGAATGCGTGCTTCTCGCGGTGTGAGCGTGCTGAGGACTTCTTCAACCTTTTCGCGCAGCAGGTTCTGATAAGCGCTTTGGGTTGGCGTTGGGACGCTATCATCCTCGATGAAACTGCCTAGCTCGCTGTCTTCTTCTTCACCAACAGGGCGCTCTAGGCTGAGCGGACGCCAACTGACTTTGAGCATCCACTGAATTTTGCGTGGATCGGTGTTCATGCTCAGGGCGATCTCTTCGGTCGTTGGTTTGCGTCCATATTCTTGTTCCAATTGACGCACGACGCGATAGACGTTCCGAATGCGGTCAGACATATGCACAGGCACGCGAATGGTGCGCCCTTGATCGGCGATGGCGCGTGTGATCGTTTGGCGAATCCACCATGTGGCGTAGGTGCTGAAGCGGTAACCGCGGGTGTGGTCAAACTTCTCAACAGCCTTGATCAGCCCTAAATTGCCTTCCTGAATCAGATCGAGGAACGGCACACCGCGCCCCATATAGCGCTTGGCAATGCTGACCACAAGGCGCGTGTTGGCGCGGATAATGTGATCACGGGCAAGGCGACCTTCCTCAACGAGGGCGGCAAGGCGGCTGAACTCTTCACCTTCGGCATTTGCCAACGACTCGCCGGCAGAGATGCCCGCCAAAATGCGCTCGGCGATAGCGCTCTCTTCCTCAAGGCTGAGCAGCGGCACGCGCGCCATTTCTTTCAGGTAAAGCCCAACGCTATCATCGCTCGGCACAGCGTTCAGGTTCGGCAGTGCTTCATCGTCTTCTAAAAGGTCGGGTGCGTCTTCTTCATCAAGCTCTGTATCTGCGTAAATCTCTATGCCCGCCGTTTGCAAAAGCGGAATTAACTCATCGGCGTTATCGCCTTCTTCAGTAGCATATTCGTAAATATCTTCAAAGGTCAGAAAGCCTTGCGCGTCGGCTTTCTCAAAGAGTTCGGTTAGTTCGGCACGTCGGTCATCACCTGTTGAAAAATCCCTCATGGTGCAGTTTCCCCCTTCACCACTTCCACAGCACCAAACGTTTATTCGTTCGGTTTCGAGAGTTTATCGCGCAGTGCTTTTAGGGCAGCAAAGCGCGGATCGAGTGTCTCGCGTTGGCAATTACAACTCCCTTCATTCAAGTTTTGCCCACACTCCGGGCAGAGCCCGGCACAGTCAGGTTTGCACAGCACACTGCTGGGCGTCTCTAGGATGATCTCTTGGCGCAGCAGCGGCGCAAGGTCTAGCACGCCATCTTCGCCGATGGTGAATTCCGCCTCGGTTTCGGGCTGCAAGATATAGAGTTCTTCCACCGCAACCGACAGGGCAGTTGGCACGTCGGCAAGGCAGCGGCTGCATTCCAGCAGTATGGTAGTATTGAGCGTGCCTTGCACCAGAATGCCGCGAGAGGTGCGGCTGAAGCGCAGCACGCCGCGCAGATAGTCCACTATCACATCATCTGCCACGCGCACACGCGGCACGTCTAGTTCAGTCTCGCTGATTTGCCCGCGTGTACCTTCCAATAAAAAACCAAGCTGAAACTTCAGGACTCGGGCAGGCACATAGCCATTAGTGGGTGTGTTCACGAAGATTGCCTTAATGCTAGCAGCCGCGCTACACATGGCGGCTGCACGTTTTAGAAATACAGCTACTTTCGATTATAAAGACTGTCAAAGGTTTATGTCAATATGTTTGTAAAGTGCTAATATTTACCCTTTGCCACGCAGTGGTGAACGCAGTAATGTTTCTTGCTGATCATCACGCTTGTTGATCACAATGCGCGCACGTTCAAAAGGTTGCGTCACTGCAAATTCGACCACGCCATCTTCATAGTACCATAAAGGCGCCGCAGAGTCATCCAGCGTGATGCTATGCGGTTCGCTTGGCACGCCATAGACCTCAAAGCGGTAGCGCCGATAAGGTGGCTGATAAGCGCCGACGCGCCGCCAATCCAGCGCCACACCACCACCTGATAGCGGACGGCAGGCAAAGTACAGCCAACGGTAGGCGCCTTGCTGATAATCGAACCCTTCGCCCGAATCCTCATAAAAGCTGGTTTCGGCGCTGCCCGCGTAAACGCGCAGCCGCACTTCTTCAAGCGGCTTCTGCCCAACATACTGATACCCTGACCACATTGGCAGCACATGCCCTGCCCGCACCAACAGCGGCAGATGATCCAGTGGTGCAGCAAGGCGCACTACCTGCCCGCCTTCGTAGGGCTGCGCGCCGAACACGCTGTACCACTTGCCCGCAGGCAGGTACACATCGCGCTGTGTGGCGCCCTTGTCCAAAATAGGTGCGATCAGCAGCGAACTGCCAACCATGAACGCATCTTCAATGCCGCGCAAGGCAGGTTCGCGCTCATCTGCCATGAACAACGGACGAATGATCGGTGTGCCGTTCTGGGCAGCCTCTGCCGTCACCGAATACAAATAGGGCAGAAGCTGATAGCGCAAGCCAAGATAGTGGCGAATGATCGCCTCATAAGGTTGCCCAAACGCCCACAGTGGCGGCACTTGCGCGCTACTCTGCATGAAGCAGTAGGGCAAAAAGGCGCTGAGCTGCACAAAGCGCACCAACCATTCAGGATCGTTCACCGCGCCGCTCACCCTTGCGCCGCTGAAAGGCAGTCCGCTGAGACCGCTGTTCAGCACAGCGCTCAGTGTGCGGCGCAGGCTTTTCCAGTCGGCGCGCTCCTCGCTTGCCCATGTCAGCCCCGAACGGTGCATTCCGCCTTGCGCGGCGCGCCCAACCACCAGCGGGCGAAAGTTTGGGCGCGCTGTTTGTTGGGCAACGTGCGCCGCGTGCGCCATGCAAGCAGCGTAGACGTTCTGCGCCATAACGTGACTGGTTGGCGTCCCCTCAAAAACGTACTGCACAGCATCGGTCAGGGCTGGTTGCGGCAAGGGCTGCCAGAACCCATGAATGCCCGTCCTCAGCAGTTCGGCGCAGCGCTCTGCCCACCAGCCGCGTGCAGCAGGATTGGTGAAATCGGGCAGGGCGCTCTCACCGGCAAGGGATCGGATACGCACCAAGCGCCCATCGGGATATTTGAGGAAAATGTGCGATTGCAGTCCGCTCTGATAGAGCTTATCGGCAGGATCAGCCTTCACAGCGGGATAAAGCGCTAACAGGCTCTTGAAGCCGCGCCGCTGCAAATCTGCCACCAATGCCGAAGGTGTGGGAATGCGCCCGTTATCCCACGTGAAAAGGCGGAAGGCGTCCATATAGTCCAGATCGAAGTAGAGGGCATCGCACGGCATTTGGCGCGCACGGCATTCGGTGGCGATTGCGCGCAACTGCTCGGCAGCGGTTGGGCGTGGGCAGACAAGGTGAACGCCAAGCGCCCACAGCGGCGGCAGCGGCAGCCGCCCGATTAGCTCGCTGTAGCGCTTCAGAATGCTGAACGGGCTGCCGCTGAATTGGTAGTAGCGCAGTTCGCCAAGCGTGCCGCTGAAGGTCAGCCGTTCTGCTTTTTCCGCGCCTACATCCACATAGCCGCGTGATGGATTATCCCAAAAAATCGCGCTGGCAGCTTGATCGCCAATGTTTAACAAAAAGGGCATGTTGGCAAGCGCGGGCAGTTTCTCGGTGCTGGCAGCTTGTGCGTTCGGTGCGCGGAACAGATAGCGCTTGCCGCGCAAATTGAGCGACGCAGCTTGCGCCGCCAAGCCATAGCAGCGCACATCAGCGGGTAGGGTGCGGTGCAGCAGGAACTCGCCCTGCCGAAAACTGATCGGCTCAGCATCTTGCCCAACGAGCATACCTTGAGCATCAACGAAGGTGAGGCGGCAATCGCGGCGGTTGATGTAGCAGGTCATGCCGCCTTCCACCTTCACGGTGAACATTTCGGCGTTCTCAGTCAGGTCAAAGGGCGGGCTTTGCCAATCGTTCTTGAGGACTGTGTATGAGCTAGGCAGCGCTAGTGTGCTGGCAGGTGCGAAGCGCACACATACGCAATCCACCGCCAGAACATCAAGGCGCAGCGTGCCGTTTGCCGTATGCAGGATCACACCTTGCCAGTCCATTTCGGCATCGCGCACGCTGCCGACTGTCTGCCACTTGCCATGCGGCGTGTGCGGCTTATAGCGCAGTTTAGCCAAACGGTGGGCAAGCGTCTTACGCATGGCACACAACTCCTGTATCAAGCCTTCTACGAACAGCAACGGGCGAGTTTGCACTCACCCGTTAAGCATAACGCGCTTTTGCCGCCTGATGGTATTCCGAATCAATTCACAGGGATAGCCTCATAGAGCGCTTTGAGCAGCGCCACAACCTGATCCTGTGAGACGGGATCGCTTGGCACGGTGCTATATTCCGGCGGGCGGTAGATGATCAGCACCATGTTAGCGCGGATTGCCATCGCCATCACGTAGTTTTGCGGCGCGGTGACGATGCCTGCCTCACCAACAGGCACTTGCTGATAGCCGTTGATGGCAGCCAAATCAACGTTATATCTTTGGTATGCCTCATCGGGCGAGTTGGTGATCCACAGCACGACGAGGTACTGTGCGCCACTCGGAATGGTGTAGATCAGCGTTGAGCCGTATTGGTTGGTGGTGCTTGCCTCAGGGATCAGGCGGAAGGGATCAACAAAACGCGGTGCGCGGTCGTTGAACGAGGCAGAATTTTCAACCTGCGGTGCAACCGTGGGCAGAATGGCAACTGGCACAGGCGTTTGGTTGAGGATGATAACGCCGGGCGGCACCGTTGGCGGTTGTGTGCCAAACGGCGTGGCAGTCGGCGTGTTGAACACTTCAGGTGTGGCAGTTGGCGCACCAGGAATGCTGAGCGTTGGCTGACCGGGCGCACGGGTCAGGATGCTGCTGAAGCCGGCGCTGATCGGTGTGCGCGTTGGCAGCGGCGTAATCGTTGGGCGCTGATCACGCGGCGGCAGGGTTGGCTGCGGCGTAACGGTGATGTCAAACATGCCACCTTGCGGCGTGAAATCGGCAGTAGCGCGTTCTTCAGGGGAAAGGGTGACGATGAAGCGCGTGGCAGTGACAATCGGGCGGGTGGGTGTCGGTTGAGCGGTAAGGGTCTGCACGAAGGCAGCGGCAAACGGCGTGCCGGTGGTGGTTGGGAACATAGCACGATAGGGCGCCACCAACAGCGAAGTGAGGTGGCTATCCATCTCGGCATCCAGCGTGGGCGAATTGTTGGGGCGATACATCACACGGATGTTGGCAGCGGTGAAGGTGCGCCAAGTCTTATAGATTTCGTTCGTAGAGAGCCACACCGCATTACGCCCAAGTTCTTCCTCAGGATCGTAACTCAGCACGATGTACACACCGAACTGATCGCCACGCACCACTAAAAACTGATAGCCTTGCGTTGCCGAGAGCGTTTCGTTCGGCACACTTAGGGCTTGCAGATCGCTGATCGGTACACCAGCGCGCCGCAGATATTCAACCACATCGGCAGCGGTGAATTTGATATTGCTATAGCTCAGTGTTGGCTCTGCTGGCGCACCATTACCAACGCCGCTAAGCAGCACCACCAAGGCACCCACCAGCACCACTGCCATAAAAAAGCCGAAATACACGAGCGGGCGCGTGTTGCGGCGTGGCTTTTCAGGCTCTGGCGCGGGCATTTCGCGTGTGGTGCGCTTGATGGGCAGCGGCACAGGGCTGGCAGTGCTTGTGCGGCGGGCAGGTGGCGGCACAGGCGATTGGCGCGCAGCAGGTGTAGCCGCTGGCGGCGATGCTGGCTGTGAAGGTGTTTGTGGTGGTGTGCGTTGTGGTTCGCTAGGTGCGCTGGGTGTTTGTTGGGTTCGGCGTTTGTTGATCTCTTTACGCAGCGACCAATCGTCGTGTTTATCGCTCATAAGTGGGCAGTATTTCCAGGTTATTGATCAGGGAAGGGATCGGTGAAAACGCGCACGCGCACGGGCGAAATGGCAAGTGAACCATCCCGTGATTGAATGGCAATGCCCGTTGGACAATTGCCTGCATCAACAGGGACATCTGTCTCAACCCGTTCCAGCTTGAACTTGCCCGCACCATCTGGCTCTAAAAGCAGTTCTTGCCCTTTCCGATTAACGCCATCGCCAAAATTTGTCCGCAGGATCAGCGTAGCAGGATCGGCATTGGAATTGCCCTGTATGTAGTAGCCTAGAATATCGCGGTAAATATCTACCTGACACTCAGCGCGTGTGATCTCAATTACAGTGTCGCCTCCCGATTCCCACTTTGTACCCATTGAGCCGCCCAACACACCCAGCGTCCTTTGGATGATTAAACCGAGTGCGAAAAGCGCAGCAATGCTGACAATCCCGACTAAGGCCAAGGTCAGCGCGTATTCTGCCAGACCTTGCCCGCGGGCAGCACGGCGCTTATGTTGTTCATGCACCTTCATGATCGTCCCTCTCACCAACTTAAACGCGATTCATGTAAGTCTTTATGCTCACCCACATTGTAGCGACTCACCTAGTGCTAGTCAATCAAAAGTTGGCTCAGCGTAGGGTAAGGCTAGGGTTGCTCTGGTTGTGGCAGCGGCTGGATCCCTTCCGTCGCTTTCGGCTGTGGGAAAAGCATCCGCCGTGCAGCAAAGGCAACCGCCGCACCCACCAAGACGCCAAACCACAACTGCACAAAGCGCGTGATGAGCGTGGCAAAGCCCGCCTGTGGCACGCTCAGCCCGATTAGGCGTTGCAGTGTGCCGGTGATGGTTAGATCAGAGGCGCCGATGCTGCCCGGCATCCCGCTGAGCGCACCTGCCACCACGGACAAGCTGATCACAAGCAGTGCCTGAAAGAACGTCTCGGCTGTGGCGGGCAAGCCCATACCCACCAAAATCAGGTAGACGCCTAGCCCATCCAGCAGGTTGGCAAGCGTGCCAAGCCCAACCGAAAAGAGCAAGCTGGGCAGCTGCACAATCTTATAGCTACTCTCATAAAAGGCTTTGAAGCTGCGTGCAAACCGTCCAAGCAGCGGCAGGCGGCTGAGCAAGCGCAGCAGCGCCAAACACAACGGGCGATTCTGTAAAATGACGATGCCCAACAGCAGCGCGCCCAGTGCCACACCAACCACTGACCAATAATCGTGCGCGGCAAGGTTCAGGATTGACCATGCGATCAGCAGCAGCACCGCCATGCCGTCCGAGAGGCGTTCAGCAGCCACTACCGGCAGCGTGCTGGCGATTGGCGCGCCGCTGATGTGCTGAAGCATGAAACTTTTCAGCACTTCCGCCGCCTTGCCCGGACTCACCGCTAACGGAAAGCCCGTCACAAAGACTGCCGCGCTTGCCCGCACCGAGATATTCCGCACGCCCACCACATGCAGGTAAAAGTGCCACTTCACAAAACGCAGCGCCCAATTTGCCACGCGCAACGCTAAAACAGGCAGCATCACCCACCACGCAAAGGCTGTTGCATGGTCTAACAAAGTAGAGAGATCGCTGAGCAGCGCCACGCTCACAAAGGCGAGGAAGCCCAGCCCTAAGCCGATCAGCAGCAGGCGTGTATAGTTATGCGTCACGTGGTTATGCTCTCATCGCTAGACCGATACAAGCTGATCCTACCAACGCTTGCCCAATTTGTGCAGTCCCGATCATATTCCTGCCCTTTCAATACACCTTCCCAACACGCCCAAAAGCAAGAGTGCGTTATAATCTAAAAGGATGCTGAGCGACCTTTTTAGTAGAGTATTTATAATGAGTGATTCGCCAACCGCACCTGCCCTAAACATTCAAGACGCTCTCTTACAGCTTATCGAGCGCGCTCGTGAAGTGCTGCCCTTTGATTATGGCGGCATTGCGCTCTACGATGCTGAGTCGGATATGTTAATTCCCTACACTGCACCTGAGGCACAGCCTTTTGCACCTATCCGATTAGGGGAAGGTGTGATCGGCGTCGCGGCGCTCTCGCAAGAGGCACTCATCGTCAACGAGGTAGACGACTCTTTCGATTTAGACGCCGTGCGCGCCGAGCTTGCCGTGCCAATGCTGTTCAGCGGCAAACTGCTCGGCGTCTTCCACGCGCAGTCCACACATGCCAACGCTTATCAGCCGCAGCACCTTGCCATTGCACGCCTGATCGCCGATCAGGCTGCCCTTGTGCTAAATACAGCACAACTCTACGAAATGCTCAGCCGCCGCTATGAACGCTTAACGGACTATAATGAAGAACTCTATCTGCGGAACGAGGTCAGCCGCCTTGCATCCTCGGATATGCCGCTTGAAGAACTGCTGCCGAAGATGCTTCAGCCGTTGGCAACGCTCGTCGGCGCGGATGCTTGCCTGATCTCGCTTTGGAACGTGAATGAACGGCGTGCCTATCGCACGGCTGCCTACGGTTTGGATGTGGGCGATTTGGTGACGGGCAAACGCGATACGGGCGGCGCAACACTGGCAGAGCATATCATCATCTCTGGCGAAGTGGTCATTTTGAATGACGCGCATCAGCTCACCAACCCACCTACGAGCTTGATCGAAGACTACGAGGTGCGCGCACTCTTGGCGATGCCCTTAGTGGCACGTGGACGCCCTATCGGTGCGCTGTTCATCATGAATCTGCGCGACAATGCTCCCTTTGAGCAGTGGCACGCCGACCGCGCCGTTTCGCTGCTCGATCAGATTGCGCTGGCAATTGATAACCGCACCCTCTTGCAGGATACGCAGAACCGCCTTTCGGAGACGGCAGCGCTTCTGGAAGTGGCGGCGATGGCTGCCAGCAGCTTTAGCGCGGACGAGATGTTCGGCGTGGTGCTGAAGCTGAGCCGCCAAATGCTCGGCATAGGCGTGGGCGCCTTTTTCCTCTATGATCGCTATTCCAACACGCTCGTTTTGCCGCCGAACGCCTCGTTTGGCATCTCCAGCGAGATCGGCACGCTGCGCTTTCCGGTCAATGCGCCGGGCAGCCACCTTGCTATTGTCTTTTCGGCGGGCAGCCCTTATTTCACCAACGATATTCCCGGCGCAACGCAGGATAGCAGCGAGACCTACTACCAATTGGTGGATCGGCTTGCGCTGCACAACCTGCTGCTTGTGCCGCTGCGCGTCCAAGATGAGCCGATGGGCGTTTTCTTGGTGGGCAACAAGCGGGCTGATTTCAGCCGTGCCGATGCACAATTGCTGATGGCGATGGGCAGCCATGTGGCGGCAGCTTTGCGCGGCACGGAACTGCTGCGCGATATGAGCGAACGCCTGCGCGAGACAATCGCCTTGCGCGAAATTGCCGAGATCACCAGCACAACGCTTGACCTTGACGAGATGTTGGCGCGTGTGGTGCATGAGTCTGCCGATCTGCTGGAAGCACAAGGTGCTTTCCTCTATCTTCCCAACGATGAGCTATCCGCATTGGTTGGGCATCGGCGCTCACAGTATGGCATTGCACGCGAGGTTGCCTTGCCGCACTTGCCGCTCACTTCAGATGACACGACCGTTTACGCCTATCAAGCAGGACGCTATTACCTCAACAATCACCTCAGCGAAACTGAACGCCTCCTCCCTAGCTGGCATAACATCATCACCTACCCACTCAACACACGCAACCGCACGCTAGGCACCTTCAGCGTCATCAACCGACATCAGGGCGATTTTCAAGAGACGCACCTCGATCTGATGCGCGCTATCGCTGCTCAGGTGGCAACCAGCATTGAAAACGCACAGCTTTTCGCCGCCGAACGCCAACGTGCCGACCTGATGGCACTGGTCAGCCGCATCAGCCAAGAGCTAACCGCCACACTCAGCCTGACCGAACTGACGCGCAAAGTGGCGCGTGCGATTCACTTGCAGCTTGGCTATGAGGTGGTGAACGTCTGGCTGCTGGAGATGAACGGCACGCAATTTGAGCTAAGCGCTTCTGCCACCAACACAATGCAGGCATCCATCGCGGAAGGGACTACCCTTGCTGCAAACGTTGGCATTGTTGGACGTGCCACCAGCAGCACTGAAACGCAAGTGGTGATTGACCTTAGCGAGGATGGTGATCATATGGCAGCCTGTGCCATGCCCAACAGCGCTATGTGGATCACGGTTGGCAGTGCGCTAGTCGTCCCAATGCGCTACAGCACGCGCACATTAGGCGTCATTGAGGCGTATTCCTCAAAGGTGAATGGTTTCCGCGTGGCGGATTGCATCGCTCTGGAGACGCTTGCCGCGCAAGTTTCGATTGCGATTGAGAATGCACGCTTGTGGGATCAGGCGCGGCGGCGCTTGCTGGAGCAGGGCATTGTCTACCAAATTAGCCGCGATCTGAGCGCCATCCTAGACTATGGCGAACTGGTGAACGCCATTGTGAAGCATATGGGGCGTGCGCTGGATGCGGCATGGTGCTTGTTGGTGACCTATGAGCAGGCACGCGGACGCCTGACGGTTGAGGCAGAATACCGCCTGCCCGAAATGCCTGAAAACTTGCTGCCAACTTTAGTCGGGCAGACGCCCGCCTTCGTGCAATACAGCGCCATTGAGCGCGCCGTGCAAACGCAGCGGCAAGTCGTGGTCACTTATCCCGTCACGGCGCTAGGCGGCAGCAGCGGCGGCTTATGCACACAGCTCACTTTGCCAATCGTGGTTGGCGAGCGTGTGATCGGCTGTGTGCTGTGGGTAGAACCACGTGCGCCACGCGAATTTAGCGGCAGCGACGTGCGCCTTGCTCAAACGCTGACCAGCCAAGCCACCATCGCCCTAGAAAACGCACGGCTGTTCCGTCAGGCGCAGCGGCAGGCACACGAACAGGCGCTGTTGCGCGAAGTTGCGGTTGGGCTGAGTAACACAACCGATATGGCGGCAATGTTCAGCCAACTGGCGCGTGTTATTCAGGCGCTAGATGGCGTAGATAACACGGTGGTGGCAGTCCGTGATGAGCAAGGGCAGCTCAGCATTCAGGCAACGCACCTCACCACGCGCACATTGGATGTGATGACCATGCCCTACCTGCTGCGCCGTGCGCCGCATTTGCTTAACACGCTGACGCATAGCGTTGCAGCACGGGCAGGCAGCACCATCCCCGCCTTTGCCGAACACCTTGCCGCCTATCCACTCCACGCGCACATCAGCGTCTTGTTTGTGCCGATTTTGCGACGCGGCGAACCAATTGGCGTGCTGGAGATTGCCTCTGATAATCCAATGCGCGTCTTTGATCCGCAAGAAATGCAACTGCTAGAGGCACTGGCGAATCAAGGCGCAATCGCCTACGAGAGCATCACCTACCATCAACGCGAACAGCGCCGCTTGCGCCGCTTGGAGCGACTGCAGATCAGCAGCCGCAACCTAAGCGGACAGTTGAACACCAATGTGCTGCTCAACGCCATCGTGCGTGAGGCTGCCCAAACCTTCGATCTGCCATCCGTGAGCCTGATGACGCCCGAACCTGATCAGGAAACCTACACTTTGCAAGCATCCATTGGGCTTTCGGAGCGCTATACAAAGGCGCGGCGCGCGCTGACGGCATTCTCGCATCAGCCCTACATCCTCACCCCAGAGACGATCACGGCGGATGAGGAACAACGCGCCCTGATTGCCGAAGAAGGCTGGCAGCAAGTGCTGGTTGTGCCGCTGCAAAAAGGCGATCAGCATTTGGGCGTGCTGAACCTCTATGCCTATCACTCGCGCACCTTTAGCGACGAAGAAAAAGAGCTTGCCGCGCTCTTTGCTTCTCAGGCTGCTGTTGCCCTTGAAAACGCCATGCTCTTTGAGGCATTGGAAGACCGCGCTGTGGAGCTGATGCAGGCAAATCAGCTTAAGAGCGAGTTCTTGGCGCGTGTCAGCCACGAGCTTCGCACACCAATGAACAGCATCAACGGCTATAGCGAGATGCTGCTGCGCCAAACTTACGGCGCGCTCAACGAGAAACAGTCGGATCGGCTGGAGCGCATTCTGCGGAACGGGCGCAGTTTGTTGGCGCTTATTGATGACCTGCTCGACCTTTCGCGCATTGACTCTGGCAAGATGGAACTCAATCTTGAATCGGTCAATCTGCGCGAAGAAATCAGCGCGACGCTCTATAACCTTGAGAGTCAGGCGGCAGCGCGTGGGCTGTATTTGAGCTATGAGGCAGCCGAGACGCTGCCTTCTGTGCGGGCAGACTCAACACGGCTGCGCCAAGTCATCGTGAACTTGTTGGGAAACGCGATCAAGTTCACCAAGCAAGGCGGCGTCAGCGTCCGCAGCCACTTCACCTATGAAGGGGAACGCGCTTTTCTGCTGACCACGGTGGAAGATACCGGCATTGGCATTCGCCCTGAGGATCAGGCGATTATCTTTGACGAATTCCGCCAGGCAGATGGATCGATCACACGCGAGTATGGCGGCACGGGCTTAGGGCTTGCCATCACGCGCAAATTGGTCGAAATGATGGGCGGGCGCATTTGGGTAGAGAGCGAACTCGGCGTAGGCAGCGCGTTCAGCTTTACGCTGCCTGTTGCCGAGTGAGGCAACCTCAGTGTGCGGGCGGCAGCCAGCCGAAGGGCGGCTCATCATCGCCAAGCGGCTCAGATTCGTGCGGCGCAGGGCTTTGGGCGCGGGCTTGGCGCAAGCGCCGTTCTGCCGCAAAGCCGATCTGCCGCAGTTGCGCCGGGCTGATCAACCGATTCTTGAAACTATCGGCGGAAAGTGCCAGCCGTGCGATGGCGCGTGCCGCCAATTCGGCTGCCAATGGGCGCATATTGGTCAGCGGCAAGCCGATCAAGGGCAGCGCGCCAAACAGGCTCAGCAGCAGACCGATCAGGCTGCGGCGCTCGTTTGGCACGTAGAGCGGCGGCGCGTGAATGATCGTCCAGGCCAGACCGCATTTCTGCAAATAGCGTTCTGCCTCGCGCTTTGCCTCAAGGTAGCCGCTTGGCACACCCGGCGCGGCGACGGCGCTCAGCAGCACACAGTGCGGCACACCATCGTTAACCGCCATTTGCGCCACATTGCGCGCCGAAACAAAGTTCAGGTGGCGAAAGGTCAGCCCACGCGCTGAATTCTGCTTCATGCCGCCGATCAGGTGAATGGCAGCGCCATGCCCACGCGCACGCCCGCGCAAGCTGGCAGGATTCCACACATCGCCATGGGCAACCTGCACGCTGGCACGCAGCACACCGAGTTTTTCCTCTTGTTCAGGGCGCAGCAGCACCGTAACCTCTGCGCCTTCGTCCAGCAGCGCACGCACCACCCGAAAGCCTAAGAAGCCGGTGCCGCCTGCCACCAAAATCCGCGAAAGACTCCGATTTGGCATCGCACCCTAGAATTTCCACGCTTTGAGCGACTCGATCATTGGATAGGCTGTCATATCCAAATGCACTGGCGTGATCGAGACATAGCCTTGATGAACTGCCCAAATATCCGTGCCTTCGGCGCTCACGTCGCCCGTCGGCGCTTTGCCGCCGATCCAATAGTAGGGTCGCCCGTCTGGATCAAGGCGCGTGACCAACTCATCATGGTAAATGCGCGTGCCTTGCCGTGTGATTTGTATCCCCTTAATTTGATCATAAGGCAGATAAGGGATGTTCACGTTGAGAAGAGTCATGGGCGGCAAGCTGTGTTCAAGCACCTGCTTGGCAACCTGCTTGGCAACCTGTGCCGCCGCGCTGTAGTCTGCCTCTAGCGAGCGTGAATCGAGCGAGAAGGCGATGGACGGCTTGCCGTGAATGGTGCCTTCAAAGGCAGCCGCCACTGTGCCGCTGTAGGTGAGGTCTTGCCCAAGATTTGCGCCACGATTAACGCCTGAGACGACCAAATCTGCCTGCACGCCCAGCAAGCCAATCAGGGCGATGGCGATGCAATCGGCAGGTGCGCCGTCGGTGCTGTAGGCTTCAATGTTTTCGCCAATCTTGACAGGCGTAACGCGCAGCGGCTTGGTCAGCGTTTTGCGGTGTCCATTCGCGCTCTGATTTTCCTCAGGTCCAATCACAACCACACGCCCAAAGTCGCGCATGGCAGTTGCCAATGCCAACAAGCCGGGCGCAAAAATGCCATCATCGTTCGAGACAAGGATGCAACGCTGCGGTGTCTTTGCCGTCATACTGTGCCGATTCCTTTTATAGCCACTCTATGTGGACTATTATAGCGCAGCTTGTTGCCTGCTCAGCAGTCCTATCCCTCACCACGCCTTGCCGAGCGCGCCAAGAACCGCTAAGATTAGCTTTATCCCTATAACGAGCGTTTCCCATACAAAGGCATTGAAACATATATGGTAAAGCGGCGCACCGCGCAGAACACCTATTATTTGGTTAACCTCGGCTGCTCGAAGAACGCTGTAGATGCGGCGAGCATGGCACAACTGCTGGACGAAAGCGGCATGGCTGCCCTTGAGAGCGAACGCCAAGCCGAAGTGCTGATCGTCAATACGTGCGGCTTCATCAACGCCGCCAAAGAGGAGAGCGTCAACACCCTGCGCGAGCTGGCACGCCGCAAACGTCCCGACCAGTATTTGATCGCCGCTGGCTGCATGGCACAGCGCTACGGCGCGGAACTGGCTGCCAAAGTGGCGGGGCTGGATGGTGTGATTGGTACGCGCCGCTGGATGGACATTGTGGATTTGATCCGCCGCCTGCGTGGACGCAAAGACCCTGCCCCGCTCTACCATCTGCCGACGGAAGCGACCGTCGTTGGCAGCGATGAACACGGCGCGCTGCGTGCCAGCGTGCAAGGTCACAGCGCCTACCTGAAGATTGCCGATGGCTGCCGCCGTCCGTGCGCTTTCTGCGCCATTCCGCTCATCAAAGGGACTGCCGTTAGCCGTCCGCCCGATGCCATCATCGCAGAGGCGCAGCGCCTAAGCGCGCAAGGTGTTCAGGAACTGATCCTGATCGCGCAGGATTCGACCGACTACGGGCATGATCTTGGGCTGCGCGATGGCTTGGCGCATCTGCTGGATCGGCTGACCACCGAAAGCGATATGGCGTGGATTCGCATTATGTATGCCTATCCCGGCGCCGTGACCGACCGCCTGATCGAAATGATGGCAACGCGCCCGCAAATTCTGCCCTACCTCGATATTCCCTTGCAGCACGGCAGCCGTTCTGCCCTGCTGCGGATGCGCCGCCCTGCCAATGTGGAGTGGGTCTACCGCACGGTGGAGAAAATGCGCGCTGCCATGCCCAACCTAGCGATCCGCACGACCTTCATTGTTGGCTATCCGGGCGAGACGGACGCCGAGTTTGAGGAGTTGGTGCAGTTCGTGCGTGCTATGCAGTTTGACCGCGTAGGTGTGTTCACCTATAGCTTTGAGGAAAACACGCCGTCTGCCGAACAACCAGACCATTTGCCTGAGGCGGTTAAGCAGGCGCGCCGCGATCACCTGATGGGCGTGCAGCAGGCGATCAGCTTGGCGAAAAATCAGGCGTTGGTTGGCAAAACGCTGGATGTGCTGATCGAAGGGCAGGGCGATGGCTTAACGGTTGGGCGCAGCTACCGCGACGCGCCAGAGGTGGATGGCTACGTGATCATTGAGGGCGACGCACCGACAGGGCGCCCGATCATCCCGGTGCAGATCACGGGCGCCATGCTCTACGATTTGGTGGGGCGTGTGGAGGGCGCGCCAACAGGCGGGGTGCTTCCGCTGACGGCTGTGGGCGAGGGAGAGTAGCGATAGCAGCGCATTTTCGGGATGATATAGTTAACGGCTGACGCAGATCGCTGTTTCAAACAGCCTTTGGCGTCCGCCGCGTTTGCGAAGGATCAGGATGTTATCTACATGAAAGCCACATGCCTCAAAAATCTGCCCTAGAAGGACATCTGTGTAAATCTCGATCCCTGAAAAAGGACTCTAAATCTACTTCCCATGTTAGGGCATAGCACATCACCGTGCCACAGGCGAAGCGTGCTCGCGTAGGTTTTCCCAAACCGCCCCTGCATGGTATGATAAGCCTGCGACGGAACGCAGACAGGCACGCAAGATGACTCATACGAAGCGCACACTTAGCTTTAGCCTTGCCACCTTGATCATCATGGCGGCAGTTTGGGCGCTCGCGCAAGGCGGCTTGCCCTCAGTGGCTGCCCAAAGCGGCACGCCCACACCCGCCCTGCAAGAACAGGCAGGCTTCATCCGCTTTGGCGAACCTGTTGAAGGCATTCTGAACAATGATGTCTACCGCCAGTTTTGGCGCTTTGAGGCAACCGCCGGCGCTGTGGTGGATATTCGGATGCAGGCGATCAGCGGCGACCTTGACCCGTACCTCAGCCTGCTCTCGCCCTTGGGCGATGTGCTGCGCGCCAACGATTCGGCAAGCGGCGGCTTGGATGCCGGCATTTTGGCATACCAACTGCCCTTCAGCGGCGAGTACCGTATTATTGCGCGGCGTGTGGGCGATAACAACGGGCGCGGCGGACGCACCAGCGGGGGCTACCGCCTGACGCTTGACCTTCGCAGCCCAACCACCGCCGAACAAAACACGCTCATCAATGTTGGGCGCACCGTCGAGGGCAGGCTGACCGACGAACAGCCGCGTGCCGTCTACCGCTTAGAGCTGGGCGGCGCGCTAGCCCTGCGCCTTGACCTTGACGGCGCTAATCGCTTGGCAAGCGTGCGCCTTTTTACGACGAGCGGCGCGCTCATTCGCCAATATCAAGGGCTTAGCCCGTTTGATGTTGGGCTGAGCTTGCCAAGCAGCGGTGCAACCTTGATCGAGGTCAGCGCGCCCAGCTATGAAGAACGTGCCGCCGATTTCGCCCTAACCGTCTACCGCCTAGAGGCACGCCCTGACCTGCCGGATACCTTGCAATATGGCAAACTGCGCCGCGCCGAAACCAGCCAAACGCTGCGCTGGTTCTTCATTGGTGAAGCGGGCGACATAGTGCAGTTGGATGTGCAGCCGGATACCTTTGGCGGCGCGCTGGATGTGGACGTGACCGTTGGCACGCCCAACGAACTGCCGCTTTTTCGTGGCTTGCTGGGCGTTGGCTTGCAGCAGGTCTTTACGCTGCCCGCCAGCGGCGCTTACAGCATTGAGCTGCGTGCCGCCACGCCGCAAACGTTCAGTTACAGCGTTCTGCTGCGGCAGCTCGGCGCCAATGCGCTGCCCTTTGATCGCTTTGCAGTGGCGCGTGATCGTGGTGCGCTGATCTTTAACACGCCGATCAGTGGCAGTCTGCCGCGTGGCGAGATCGAGTCACGTTGGCTGGATGCCGCTGCCGATCAGGTTATCACTGTGCGTGCCGCGCCGCGCTCCAGTGCCGATTCGCTTGGCGTTGCCGTGCTAAACCCAGCAGGCAAGCTAATCGCCGCGCAGGTCAGCCGTGCCGAGCGCGGCGCGGTGCTGCAAAACGTGCTGCTGCCTGAAGATGGGCGCTACCGCGTGGTCATCTTTGAGTTGGCGCTGCAAACTGCCCAAGAAGCACCCATTGAGTACACCCTGCGCGTTGAAGACGCAGACGGCGGCACGCTGCAACCCATAACACCCGTCAAAGGCATTGTCACTCGCGCCAATGGCTTGGCAGTCTGGGAACTAAGCGCCGCAGCCGGTGCGCTCATCAATGTGCAGTTGGATAACCTGACGCCGATTGCGTGGCAGCCTAGCCTGTTTATCATTGATCCAAGCGGCGTGGTGATTGCCTCTGCCAGCGGCGAGACCAGCCGCACGCAATCCCTGACCATTTTCGGCGCAAACGCCACCAGCGACGGCACGTACCGCGTTGTGGTTGGTGGGCGCGTAACGGGCAATTTCGCCACCTATCGCCTTGTTAGCAGCACGCAGCAGCCCTTCGCCGAGGCACTGCCCCAACTGCTGCGCGCCGAACCTTTAAGTGGCATCGGCGCGCCCGACCGCTACGCACCAACGCCAACGCCGCCGCCCGTGCGCCTCTCCGTCTCCGCCCTGATCAACCCACTCGTCAACCCTGCGGAACTGCCCGCCGATCAGATTGTGGCGCTGCCCTTTAACACCACCGTGCGCGGTGAGATTCCCAGCGGCGCCCTGGTGCAAGCCTGGCGCATCAACAGCGGCTCGGACGTGGTTATTCAACTGCGCGCCACCGCCCTTGAAGGCAGCGTAGCGCCGCGCCTGACGTTGTGGGATCGCAATGGGCGCGTGATCGGTGAGCAGTTCAACACACAAGGTGTCGTCTCTTTCTTCACCTACCGCATTCTGCAAGGCGGCACCTATACCGTCGTGGTGAACATGGGCTTAAGCGGTGGGCGCTACCTGCTCACGCTTGACTCACAGCCTTTGGCAGCCGGCGCGCTGCGGATGACGGACGGCACGCCGCTTGGCTATGGGCAAACCATCAGCGGCGAACTGCAAAGCAGCGTTGAGGCGGATATCTACTTCTTTCTTGGCACGCTTAACGATGTGATTAATGTGCAGGCGGTGCGCGCCACCGGACGCTTAGCGCCTGCTGTGCGCCTGCTCGGTCCGAATGGGCGCGAGATTGCCGCCGATTCGCCAAGCGATGGGCGTTATTACGCGCAGTTGACGGGCATCCGCCTACCTGATAGCGGACTCTACACGCTGATTGTGAGCAACCTGAACCGTTCAGAGCGTATTGAAGGGCGCTACACGCTCAGCCTTGGGCTGCTCAGCGGCACGCGCCTTCAGAGCCGCGGCGGCGGCGTGATCGCTGAAGGCGAGGTGCGGGCAGGGCTGCTTTTGGCAGGCGATAATGAGGATACGTGGCTCTTTCGGGCGCGGCGCGGGCAGCGCGTCAGTTTTGCCGTCTTTGGCGCGGAACTGCCCTCACCAGCGCCGCTTAGCCTGCAACTCTTAGATACCAGCGGGCAGATTTTTGCCGCACAGAACCGTGTGCTTGCCCAAAGCACGGCGCGCCTTGAGGATGTGCTGCTGCCTGAAGATGGCGTCTACCGCGTGCGCGTGATCGGCGGCACTCAGCAGCAGGGCGTCTATCGCTTGCAGTGGCTGCCCAGCGATGAGCGTGCCAACGGCGTGCTTGGCTATGGGCAAACCGTCAGCGGTAGCCTGACCGCTGCCCGCAACTTCGAGACGTGGGTCTTTAGCGGCAGTGCCGGCGATGTCGTCTCGGTGGCGCTGCGCTATGTGCGCGGCACGCCCTTCAATGGTAGCTTCCAACTGCGGGCGGCGAATGGCGTCCCGTTGGCAACCGTCGCCGATCTGGATGGAGGTGGTGGGCGTGCCGATGTGTTGCTACCCTTCAGCGGCAGCTACAGCATTGTGGTTGCCAACCCAGCGTCGGATTTTCAGGGCGCGGGCATCTATGCCCTCAGCCTGAGCCTTACCGAGAGCAGCGCACGGGCGCTTGGCGGCGTGCTGCGCTATGGGCAAGAGGCAGTCAGCACCCTCTACCCTGATGATCCTGAAGATACGTGGGTGTTTGCCGCCCGCGTTGGTGATCGCGTGCGCGTCACGGTGCAGGCGTTGGATAGCTTCCTGATGCCGCGCCTTGAACTTCGCAGCGCCACTGATGAGGTGCTGGCAGCCGCCCTCTCAGAGCCGCTGCCGCTGCCAACGGCACGTATTGGTGGCGATGGCTTGAATGATTTCGTCATCCCGTCGGATGGTGCCTATGCCCTGACCGTGCGCGGAATGCCAACGGATAGCGGCGCGCCAAGCAGTGGCAGCTACCGCATTCTGCTGGATTTCACGCCGCGTCCCGTTGCCGAAATTGAGCAGTTGCGCTATGGCAGTGCGGCAAACGGCGTGCTTGCCGATGATCGCCCACAAGAAACCTACCTATTTAATGGACAGCAGGGCGATCAGATTACGGCGCGTGCCGTCCGTGAGTCGGGCGCCAGCCTCTCGCTGCGGCTGCAAGTGCGCGCCGCTGACGGTCGCCTTTTGGCAGAGGCAGACTCTGATGATGGCGATAGTGTGCTGCTCAGCGATTTCCGCCTGCCGCAGACCGATGAATATCGCCTGGTGGTAACGCGCTTCCGCGAGCCGTTCGGGCAGACGGTTGGTCGCTATACCGTGCAGCTTGAGGGTGTCAGCGAAGCGCGCCCGATTCGGGACAACATTCGCTACGGGCAGCAGGCACTCGGACGCCTGAACGACGCCACGCCCATTGATCGGCTTGCCTTTGAGGGACGCGCTGGCGACGTGATCGGCATTACCACACGCGCCACCAGCGGCGATCTCGATATTGCGCTGAGCCTTGAGCGTGAGGACGGCACTATCCTTGCCCGCAACGACGACTCCGATGGTATCAACGCCGTCATCAGTGGTGTGCAACTGCCAGAAGATGGACGCTATATCCTTGTGGTGCGGCGCATTGGCACGCGTACCGTTGGCAGCGCCGGCAACTATGAGTTATTCGTCAACCTGCTCTACCAAGCTAATGGCAGCGCCAACGCACCCGATACACAGCCCATCAGCTACGGTGCGCGGATGGTCAGTGTGGTAGACCCGACCACGCCGGAACGAAATTACACTTTCCGCGGCGTGCGCGGCGATCAGATCAGCGCCCAAATGCTGCACCAAAATGACGAGGCGCCGCCGATCCTCGAACTGCGCGATCCATCGGGCAGGCTGCTCGCCTCTGGTGCGTTAAGCGTCGGCAGAACGGCGATCACAGCCTTCGCGCTGCCCGCCGACGGCTTCTATCAGCTCAGCGTCCGCCGCCCGATCAACAGCCGTTCGCGCTATAGCCCATTCGCGCTCACGCTGGACTTGGAGGCGATCAGCACGCAGACCGTTCCCACAGTGCGCGGCGGCGTTCTGAGCGCCGAAAGCAGCGTGATCAGCACCTTTGCGCCTGCTGAAGCAGCCCACTACTGGCTTTTGAACGGCACCGCAGGGCAAACGCTCAGCTTCAATGTGCTGCGCCTTAGCGGTGAGACGCTGCCGACGCTCATCGTGCTGACGCCGGATGGTCAGCGCTTGGGCGAGACGCCGCTTGCCGCACGGGGCGTCAGCACGAACTTAGAGCGCTTACGCCTGCCGCACAACGGCGTTTATACCATCTTGGTGCTGCCCAACAGCCCTGATTCCGCCAGTGCTTACCGCCTGACCGTGCAGCGCGCCGCCGCCAGCACCGAACCGCCTGCGCGCCTGACCGTCGGCATTGCTGCCAATGGCGTGCTGGATGCGGTGCGGAACAGCGGCATATGGACGTTTGAGGCAGAAGACGGACAGACCGTCTCGGCGCGTATGTTGGTGACCAGCGGCAATTTGCAGCCGCGCCTGCTGCTGCTGAACGCCGAAGGGCAAATCTTGGCTGAGGGTGCGCTGAACCGAACCATTGAAGGCGTCTCTAGCCTGATTGTGGATTATCCACTGCCTGCGGCTGGCACTTACACCTTGCAGACCGAACGTGCGAACGCCACCACTAGCGGCAGCTATCGCGTGCTGCTGGAGTTGGGCAGCCCGTCCAGCACGCCATCGGTGCAGGCGTTGGCAGCCTTGCGGGTTGCCTATAATCAGGCGGTGCGCGGCGTGATTCCGAGCCAGCGTGAGGCGCTGTGGGCGTTCATCGGCGCGGCGGGCGATGTGGTGAATATCAGTGTGGTCGCCAACACACCCAGCGGCGGTGCGCCAATTCCCGCGCCACGCCTTGAGGTGCAGGATGTGAGCGGGCGCGTTTTGGCAACGGCAGCACCGCAAGCACTGGAGGCGCTTGAATCTTCTGTGCAGGGTTTGGTCTTGCCTGCGGATGGGCGCTACATTGTGGTGATGCGCGCTGAAAAGACCGTGCCGTATACACTGGTCATTCAGCGGCGGCAAGATGCGCTGCCAACCAACCTTGCCGCCGCGCCTTCGCGTCAGCTCGTCTTTGGCATCACGCAGCAGAACGGCATCACACCGAGCGACTTCATTGATTACTGGACGTTCACAGGCAGCGCTGGCGATCCGATTCAGATTGAGGCATCGCGCTTGAACGGCAACGTGCGCCTTGATCTGGCGCTCTACGCGCCATCGGGCTACATTGCGGGCGCTGCCGCCACCGCAGAGCTGAGCAATGCCGCCATTACGCCGCTGCGCCTGCCTGAGGACGGCAGCTATCTGCTGGTGGTGACGCGCTGGCTGGGTGCTGCCGGGCAGAGCAGCGGCGCTTACCGCGTGCGAATGGTGCGCGCTGCGGAGCCAGACATTCCGACGCAGAATGCGATCAACACCGATGATCGCGGCGTGACCGGGCGCTTGAGCGCTGAACGAACAGCCGAGATGTGGACGTTCAGCGGGCGCGCCAATGAGCGTTATGAGGTCAACTTTGAGCGCGAAACGGATGCCTTGCGAGCCACAGTGCGCCTGCTGAACACAGATGGGGCGCCGCTTGGTGAATTTGCGCCGCTAAACGCGCAGCTTGCTGCCAATGGTCAGTTTACGCTGCCAACCGATGGGCAGTATCAGCTTGAGGTGCGCCTGAACGGCGGCGAAGGGCTGTATTATCTGCGCCTAAAGCGCGTCCAGACGGCTGACCAAAGCAGCATCGCCAGCGCGCAGGGCATTACCTATGGCGAGACGGTAGCACACACATTAGCAGAGGGCGGCGCGCAAGCGTGGGTCTTTTATGGGCGCGCGGCGGATCGGGTGGTGGTTGACTTGCTGCCGCAGCATGAAACACTGATCGGCGCGACGCTCAGCTTGCTCGGCACGGATGGCGAAACGCTTGCCTCTGCCACCAGCCTGTCCAATGGTGCGCGCCTTGCGGCTGTGGTGTTGCCGAAGGATGGCTTCTATGCGCTGATTGTGCGCGCTCAGGACGCGGCGCCGCTTGCCTTCCGCCTCACGCTAACTCGTGTGCAGCCAAACGCCAGCTATCAGGGCGTGCTGGGCTTTGCCGCACCTGCTGAAGGTGTGCTGTACAGCGAACAAACGCTCCACGAATGGGCACTGCACGTGCCAACCTACGGCGGTGGCAACCTTGTGGTGGCACTAACGGCGGAGGTGGAAGGCGCACGCTTGCTAATTGTGAAGCCCAACGGTGCGCTTGTGGCAGAGTCAACCTTGCAGGCGGGCGAAAACCTTGCCGAGTTCGCCTTAGACGATCAGCGCTATGCGGTGTTGGTACAAAATCCGAACGGCGGGCAGGGGCGCTATCAGCTTAGCACGCGCTTTCGGCGCTCGGCGGAAGGCGGCGGCGTGCTATGGCTAGCGCCGCCTGCTCAGGGTGTGCTGAATGATGCCGATTTCAGCGATACGTGGCTGTTCACGCCACCCTACACCGCCAACTGGCAGATTGAGGTGGCGCGCACAAACGGCAGCCTGGTGCTTACGGCAGCGCTCTATACGCCGGGCGGCAACCTGCTGGCAGAGGCAGCAACCAACGATGATGGCACGCTCACGCTAGAACTGCCCGAAAACGCCGTCGGCGAATATCAGGTGGTGGTCTCGCGGCGCGGCGGTGCAAACGTCAGTGGGCAGGCAGCCTATCAAATCCGCGTGCGCGTGCGTGAGTAGGGCATACTTTCAGTTCTGCGCGTGTGGAAGGCGTCAAGCCTGCCGCCAGCGCTTTTCAAACGCGCCATTTCGTCTCGCTTTAATCTTCACCATACTCTCAGCAGCACCTTATTGACGCCTGCCAAACTTGCTGTTACAATGACCGATCAGAAACAACGCCGACGCAGCGAAAAGCAGATGTACGTCGTTCCAGAGAGGCAATCCATTGGCTGTAAGATTGCCCGACGCCCTGCCTAATGTCCCTGCCGAGTTGGTGCGCCAAACGCCCTCAGGCTATTAAGCGCATTCGGGTCTGCCCGTTATCGCAGCACAAAGCGCCGCTGGGCTTGCCTAGCGGAAGCAAGGTGGTACCGCGAAAGCCGATGTGCCTTTCGTCCTTGTGTATGGCGAAAGGCATTTTTTGTGCCATGCCGCTGCAAAAGTGCGTATGGCAAAGTTGGAATGAGGAGTCTATGTTTCACCTGAACAGCCTGTTATCAGAAGCACCATCTGTGATTGCCGACGACTTGAACGCCTACTATGATGCTTTTGCTGAACATCATCACCTGTTGTTCCGCGATTGGCGCGCTACCGTCCAGCGTGAAAGCGCTGCCTTGCGCCGCCTGCTGCGGAATCGCGGCGTGAAAAACGTTCTGGATGCCTCTGGTAAGGCTGGTATGCACGCCGCTGCACTCGCGCTGCAACAGCTGGAGGTGACGGCGATCTGCCCCACCCAGCCGATGCTGCTGTGCGCCCGTGAAAATGCCGCTGCCTTCAATGTGCAAGACGACATCACCTTTGTGCGCGCCGATCTACCAACCCTGACCGATTCAATCACAGGCACCTTTGACGCTGCACTGCTCAAAGGCGACACACTGACCAATTTCATCACCGATGAAGCGCTCCACGCAGTGCTTGGCAACTTGCACAGCCTGCTGCGCCCTGAAGGCACATTGGTGATGAGCATCCCTGACTTTGATCTGCTTCTGGAAGACCGTCCGCGCTTTGTGCCGCGCCACATGCACGATGATCAGCCTGATGGGCGCGCCATCCTCTTTGACGTTTACGACTGGCAGAACACCGATCCGCTCACCGTGCTGCACAGCACCTTTGTGGTCAGCGGCAAGGGCGATTCGTACACGGCGAAACGCTTCGGCGTGCTGCAACGTGCCTTGCGCCGCGCCGAACTGGAGGCACTGCTTAATGCAGCAGGCTTTACCGAAATCTGCGCCGAATGTGGCGGTTGGGAACTGCATATCACAGCACGGCGCGCTTAATTTGGCATAGCATATGAAGGGAGGTGATGCCTGTGACAGGCGATGATGTAGGTGTTGTGCGTATGGAAGATCGGTTGCCGCTGCGGGCATTGCCCGCCCTTTATGTATGTTCTCGAACCTGTGAGGGATGAGCCACTATGCCAAAAAACGTGCAGGAAATGCCGAAGAATTTCAACTATGCAGAGGCTGAGGCGCGCCTCTACCACTATTGGGAATCGAACGGCTGGTTTAAGCCTGAATGTGCGCCGCCCGAAGCCAAGCCCTTCGTGATCGCCATTCCGCCGCCCAACGTGACGGGCGAATTGCATCTCGGACATGCCATGTTCGTCAGTGTGGAAGATTTGATGATCCGCTACGAGCGAATGCGCGGCAAGGCTGCCCTGTGGGTGCCTGGCACCGACCATGCCGGCATCGCCACGCAGTTGATGGTGGAACGCCTGTTGAAAGAAGAAGGCACCAGCCGTGAGGCAGTCGGTCGTGAGGTGTTCACTGAGCGCGCTTGGCAATGGAAGGCGAAATATGGCGGCGAGATTGTCCAGCAGTTACGCTTGCTAGGCGCTTCCTGCGATTGGGATCGGGAGCGCTTCACGCTGGATGAATCGCTTTCGCGTGCCGTGCGCGAGGCATTCGTCACGCTCTGGGAGCAGGGCTTGATCTATCGCGGCACACGGCTGATCAATTGGTCGCCCGGCTTGCAGACCGCCGTCAGCGATCTGGAGGTCGAATCCAGCGAAGAGCCTGCCACGCTCTACTACTTCAAATATCCAACCGAAAGCGGTCAATACATCCCAGTGGCAACCACACGCCCAGAGACCATCCTTGGTGATACCGCCGTTGCGGTGCATCCCGAAGATGAGCGCTACAAGCACCTGATCGGCAAAATTGCCTACGTGCCAATGCTCAACCGCCCGATCCCAATCATCGCCGATGAATATGTGGATCGGGACTTTGGGACAGGCGCGCTCAAGGTGACGCCCGGTCACGACTTCAGCGATTACGAGATCGCGCAGCGCCACAAGCTGCCGATCCTGAGCATCATGAACAAAGATGCCACCCTCAATGCTGAGGCGGGCCCCTATGAAGGCTTGGATCGCTTTGTGGCGCGTGAGAAACTCTGGGCAGATATGACCGCCGCCGACCTGACGATCAAGACTGAGCCATACATGCGCCTCACGCCACGTGCCACACGCGGCGGCGAGATCGTCGAGCCGATGATCAGCGAGCAGTGGTTCGTCCGCATGGAGCAGATCGCGGCGAAGGCGGTTGCTGCCGTGCGCGATGGGCGCATCAAGATTGTGCCAGAGCGCTTTGAGAAAATCTACTTCAATTGGCTGGAAAACATCAAGGATTGGTGCATCAGCCGCCAATTGTGGTGGGGACACCGCATCCCGGTCTGGTACGACGCAGCGGGCAATCTTTACGTCTCCCGCGAGGACCTGACCGATCCGAACCTGACCCAAGACCCTGACGTGCTGGATACCTGGTTCAGCAGCGGCTTGTGGCCCTTCAGCACGCTTGGCTGGCCCCAGCAAACGCCCGATCTCGCCCGCTACTACCCAACCGACGTGCTAGAGACGGGCTACGATATCTTGTTCTTCTGGGTGGCACGCATGATCATGATGGGCTTGTGGTTCACCGATCAAGCGCCGTTCCATACCGTGTATTTGCACGGCTTGGTGCGCGATGAACACGGCGAGAAGATGAGCAAGACCAAAGGCAACGTGATCGATCCGCGTGAGGCGATGCAGAAATACAGCACCGACGCCCTACGCTTCACCTTGCTGACCGGCGGCACGCCCGGCAACGATATGAACTTGGGTGAGCGCCAGATCGAGTATGGGCGCAACTTTGGCAACAAACTCTGGCAGATTGCCCGCTTTGTGCTGACCAATCTCGGTGAGGGCTACGCCGTGCAAGCGCTGCCTGCCCCTGATGCGCTGGATGTGCCAAGCCGCTGGATTCTGAGCCGCCTAAATAAGCTGATCGCCAGCGTGCAGCGCTTGTTTGATGTGCATCTCTACGGTGAGGCAGGACGCCAAATCCGCGATTTTCTATGGGATGAATTCGCTGATTGGTATGTGGAGATTAGCAAGAACGCGCTCTACGGCGCCGATGCGACCGCCAAAGCGCAGACTCGCGCCGTGCTGCTGCACGTGCTGGATAGCCTGCTGCGCTTGCTGCATCCCTATATGCCGTTCATCACTGAAGAAATCTGGAGCTACCTGCCCGATAAAAGCGCTGATCAGCCGCTGATCATGGCGCAGTGGTGTGTGGCAGAGGCGCGCTACTACGATGATTCGGCAGAGGCAATGATGGATGTGCTGCGCGATCTGATCGTGAAAATTCGCAACGTGCGCGCCGAATATAAGGTTGACCCTGCCAAGCGCCTGACCGTGCTTGCCGATGGCGGCAGTTTCGGCGCAGGGCTGGCGGCGCACGGCGAGATGTTCTCCCGCCTGTGCAATGTGGAACGCCTTGAGGCGCTTAACGGCAATCCGCCCGATCAGGCAGCCGCTGTGGTCAGTGGCGAAGTGACGCTCTACTTGCCGTTGGCAGGCATGGTTGACCTGAACGCAGAACGTGAGCGCCTGAGCAAAGAGCTGGCAAGCCTCGCCGCCCAGATCGAAAAGACGGAGAAGATGCTTGCGAATGAGCAGTTCGTCAGCCGCGCCAAGCCGGAAGTGGTGGCGAAGGAGCGCGCTAAACTTGCCGAACTGCACCAAGCCCACAGCGCCCTGCAAGAGCGCCTGGCTGGCTTGTAATTTTATCTGTGCGCGGATGCCAGAAAGCAGCCAAGCGTTGTGAAGATCAAGGGTGGGCGCTGCCCTAATTGGGCTAAGAATTGACCCCACCCTAAATCCCACGCTGATTCCCTTTCCCTGCTTGCGGGGAAAGGGCAGGGCTAGGGGTTGGCTGCGCCGCGCACATTTTGCCCATGCCGCAGAGCCTGCTATAATGCTCAGCCGACTTCAAACCTTAGAAAGTTCGGATGTTTCGTTGGAAAAGCAAACGCACCAAACGTCTACACACGCGCCTGAAAAGCCTGTCTCATCAGCGCTCTACACCGAAGAATATTTCCTGACCGCCTGTGAAGGCTATGATGAGTTTGTGCGGAGCGAAGGCGAACACCTTTCGCGCCGCCTGAGCGCTGCCTTTGCGCTGGCTGCCGTAGAGGATGGCATGACGGTGCTAGATGTTGGCTGCGGACGCGGCGAAATTCTGCGGCACTGTGCCAAACTTGGCGCGCACGCCTATGGCATTGATTATGCCATCGTCGCTGTGCAGCTTTCCAAAGATATTGTGCAGAACACCACCGGCGCGCCCGGCAAGACGGGCGTCGCACAGGCGGATGCCAAGCGGCTGCCCTTCCCAACAGGCTACTTCGACCGTGTGCTGCTCTTTGACGTGGTGGAACATCTGCACCCTTGGGAACTGCACGAGGCACTGCGCGAGATTCACCGCGTGCTGAAGCCCGACGGACGCCTGATCGTTCACACTGCGCCGAACGTCTGGTACGACCGCTATGCCTACCCAATGGTGCGCGCCTTCCGCCGCCTGATCGGGCAAGGCGCACGCTATCCCGCCAATCCGCGTGCGTTTCTGGTGGGCGCCAACCAAGAGGTGCATGTGAATGAGCAATCTATGCTCAGTCTGCGGCGTGCGCTTGCCAAAGCAGGCTTTCGCAGCCGCGTTTGGTTGGATTCACCGCCGCAGGGTAGGCAAAATCCAATCCTGATTGACCTGCTGCGCGGCGCAGTCTTTCGGCTGCCGCCTTTCCGCTGGTTCTTTGAACGTGAGGTGTTCGCCGTCGCAGCGAAACGCCTGTAGTTGTTGAGGTTGACCTACCATGCGTGATAAACGCCCAGTAGATGAACTCTCCATTGAAGAACTAGAGCGCATCCTCGCCATTCGCAAGCGCGAGGCGCGCCTTGCCCGCCTTCAGACCTATGAAGGTAAGGGGCGGCGCATTGCCGGCGCACGCCCAATTGAGGTGGATAATGCAGAGCGCCTTGCACCGCACCTTGCGCCTGTCCCTACCGATACGCCCGACTCGGCTGAGGCTGCGCCTGAACCTGCCCCGCCGCCGCCCATGGCAGTGCCAATGGCACGCCGCGCCGATTATTTTGCCGACGTAACCTTTGAAGATGAGCTAGAGGCGCGTGCCAGCCGCCGCGCCCAGCCACCACCCACCCGCGAACGGGCGCGCAAACAACGCAAGCACCTTTGGAATGCCGCCTTGACCGCCGTTGAGGTTGTGGCTGTGGTCGGCTTGATCTTTTTGGTGATCGGCTTGCTGCAATCTTTTGATGAAGTCTCGCAGCAGACGGCAGCCCTACAAGCAGAGGCAGAGGCAACGCGCCGCGCTCAGTTTGTGCCGCCCACACCAACGCCGATCATCAACATTGCAGCAGTGGTGCTGCCCGGCGGGCATACCTTCCGCGATGATGAGGCAGTCTTCAACCTTGAAGAAGTGCCAGCCCAATACCGCGATCAGTTTGTCAGCTTGGCGGCTGCCTTGCCCGTCCAGCGCCCAACACCCAGCCGCGAAGGGCCTGTCCGCATTCGCATTCCGCGCATCGGCGTGGATAGCCAAATCGTGACGGGCGACGATTGGGAAGCACTCAAACTCGGCGTGGGACACCACATCGGTAGCGCGAATCCCGGCGAACGCGGCAACATGGTGCTTTCAGCGCACAACGACGTTTATGGCGAGATTTTCCGCCACCTAGACCGTCTGCAACCCGGCGACGAGATCATCGTTAACACTTGGACGAAGGAATATATCTATGTGGTGCAGCCAAACACGGATCGCGGTGTGATCAAGGGGCATCAGATCGTCGCGCCAACCGATGTTTGGGTGCTGGCAGGCGGCGGCGATACGCAGCGGCTGACCCTCATCTCATGCTACCCCTATCGCGTCAACACACGGCGCATTGTGGTTTTTGCCGCCCTAAAATAAGAAACTGTTCAAAAGATTGTAGAAAGAAGGGAAAAACCGTTTAGAGTCTTTCCCTTCTCAATATGCCCTTGTGCGCCTCCCTGACGCGCACACACCGCTTGGTAGGCGGTTTGCCTACCGTTAGACTCAGGCTTGCCTTCTATGGTATGATGAGCGCGGGGAGAATCACTAGTTAGGCTATGTCTACACCAGCGCGTCGTTCTACAACCGAGATTGTGTTACGCAGCCGTCCGCGTGGGCTGCTTGGGCATGTTCGCATGGTGCTGTTGCAGCCCGTGCTGTTTTTCCGTGTGCTTTCCGTGCCGCAGCCAGAATCGCGGGTGTGGCTATGGGCAGCCATCCTAATCCTATTTCTGATCGGCGCCAGTGGCGTGCGCCAAGCCGAGATGAACAGCGCAGCACCGCCTAGCGAAGGAATACCCGGCGGCGCACCACCCTTTGAAGGAATACCCGGCGGCGCACCACCCTTTGAAGGAATGCCCGGCGGCGCACCGCCCTTTGAAGGCGCCCCACCGAACATGGGTGGTGAGGCACCTGCCGCCAACAGCCCTGATGCCGCCGATACGATCATCACTGGCATGGTTGCCGCCAGCGGGCTCTTTTTCGGGTGGTTTGCGCTGAGCTTCCTGCTCAGCTTTGTTTCACTAGTACGCGGTCTGCCGCCGCCGTTTGGCATTAACCTGCAAGTGGCAATCTGGGCAAGTTTGCCGTTTGCCATCATGGCAGGCGTGCAACTTCTCTACTACAGCAACGGCGGCAAACTCGGCGCGCAAGGGCTAAGCGGCTTGGTGAAGGATATTCAAGGCTTTGACACCTTCGCGCCGTTCCTCCGTGATGTGATCTATTCGGCGCTGGCGCAGCTAACACTCTTCGGGCTGTGGATGCTCGTCCTCGTTTATCTGGGTGCGCGCTACGCCTTGCGCGGCGGCAGGGCGGCTGCCTTCTTCGTCACCCTGACTTGGGCATTCTTCGCCATTTTTGCGCCGATTGTAAGCGGCACGCTGCGCGCACCACCTCTCCCGCTGCCAGAGCTGATCAGCTTGCCCACTGATACGCCACCTGATACGCCCTAAGCGCGGTGGTGAACACCTATGCCTACTCCTATACGGACAGCCGACCCAACTTACATCGTCGGGCGCAACCTGAGCAAAGTCTTTCAACTTGGCGATCAACAGGTGCAGGCGCTTGATCGGGTGAACATTCAGATTCCGCGTGGGCAGTTTGCCGCAATCATGGGCGCTAGTGGTTCGGGCAAAAGCACGTTGCTCTACGTCCTGACGGGCTTGGATCGTCCTAGCGGTGGCGAGATCATCATTAGCGGCAAGCCCGTAGATCGGATCGGCGGTGAGGCCTTGGCACGTTTCCGCCGCGAGATGATCGGCTTCGTCTTTCAGTCCTTCAACCTGATCGGCACGCTAACCGCCCTTGAGAATGTGGCGCTGCCGGGCATTTTTAACAACATGCCGCGCCTAGAGCGCGAAACACGCGCCGCGAAGCTGCTCACCTTTTTAGGGATGGGTGATCGCTTGAATAACCGTCCGAACCAACTTAGCGGCGGGCAGCAGCAGCGCGTGGCAATTGCCCGTGCGCTGTTCAACAATCCGCCGATTGTGGTTGCTGATGAGCCAACTGGTGCCTTAGATAGCCGCACCGGCACGCTCGTTATGGAACTTTTGCGCCAGCTTTGCTCGAAGAACGGCAAGACCATTGTGGTGGTGACGCATGATGAAGGCGTTGCCAAATACGCTGATCGGATGATTCGCCTGAAAGATGGGCGCATTATTGGTGATGAACACTTAGGGTTGGCACAGCCAGCAGAGGAAACGCTTACCGATGGTCTCTGATTCGCGTGCGCGGCGCGCCGCGCTCTTTTGGTCGTTCAGTATAGTTATGGTTGGATTGTTATGGCTGCTGGGCAGCTTGCCCATCGGGCGCATCACCGCACAAGATAGCACGCCGCCAAGCCTCCCAACTTTCAGCGGACCGGTGTTCACCTACCGCGCTGAGCCGCGCCTGCTGACTGAGGGTAAGGGCGGCAGCCTGACCGTTTATGGTGGTAACTTCACGCCGAACACACGCATTCGCCTGATTGGGTTCGGTGTGATTGATACGACTGTCGTCAGTAACGGCGTCCTGATTGGCAAAGTGCCGGAGTCGCTGCCGCAAGGTCAGTATGGCATCGAAGTCATTGATCCGCTGGGCGGCGCGGCGCTCTCGCCCGATCCACTAGTCATCTTGCCCGCGCCGACCACGCCAACGCCGCCGCCTAGCCCAACGCCAGAGCCAACGCTCATCCCTGGTCAGCCGACGCTTGTTGTGCAGAATTTCAGCGCATCGCCTGCCAAAATTACGCCCGGCAGCGCGCTCACGCTCAGCTTTGAGGTGGTCAATCAGGGCAACCGCACCGCACGCGGAGTCAGCGTTGCCATCGAAAGCGGCGCCAAATTCTTCCCTGCGGATGGGCAAGCGGCGGTGCTGCTGCCAAACATCCCGATTGGCGGCAAGGCGCAAGCAACACTCAACATCGTTGCTGCGGTGGACGCGCCTTCCGGGCCCAACCCGATCCCGATCCTGTTCAGCTTTTTGGACATGGAAGGGAAAGCCTACACCAGTAAGGCATTCCTGAGCGTGACCGTTGAGAAAGTGGTGCTTGCCTCACAAGTCACGCTGACTGAATACCGCGTGAACCCTGACCCTGTGCCACCCGGTGAGCCTGTCACGCTTGATCTAACGCTGACCAACAACGGCAACGAAACAGCCCGCCAAGTGCTGCTGCGCTTTACGGGCGAAAGCGGCGTGCTGCTGGCAGGCGCGCAGGGCAATGCCTTCCCGATGGGCGATCTGGCTGCCGGCGAGCGCCGCCAAATGCGGGTGAGCATGGTTGCCAGCAGCGCGGCAAAGGTTGGCGCACAGCCGCAGCCCGTCACCATTAGCTCAGTGGTAGAAGACAAAACGCAAGAGGTGGTGACCAGCCTTACGATCAACATTGCGCGCACCGTGGTGGATCGCCCACTACTGCTTATCAAGAGCTATCAGTTGAGCAAGGAAAAACTATCGCCCGGTGATCGCTTCACGCTCACCCTAGAAATTGAAAACGTGGGGACGAGTGCCGCCGATGAAACCTTGCTCACCTTTGGCACGGTTGACTCAGCGCCACCCAGCACGCCTGACGGCAGCGGCGGCGGACGCAGCACCGGCGGCAGCGATAACTTTGCGCCAATTGGCAGCGGTGGCGCGCAGTACATTGGCAGCATCGAGATCGGCGCGACCACACGGCAAATTGTGCAAGAGTTCATCGTGAATGGCACCATCAACAGCGGCATTTATGGCTTGCCGATCACGCTGAACTACATTCGGCGCAGCGATGGCGCGCCCACCCAAGATGGACTGCGCGCCAGTGTGGTTGTGGTTGCGCCGCCCGCTTTGCAGGTGCGCTTGCAAAGCCCGCTGCCGCCTAACGTCAACGGCGGTGAGCCGCTGCCGCTTGCCTTAGAGATTGTGAACACGGGCGAGAAGCGCGTCAGCCTGCTGGAAGCAGCCGTTGAAGCGCAAAACGGCATGGTGGTGGAAGGCGCGAAAAGTCCCCTGAACAGCCTGAACAATGGCGAGGATGCGACTGTGAATGCTGTGGTCATCCCCTTGGAGAGCGGCGACTTGGCGGTGACGTTCACCATCGCCTACATTGACGAACTGCGCCAGCAGAGCAGCCTACGCTACACCTTCCAAACCGAAGTGGCAGAGCCAACGCCGCCGCCCGAAGTTCCCACTGAGGAGCCGCCCCTGACGCCCATCGCACCTACCCCTACGCCCACGCCTACCCAAAACGACTTGCTGCGGCGCATTCTGCTCGGGCTGCTTGGCTTGGGCAGCTAAACGCAGACACAAAAAAAGACGCTCGGCACACACCGAGCGTCTTGCAGATAGCTTAGAACATGCTCCACAGGTATTGGTTGGTCACATCATGGTGGTACTGAATCTCAGGCACCTTGATGATTGTGCCAAGCCGACGCGGGCAGCGATCTGCCTGCATGATCTTGAGGGCGGTGTAGCGCGCTTGAATTTCAGGGCTGAGCAACTGCCCAATGTAGCTGCTGTTGCTGAAGGCTGTGATCGCATCATAGATGTTATCGGGCAGCACGGCGCCGGCTGGGAGCTGTGTTGGCAGCGCGCCTTCCAAACCAGTTTTGAGCAGGGTGTAGAAGGCGAGGTATGGGCTGGCATCAGGTGCGATGGAGCGCACCTCAACACGCGCCGAGCGCTCATTGCCAATCGGGATACGGATCATCGAACCGCGATCAATGGGCGATGCCTTGATCTCGTTGGGCGCTTCGTAGTGCGGATCGAGGCGGCGGTAGGCGTTCACGCTCGAATTCAACACAAGGCAAATGTCCAGGGCATGGTTCAAAATGCGCTTGATGAAATCATGGGCAAGCGCCGAGATGCCATCCACACCGTCCGCAGCGTAGAACAGGTTGGTGCCGTTCTGCGAGACGGATAGGTTGGTGTGCATACCGCTGCCGTTCACGCCGGTGATCGGCTTGGGCAGGAAGCTGGCTGTCACGCCCAATTTGTAGGCAACCTGACGGCACAGCAGCTTGTAGAGCTGCACCTGATCGGCGGCAATCGAGGCTTCCGCGTAGGAATAGTTCATCTCGAACTGGGCAGGCGCCACTTCGGGATGATCTTTTTCGTTGGCAAAGCCCATGGCGCGCTGCACTTCGGCGGCAAGGTCAATGAATTGGCGCAGCGGGCTGCCCGGCAGCGAATGATAGTAGCCGCTGGTCGTCACGAACTCAAAGCGCCCGGTCTCAAAGTAGTGCTGTTCGGCATTTTGCCCTTTGAACAAAAAGCCTTCGATCTCATTAGCGGCGTTACACGTGTAGCCGTACTGCTCAAACAGCCCTTGCAAATAGCGCTTCAGCACAGAGCGCATATCGCCAATGTAGGGCGTGCCGTCGCGCTCCAGCACTTCGCCGAACACGAAGACCTTGCCCGGCCCGAAGACATCGGCAGGCAACCAGTAAAATGCCGACCAGTCAATGGCGAGGCGCAGGTCGGACTCGGATTGCTGCGAGAAGCCACGAATGGATGAGCCATCAAAGGTCAGGTTATCGGCAGCCTTCAGCAGGAACTTTTTATCGTAATCCAGCATGTGCAGGCGACCTTCAAGGTCGGTGAAGCAGACCGTCACTGCCTTGATGCGCTTTTCGTCGGCAAGGTAGCGCATCCGTTCCTCACGGAGGACATCCATGGGCGTGCGGTCTTGGCGCTGCGCCTTGGCAGCGAGGTTGCGTTCTTCAAGTTCTTCGTAGGGAATTTCGAGAAAATCACGCAGATCGGGCATTGTGAAGCCTTTCAGAATGGGTGAAAACTGTTTCAGTATAAAAAATCCTGTTCTGCGTTCATCAGGTAAAGTGTACAGTTTTTGAGGGCGATCTTTTGGGTAAACTATACGAAGGCAACCGTTCGGGCTGCCTTCCACTTGTGAATAGGCTGCGTGCCTACTGGCGCGGCACGAAGGTCGGCGCGAGAGATGGTTGTTCAGGTGCGTCGGCTTGGTCAGCGCCGCTGAACTGCCAGACGCCTGCCACAGGCTTATCGCCCGCGATGCCGTAGACAATCGCAATATCGGCAAAGCCCGTCGTCAGTTCGTTCTTGAAGTAGGTGATGCCGTTCGTCGGACGGAAGACACCGATGGTATCAGGAAACTCGGCTGTTTCCGAGCCATATTCGTAGGCGCCGATATCGCAATTGACGGGCGGGCGTTTGGCGCCGCACCCATCGCGCCCGCCAACCAAACTGCCGTTACAGATATCGCTGTTGCCCGCGTTGATGGCAGGGCTGCTTGCCAGAAGTGGCAGACTGGGAACAGTGCCAGTGAGTTCGCCTAACTCCGGGTTCAAAATAAAGTCGATTGTGTGATTGAAGGTACAAGGTTCATACTGATAATGGCTATAATGAATATTGTTCCCTAGCGAAATAACTAATCCTGTGCAGTTGCGTTGCAATGGATCTATAACCACTTTGGTTGTAATATCGGGGATATTAGCACGTTCTGTAATAATAGAAGTACTTATGATGTTGTTGGCTAAATACATATGCTTTAAGAAGTCGTCATGCTTTATTGCACCGACGGTTGTGCTTGGAAGAATGTTACAATAAACCGTTTTATTGTTATAGATAGTGTTGTTGTACAGCAAGAAACTTGTGCCACTGCTGATGCCACCTGTATCTAGCGCGCTTGCCCCCACGCCCCAGTCACAATACTGTATAATTTGGCGAGGTTGTGAACCTCATGGTTTGCCTAAGCGGAGGATGACCGCGTAAAAATGGATCCTTATTATTGAATTGAACACTTTGGTCGAAGATAAATGCTTGGTTAGGATTATCGCTATTATGACACGATCCATCAATTATAGAGCGGACAAACATGGAAGAGTTACGACCGCTACCGCGATAAACAACCCTGAATCCAGCATTGCTCCGCATTGTAACATGGAGGAAGTCCGCAAACGCAGATACATCAGTATTGGCGACGGCATCACCGCCATCATTAGTAGATACAGTAAAATTCTTATCAAAAGTTGTGTTTTCCGCAAACAAATTCCCACGGTTAAAAATAGCTCCGCCGAAATTCTGTGCGCGGTTGCCCACGAATGATGTGTGGGCAATCTCCAATGTCCCTTCATTCAGGATTGCACCGCCTTCGTCCGCATTCACTGGTGGTGCGCCACTACCAGAGGGTGTAAAAAGCAAAAGATGTTTCAATTTTACCGCGCCTAATTGGACAGGCAGCACATGCATGATCCGGTTTGTGTTGGTGTCACCACGGATCAGTGTGATGGTACGCGTTGGATTTCCCTCTAGACTCCCATCAATTGTGAGCGCATGGGGTATAACAAGCTGACTTGAGAGAGAAATTTCGTTTATAGTTTCAGAAAAGCGGATTAGCCCTCCAGGTGGAGCATTTTTGATCGCTTCGCGCAAACTACACCCATTAGGTCCTTGTTCATCGCAAATGCCTGAATCCCTATCTAGGCTAGTGGTGACGGTATGGTGTGTAAAAGGAGACTCATAGGCGCCTACATCGCAATTACCGACACGTACGCGATTTCCTTGATCAGTGAGGGTGCAATTAGAACTGTCTCCGCCGTTAATTGCAGCACTACCAGCCCTCAGTCTCAGTACGGGGGGAAACTAGCCATGTCTAACTCTTGTTCAAAGTTCGGATTCCCTACCCGAATTGTCTGACTACAGGTTGTATCTTTTTGAAGGTTGCCGCCTAGATCAGTTACATTTGGAGACCCGAAAGGAGAATAGCAATCATCTCCGAATCCATGTCCATAGATAATTGAACTCCCAATACTTATTGGGTTAGTTAACAAAATTTGGTGGGCGAGAAGTTCTGATCCAGGTGGGGGTAAATTGTAGGCGATAGTGCTGCTTATTAACTCTATGCTACCTGATTGATAAAGAATATCACCTGCTATTGCACCATATCCATGGTTCTCTGCAATAGTTAAATTTTTAAAGTTGGCATTACCTCCACTTACAATAGCACCGCCCCTAGCTCCGAGTGATATCGCATCTGCACAGACTGCATATCCATTAGCTTGATTCTTATAAAATGTTGTATTTTTAATTGTAGAAATTTGCGTGACCGGAAACATATTAATATAAATAGCTACGCCACCACCCGCACCTCCTGCCAGATTTCCAGTAAACCAAGAGTTTGTAATGTTGCTCTCCACTTCTGAAGCTACAGCTCCTCCCCAGCAATATGCGTTATTGAGTTCAAATTCGCTTAAATGAACGGAGAAATTGTTTGTGCTATATATAGCACCGCCTGAACCAGTTGTCGCTTGGTTATCTTTAAAAGTCGAGTCTTCAATAGATAGCGATCCGGAATTGAATATTGCACCCCCGTTCACGCCAGCACGGTTGTTTTCGAAATGCACTTTCTCGATTGTTAGAGAGCCTTTGTTTACTATAGCACCTCCATATACATAAGACCCATTCAACAGGACTAAGTTTTTCAAAGTGACTTGTGCACCAGACTCTACTATAAATATTTGATCGTTACTGTTTGCGTTTATTGCGACAGCATTGCCACCGTCAATCGATAAAATTCCGAACAACTGAATACTGCTGGTGATATCAATTTCTACATTTCCACCGCAGTTAAAAGTCACTATGCCTCCTTGATCTATTCCAATTCGCAAGGCAATTTCAGTGCAGCTTTCTGGTGTTCCATCCCCGACAATTGTATTAGCCGTAACAGGCGAAGTGGGATTAAGCAAAAACAGAATTAGTAATGTAGCAGCTATCGCAGTATGTTTCAAAAAATGTTTCATGGAAGCCTCTTATTTCTTTTGGCGAAATTCAAATGCACCAATATCACATATACCAATTCGATCCAGACCTGTTTGATCGCTTTGAGAAAATCGTTGACAAACAAAATTATTTCCAGCATTAATCGCGGGACTGCCTTCTGCTAAAGGCATCACAGGTGTTTTACCGCCCATATCAGCAAGTGGAAGAAGCATAGGGTCTGCCACCGCAATCTGCGACCCACAACTATCATCTGGATATTGCAGACTGTTTTGAGCGGCAATTGTTGTTTGTACAGTTGGCAGGATAAACAGCTTGCAATTCCGTCCATATTGTATTGAAACAAGAATGCTATTTATAACTTCAACAGAAGTGCCAGCTAAATCCAAGTTAATTTTACCATATAAAGTATTATTAATGATTTTTAACTTTCCACGAGTTGTAGATACTGCAATAGAGCTATTGATACTTAATATAGTGGTGTTTAATAATTCGACATATCCATCTAGGCTGTCAACTGATCTTCTTGACACATTAATAAAAGTACTGCTATCAATAAAAATTTTGCCAAGCCGATTATGTATTCCAACAGAGCTGTCTTTGAAAACCATATCTTTTGTGGTGATTGCTGCCCAAGTGTTAAAGATACCTGTATTTTCCACTGTGAAATTCTCAAGAAGTATATGAACATTTTCCCGAGCTCTACCTGTTCTGTAGTCGACAACTGTAGTGCTTATTTTGCCGCCGCTCAAGATAATATCGGAGGCTTTGTCTCCACTTCCCACAATAGATAAACTTTTATTAATCTCTAGTCCCGTTTTTAACTGAAATAGACCCTTAGCTGAAATAATGATTCTAGCGTTCTCAGGGGCATTGCTAACTGCCTCACGCAGGGAACAATCGGCATCGCAGACACTATCATTGGTATCTTCCAGCTTGGTCACAAAGAGTGTGCTGCCCGTGGGCAGAGGCGTCAGTGTGGGCGGGATAGGCGTAAGGGTAGGAAACTGTGAGTCCTGTGCAATGGCAGGCATTGCGGGCGAAAGGCGGGCGGAACTCAGCAGCACTGCGGCTGCCAAGGCAGCCAAACTGATCCAACGAATCGGTTTCATGAGAGTACGTCTACATGCTAAAGGATGTTTAGGCGAAAGGGACAACGGGTTAGGTAACGGCGGCTAAGCGCGGTGATAGAAAGTGGCGGTCAGCGGTGTGTGCCTTTTGAGCAGGAATGTAGCGCGGCTTTTGAGAGGTGTCAATTAACGTAGGGTAAGCGGCGGGTAGGGTGATGTGCGTGCTTCTGCCCAACCTTCCCACACCCAATTCGCAGCCTTCCCTTGCTAATCACGAACAAATGTACTATGATTCAAGCGGCAAGTTCAACACATCTTGCGCTATAATCGGTGTGGTTGGGTGAGCGCGCATAAAGGGAACGGCATGTTTGAGCGTGTGGGAATCTTAGGGCATCCGCTGCGCCCTGCAACGGGTGAGGTATGCAGTGCTGTGGCAAGCAGCCTCACCGCACGCGGCGTCGCGGCGTGGTGCAGCCCAGCTTGGGATGCCGAGTCTATCCATCGGCTGGTTGCCGAATCCGACCTTGTGATCGCCATTGGCGGCGATGGCAGTATGCTGCGAGCGGCGCGCGTTTGCTCTGAGCATAATGTGCCAGTCTTTGGCATTAATGCTGGCTATCTCGGCTTCCTGACTGAGGCAAGCCTTGCCGATTGGGATAACCTGCTCTCGGATTTGCTGAGCGGGCAGTATTGGATTGAAGAGCGCATGATGATCCGTGCTGAGGCATGGCACGCTGACGCGCTGATCGCCAGCGGCGACGCCCTGAACGACGTGGTGATCGGGCGTGGCGCGGTTGCCAAAAGCGTGCTGCTGGATGCCTTCATTGATGGCGACTGGACGACGCAGTACAACGCCGATGGCTTGATCATCGCCACGCCGACAGGCTCTACCGCCTACGCACTGGCGGTTGGCGGTCCGATTCTGCCGCCCACGCTCAAGAATATCCTGGTCGTGCCAGTTGCGCCGCACCTGACGCTGGATCGCCCGATTGTGCTGGCAGAAGGCGCTACCATTGAGGTGATCATCGCAGAACGCACCGCTACAGATGTCACGCTCACCCTTGATGGCGAGAGCCTATGCAGCCTCGTGCCGAGCGATTCGATCATCGTCTATGCCAGTGAGCATGTTAGCCGTTTTGTGCGCTTGCGAGAGCGTAATTACTTCTACCGTTCGTTGCTAGACCGCATGGAGCCGCGTCTTTCGCCGCGCCGTGAAGGTGCGCCGCAGCCGCGCCGACCCGACTTGGAGAAAAAAGCATGACTGAAGCGCCAAACTACGCGCCACCTGCCGATGAAAAAACCTTCTGCGCTGTGCATACCGATGTGGAAACAGCGCTGCGCTGCAACCGCTGTGCGCGCTATATGTGTCCCAGATGCGCGGTGCGAACCGAAGTGGGCTACCGCTGCCGCCAATGCGTTTACCAACAGCAAGATAAGTTTTTTAAGGCAAGCCAGCAAGAGCAGATCATCTCGTTGGCAGTTGTGTTCGGCTTAAGTTTGGTGGCGGGCTTCATCGTGCCGCGCCTGTTCCTGATCGGCGTGCTGTTCCTCTCGCTGCCGGCGGGCGTTGCTATTGGTGAGCTTGCCCTGCGGGCGGCAAAGCGGCAGCGCGGGCGCTATGTGCCGCAAATTGCAATCGGGCTGGTCATCTTAACGGCGCTGATCGCCAATATCAGCGTGATTGGCGATGCAATCACCTTTGCACAGCGTGCGCCACGCGGCGTGAATGTTGGGACGCACCTAACGCAGGAATTATTGCCTATTGGCTTGCATGCGGCGCTCTGTTCGGCAGCAGTTTTCGGCAGGTTACGTTAAGCGGGTGAAACCTTATGCTCAGTGAAATTCGGATTACCGATTTTGCAATTATTGACCAACTAGAGGTGCAATTTGCGCCCGGCTTCAACGTGATCACAGGTGAGACGGGCGCCGGCAAGTCCATTATCATTGATGCCGTAGATTTGGTATTGGGCGGGCGCGCCGACTCGGATTTTATCCGTGCCGAGCGCGAAAAAGCAGTTGTGGAAGCTGTTTTTAAGCTGCCACCATCCCTTCAGGCTGCGGTGCGTCCGCTGCTGAACGCTGAGCATATCGAGATGCCTACCGATGAGCTAACTTTGACTCGTGAGTTGCGCGCCAATGGACGCAACGTTTGCCGCGTGAACGGCAGCACGGTCAATTTGCAGTTCTACCGCGAGATCGGGCAGCGCTTGGTGGATATTCACGGGCAGGGCGAACACCTCAGCCTGCTGCGCGCACCGGAGCATCTCTACCTGCTGGATCGCTATGCCAGCTTAGATGTCTCACGCGCTGCGTTGGCAGATTTGGTGGATCAGCTTGGCGTGCTGCGCGCCGAGATCGATCAGCTCCAAATGGATGAGGCAGCCCGTGCGCGCCGTGTGGACATGCTGACCTATCAGCTTGAGGAAATCCGTGCCGTTGCGCCGCAGCCTGCCGAAGAACAGGCATTGCGCGAAGAATCGGAGCGCTTGGCAAACGTGGAGCAGATCGCCGCGCTGAGCGTGGAGGCGGCGCGCCTGCTGGATAGTGACGACGAGACGCCCAGTGCGCTCAGCCTGCTGAACCAGATTGCCGCAGTGCTGCACAAGCTGGCACGCTTTGATCCACGCATGGCAGAACACGCCGCCAATGCCGATAACACCGTGGCACAGGTCGAAGATGTTGCCCGTGCGCTCAGCCACTACACGGAGAGCATCGAACACAATCCAACGCGCCTTTACGACGTGGAAGAACGCCTAGACGCGCTCAATCGGCTTAAGCGCAAATATGGCGGCAGTTTAGAGGCGGTGTTAGACTTTGCAGCACGCTGTGAAGCGGAACTGCAAAACATCACCAACAGCGAAGCGCGCATTGCCGAACTACGCACCGAAGAAGAGCTGCTGCTGCGAAAGATCGGTGAGCGTGCCGCACAGATCAGCGCGGCGCGCCGCCAAGCGGCTGCCAAACTTGGCGAGGGCATCGTGCGGGAACTGGCAGAACTGCGAATGGAAGGCGCTCGCTTTGAGGTCTCGCTGACCCAAGAGGACGATCCTGAGGGCTGTTTTGTGGGCGAACGGCGGTTGAAGTTCGACTCAACGGGCATAGACGCGGTAGAGTTCATGTTGGCAGCCAACCGCGGCGAGCCGCTGCGCCCTTTGGCAAAAGTGGCCAGCGGTGGCGAAACGGCGCGCATCATGCTGGCGCTCAAAACGGTGCTTTCACACGCCGACCATACGCCAACGCTCATCTTTGATGAGATTGATCAAGGCATTGGTGGGCGCGTTGGCAGCGTGGTTGGGCAGAAGCTGTGGAAACTCTCGGACGGGCATCAGGTGCTGTGCGTAACGCATTTGGCGCACATCGCCGGCTTTGGTGATCGGCACTTCCGCGTGACCAAAGGCTACAGCGGTGAGCGCACCATCGCTATCATTAGCGAATTGAACGACCGTGCGCGTGTGGAAGAAATGGCAGAAATGCTCGGCGCAGAGACGGTGAGCGCCAAGCAAAGCGCCCACGATATTCTGATGTTGGCGCGCAATGTGAAGGATGGCAAAAGCGTGCAGGAGAGCCTACTGTGACATTCAGCGAAATTCCTGCGCCCGAACGCATAGACGTGCAGGCGCCAGAGGGCAATTATGCAGTTTACATCGGCAACAAGGCGCTCAAAACGCTGGACGTGATCATGCGGCTGCATGGTCTGAATGGCAAGGCAGTCGTCATTACCAATCAGGTTTTAGCGCCGCTTTATGGCAATATGTTGGCGGAGTTACTCAGTGTGCCGCTGATCACCATTCCGGATGGCGAACAGCACAAAACCTTGGATGTTGTTCGCTTTGTCTATGATAGGCTGCTCGAACTGGGCATTGATCGGCAAGGCGTGTTGATTGCGCTCGGCGGCGGCGTGGTGGGTGATCTGGCAGGCTTTGCCGCTGCCACCTTCCTGCGTGGCATTGCTTTTGTGCAAGCGCCAACCAGCCTGTTAGCGATGGTCGATGCCAGCATTGGCGGCAAAGTCGGCGTGGATTTGCCACAAGGCAAAAACTTGGTGGGCGCTTTCAAGCAGCCTGCTTTTGTGGTGGTTGATCCCTCGCTGTTGCCAACGCTGCCCGATGCGGAATGGGTGTGTGGCGCGGCGGAGATCATTAAAAGCGGCTTGCTGCGCGATGCAAGTTTGCTGGATGCAGCGCTCTACCAACGCGATAACAAGGCATTCACAGACGTGATTCGGCGCGCCATCCAAATCAAGGTGGACTATGTGCAGCGCGATCCGTATGAGCAAGACATCCGCGCCGAGCTGAATTTAGGGCATACCTTCGCGCACGCCGTCGAGAAGGTCAGCGGCTATACGTGGCGGCATGGTGAAGCAGTCGGCTTCGGATTGGTGGCAGCCGCACGCCTTTCGCAGGCAGTTGGCTTGTGCAGCGCGGCGCTGCCCGATCAGGTGGAGCAGTTGGTTGGCGCGGTGGGCTTGCCAACACGTTGCGGCTTTGAGCCAAGCGACGTGCGCGCTGCCATGCGTACCGATAAAAAGCGGCAGGGCGAGGCGATGCGTTTCGTGCTGCTGCGCGAAGTTGGACAGCCTGAGATACGCGACGATGTGCCGTCTCAGGCGGTGCTGGATGTGCTAGAAAGCCTGCGGGACTGACACAAGGCTAGCCCATCAAAATATACTGTTCCCACGCTTCACAGGCAATCGGCGCGATGTATTTTACAAACTCGCGGTAGATTGCCTCTGCATAGAGGCGAATCTCGTGCTGCGCGTCGTCTGCCATCCGCAGCTTCAGGAAATGCAGCATATTATGTAGATTCTGCGTGATGTAGCCCGTGTAGTAGACGGCAAAGCCGCTTAGGAATAGGCGCGCTTGCTCACGCGCTACGCCTTGCGCCAGTGCTTGTTTGTAAAGCGCGTGTCCGCGTTCGTAGTGCGCGATGAGTTCCTGTGTGAGCGCGGCGCCTGCCTCTGATTCTAATTCACCGAGGCTGCCCTGCTTATTGCTAGGCGATTGCTTGCGCCAAACCGTCGGCGTGTAGTACTCGTCCTCAGGCAGTTCGATATAGCGCCCACTCATGAGATTGTAGGATGCTGAGCGATGCCTGACCCATTGCCACCATACCACTAGCGGTGCGTGGACTCTGAAGGTAAAGACCACATGCTCAAAGGGTGTGGTGTGCCTGTGCTTCATTAGATAGTGGATCAGCTTGCGGTCTGCTTCTTCGCCTTTGCTCTCGCCCATAAAGCTGACACGCGCCGATGCCACAATTGCCGCGTCAGCACGGATGCCCGTGGCAGGGTGTGGCATTACATCTTGCAGCTCCACATAGCCGCGATCCAGCATGGGGATGCGCTTGCCGATCAGGCTGCTCAGGTCATCGCTCACAAAAAGCCTCTTTCTATAGCAAACTGTTGAGGATACGACTCAGGATAAGGACATACAGAGGGATGCCGAGAATCGCCATCAGCACGATGAGCGCATCGCGCAGGCGGCGGCGGCGTGCCAACCCTAGCACATAGGTAGCGGGAACAGCGTCTGAGCTGCTCAGGGCGCAGCGCGCAGCAAGGGCAGCGTGCAGTGCCTCAGGCTGTGCTAAGCGTGCCGTCAGCAAAAGGCGCTGATGCGGTGGTGCTTCATTGGGCAAGGCGGCGCTCAGTGCTTGCGGCGGCAGATCAGGCTGAGGGGCGGGCAACTCGCGGTAGAGCAGCGCCAAGCCGCCGCGTTTGGTCAGGCTGAAGCCGCGCAGCTGTTCGTAGGGAATGCGCCGCACACGCCCACTCACAGAACCTTGCAGGAGGAGATAGCCTTCATAAAGGCGCACACCGCGCTTTTGGCGCAGCACTTGCAGGCACGCCCAAATGAAGATGCCGCAGGCGCTGCCAACAAAGACGACGCCCAACATGCCGCCCAGCACTGTGCCAACGGCTGCCATGCCAAGCACAAGCAGCCCAACCAACGGCGTTAAGCGCTCTGTGTAATATAGAAAGACCATAGGCGCGCTTAGAACCAGCCTTCAGCGCGCATACTAGCAGCAGCGCGGTATGGGTCTTGCTCATCGAGCGGCATGGTCAGGTGGTAAGGCTGCGGCTGCGGCTCTAGTTCGACATACAGAATACCTTCAGCGCTCAGCGCACCGATCATGGCGGATGCACTGCGCGAGACTTCCTCAATGGGCAAGGCGGCATTCACGGCAATTTCAATGGCGATCTCGTGTAATGTGGTCATGCCGTCAATCCGCAACCACAGCTCCGCGCCGAATGGATCAAGGCGGACGTGGCGATTCTGGTAGCGGTCATGGACGATGACAGCATCAGGCAGCACGCTGTAGACGCCATCGCGGCGCGGATAGCGCAGCAAGGTTACCGAGAAGGGAGCGATATTCGTCATGGCACGCCTCACAATCCACACAAAAAACGAACAGGCAGCCGCCTAGCCCAAATTTTGCAGCGCCAGCAGCACCCGTGCCTCAACTTCTTGTGGTGCATCGCGTGGCAAGCGTTGCAAGGCGCTTTGTGCTTCCACAATGCTGAAGCCCATGCTGGTCAGCGCGGCAATCACATCCGTATCCACATCGTTGATGGCAGCCAATTCACTGAGCGCGTCGGCGGCGATACCGATTTTATCCTTTAATTCAAAGATAATCTTCTCGGCGGTTTTTTTACCAATGCCCGGCACACGGGTCAGCAAATCAGGTTCGGCGCGGCGCACGGCAAGCCGCAGTTGGTCAGCGCTGAGCGTGCTGAGGATGGCGAGGGCGATTTTAGCGCCAACGCCTGAAACGGTGATCAGCACCTCAAAGATGGCGCGCTCATCCTCGCTGCTGAAGCCGTAGAGGCTGATCTCATCTTCGCGCACGATCAGGTGTGTATAGAGCATCACCTCTGCGCCAAGCTGCGCGATCTCAAAGACGCTGCGCGGCACGCGCACATGCAGCCCAACGCCGCCGACCATGATCACGACCGAATCTTTAGCGTTCTTGACGACATGCCCACCAATACGTTCGATCATCGCGTCACCAGCTTCCCTTGCTCACGGGCGATGTTGATCAACTTGAGGTTGGCGGTGAAAATCTGCACATCGGGAAACTCGCCGTAATCCACGTCATCGGTCAGGATTTGGCGAATGCCCGCGCTAAGTGCCGCATGATAGATCAGCAGATCGTAGCCATCTACACGCAGAAACTGATAATCTTGTGCCAGCTTTTCAAGCATAGCAATATCTAAACTGAGTGGTAGCGTTGTGAAGTTAGACAAGTCCTCAGCAATGCGCCATGCCCCTTCAAATTCTTGCACAACGCGCTGACGTTCCTCAGGGAATGCCTGCCGATAGGTTTTCAGATCAGGTGTTTCACCTGTATAGTTGCGAAAAATTTTCCACTCAAGCCGTTCGATCAAGTGCGCTAACTCCACCCATGTGATGGCGCTCTTGGCAAGCCGTGCACCGTTGGATTTTGCTCGCCGCAGGTAAGGTGGATAGGTAAGCGTTTGATAAGGTTGTTGATCGGCATATTCCGCGCTGGCGTAGCACGCCCATAGCCAGACGTTTGTATCAACTAGAAAAACGTCAGTGGCGCGTGGTTGGTCTGTTCTAAGGTCTATGACGGTAGCACGAACGTCAATCATCTTCGCCTTCCGAGAAGGCCGTCATCACCTTGTTGACCGCAGCGCGGTAGGCAGGGTCGGTATAGTAGCGTTTGGCATTCTCGATCACGCGGCGCAGAATGGGCTTGAACACACCTGAAAGATTCTCGAACTTCAGATAGGTGTTCAGCGTCTCGGAATCCAGATCGCGCAGCAGTTGCCCAACGGCAGCGTTCAAGAAGGGCGAAGCGACGATTTCCACACCGCTAAAATCAAGGGCGACGGGCTGTTTTTCGCGCAGCAGCGGGTGAATTTGGTCGTAGACGCGCTGCCCATCATCTGAAGTGATGCAATACGCGCCAAGTTGCTCACCTAAAGGAATGCGGTTCATGGTTATGCCTCACCTAATTAGAAGAAAAGTTCTTCCGCGTCGTCGTCTTCATCTGCCAGTTGGTAGTAACTCTCATCAGATTTTAGCGCAATTTGCACCACCGTGCCTGTGAAACTGGTGGCGTGCGTTGTGTAGTATTCGTCTGTTTGATCAATACGGGTGTAACCATCTCCGCTGTAGATTTCCAGCCGCCCTTGATTCAACCTGACAAACGACTTCAAAATTTTTAAGCCGTTACCGCGTGCCATAAGGCGCGCTTTTGTCGAATTTCCTTCTTGGAAAACCCAGCGGATTGCCGCTTCTGCGCTGAGTGCAGGTTGCCTCAAGTGCTTGCGAACAGTGGCGGGAATGCCAATACCAAAGTCAACCAATGTGAGCATAATCTCTTTTGATGTAGGATAAAATTGCCCACAGGTAAAGGCACCAACGGGCGAGTGCGCGTGATCAAAGACGTTTATATATGCCTCAATGACTGTAGAAAGAATTGCTTGCCGCAGGTTTTGGCTCAGGTAAATGCGTTCGGGATGCAGCCAGCTTTGACTCAGGTAGATAAGATAGCTTTCTTCTGCTTTATGCCTATCTTCACGGTATGGCACTGCTGTGCGGCTTAGCGGCTCGGCAGGCAAGTCAAATGCTTCCGCAAAGCCGTTTTTTCGCAAATTACGGGCAACATTCTCATTGTTTAGGTTTGTGATTGTGACCTGCTTGAGCTGACTCTTCGCCCAATGCATCAGACCGCCGATAAACGCCACACCGCTCTGACGAAAAAAATCGCAGGTGGCAAAGTCAAAGACAACCTCTGTTTCTTGGCTTGCTTTGACCTGCTGCCACAGATCAAATAAAACTGCGTAATCATCGGGTGAGTCATTGATGCGTGGTACGTTTAAGCGCAGCATAGCTACTCACCCACCAAGTGTTCCCAGCGCGAGCTTTGCAGCGCCGTGATCGCAATTGCCAGCGCGTCGGCGGCGTCGTCCGGCTTGGGAATGTGATCCAGGTTCAGCAGCGTCTTGACCATTTCCTGCACCTGCTTCTTTGGCGCATTGCCAGAGCCTGCCACCGTCTGTTTGACCTCTGCCGGCTTATATTCGCGGATTTTCAAGCGGGCATCGGCAAGCGCCATCAGCGTGACGCCGCGCCCTTGCGCCACCGTGATTGCTGCTGTGATGTTTTTGCCGAAAAACATTTCTTCAATGGCAGCTTCCTCAGGTTGATGTTCGGCGATCAGGCGCTTCACTTCAGCGTAGATGTGCTGAAGGCGCTGCGGCATTGGTGTGCTGGGTGGCGTGGTAATCACGCCGTAGGCGACGGCTTGCGGCGCGCCGTCCTCGTCCTCACGCACAAAGGCGTAGCCTGTGGTTGCCGTGCCGGGATCAATTCCCATGATGAGCATTTCGCCAAGACCTCACGCTTTAGGTAACATCTCCCAATTATACCACTAGAATGGACGTGATCCCGCAATGCGGCTTGCCCTTGTTCACGATTGGCTTAACCAAGTTGGCGGCGCAGAGGACGTGCTGACCGAATTGGTCGGCATGTTTCCTGAAGCACCGCTATATACCAGCCTCTATTGGCGCGAAAAAATGCCCGCCGCATGGCAAAACTGGCACATTCGCACACTGTGGCTGGACAAACTGCCGCAGATTTACCAACACCACCAGCGCTATCTGCCCCTGTATCCGATGGCGTTTGGCGGGCTTGACCTGTCTGCCTACGCTGTGGTGTTGAGCAACAAAAGCGGCTTTTGCCATGGCGTGCGAACGCAGCGCGGCAGCCGCAAAGCACTGCATATCTGCTATTGCCTTGCGCCAACGCGCTATGTGTGGCAGTACGATGCCTATGTGCAGCGCGAGAATCTAGGCGGCGCGGTGAAGGCAGCCCTGCGCCCACTGATCGGGATGCTGCGCCGTTGGGACTACGCCGCCGCGCAGCGCGTGGATCACTTCATCGCCATTTCCACCGAGATACAGGCGCGCATCAAGACGTTTTATGGGCGTGATTCAACGATCATCTTCCCGCCGACCGATACAGCGCGCTTCACGCCTGTGCCTGCCGATCAGGTCGGCGATTACTATCTGATCCTCTCGCGCCTTGTGCCATACAAGCGTGTGGATTTGGCAGTGCAGGCATGTACACGGCTTGGCTTGCCGTTGTTGGTTGGCGGCAGTGGGCGTGATCGGGAACGCTTAGAGCGCATGGCAGGCGAGACGGTGAAATTTTTGGGCTATGTGCCAGATGAAGACGTGCCGCAGCTTATGGCGCGCTGCAAGGCGTTCATCTTTCCCGGCTTGGAGGATTTTGGCATTACGCCGGTGCAGGCGCAGGCAGCAGGCAGACCGGTGATCGCCTTTCGCGGCGGCGGCACGTTGGATACCGTGCGCGAAGGGGAGACGGGCATCTTTTTCGATGCGCCAACGGTAGAGGCATTAGTGGCAGCGCTTAACCATTTTGAGGATTTACAGATGGCACAGCAGGTTGATCGGGAAGCGATCCGCGCCCATGCCTTGCGCTTTGATCGTGCTATTTTCCAGCGCGAACTGCGTGCTTTTATCGAGGCTGCCTACACTCAGCGGCGTTGAGCATCCACACTGAGGGTGTAGCCGCGCCCATGCGCGGAGGTCACCACACGCGGTCGGTCGGGATCATGCTCTAGCTTGCGGCGCAAATTTCGCACATGGTTCCGCACAAGGGCAGGGTCGCCACTGCCGGGTGGATAATTCCAAACGCGCTCCAGGAGTTGGGTCGCCGTCAGGTATTCGCCGGGTTGCTGGCTCAGCACTTCCAAGAGGTCAAATTCAGTGGGCGTCAGCTCAACCGAGCGCCCGTTCAGCTTGATAGCGCGCTCATTGGAGTAGATGATCAAGGGTGCAGCCGCCGCCACGCGCTGGCTACGCCGCAGCAGCGCACGTAGGCGCGCCGCCAATTCACGGGCATTGAGCGTAGCACGCCGCAGGCAATCGTCCGCGCCGGCATCTAACGCTTGGGCAATCGCATAAGCGCTGCCACTCACAAGGCACAGCAAGGCAGACTGAGAAGCACGCGGTAGCGTTCGGACGCGGCGGCAGAGCAGCTCGGAATCGCTGGCGAAGCTGGCAAGATCGAGGATAATCAGTTCAATCGTGAAGCGGCGCACCTGCTCCGAGAGCGCTTCAGGCGTCTCCACTGCGAGGATAGTATGATCGCCCTCCAGAGCTGCTTCGCGCAGCACAGCTAGGACGGTGGTATCTCTGGTTAAAAGCGCAATCACAGACATAGTCGCTTGCCTCAACGGGTGCAGTGCAATTGTTTGGAAATGCTAACGGCTTTTGCACGGTTAAGCCAACTACACTCAGTATAGAGCAAAATGGGCTGAAAATTCGTGAAACTTATGTGAATTTTGGGCGTGGTAAGCGGGCATTTAGCGCGATAGATAAAGGGCAGCTTGGCGTAGAAATGCCCCAGACTGCCCTTTACAATTTTCACGCGCTTTCCTGAGATAGTTGGCGCTAGAGCATCTCGCGGCAGGCACGATACAGATCGTCCCAATCGTCCCGCGTCCTGACCACTGTCTCAAGGTATTCCAGCCACACAACGCGATCTTGCACAGGGTCTTTCACCACCGCGCCAAGCATTCCGCCTGCCAAATCTGCGGCGCGCACCACGCCATCACCAAAGTGTGCCGCCATAGCAATGCCACTCGTCACCACTGAGATCGCTTCCGCCGTGCTGAGCGTGCTGCTTGGGACTTTCAGCTTGGTCTTGCCGTCGGCTGTGATGCCGCCGCGCAGTTCGCGGAAAACGGTCACCACGCGCTGAATCTCCAGCAGGGAAGGCGCTTCGGCGGGCAGTTCAAGCGCCCGTCCAATGCTCTCTACACGGCTGCGGACGATCTCAACCTCTTCCGCCTCTGTTTCGGGCAAGGGCAGCACAACGGTGTTAAAGCGCCTTTTGAGGGCGGCGGAAAGGTCGTTCACGCCACGGTCACGGTCGTTCGAGGTGGCAATCACGTTGAAGCCTTTCACCGCTTGCACTTCGGCGTTCAGCTCAGGGATGGGCAGCGTCTTTTCGGAAAGGATGGTGATGAGCGAATCCTGCACGTCGGATGGGATGCGCGTGAGTTCTTCCACCCGTGCAATCTTGCCGAGCGACATAGCGCGCATCAGCGGGCTTGCCACCAACGCCGCCATAGACGGACCTTCCGCCAGCAAGCGCGCATAATTCCAGCCATAGCGGATTGCCTCTTCGGCGGTGCCGGCGGTGCCTTGAATGAGCAGCGTGGAGTCGGCGGCGATGGCAGCCGCCAAATGCTCACTGACCCACGTTTTGGCAGTTCCCGGCACGCCAAGCAGCAGCAGGGCGCGGTCGGTGGCAAGCGTAGCGATGGCAGCCTCGATCAGGCGGCGCTGCCCAATGTATTTTGGCGGGATGGTCATACCGTTCGGTAGTGTGCCGCCAAGCAGGTAGGTTGCCACTGCCCACGGCGAAAGCCGCCAATTGGGCGGGCGCGGGCGCGTATCGTTTTCGGCAAGGGCAGCCAATTCTTCGGCGAACTGCTGCTCGGCGTGCTGGCGCAAAACAGCGTTGCGTGGCTCGGTCATGCGGACTATCTCCTCCACAAGTCAAGTGTGGTGTGGCTTACTCTGGCACGCCGAAGCGTTGGCGCAAGGCGGCACGCCCATCCAGCGTGAGTTGGAGTTCCTGTGGGCTATCGTAGACCAACGGATCAAAGCGCGCACGCGGCGCACGCTGGCGCAGATCAGCCAGCAGATCGGTGGCGAAATCACGCCGTGCCAAGACCGTAATGCTGACTGAAGCGCGCACGGGCAGAAAATTCAGCAAGTCGGGCGCGCTAAAGATGGCGGGTCGAAACTCGCTCCAATAGCGGCGGGCTGCCACCAACACCCACTCGGCACTGAGATCGGGCGGCACATAGAGAATGTGGTATGTTGCGATGCTCTGCACTAGGCGTCCGTCTTCTCAACGGGTGGCGCAGCTTTGGCTTGCACCTCTGGCGCGTCCGTAGCGGCTGGTGGCGCAGCGTCTTCCACAGCAGTTTCCGCCACAACCGTCGGTGGAGCTGCCTTAGATTGCATCTCGGACTCATCGGCAACCAACGTCAGGCGTTCCGTCAAGCCCACCATGCGGAACAACTTACGGTTGTGCGAATTTAAGCCATAGGCAAAAACTTTGCGCCCAGCGGTGGTTGCATCTTCCACAAGGCTGATGATCAAGCCAATGCCCGCGCTGTTGAGATAGTCGGTCGCGCTGAAGTTAAAGCCGATTGCCTTCACGCGCTGCACTGCCAGTTGGTTATACGCTGCATAGGCGTTTTCGCGTGTTTGTGCCGTCACATCCCGCGGGAAATCAATATAGCCAAGTGTGCCTGTGCTGTCTTGCCGTGCGCCTACTTCTGGTTGTGCCACCCTTCCCATCCTTTTCTAACGCATTGCCTCATTCGTATTGTAACTTAACTTTGCCCACAGGTGCATTGTGCAGATCGTGATAGCTCACTCCAAGACTGCTAATAATGCCTCTAGCGCCTGCAAAGTGAGCAAGTTGTGCAAGTTATGCCCTGCTTGCAAGTCTGCCGCCGCAAAGGACGCCACATCCCCGCTCTCGGGCTTGGTCATGTGCGTTGGTTCGTTCGGATCAATGCCCTGATAGGGCAGTGACTCAAAGGCGCGCCACAAGTTGATTAGCGGCAAGTTATAGTCGGTGGCAGCCTTCACCACAATCCGATTATACAACACGGACTGATCAACAAAGCCGGGCTGGTTGGGAAAAGTGCTGACCAACGGAATGATGCCGCTGTTCACCGTCTCGACCAGCACGCGGCGCAGATAGAAATCAAACTGTGCCGTCGTCAGCGATTTTATATCATTTGTGCCGAACAAGATCAGGGCGAAGGCGGGCTGCGTATAGCGGTATTCACAGGCAAGCGGTGATTCGTCAAAATCGCACAAGGCGGGATCGCTCCAAGTGGCATCCAACACGGAGGCAGCATTGAAGCCGCTTTCGGCTGCCAAACTTGGGTTAGAGAGCGAAGTCAGCGCATCGCGCACTGGCACATTAAAGCGTGCGATGACATCTTCCAATGAAGTATATTCAGCAAGTGTGTAGTTGCCTGCCGCAAATGGGATCAAGAAGTTTGGGCTTGCCGTCATGCAATCGCCAACCTTGGAGAAGGCGCTGCTATTCAGGGCGCGGCGTTTACCTTCCGCGTAAATGCTGCGAAGGTATTCCGCATTGGCGCTAAAATCGGGCAGGATGGGCAGCGCACGCAGATCAATGCTGGCAAGGGCAGCCTCATCCACTGCGCCTTCAGTTGGCTCTGGCAGCGGCGTAAAGGCAGAGGGCGTTGGCGTTGGGTCAGCGGCGCTAGCAGGTGCCGCCAACATCAGCATCGCAAGAGCTGCACAACACAGCACTGCGCTAAGGGGCAAAAACAAGCGTTTGAACATCACAAGCACTCCGTATTGAGAACACCGCCATTGTACCGCGTTGGCGCACCGCTCACAATGCACACGCCCGAAATGCGCTATACTTATCCCAACATTTTTCTTGAACTGAGAAGGATTTTGCCGCCATGACCAACCATCTGCTGCACACGCCTGCTTTGGCGCAAGACCATCCGCCGCGCAATGACGGGCTGCCATTGGATTTAGGGTGGGTGGAAAGTGTGCGGATTAATAAAAGCGCAGTCGAGCGCCGCGCTGCCACGCTCAATACGCGCCGCACCGTCAAACAGATTTGGCAGGCGGCTTGGCTGCTGCGCGCCATCACCTTCATAGACCTGACCACGCTTGCCGGCGATGATACGCCCAGCAACGTGCAGCGTCTCTGTGCCAAGGCGCGCCAGCCCGTCCGCGCTGACCTGCTGGCGGAATTAGGTGCGTCTGCCTTACCGATTCAGGTTGGCGCGGTGTGTGTTTATCACAACCTCGTCCGGACGGCGGTTGAGGCGCTGCGCGGCACACATATTCCAGTGGCAGCCGTCTCGACGGGCTTTCCCGCCGCACAAACGCCGCTGCGCCTGAAGATCGAGGAAATTCGGCAGTCGGTGGCGGAAGGTGCCGCCGAGATTGACGTGGTTATCTCGCGGGCGCACGTTCTAACAGCCAATTGGCAAGCGCTCTATGATGAGGTGAAGGCCTTCCGTGAAGCGTGCGGCGCGGCGCATCTCAAGGTGATTTTGGCAGTTGGTGAACTTGGCACACTGCGGCACGTTGGGCAGGCAAGTTTGGTCGCTATGATGGCAGGCGCAGACTTCATCAAGACATCCACCGGCAAGGAGTCCGTCAATGCAACGCTGCCCTTCGGCTTGGTCATGGTGCGCGCCATTCGGGACTATCAGGCGCGGACGGGCTATCAGGTTGGCTTCAAGCCTGCCGGCGGCATTCGGACTGCCAAAAACGCGCTGGATTGGCTGATCCTGATGAAGGAAGAACTGGGTAATGCTTGGCTGACGCCTGCCTTGTTCAGGCTTGGCGCCAGCGCGCTGCTTACGGACATTGAGCGTCAGCTCTCACACTATGTCACAGGGCGTTACTCTGCTGCGCACCGCCACCCAATGCCTTAGTGAAGGGGCAGCATAAGTGCCATTTCGTTCAACGTTGGCAGTATGAAGGTCAGCCAGCATTTTGGATCCGTCTTGACCAGGCGCACCAATTGGCGGCGCAACTCTTTCGGCACAATACCCTTGACGCCTTGCCACAGGCTGCGCGCCGCGTTCAAAAGCTGTTGCTCGCGGCGCGCACGTTCGCTCATCAGGCAAGCAACTGTGCGATCATAGGCATTTTGCGCGCCCCACTGATATTTGTAGGGCTGATCGCCACGATGCAGGTCAAAGACTGCCAACCCTTCGGCAATGGCCTCTTGAATAGTGATGCTCGTCAGCATGTCGCCTGGGCTGTATTCGGCAAACTGCACATCCCAGCCAGCGGCGAAGGCGTAATAGCGCCCTAGATAGACATAGCCATAATCAACAGCGGCAGTAGTGCCGTTGATGATCAGCCGATAGAGGCGCAGCCAACCTAGTTCAAGGAAGCGCGCCGCCACTGCCCGATGGAAAGCGGCAAGGCGCGGCGTGCCAAAGGCACCTTGCTGCTCTAGTGCCTCCCACTTTGCCTGATGCAGCCGCACAAGGTCATCGAAAAAGGCGGGCAATTCGTCAGCAGTTTGCACACGCGCCCAAGACCAATTCGCGCCGAACGTCTCTGCATAGCGGCGCTGATCGCGGCGGTAGTTCTTGCGCTTGCGCTGCCCTAGCACCGCGTTATAGTAGGCGTCCCATGTGGCAGGTAGGGCGATGAACGGGCAAATTTCAGGTTCGGTCTGCGCTTGATCAGGGTCGGCGTAGGCTTGCAGCACTTCGAGCGTGGGTGAGCCTTCGGGCAGGCTGGCAAGGCAGAGCGTATCCCATTGGTGGCGTTCTTCGTACAGACGGGCGATGAATGCCTCCGCAACCTGCGCCTCTTTGCCCTGCGCGCACACAAAATCGAGATGATCACAATCCACCTGTGCCGCCAAAAAGCTGATCTGTTGCCACTTTGTGCCGCGTATGGGCGAAACATTATGCCGCAGCAGAGCCGCCACACCGATCAAGTTATCCTGAGCGTCGCGGGCAGTCAGCAGCCACAGGTCATCGCCTTCGCATAAATGCTGCCATACCAAAGCCACCCATTCCCAACTGTTATACAGGCAGTGGTTAGCGCTGTGTGCTTGTAGGGCATCCCACGCTGCCTTTAGGGCAGTCAAATCGGCGGGATCGTGGCTAAGTGCGACCTTGAGGTGCTGAGTGCCGCCTTGTGGCGCTGTGGTGGCTTGTTCTAAGGTATCGGTCAACATGGCAGATAACTCCCACAACTAAAGATTGATCAAGCTGTATCGCGTTCAAAGGTTGCCTCAGCCTGCCGCCGACGCACCAAACTCACGCCGACTGCCCACGCCTCGCTCACTGGTTGGCGCCCCAGCAAAAATAAGATTGTCATATAAACACTTAACGCAAGTAGCCCTGCTCCGATCAGGTTTAGCAGGACTGGCAACGGCACGGCAACTTGCTGCCACACGCTCAGGGCGAGCAGCAGCCCAACGCTTGCCGCCAGCGGTGCGCGGAACAGCCCAACGAACACCTTCGGCGAAAACTGGAGTAACCGCGCAATAATCAACAGGCGCACCACCGCCGCGATCAGCGAGGCGATCAGGTTGCCGAAGGAGGCAGCCGCTGCGATGCCCGTGCTGGCGCCCAACAGCCAGATCAGCGGGAAGGTATACAGACTCTCTACCAAGAGCAGTTTCGTCTGCAAATCAGGGCGCCCAATCGCCTTGACGGCATCGCCGGCTGCCCAAGGGATCGTGTAAGCGATGCCGAGCAGCGACAGCACTTGAAAGAGTGGTACAGCCGCCACCCACTGATCGCCGTATACAAAGGTGACGAGCTGCGGCGCAACCATAAAGAGCGTGAAGCCAATGCCGAAGGTCACAAAGGCTGTATACTGCGTGGTGGCGAGAAAACTGCGCGTGAGCGCGGCGCGGTCATCCTTCAGGCGCGCAAAGACAGGGAACAAAATGCGCGTCAGGATCAGGCTGAAGTTCGCCATCAGCAGTTCGGGAATTTTATAGGCGATGGTGAAATAACCAAGCTGGGTTGCCCCTAAAATCAAGCCGATCACCAACTGATCTGCCTGATCCAGCGCCACTGCCAGCAGGTTAAAGAGCAAAATATGAACGCCATATTGCCATAAGGCACGCGCACGCGCCCACGCAAAGCGGAAACGCGGACGCCACGCCGAAAGCCACCATAGCGCTGCCACACGCACGCCGACGCCCACTAAATGCCCGTAGACCAAGCTCCAGACGCCCAAGCCCAAGAACGCCATCAGCACGGTGGCAATGCCTTTCACCACTGCGGAGATTAGATCGGGCAAGAAGCGCTTGCGGAAGCGCAGGTCTTTTTGCAGTAAGGCAGCGTGTGCTTGCCCTAGCCCTTCAAAGATGAAGGCTAAGCCCATCACGCGCACAATCTCGGTGAGGGCAGCATTCCCGAAAAGCTGCGCCAAAAGCGGCGCTGCCGCAAAGAGCAAGCCGTATTGCAGGGTGCCGACGGCAAGATTGATCCAAAAGGCGGTATCAGCGGTTAGGTCGCGTTCCTCATCATGGTAAATGAGCGCATCGTTGATGCCGAAGCTGCGGACGACTTCCACAAAGTTGAGGATGATCAGCGCAAAGCCGATCAGACCGAAAGCGTCGGGTAGCAGCAAGCGCGCTAAGATCGCCGTGCTGAGCAATGTCATCAAGCGCCCACTCATATAGGCGCTATATGCCCAGATCATGCCTTTGGCAGCACGTTGTGAAAGGCTCATCCATCTGCCTCGTTGAAAGGTTGCGGCAATGTTTGTCAGACAACGTCTGTCAAAAGACAGTATAGCAGAGTTTCACAGGCAAATATATAGAAAGTTAGAACGTTTTTCAAAAAATCAATAAACGGCAGGGTCGAGAGGGCAGCCCGCTCCAAACGGCTGCACCCATGCAACAAACACGCCTGCGCGGGCATATCCCTACACAGTGTGCGCCTTTTGTAGGGATATCGCTCGCGCTTCTAGCTTCTAGGCTAATCGTTGCGGCGTTTGCGCGCCGAAAAGGGCAGAATAATGCCTGATGGCTTGGTTTCGCCTTCTTCAGGCGGTGGCTCGCTCAGAGGCGGTGGTGCAGCGTCAGTTTCTTCCTCTGCGTAGTCCTCATCCTCTTGCAGGGCAAGGTCGCCCAGCACTTCCGCCGCCATGTTCCGCAGCGTGGCAAGCCGATCCAGCGTAGCGCTGCGCCCGCGTGCGCTCAGTTCACCGATCAAGGCAGTCATCACGTCCAGCAATTCGCGCCCAAACTCGGCAGCGTGTTCGACCAACATAGCGCGTGCGCCCTCAGCCGTTGGCTGCTGCAACAATTCGTTGATGAACTGGATGGAAGGTGGCGCACCTTGTTGCAACAGCGCCATGATCCGATCCATCACCTCGCGTAGGCGCGCCGCTGCCGCCTGATTGCCCGTTTGCTCGGCGTTTTGGATGTTGGCAGACAGCACCGAGAGGAACGTATCATCAATCATGTCAAGGCGCGAACGAATGGCGGCGTCCAGGTCTTCACTGTTGATGATCGCCTGCAAGGCTGTGGCAGCCTGCTGCGCCAACGCCTGCGTCTGCTGATCAACCGCCTGAGTCAGCGTCAGCAGGTGATCGCGCAGGGTAATCAAGATTTGCTGGTCAGATTCAGGGGCTGCCTGAATGCGCTCTGCCAGTAGTTGGAAGAAGCTGTAATCTAGGGCAGGGCGCGCCAAACCAACCAGCACCTCGATTTTATCGGCGGCATCTTCTTGGGCATAGCGCACGGAAAGATCGAGCAGCATCTCACGGCTGATCTGGCTGCCCATCGCGTTCAGGTCGCCTGCCACCGCTTGGATGAGCGCTTCTTGCTGTGCCGCCTCACCCATCAGGCGCTGTCCCATGCTGGAGAGGCTGAGCAATTGATCACGCAGACCGAGCATCGCCTGTGCCACATCGCGCCGTCCATTGCTGAGCGCTGCCTCTGCTGAGGCGGTGATCATGGCGAAAAATTCCTCATCCAGATCGGCATCATGCTGCTGGACGAGTGCTTCCCACTCGGCAGGATCGCTTTGCAGGAACTGTTCGGCAAGGCGCAGCTTGTTGCGGCGCGCCTCGATCATCTCTTTGGTGATGCCGTCCGCCTCTAAAATTGTCTCCATCATGCCTTGCAAGGTGAGCGTGGAGCGCGGCATCAGCAGGTAGCCCTTGCGCTGCTCTTGGGGCAGGCTGTTCACAATTGCCTGCGTCATCGAGCCGATCACGCGCTCTTGTTCAGCAGAGGGCAAGCCTAGCTCCATCGGGATGTTGATCAGCAGCAGTTCTTTGGTGGCGTCGTGATAGAGGACGGGCGTCGTCAGGCGGAAATCGTAATTGCAGTATGGGCATTGCGCGGTGTTGGTGCGCCCGCCGAGGAAGCGTGCTTTGGCGTTCGGATCGCGCCCGCCATCAATGATCTGTTCAATTTGCGCGGTGAAGGGTTGGCGGCAATTCGGACAGTTGATCTGCCGCGCCATTGGTGGAAACATAGCTGAAGGACTCCTTGCAAGGTAGAGGCGGTCAGTCTGAGCCGCCCTGCTGATCATACACGAATTGGTTAGGAAACGAGAAGGCGCGGCAGCCATACATGGAAGGTTGAGCCTTTTTGCGGCGTGCTTTCCACGCTCAGCTTGCCGCCGTGCGCCGACACAAAGGCACGCGCCAAATACAGCCCTAAGCCGGTGCCTTGTGTGCGTCGGCTTAGGGCGCTATCCACACGGTAAAAGCGCTCGAAAATGTTGGGCAATTCTTCCGCCGAGATGCCCACGCCCTGATCGCTGACGCTGATGGTGACGCCTTCCGCATCATAGCTGCCGCTGATGCGAATCTCGCCGCCGTTGGGCGAATATTTGATAGCGTTGTTGATCAGGTTATCAAAGACTTGGCGCAAACGCACTTCATCGCCACGCACGGCGGGAAAATCAGGCGGAAACACCACACGCAGATGGTGCTTTTCGGTCTGGGTTTGGAAGCGCTCTGCGGCACGTGCGACCAGCTCCACCAAGTCCACTTCGGCAAGCTGGCTCAGGCGCATTCCTTCCGCTTGCAGCTTAGAGGCAGCCAACAAATTCTCAATGAGCGCAGCCAGCCGATCTGCTTCATCTTCAATGACGGCGAGCGCCCGCTGCACAGTTGCCTCATCCCACTGAGCATCCTCACGGCGCAGCGTGCTGGCATAGCCCTTGATGAGCGCGACGGGCGTTTTAAGCTCGTGCGAGACTGCCGAGATGAAGGCGGATTTTGCCTCTTGGGCGCGCCGAAAGTGCGAAATATCGCGCACATTGGCAATGATATTTTGCAGCCGTCCCTCATCATCGCGCAGCAAGGAATAGGTCACACCTAAGCTAATGCGCGATCCGTCCCGCCGCCGCAGATCGCCCTCCACATAGCGCGTATTCGGCTCATCCGCCTCGCTGGTGCGCTGTTGAGTCCAGCCGCTTGCCAGGGCTGCGCCCAAAGGCTGCCCGTGTTCCACATGCTCCCAGAAGATCAGGCTATCGTGCATCTGACCAAGCGCCTCAGCCTGGCTCCAGCCTGTGATGCGTGCCAACGCCTTGTTAAAGCCGACGATTCGCTGCGCCGCATCCATGATCAGCACGCCATCGGCGCTGTGTTCAAGGATGGCGCTCAGGCGCTGCTGCTCGGCGCTCAGGCGCTCGTAAAGCTGCGCGTTGTGGACGGCGATGGCAGCTTGATCGGCAAAGCTCTGCAAGACGCTCTGATCGTTGGCGCTGTATTCGCCGCTATAGCTGCGAAAGACGAAGACAACGCCTAAAATCTGCTGGCGCACCATCATCGGCAGCGTGATCGCTTGGCGCAGGCGCAGATCAAGCGCCCGTGCCACAAGGCGCATCTTCAAATCGAGCTGGCTGTGTTGAATGCCGCTGTGCGTCTCGTTCAGCAGAATGCTCTCCAGCAGCGGCTTGAACACATCTAATTTATCTTCAGGCACGCCGACGCTTGCCCGCGCCCGAAAGCGATCATCGGGATCGCGCAAGGCGATCAGACCGACCTCGCCGCTGAGCATGGCAATTGAAGCGCCCAGGACAAGCCGCAACACCTCGTCCACATCTAAGCGTGAGGTGAGCGCACGGGCAATTTCAAGCAAATAGTCGCGTTGGCGCACGCGATAGTCAGGCAGCATTAGCATAGGCAGATTGTACCATATGCCATGCGTGGTGCAGCCTGATCAGCCAGTTTTCTGATAGATTTCTTGTGCGCCTAGACGTTGATCGGCTTCAACAGCATATCCATGCCGACGGCGCGCAAGGCGGCATCCTGAGACGAATCCATCGAGACGCGCACGTCAAAATACATGCCGCCTAGCGGCTCAAACTGCAAATGGTCAGCGTCTACCGCTTGGAAGGCGTCAATCCGTACACGCACGGCACGCCCTGCCTGATCAGGCGTCAGGCTAACTTTGGCAGGCTGCGCGGCTTTATCCACCGGCACGACCAGACCGAAATCGCTGCTGCCCAGCACGCCGCCTAAGGCGCTCACGCGCAAGGTGATATGCACCTCTTTGGTGAGTTGCGGTGTGTTGGCAGTCGGTGGATTCACGCCCACAAAGAGATCGGTAGGCGTGTTGGCGCGCAGCACACGCGGCATCACCACCGTCAGGCGGCGTGGCACTTTGGGCAGTTCGGCGCGTCCGCTGCCTGCGGCGGCAGCAAGGGCAGCATCATAGTCTGCCAGTTGGCGGGCAGCCAGCTCGCCATCGCCCGTCAGTTCGTAGCTATCAAGGCTGTATTGAATCAGGCGGAAATTGATTAGCCGCCGAATGGCACGCCCAACTAAACGCGCTGAAAGTTGGGCGCCTTGCTCGATTTCGGCGCTGGCGGCGGCTGCCTGATGCTTGTGCAAAAAGCGCAGCACGTCCAGTGCCTCTGGTGGCAGGCGCTGAAGCGTAAAGGGTAGCTCCATAGGTCGTTCTAGCTACTTTCTCGGTTTATTGTGCATGATTGGTAAGAGTCTACTCAGTTTGGCAAATTGGGCAAGGCTGCGTGGTGGGCTTGGCGCATTGGGCAGTGCTGCCAAAGGCTTGTGCCTGCTTTGTTGCATACTATAGCGGTTCGTGTACAATAAATATTGGCGGCTGTGAGCGTTGCCCACAGCACAGAGAGTCGCTTTCCCAGAAAGAAAGGTCGGTTTTTGCGTATGACTCAAAGAACGACATGGCAATCCATCAAAACGTTCTTTTCGCCCGATACCATCCCATTTCTCGTTTCGCAGGGCGCGCCGCGTCGGTTGCTGCCTGTGGGTACGCTGCTGATCGGCTTGATTCTGGGCTTTTTGTGGGCGTATGTGATCTCGCCAAATGTCTACACGGCAGCCGAGCCAGTCCATTTGGGCGAATCGTGGAAAGAAGAGTACATTAAGCAAATCGCGTGGCAGTTTAGCGTTTCCCAAGCCAGTGAAGTTGCCCAACGCGCCCTGGATGGCGTTGGGAATGCGGGCGATATTTTGAATGGGATGCTCGTTAAATTTGCCAACGATCCCGAACTGCTGCCGCGCTTGCAGGCAATCCAGCCGTTTGCGCGCAACAATCCTGAGCAAGTGGCAAAAGTGACGCCTTCCCTGCTCAACAGCAACTTCACACCCGTTTTGTGCGTGATAGGTGCTGCAATCGTGATCGGCGGCTTGGTCATCTTCAACATGATCATCCCCTTCAACACGCTCATTCGGCGCAAGGCAACCACCGAGTCCACTGTGGTGGAAGGGCAAGAGGCAGAGCGCCGCCGCCTGCTGGAAGAGGCGAAGAAGAAACAAGCTGAGATCGAGGCGGCACAGGCAGCCGCGCCACAGGCTGTCGCCTCACCGGTCGCAGGCTTAACACCCGTCAGCAGCTTTATGTCTGCCTATATGATGGGCGATGATTTCTATGATGACACCTTCAGCATCGAAACGCTCAGCGGCGAATTCTTGGGCGAAACCGGTGCTGGCATCTCCAAGACGATAGGTGTTGGCGATCCTAAGAAGGTGACTGCCCTTGAGTGCTTCGTCTTTGATAAGAACGACATTCGCACAGTGACTAAAGTGCTGATGTCTGAACACGCTTTTAATGATGAGGCGACGCGTGCTGAACTGGCACCACGCGGCGAGCCTGTGCTTGCTAAGCCCGGTGCCACGGTCTACCTTGAAACGCTGACCCTGATCATCCAGGTGCAGATTATTGATATGGGCTATGGGTCGGGTGCGCTGCCACCCAATAGCTTCTTTGAGCGTCTTACCTTAAAGATCAGTGCTTATCCTAAGACGAACGCCGCACCGCCGCCCATGCCGCCTGCCTTTGGTGATACGCAGTCGGGCGGCTTCTAATTGCACCGCGCCGCGGACGGGTGACTCTCTGCCCGTCCGCTGTGTTTCACCACTGCGGGAGAGATGCTCGTGAGCCAATCTGCGCTTGTGCCGCGTGTGGTCAGCGCCCTAATCCGTGCCGAACTGAGCGGCGTGAATGCCCATACCTTAGCGGTTGCCCTTGGCCGTGCGGAAGCGGCCAATGTTAAGTTCGAGTCCCTCTCGGAGCGCGGCGCAGCGTTGGTGCTGCTGCAATACTGCGGCTACCCAACCAGCCTGCCCGAACTCAATGTGTTCCTTGGTACGCCCAACACCTTAACACCCGCCATGCTGAATGCCCACCTGATCTCCGATGATCAGGCAGTCAACTATATGCGCTGGCTGCCCGCCTTCCTTGAGGATGCCGATCTGCCCCTACAGCGCAACAGCCGCGTCCTGCTGCGTTGGTTGGTAACCGACCGTGCCGCCGTCATTGCCGCCGATCAAACATCGCTTGACCTGCTGCGCCGCCTTGCCGATGATTCGGAGACGAGCGCGAAACTCTCAGCCCTGATTGCCTATACGCTTGGTAAGTGCGGCACGCTGGATAATGACTATGAGCGCGTGACGCGCCACGCCGAAACCGTCATCGCGCACGACCGCGAAAACCTCGATCTGGTGGCAGAGGCGCTCTATGCGCTTTATCCGCCCGCGCTCATCAACGCACTGCAATATTTCTTGGAGCAGACCGAAGGCGGCGCGCCCAACCGCCAGCAGTTGAACACCGGACTTTCGCTGCTGGCAAAAGTTGCCGAAATTGAAGACCGTGCCTTTTGGCAGGAATACCATGAGCCGATGGGTAGCTTGGTAGACCGCCTGAGCGCCTTTGGCGGCAGGAACAATGCTGTGATGCGCCTGCTCGATCAGGTAGAAAAACAGCTTGCCTATGCCGCCTATGATGCGGAAGATCAGGACGATTAGGCATGTGGCGCGTTACCCGAAAGGCGCACCTTCGGTTAGAATGTAAAGCAATTGTGCAGCAGGCACATGTAGGGCGCCTGCTTTATCCGTACTTTTTTGCCGATTTTGCCAAGCGAGGTGCAGATCAATGCCCCGTCACCGATTAACCCTTTCCCTGATCGCGCTGATTGCGCTGTTCAGCGCGGCGGCGTTGCCGTCCGCCCTCGCGCAATCGCCCGCGCCAATTGTCCTGAGTATTGGCGTGCTGGATTCGCCGGATAGCCCAACCGCACGCGGCGTTTGGCTGGCAGCCCAAGAGTCAGCCGCCCGCAGCCCACTGGTGCTGCCCAGTGGTCAGCCCTTCATCTTGAAGCCGATCACCATCAGCCGCCCGCCCGCCTCCCTAGAGGAAGTCCGCGAGAGCCTTGATGCCCTGCTGAGCGCCAGCGTGGTTGCCGTTTTCGGTCCCGATAACGGCGCGCTGGCTGAAGAAAGTAGTGCTGCCCTTGCCACAGCGGGCATTCCTATTTTCCTAAGCACAGCTGCCCAAAATGCGCCCATTGGCGACCTGATCTTTCGCGGACAGGCACTTGATCAGCTTCAGGCACAAGCACTCATCACAGCCCTAAACAGCCAATTGGCAGGCAAGGCAGCCATTTACCTGCGCCATAAGCCAAGCGGCAGCGGCGCGGCAGAGGCATTCGCCCAAGCTGCCAGCAGTGCCGGTGTTGTGGTGCGCGGCGGCTTGGTGGTGGAGAACGACCTAACCGAGCCACAAGCAGCAAGTGCTGCCGCTGCCCGCTTGCTCAGTGAGCGCCCACAGATCATCTTCGTGGATGCCGCGCCACTGCAAACGGCAGGCTTGTATTTGGCGCTGCGTGATCGCGGCTATGCCGGACTGTTCATCACGCCCAGCGCTGCCGATCATGCCTTTATCGAGGCACTGCCCCTGACCCTGCGCGATGGCATTTACGGCGCCACCGGCTGGAGCTACACTGCCCAAAGCGGCGAAAGCCTCTCCTTCACGCGCAACTACACCACCGCCTTTGGCGCAGTGCCAAACGCGCTGAGCGCCGCCGCCTACGACTCGACCTTCCTGCTGATCGAATCGATCAAGACGGGCGGCGTAGCACCTGCCAGCCTTGCCGCTGCCTTACGCAGTCTACCAGCATGGCGCGGCGTGCAAGGGCGGCTTGATCCAAGCGCTGCCGATGGCGTGCTGAGCAGCAATGTGAGCGTCTTTATCACCAGCCAGTTTGGCGTGCCGGGCATTTTGGTTGCCTATGGCGCGCCAGAGGTTGCCCAAGCACCCAGCAATACGCCCGCACCGCCCGGGCGCGGCACCACGCTGCCAACTGCCACGCACACGGCAACTATCACACCAACGCTCGCGCAATCGCTGACGCCGTCGCTCACCTTCACACCCTCGCTGACCTTTACGCCAAGCGCCACACGCACCCTGACCAATACGCCCGTGCCAACCGCCACGCCAGACGGCGTCACGCTGACCGTCATCGGGCAGTTGGTGAACGTCCGCACCGGGCCAGGACGCGCCTATGAGGTGATCGGTCAACTGACACGCGGCGAACAGGCGAAGCTGATCGGCGCCAATGAAGATTTCACATGGTTCGTCTTCAATTTCCGCCAACAGTTGGGATGGATTACAGGCGACGCGAACCTCGTCAGCCTCTTTGGCGATCCGCGCACGCTGCCCGTCATCGAGGCGCCGCCGCTGCCGACCGCCACACCAACGCTAACGCCCGTCCCGCCAACGCTCACCTTCACACCGCAGCCGCTGCCCGATCTGGTGATGCTGAACGCGGTGCTTAGCCCGCCCATCCCGCAGCCCGGTCAGCCCTTCACCCTGACGGTCACTATTCAAAATCAGGGCTTGGGCGATGCTGGCGAGTTTGCGGTTGCCACCTCTTTCAAGCCGGGCGAGGTCTACAGTGCAGCCGTTGTGCCGAGCTTGCCGGCTGGTCAGGTGACGAACGTGAATTTGACGGCGACAGTAAATGCGACCGGCGTTGAGACGATTGCGATCATCCTTGACCTGAATAAGCAGGTGGACGAAGGACCGTCCGGTGAGGCGAATAACGAGCCGTTGTTCTCTTACCGTGTGGATCGCCCCTATGTGTCGCAGAACACGATTCAGGTGGCGCCTTCCACCAGTGTAGACCTGTTCGGCGGCACGCAAGACCTAAGCTACAGCGGTACGGAACTGACGCCCATCAACGGCGCACAGTTCGGCTTGTTGGCGGGCTTGCAGTTCTCGCAAATCCATTACGATTTGCTCTCGCCGTCTGTTATCAATAGTGTTGCGCCGATCCCACAAGCCTCGTTGCCGCCCAACACGCTGATCGGCATCTATACGGCGGAAGGCTTGCGCGGCGTGATCCGCGTTGCCAGCTACAACGGTGCAAACATCGTCTTGGAGTTCTACATCTACCAGTAGTCTACGTCAGGGGCGGGATCACGCCTGCCCCTACCGTCCTACACGCAAGCCCGCCCGCACACAGGGCGGGACTTCACAAACCCTCAGCTTCCCTTTGCCTGCATACGGGGAAAGGGTTAGAGGTTCTTTATCCACCACACCCTCACCATATCCTTAGTTGATCAACCCATTGCTTTGCGCTACCATTCTGCCCCTGTAATGGAGACTGCTTATGACTGATCGTAATCACGACCAAATGCCGCCCAATCCTCACGATCCCTTGGCATTTGAAGAACCTTTGTTTGACCCGAACGACACACCACCGCATGGTGTGCGCGTGCCACCCTCACCACCGACCAACCCATCGCTGCTGCGCCGCCCAGAGAGGGACACACCCGCTGCTAAGCGCGCCAACTCAGTGCTTGGCATGATCATGCTGTTTGCCGCGTTCGTTATCACGGTTGCCGCTGGTGTAATTTATCTGCTGCCCTCCGAGCCTACACCCGTGCCGCCAACCCAGAGCGCCGTATTGCCAACGCGCATCCCACCGACCGAACCAGCCACCCAAGCCGCACCGACCGAAGCACCGCCACCGACCGAAGCGCCAAGCCAACCCATCGCGCCGATCCGCTATGACGGTGACGTGCCAGCCGATGTGGTTGCAGAGCTGCTCATGCGCGCTGGTGAAGTGGTGCCGCCGCCGAACACGCTCTACCGCGCCCAAAATCCGTATACGATTGCGCCCGTGCGCGGACGCAGCCAAGTCATCAGCTACCGCATTCAGCCCGGCGATACCTTGGAGAAGATCGCGGCGCGCTTTGGCATCTCGCAAGATACCATTGTGTGGAACAACGATGGCATCTACGTGAATCGGCTGTTACCGGGCGATACACTCACCATTCTGCCCGAAGATGGCGTGCTGCACCGCACCCGTCAAGAGGAATCTATTCAGGCGATTGCCGATAAGTATCAAGTCTCGCCGATCAGCATCGTGGATAGCGAGTTTAACCCACTGCTGCGGAATGCCAGCCCAACCACGCTCATCCCGGCGGGCATCTCGATCATGGTGATCGGCGGCGTCAGCGATAAGAAGCCCGTTTACTGGAATCCGGGCATCACCATTGAAGGCGGCAGCAGCGCTGGCGGCGGTGGTGGTACTGTCTCGTTCGGCGGTGGACCTGGTTCCTGCGGCGCGCAGCCGAACGCTGGCGGCACAGGCGCCTTGGTTAACCCGCTGCCGCCTAACTACACCGTCACACGCGGTTTTTCCGCCTACCACACCGGCATTGATCTCTCTGCGCCAACGGGGACAACTGTGTTCGCGGCAGATGGTGGCACGGTCATCTTTGCCGGGTGGAGCAACTGGGGCTATGGCAACACGGTTGTGTTGGCGCATGGCAACCTGATCACGCTCTATGGGCATATGAGCCGCGTCAGCGTGAGCTGCGGGCAAGTGGTCAGCCGCGGCACGCCGGTGGGCGCTGTGGGCAGCACGGGCAACAGTTCAGGTCCGCACCTGCATTTTGAGGTGCGAATTGGCGAAGTGCCACAAAACCCAGAGGGCTATCTCGCCTTTTAGCCAACCGATGGGGTCGAGCATGTCCGACCCCTAAGCGGAACGCGACGGGACAGCCGGTTTGTAGAAAGCCAGGAGGGTGCGCGATTGGCATAAATCCCAACGGACGCCCTATTGACGTTTGGTCACATTATATATAATCTCTAGGCATAGCTTAACCATGCTGCGAGAAATGCTGTGAACGACCCAAGCGATTCCCAACCCAAACAACTGCGCGATATTGTCGTGGAGCGCCTGCGCGCCATGATTGCACAAGGCAAACTGCGCGGTGGCGATTGGTTGCGCCAGGCGGCGCTCTCGACTGAATTAGGCATCAGCTATACGCCTATCCGCGAGGCGCTGAAACAGTTGGAAGCGGAAGGCTTGGTGGAACATGTGCCTTACCGCGGCGCACGGGTGGTGGATTTTCGCCCTGATGATGTGTTGGATGTCTATGCCATCCGCATGGTGTTGGAAGCACAAGCAGCCGCCAGTGCCGCACAGCGCATCACGGAAGCAGAACTGGCAGAATTACGCGCACTGCATGAACGCATGTCCGATCTGCATGGTGCAGAGTCGTTGGCAGAAGTGCGCGAGCTGAATGAGCGCTTTCACCTGAAGATCGTAGAGGCATCGGCGCGCACCTATCTTATCCGCACCTTGCGTGCTATTTGGACGTGGTTTCCTAAAATGCTGTGGAGTCAGTTTTTGCCCGATGGCGATCCGCCGCAGCGCGAGGCGCAAGATAATGAGGAACACGCGCAGATCATTGCCGCTTTAGAGGCACACGATCCTGAAGCCGCAGAGCGCGCCATGCGCCACCACATCGAGCGCGCCCGCCAAACCCTGATTGACGCCTTTGCCGCACAGGAACACAAAGCCTAGCCTGCTAGTCAGCGTCCGCGGTACGCACTGCCGCCACGAAAGCGCGCAATTTATCGTGATCTTTCAGGGCAGGGCGCGCTTCGACACCGCTAGAAACATCTACCGCCCAAGGGCGCACGGCGCGCACCGTCTCGCCAACATTCTCAGGCGTTAAGCCGCCCGCCAGCATGAAGCGGCTGATCGTTTTCGCCGCACGGCGCGCCACATCCAGATCGGCGCGGCTGCCTGTGCCGCCTGCCAGCGTTGGGTGATAGGCGTCTAGCAGCAGCTGCGGCAGCCAAGGCGGTGCGCTGGGCGTCTGGTTGCTAAAGTGTGCCAGGCTCGCTGCGATTTCCTCAAAGGTTTGGGCTTGCAAGGCGGGATAAAAAGCGCCATTGGTGGCAAAGGCGATCTGCCGCAGCTTTTCAGGGCTGGCACGGTGAACTTGCGCCGCACCCAGACGGCAAATGCTGAGGAGTCTCGGCAGTTCAGCAGGATCAGGATCAACAAAAACGCCTACGCACAACGGAATGCGCGGCGCGTCCAAGCCACGTAGGAGTGCGGTCAGGCGGGCAACCTGATCAGGAGTCACGGCACGTGGGCTATTGGGGTGAAAAATGAAGCCAACCATCTCCGCGCCGACCTCAATCGCGGCAAGCAGATCAGCTGGGTTGGTGATGCCACAGATTTTGATGAGGGTCATAGTTTGTGCGTTTATCAACAGGACCTAGTTGGGCGAGAACAGGTTCGGATCATCGCGCCAGCGCGGACCGTTCTCGATCATGTGCTTGAGGATAAGCGCTTCACGCCGAATAATGCTGTATTCCGCGCCGAGCATCTCTGCTAAGGAGGGCATTTCTAGGATGCGCTGCTTATCCGCCGTTGGGATGTTCAACACGACTGCGGTGAGGTAGGCAAGCGCTTCCGGATCATCCGGCAGCCGCTCCATTTTGAATTCGACTTCGCCAAGCGCCGCGAAGATGTTCAAGTAGCTTTTGACCATCGGCGCAAGGCGGCGCACGATAGGCGTCACGCGCACGTCGTCTTGATCAGCCAACGGATAATCTTCAACAATTGCACTCAGGTAGGCATAGCGGTTATGCGTGCTGAGGATGCGAAAGCGCGTTTGCCCAATGGAAGCAATGTTCATCTCGCCCTGATTGAGCGGCTTCACATGCGTGATATGCGCGGCGGTGCCAATGCTGTGGATTTCGACATTTGGGCTAACTTCGCTACCACTGCTGATCAGCACCACGCCAAAAGGGCGCGATTCACGGATGCATTCGCCGATCATCAGCTTATAGCGCGGCTCGAAAATATGTAGGTAAAGCGGCATTCCCGGAAATAAGACCGTGTTTAGTGGGAAAAGCGGCATTTCACGACTGCTGCTCACGTTCGGCATTCCAATCCATTCATTGACCGCTATCCGCCCTTATCACTTGGCGGCGTTTATGAAGCGTAACGATTATGAGCATGTTATCGCAAAATGTGCGCCATATGCCCAACCATAGATAGAGTGTGGGCATATGGCGCGAATAAACGTTGGATTGGGCGCTAGCCGTTTGGAGCGTGGCGCGCTTTGACGGTGCCGCTGCCATGCCAGAACAACGCATATTTTTCACCAAGCGCGGGTCCGAAATCGAGCGCCTCGAAAAATTCAGGCGTCGAGGTGACGACCAACACCTGATAAATGTTCAAGGCTTGCGCTGTTTCGGTGGCAATTTTTACGAGTGCCGCGCCGTAGCCCTTACCGCGTGCCTTATCGCGCACCACCAAGGAGCGCAGTTCGGCAATTTTGCGGCTGTAGACCTCAAGGCAGCACGTGCCGACGATCTCGCCCTCGTCTACTGCCACCCACCACATCGGCAGCAGTTCACGGATTTCTTCATCGGTGCGTGGCAGCACCTTGTCAAGGTTTTCGTTGATCAGGCGTTGAATGCCTGCAATATCTGCCTCGGTGGCAAGCCGCACGCCATTCGGCAGCCCTTGGCTGGCATCGGAACTGAGCAGCATTTATGCTTGATTTCCTTCGGCGCGCTCTAGCGCCTGTTGCAAACGGTGTTGGCGAAGGCTGGTGGTGACATCGCCGCGTGTGCGCTCCAGCACACCGCGCAAATTATCCACACGGTGGCGCAGACCGCCGCTGACGGCGTCGGGAAAGTCAAAGGTCGTCAGCACGGCGTAGATGTCATCCATTTTTTGGAGCAGCGCTTCCGCCTGATCATCGTGGTGGTGGCGCAAAATGTCAAGGATGTAACGGCGCAGTTCGCTGGCAGCCTCGGCAAGGCTGTTTAGGTATGTGGCTGGCTCAATGCCAAGATCGGCAGGTGTTGGCAGCGGCATATCGCGCAGCAGGGCAAGCGTGGCGGCTGCCTCACCATATTCCTTCGCGGCATCCTGAAAGTAGCCCGCGTGGTAGAGATCGGGCAGATTTTCCAACCGTGCCGCCATACGTTGAAGCGTTTGACGCGCCTCTGCCAGCAGCGCTTCAGCCGCTTGCCAATCTTGGCGGTGCATGGCACGGATCGCATTACCACACAAGCGCGTTAGCAAGCGCGCCTCTTCCAACGTGGCATCGCGGGCGCGATTTTTTGCCTCTAGCGCGGCACGGATCAACTCGGCAGTGGAATCGAGCGTATCCATACCTTTACTGCCAACTGGCACGGTAGGCGCGCACGTCGGTCTTGCCGCCTTCAAGGTAGCGGCGGACTGCTTCAATGGGTGCGTTCGCACGGTAGAGCGTGAGGTTGGCATCGTTGCAGTCCGTCACGATGAGTTGTACAGTCTTGATCGGCTCACCAGCGGCTGCCACATGGTCGGCAACGCTCTCCATTGCCTCATAAACACGCCCTTGCAGCGCTCTGCCGGCGGCGCCACAGACCGTCACACGGAAAATATCGCCTTCACGGACGGCTGCCGCACCGCTGAAACCGCCATTGGTGAGGCTTTGCTCTGCGTTGCGGAGCGCCAAGGTGACGGGATCGGGCGCGAGGGATGGCACAATGATCAGCACCAAGCCTACAATAACACCAACCACAACCACAAGGCTAAGCAGCGTCCAGATTGGGGAACGCTTGTTAGCGCGCTTTTCCGCTGCATAGGGATCATAGGACTGCTGTGGTTCGGGTGCAAGGCGTTGCGGCTTGGGACGGCGTTCGCGCTTGGGTTCGGGCGCGGCAGGTGCAGCCGCTACTGCTTCTTCACCCATTGCCTCGGCAAAGGTGGTGGGTTGATCTTTCTTGCGGCGCCCGCGCCGACCGCGTGGTTTGTCTTCCTGCTGATCCAACTGTCCAACGAAGGCAGGTTCGCCGCCGAACATGGCATCCAAATCAGCCTCAAGATCAGCGGGCGTGGTTTGGGGCGGCGCGGCGCGCTGCGGTTCGGGTGGGCTGCCAAAGAGCGCGTCAATTTCGGTGGTTGGTTCGGCAAGGTCTGGCACATCGCTGTAGTCGGTGCCTGTGCCAAAGTCGAAGCCTGCCAGCATGTCATCGGCATCGGCGGGTGCTGTTTCGCGGCGAGCAGTTGCGGGCGGCGGCGAGTCGCCAATGCCTGCGCCAAAGATTGTGCTGAGGTCGTCTTCTTCGGTGGGCGTGATCGGTACGTCTACGCTTGCCCTGCCGCCAAACAAGTCGTCTAGGTCAAGGTTATCTTGATCGGTGCCTGTCTCGCTAACTGCCCAAGCGGTGGCGCCAAAGGCTTGATCATCGCTTGCCGATGCATAACTGGTCGTGGTGGACTGCCCCAGGAGATCGTCAATATTGAAATCACCCACATCAAAGGCAGCCTCAAGCGCCGCGCTTGGCGCCAGGTGAGGATATTCCTCAATCAATTGATCGTAAGCCTCTCGCGCTTCAGCGTGGGCAGGCTGAAGGCGCAGCACATTGCCAAGTGCATCTGCTGCATCGGCAGGGTCGCTCACGGCGTTCGCCATCAGCCACCATGCATCAGCGTTATCAGGATCGTTGCCAAGAATTCTTCGTAAAATGCCAAGTGCTTCATCAAGCCGTTCTTGTTGAATGAAAGCATATGCCTGTTTAAGTTGATTGCGCGTTCCGTCTGCCATGCGCCGAGCCTTCCTTCCGCAAGCCTTGCCGTAAGCGCCGCACCTTATGGCGATTATAGACGAGGCGCGCCGCTTTATGCAAGCTACCCACAAGGCGCGAGAAGGGTGAGGCTTGTGGTGCAAGGGTGAGCTGCACGGTGGTGCCGCACCCTTACCACTGGCGCGGATGGGGGATACCGCGCTCTCCAAAGCGATAGACAATCTGGTATGGATAGGGAACCGATGCCGACGAGCGAGGCGTTTCGGGACGCGCTTCCCATCGGGATCAGCCTCGCGTGCGGCAGGTGCCGCCCTTCGGCAAAAGTAACGAAAGTCACCCGCAAAAGTTGTGGTAAATCGTACATATTGCACAGCCTTTGGATTTTCTATTCTTAAGCGGTCAAGTCCAGACAACGGCTAACTCATTTGGGCTAAAGACACGGGGGAAAATCGAAATGCTCAAGAAACGTCGCATCACAACGAAAGCTGCTTTGCAGGCATTGGTGTTATTCGTTCTCGCCTTTGCCCTGACCAAAGTGGCAGTGGCACCGGTGGTTGCCAGTAACACACAGAGCGCTGAGGCAGCCCTGCAAGCGCCGCTGGCAAACATCAGCGCGCCAGAAGTGGGCAAAATCGTTGCCCAAGAGGACGATACCGCCGCACGGCTCGCCAAGTTTGAGGCGAACCTTGACACAGTTTGGATGCTGATCGCGGCATTCCTCGTCTTTTTCATGCAGGCGGGCTTTGCCCTGCTAGAGGCGGGCTTCGTCAGTGTGAAGCACGTCGTCAACATTATGATGAAGAACCTGTTCGACTTTGCGGCTGCCTCGATCATGTTCGGCGCAGTGGGCTTTGGCATCATGTTTGGTGCGGGCAATGCCTTTTTCGGCACAGAGTGGTTCTTCCTCAGCGGCATCCCGGAAACCTATCCCGGCTTGACGGTGCCAACCTACGCCTTCTTCTTCTTCCAATTGGTGTTCGCTGGCACGGCGGCAACCATTGCTTCCGGCGCCATGGGCGGACGCACCGAGTTTCGTGGCTACTTGCTCTACAGCCTCATTGTAAGCGCTATCATCTACCCGGTCGTTGGCCACTGGATTTGGGGCGGCGGCTGGCTCTCGACCTTGGATGCACCCTTCACCGACTTTGCCGGCTCGACGGTTGTTCACTCCACCGGCGCTTGGATTGGACTGATGGGCGCGATCTTCTTAGGTCCACGTTTGGGACGCTTTGGCAAGGATGCGAAGCCCATGGCAGGGCATAACATGACCGCTGCCACGCTCGGCGTCTTCATCCTGTGGTTTGGCTGGTTCGGCTTCAATCCCGGCTCGCAGTTGAACGCTGACGGCGCCGCACTGGGCTTGATCACGGTCACCACCAACGCCGCTGCTGCTGCCGGTGCTGCCGCAGGTTTGTTCATCAACTGGATTGTGGTTGGCAAGCCGCAATTGCCAGCAACGCTCAACGGCGCGCTGGCGGGCTTGGTTGCCATCACCGCGCCCTGCGCCTTCGTCACGCCGACGGAAGCCGTTATCATCGGCGCCATTGGTGGTGTGATCATGTTCGTCGGCACGCGGCTGCTAGAGCGCTTCCAGATTGATGATGCCGTTGGCGCAGTGCCTGTGCATGGTTTCGCTGGCGTGTGGGGCACCTTGGCAGTCGGCATTTTCGGCGCAGAGTTCGGCTTGCTACACGGCGGCGGCGCAGCGCAGCTCGTCACACAGGTGATTGGCGTGCTAGCAGTTGGTGCCTTCGTCATGATTTCAAGCGCGATCATGTTCGCCATCATCAAGGCGACGGTCGGTCTGCGCGTGCCAGCCGAAGGCGAAGTTATGGGGCTGGATGCCTACGAACACGGCATGGTCAGCTACCCGGAATATGTGCTGGGCGACCCAACGGCTATTGCGCCAACCAATGGCAAGGCAGCCAGCAAGGTTGCACCGGCACCTGCCGCTGGCGACTAAAGCAGACCGTCACAGTTAGATCATCTTCTAAGGCACGGGCGCTCAGTGTGAGCGCCCGTTGTGTTGTTCTTATCTGCCCGTTTGCAGCCGCCATGCCAGCGCCGTGTAGCGCCGCGCCACCTGATCGTTGTTGACTGCCATCGCTACGGCGCGCTTCATGCCAACCAACACGACCAAACGGCGTGCGCGTGTGACTGCTGTATAGAGCAGGTTGCGCTGCAACATCATGAAGTGCTGCGGCATGATCGGCAGCACAACGGCGGGATACTCCGAGCCTTGGCTGCGGTGGACGCTCACGGCGAAGGCGTGCAGCAGATCGCCCGCCTCTTCCCAATCATAGTCTACTTGGCGCTCATCAAAGGCAACGTGCAGCTTTTTCGCGGTGAAATCTATGGCGCTGATGATGCCAATATCACCGTTGAATACTTCTTTTTCGTAGTTGTTGCGCGTTTGCAGCACCTTATCGCCCACACGGTAGACCGTGTTGCCAAGTTTCTTTTCGGCGTTCCGCCCGTGCGGATTCAGGGCAGCCTGCAAGCGTTCGTTGAGCATTTGAATGCCGACTGCACCGCGGTACATCGGCGCAAGCACCTGCACGTCGCTCATTGCGTCGAAGCCGAACTTGTTCGGGATGCGATTCTGCACAATGTCTACCACCAGATCGGCTGCTGATTCGGTATCTTCGGCGTAGAACATGAAGAAATCGCTGCTGGTGTTATCCAGATACGGCATTTCGCCCTGATTGATGCGGTGCGCGTTCGGGATAATCTGGCTATCGCCGCTTTGGCGGAAGATCGCCTCTAGGCGCGTCACATGTGCAATGCCGCTGCTGATCAGGTCGCGCAGCACATCGCCCGCGCCAACGCTTGGCAGTTGGTCAACATCGCCAACCAGCAGCAGGTGCGCCTCTGGCGGCAGCGCCTTCAACACATTGTAGATGAGAATCTGATCGAGCATGGACGCCTCATCAATGATCAGCATGTCCACCTCAAGCGGCGTGTCTGCACCAAGCAAAAAGCCTTCATCAGGCGTATAGCCAAGCAGGCGGTGAATGGTTTGAGCAGGGCGTCCGGTCGCTTCGCTCAGGCGCTTGGCGGCGCGCCCAGTTGGGCTGGCAAGCTCATAGCGCGCTTTGTTCCACTCTAGGGCGCGGATCACGGCGCGCAGTGTGGTAGTTTTGCCGGTGCCAGGTCCGCCGGTCAGGATGCTAATCTTGTTGGTCAGCGCGGCGCGCACGGCATCCTGCTGCTGGTCGGTTAGCAAGACCTGATCATCGCGCCGCAAAATATCGAAAAATTTCGTCCACGCCATGCGCTGCGCGTTACGTAGGCGTGAAAGCGGCAGATCGCGCATCTCACGAAGGCGCTTTGCTGTGCCGTTCTCGCTGAGGAAAAGCGGGCGCAAATAGATCGCCTCGATCAGATCGTCTTCTTCATTCGGCACGTGCTGAAGCAGGATTTCACTCTCGCTTGCCAGTGTGCGGATCGCCTCATTGATAGCAGCGCCAACGTCGTCGGGCAGTTCTTCAAAGCCGTAGGACTCAGGCGCATCGGGCAGGGCGAGCAGGCGCGCTACCGTCTCGGTCAGCAGCGCACGCGGCGCGTAGACATGCCCTTCATTGGTCAGCGTCTCTAGGGCAAAGAGGATGCCTGCCTGAATGCGGTAGGGCGAATCTAACGGCAAACCGAGTCCACGTGCGATCTGATCTGCCTTGCGAAAGCCGATGCCCTGAATATCTCGCGCCAGTTGGTACGGATTGGTGCGGACGGCGGCGATAGTGTTCGCGCCGTATTCCTTGTGAATTTTGACGGCAAGGCGGCTGCCCAAGCCTAAGCCTTGCAGAAAGATCATCACGTCGCGCTCGGCGGTGTGTTCTGTCCACGCCTGCACGATCAGCTCAGCGCGATATTCGGCAATGCCCGGCACTTCCTTAATGCGGTGCGGCGCTTGGCTCAGAATCTCAAAGACTTTTTCGCCAAAGTGGTCAATGATTTTTTGGGCAGTTGCCTTGCCGATGCCGCGGATCACGCCGCTGCTGAGGTAGCGCAGCAAGCCCTCGACCGATTCCGGCACAGCTTCCTGCACCGATTCCGCCTTAAACTGCTTGCCGTACTCACTGTGGACAACCCATGTGCCGCTAAAGCGCACGTCTGCGCCTTCGCGCAGGCTGTGAAACACACCGACAACCGTCGCCAAGCCATCGCGCCCAACCTGGCCGGGCAGCGCTTTGTGTGGCTTAAGGCGCAGCACCGTATAGCCGCTTTCGTCGCTATAGTAGGTGATGCGCTCGATTGTGCCTTCAAAGGTTTCAAGCGCCATGTGCGTTTAGCTGGAAAGCACTTGTGCTACATCTTTCGCCGTCACCGAAGCGGCGTACAGCACGGGGCCGATCTTATGCTCTTTCGCAATCATGACCGCCAGCATGGCACGCCCGGCCAGGTAGGCAACCATCACGCTTTCCTCGCCTTCCACCAACAAGCGTTCCAAACTGCCCTGATCGAGGCGCCCAAGCGTGCGTTCTGCCAAACCGACAAGGGTGGCAGACATGGCAGCCAGCACATCTTCATCCCCATTAGCGGGCATTGCCGCCACCAACAAGCCATCACGGTTTACGACAACGGAGGCTTTGACGCCATCCACGACAGCGTGCAGCTTTCGCAGGGCATCATCAATTTGTTCTTGGCGAGTCTTAGCAGTCATATAGGCGGTCTCAACTCTCACGGAAGCATGGCAAATAGGTTTTCCGAACGGGCTAAAGCACGCGCTGCGCCTTAACCTCTTGCTACATTGTAGCAATCTCTGTGCCGCGCAGTGCATATCGGCAACAGATTCTTACCAATTTTACACAGGTTGCCTACACTGCGTCTTTTGAAAAACTTTCGCGCCGCTTGAAACATTCTGTGTGTCAAGCTATTATACCCTAGATTTTTAGGCAAGCGATGCGCCATAGGAACAATTCGCCCAATGCTGGAACTTTCACACCATGCCGACCCAATGCAGTACTGGGAAGGCGGCAATTATGAATTAAATCTGAGTTTTGAGACGTTGCGAGACCGCCAGTGGGCGGATGTGCTGACCACCATTTGGGAGAACGTCTCGCTGAATGGTCCCCTGGCAGCACGCTACATGCCCGGTACGCCCGCCGCCGAAAAAGTGGCAGTGCAGGTGCCGCCGCCAACGGCTGTCGTGAAGCAGCACGGGCAGATCGCGGTGAATGGGCAGGCTGCCGGCTGCGACGTGCAGGCGACGCGCTCCATCTTTGAGTGCGTTTCGATCCTCGTCCCGATTGGCATGTTTCACGGGCTAACTGGCGGCACAACGATGCGCGGCAAACACCCGGAGCTTACCGCGCTGGACGAGGTTTTTTACGATGTGGCGCTGCACGTCTATAGCGTTGCGCCGTTCCAAGTGGCATCGCTTGGTTATGAGCGTTCGTGCCAACTGCCTTCCGAATTGCGAAATGACGGCGAGGCGCGCCATAATTTCCTAGCAGCGGGCAATTTTTTGATCCAAGAGGCAGTTCTCCGCACCCTAGAGCCTGACCTCACCCCTTACCAAGAGGTGCGGCAAGGCTTATATTGGTTGGCGGCACGCTTCTAGGGCGCACAGCCATTTTGAGGGATAACCGTTTTATTGTTTGGCATGTTTTGAAAGGCGCGCAACTATGAACACTGCAACGCTCATTCTCATCATTGCAGGCAGCCTTGCTGCAACACTCGTCCTGTATGCCTTCGTGATGCTCATTCGGCAAGCTGGGCAGTCAGGCAATAGCAACGCTGCCTTGTGGCCCCCTGTTTTCTTCCTAGGTGAGGTGCGCCGTGAACCGCCACCAACCGCCGAAGTGCCAAGAGTGCCGCCCGTGATGGTGGATGCACCGCCCACCGCCGAATTCACACGCCCTGTGGACTTATCGCAGCTTGACTCGACCAACCTGAATGCGCCTTCTTCCGCCCACACGCCACCCGCTGATGGCGACATTGAGACGACCAGCCGCGTCAGCCACATCCTTGAAGAAGCACGGCGGCAAGCTGCTGAGCAACCTGAAATACCCATAGATCGGACGAGCCAATTTGCACGCCCTACGCCGCCTTCTGAAGACCCTGACGCGCAGTAGCGCCCAACACGGACGGAGGGATGCCATGCTCCCGGTTGTGATCGCCTTTTTGCCGCAACACCGCAATGGTGCTGATCACCTTTACGATAAGCTGACTGCCTGTGGCTTTCGCGTTCAGCGGCATTCGCTGGAGCAGGCATGGCAGCCCCTGTCAGCCCTTGCCGTCATCGTGGTGCTGCCCGATGCAGTGCCTGCCCAATCCCGAAACAGCCTACCCGCCGATTCCCTCAGCTTTGATCCACTTCAGCCCAATTATGATCGCCTGATCGCACAGCTTGTAGCGCGCCTTGCCAACCAAAGCAGCAATTCTTTCGGCGCCGTGCGCGATCTGCCGCAAGCAGCTGAGGGAAGCGCACCGCAAGCACCGCGCCGCCGCGAAATGCACCCACCTGCCGAGGAGCAGGAAGAGGCTGAGGAACAGGAAGAAGCTGAGGAGCAGGTGAAACGCAGCCCCTCACGTGGCATGAGCATTCCCGGCACGCCGCCCAAACCCGCCGAGACTGCGCCTGCCCGTCCTGCGCCTGCCCCTGCTGCACCTGCGCCCGCCGTGCCGCCACAGAGCCTGAAGAAAGAGGAAGCAGAACGCAGCACTGCAACAGGACGCAGCGAACCGCTTGATGATCCGACCCATCAAGTGGCCGGCGAGGCGGCAGCCATCCCTGAGCCTGCTGCCGAGAGCGCCGAAGCGCGTTTCACCGCCTTTATTCCGCGCCAGGCAGTGGTGGAGAAATGGCATTCGCTGATCGTCTACGCGCACACCGCCGCCATGCTGGAGCGAATCCGCAGCGATGCCAAGCGCTTTGAAGCAGAGCTGGGCGCCGCGCCGCGTGAAGTGCGCGACTCGCAGGCGGCAGCCCTAGCGCGTGGCACGCTCATCACATTCACACCACAGGCGGAAGGCGTCACCTTTAACCCAGAGTCGATCACGGTTGGCTGGTGGGAAGATTTGCACCGCGTCGAGTTCCGCTTTAAGGCAGACGCTACGCTTGCCGATCAGGCAGCCAACTTGAGCATCACGGTCAGCGTTGATCCGATCATTGTCGCAGTGCTGCGCGGCGGCGTCCTTTTCGAGCCGCCGAACACAGGGCGCGTGCCTAGTCAGGTGGAAAACGCGCCCGTGACGGCGGAAATCTTCCGCGCTGAGGAAATCTTCATCAGCTACAGCCGCAAGGATGCCGCCGTTGCCGTCGCTTGCCGCAACGCCTACCGCGCCCTTGGCTATAAGGTGCTGATGGACATAGACGAACTGCGCGCTGGTGAGCGTTGGAGCGCTGGACTGGAGCGCATGATCGAGCGCGCTACGATCTTCCAACTCTTTTGGTCAGAGCATTCAGCAGGCTCGCAGTTTTGCCGCCAAGAGTGGGAATACGCGCTGCGAAAGGCAGCCGAACGCGGCTCGGATGGGATGGGCTTCATCCGTCCCGTCTATTGGAGCGATCCGTTGGTCTCGCCGCCCAAAGAACTTGGGCATTTGCACTTTGCCTATGTGCGGTTGCCGCGCCTAACACGCCGCGCAGAGTAGCCATGCCCAGCCTACTGCTTTTTCAGAATGTGCGCGTCCTCACGCCTGAAGGCGATGCCGATTGGCTGCTGACCGATGGCGCGCACATCGCGCACATTGGGATGGGCGCACCGCCTGATCTGCCGATGGCGCGCCGTATAGATGGCGAAGGCGGCTACCTGCTGCCTGCCTTCATAGATGTGCATGTGCATGGCGGCAATGGCTTCGATACGATGGATGCCACACCTGAAGCGTTGCGCGGCATGGCAGCCTTTTTTGCAGCGCATGGCGTGGCACATTTCCTTGCCACCACCATGACTGCCAACCGCGAGTCGGTGCGGCGTGCGCTGCGGAATGCAGCCGCCTGCTTGGGCGCGCAGCCTAACGGCGCAACGCTGCTTGGCGTCCACCTTGAGGGACCGTATATCAACGCGAAGGCAAAAGGCGCCCAGCCCGGTGACTATGTGCGCCTTGCCAACGCCGCCGAATATGCCGACTGGCTGGCGCTGAACGTGATCCGCCAAGTGACGGTTGCGCCCGAATTTCCCGAAAATGCTGCCTTCATCCGCGCCTGTGCTGAACGCGGCATTGTGGTGAGCCTTGGGCATACGCTGGCAAGCTATGAGCAGGCGTTAGCGGCGGTTGATGACGGCGCACGCCAAACCACACACACTTATAACGCGATGACGGGCTTGCATCACCGTGCGCCGGGCGTCTTGGGCGCAGCGCTGACCTGTGATGCGCTTCTGTGTGAGGTGATCGCCGATAACTTGCACGTGCATCCAGCGGCGATGGCACTCTTGGTGCGTGCGAAAGGTACACAGGGTGTCATTGCCATCACGGACGCGATCCGCGCTGCCGGCTTGGCAACGGGCGAATCCGAGTTGGGCGGGCAAACGGTCTATGTGCGGGACGGCAAGGCAACGCTTGCTGATGGCACCTTGGCAGGCAGCATTCTAACGATGGATGCTGCGCTACGGAACTTGCAAGCAGCCACAGGCTTATCGGTAGCGGCGCTCGTACCGATCTTCAGCACAAACGCGGCGCGGCAGCTTGGCTTGGCGCACCGTAAGGGCAGCTTGCGCGCTGGCTATGATGCTGATCTAGTGCTGCTCGATTCGGCGCTGAGCGTGCGCCGCACAGTGGCTGAGGGACGGCTGATCTACAGCGCAGTTGAGATGTAACGCAGCTGATCCTTGCAGAGCGCGCCTTAAGCAGGTCACGCCGCACGGGCACCTTAAGGCGCCCGTGATCCGTTGTTGCCCACGCTAAATCAGGCGTTCACAGCTTCCGCTTGCCAATAGGCGGCGTCATAAGCGGGCATTTCGCAGCGCAGCGGGCGATCATGGCGGTAGCCAAGCGCGTAATCTGCCTGCATCAATTGGTGGATTTCGCTGGTGCCTTCATAGATGACCGCGCCCTTGCCGTTCCGCAAATAGCGCTCCACGTCGTATTCGTCGCTGAAGCCGTAAGCGCCGTGAATCTGTATTGCCTCCAACGCTGCTTTCACGCTGTGATCAGTGGCGAACCATTTTGCCATGCTCGTCTCGCGTGTGTTTCGCATTCCCATGTTCTTCAGCCAACCCACTTGCAGGATCATCAGCCGTGCCGCGTCGTACCACTGTTGCATATAGGCGATCTTCTGCTTCACAAGCTGATGTTCGCCAATTGGCTTACCGAAGGTGTGCCGTTCGTGCGCGTATTTCAGGCTATCTTCCAAGCAGGCGCGAATTAGCCCTGTGGCGCCGGCTGCCACCGTGTAGCGCCCGTTATCAAGGCAGCTCATGGCGATGTAAAAGCCTTCGCCTTCCTCGCCCAGCCGATTCTCAACCGGCACTTCCACGTCTTGCATGGCAATCCAGCCTGTAGAGCCTGCACGCACGCCCAGCTTGCCGTGCAGGTCGCCCGTCGTGACGCCCTTCATATCGCGTTCGACGATGAATGCCGTCAAGCCGCGATGCCCAGCGCTTGGGTCGGTTTTGGCAACCACGAGGAAGTTATGCGCTTTCGTGGCAAGGCTGATCCACATTTTCTCACCGTTCAGCACGTAAACATCGCCGTGCCGTTTGGCGCTTGCCTGCATCGCCACCACATCGCTGCCCGCGCCTGATTCGGTCAGACCGAACGCACCGTACTTTTCGCCGCGTGCTTGCGGCACGAGGAATTTCTGCTTCTGTGCCTCCGTCCCCCACTGCAAAACGGCAAGGCTGTTCAAGCCCATGTGGACGGACATCGCCACGCGCAGGGTGCTGTCCACACGCTCCAACTCCTCGCAGACCAAGCCTAGCGTGATGTAATCGTAGCCCTGCCCGCCGTAGCGAACAGGCACACAGATTCCCAAGATGCCCAGCTCTGCCATGCGCGGCAGGATCATCGGGTTCATCTGCTGCTTGCGATCCCATTCTTTAATGGTTGGGTAGACTTCTTTTTGGGCGAATTCGCGCACCATGCGCTGCGCCATTAAATGTTCTTCAGACAGTGAAAAATCCATAGCGGTCACTCACTTTGATATAGAGGTGCTTGTAATGATTAGATTATGACCTGAGCGCTGATCTATGTCAAGTACCCTGTGGCGGCGTTCGGAGTGGCGCAGGCAGCGTTTGCTCATCGGCGTGCGCGGCAATAAAGCGCGCCAAAATGACAGCCGCTGCGTGGTCATCAAGGCGGGCGGGCTGCGCCGCACCCAATTCAGCGATCAGGTCGGCAGCCTCTGCGCTGCTGTAGGATTCATCCCATAGGTAAATTGGCAGCGGCAGGGCGGCGGCAAGGCGGCTTGCCCAACGCCGCACAGATCGGCTTTGCGCGGTTTCGCCTTCGGGCAAGGTTGGCACGCCAACCACAACGCCGATTGCCTTGTGCTGGGCGGCAAGGGCGGCGATCTTGGCGAAGTCGGCGGCGCGGGTGCTGCGCTGAATGAGCGCCAGCGGGCGCGTGATCAGCCAGCCTGCATCGCAGCAGGCAACGCCGATCACCGTCTCACCATGATCCACGCCGAGCAGCACACCACGCACCGCGCTCATGGCAGGGTGGCAACCTGTGGTGCGCGCACCGTCACCATGATCCGTACGGGCAGCGCGGGCAGCCTGCCGAACAGGTTCGGGTAGAGCGCAATTTGCGGCGGACGCAGCGGATCGAGCAACAACTCGCGGTTCAGGCGGGCAAGAGCGCTCTCTGTATCCAAACCTGCCAAGCGCTGCCGCACAAGGGCGCTATCCACGCTCGCCATCACAGCCGCAGAGGCATACATCAGGAAGGTGACGCGCCCTTGCTCATCCGCCGCCTGCAACGGGCTGCGGTTGTAGACGATGCTTTCCAAGAGCAAGCGCTGCCCACTCGGAATCTCGCGGGAGAGGCGCGCCAACATCGCTTGTCGCGCTGCCTGCTCATCAATGATGAGTGCCTGCACACGCGCCCGAATGGTCACGCTCAGCACGTCCACCTGATCACCGACGAAGGCGCTGTAGGTCACTTCTTCCGCGCCTTCGTTCAGGATGCGAATGCCATTCGGCACGATGATCTGTGTGCCGCTCAGCCGTGCGCTGATCTCGGTCAGGGCGTTTTGCAGCAGTTGGGCGCGGGCAATCACCAACAGGCGTTCGTAGTCGGCACGGGTCACAACGGCTTGCTCACGGACGGTGCCGCCGCGAGTTGGTTCAGGATTCCGCACCGAGATTGCCCGTCCCAGCCCGCCTTCAATGTTGATGATGGCGCCGGCTTGCACGTTGCCCGCCACGCCGAGCGTATCGTCCAACGCCTCGATGGGAACGCTCACCGTTTTGCCAACGCCGGCTGCCAACGTCGCATCGCGCAGGGTGCGGAAGCGCGCTGCACGTGCGCCGGGCGTGCTTAAAATGGTGTTGGCTGGCACGTCCACCGCCGACTCGACCAGATTGTAAAAGACCACCTCGCCCGTAGCGCGGCTGTTGGGTACGTCGGTTAAGCCTGAGGGCGGGATGTTCGCCTGCGCCTCAACGTCCAGCGTCTCGGTGAGTGCTGGCACGCGCCCGCGCTCTACGTCTATTTGCGCGGCGTTCGGATCGGCAATGACGGGTAAGGCAGCGCTGATCTGCGCCTGCGCCGGCGTGATGATCACCTCAGCCGAAGGCAGCAGCAGGTAGGCGGCAAGCAGCGCAACCAGGCACAGCACGCCTGCCGCTATGCCGCGCACCAAGCGTTGCGTGCGGCGTTGTTCAGGCGTTATGGCGCGTAGGCGGCTGGCGCGCAGGCGCAGTTCGTGCAGTTCCAGCGCATCAGGCGGCGTCTCAGGGCGGCTGCGCCGATCTGTGAACACTTTGGGGTAGGGCTTCTGCCATTTTTTGCGCTGGCTGGCGCGCAGCGAGCTAAAGACCGAGATGTTGAGCGAGCGCGCATTCTCGATCACCAACGGATCGGTGCTGACTAACGCCAAGCGTGCGCCGCGCCGCGCTGCCTCACGCTGCAACAACACCAGATCGAGCTTGCGCTGCAAGACGCCGCCCTGACGCGGCAACACCAACAGCGCACGCTCTGCCTTCACGAAAGAGAGCCTATCGCGGACGGAGATCACGTCGTCGTATGGCTCTAGCTGAATGATTTGCAGCCGCATTCCTATTTGCTCCCTACGCCGAGATTATAGCGTATTAGGCGCTGCCAATGAACGCCTCTAGGCTGCTCAGGTTGTTGATCGCCACGCCAACCGCTTCTTTATGAATGCGCTTGAGCAAGCCCGTTAGCACGTCCTTCGCGCCAAGTTCAAGGAAGGTCTGCGCGCCAAGCGCACGCAGCGCCTGCACGGATTCCGTCCAGCGCACACTGCCCGTCAGCTGCGCGCTCAGCTCTGCCATAATCTCGGCAGGCGTGGTGAGTGCGGCTGCTGTCGTGTTGCCGATCACGGGGAAGCGTGGCATCTGAAAGGTGACTGACTCCAGCGTTTGGCGGAACGACTCGGCAGCCTGTGCCATCAGTGGCGAATGCGCCGCCACACTGACCGCTAACTTCACAGCGCGCTTGATGCCACGCGCCTTCGCCAGCGCTAAGGCGGCGTCTACAGCGCTGGCAGCACCGCTGATCACCACCTGACCGGGACAGTTATCGTTCGCCAGCACGACGGGCTGCCCTGTGCTGGTGCTTGCCGCATCGCAAATGGCACGCACAGCATCCACCTCTGCACCAAGCAGCGCCGCCATCGCGCCTGGCTGTGCCTCACCGGCGGCTGCCATCAGCTGCCCGCGTTTCCGCACAAGGCGCAAGCCATCCTCAAAGCTGAGCGCGCCTGCCGCCGTCAGCGCCGTAAATTCACCCAAGCTGTGCCCGATGGCTGCCAAAGGTGTGATCGCCGCCACGCCCAGCGCGGACTCCAAAGCGCGCAGTGCCGCTACGCCGACAATATATAGGGCCGGTTGTGTGTTCTCGGTGCGATCTAAGGCGGCGGCATCCTCAAATAGGCGTGAGAACGGCTCACCATAGACGCGATCCGCCACTTCAAAGACCTGCGCCGCTGATGGGTAGCGCGCCGCGAGGTCTGCACCCATGCCTGCTTGCTGCGAGCCTTGTCCGGGAAAAAGCAACGCGGTATGCGCCCAATCTATCATCATCTCATCGTCCTTTGGTACAGAAACACTAAAGGCTGCACGCAATAGATGCTAACAGGCAACATCTATCGGCACAGCCTTTCAAAATGCGCGAACAGTCGCGGCGGCGCGGCGCTTAGCTTTCCTTCTTATCGAGGACAAGCACCTGCTCACCACCGTAATAGCCGCATGATTTGCAAACGCGGTGGGCGAGTTTGTACTCGCCGCAGTTATCGCAAGCTACCAGATGTGGCAGCACCAACTTATCGTGGTTGCGGCGCGTGCGTTTGCGCGTTTTCGATAGCTTTCGCTTTGGCAGCGGACCCACAGTAGACTCCTTAGATTCGTTCGTACACGCAGCGGCGTGCAGCGCAGCAGCACTCGGCAATGCACCGAGCGCGTTTTAGGGCATTATAGCAGGCTGCGGCGCGCTGTCAACTCTGATTGTTCCGCCACGAATGCCCTTAACGTGGCGTGAAGGCGCCGATCAGGGCGAGGAAGACTGCGCCGCCGATCAGCACTGCCAGCACCAAGCCGATCACGAGGCGCGGGCTGTGGACGATCACATAGCCAAGCGTGCGTGGTTTTGCAGGATTCAGCGAGAATTCAAGCGGCTGCTTATCCTCTTTGCTGGCGCGCACCACCTGACGGTTGCCCCACCACATAATGAAGGTGAGGAAGCCTGCAAAGGTTGCCAACGGACCTATGGTCAGAAAGACTGTCCAGATCAGCAGCCAAATGCCTTGTTCGGAAGTCATGCTGAGCGTTGAGGCGTTCGGGTTGGCGGTTTGTGGGCGCGTGCCGGGAATCTGCCCATCTTGCCCGGCGGTGCTGGCAATCACGCCAATCCCGATGATGACTGCCGCCACAAGCACGATAAAAATAAGCCGTCTCAATGTCGTTTCTCCCTGCCAATGGGTGTGCGGATTGCTTAATACTAGGCTCTGCGGAGATTGTAATCGCCTTCAGCATTCCATGCAATGCAAAAACGCGAGCCCAGAGGCTACTGCCGCTCCCTACGCCTGATCAACACGCCCGCTGCTGCTACCACACACAGCCCGCAGATCACCTGCATCGCGTTAAGCTGATCCCAACGCGGCACGTTCACCTTCAGCCCTTCCAGCAAGCAGCGCACGCCACAGTAGAGCAGCACATACCACAGCACTAGGCTGCCCGTCTTAAGTGTGCCGCGCCGCCAAACCTGCCACAGACCGAAGGCGAGCGCACCCGTCAGCAGTGCCTCGTATAGCCAGACGGGATGAAAAAAGGTCGTCTCCAGCGGGAAGCGCACCAGATCGCTGTAAATGCCGACTCGCGCCGACTCGCCGATCAGCACGCCGAACGGCAATGTGGTCGGCACGCCGTAATGCTCGCCATTAACGCCATTGGCAAAGCGCCCAACGGTCTGCCCAATAGCCAAGCCAATGACGGCAATATCCAGCCACACACCGACTGGTTGACGATGCCGCCGTGCATATAGCCAGAAAGCTGCGCCGCCACCCATCACTGCCCCGAAAACGCCCAAGCCGCCCGTCCAGAGCGCCACGCCGCCCTGATTTAGATCAAAGAAGTTGGCGATCAGCCAGCTTGTGGTGCGCCCAGTTGCCACGATGGACTCAGGCGGCAGCAGTACAAACCACAGCCTCGCACCAATGAGCGCGCAGGGCGCCATCCAGAGCATGGCGCGCCACACATGCTCTGGCGAAAGGCTGCGCTGTTTGGCAAGCCGTGCGGCGCATTCCATGCCAAGCCACACCGCCAAGGCAATGATCGCGCCGTAGGTTGGCTGTCCGCTCATGCGCTGTTGGCATCCTGCTGTGTGGCGCGGAAGGCAAGCCACAAACGCTGAAGGGCAGTCAGGTGTGCGCCAACGGTCAGGATCAGCAAGCCGAGCGTCAGCCCGCCCGTCAGCAAGGCAGCGATCAGCACGATGAGCCGTGCAGCACGGTCAAACCAGCCGTCCTTGATCGAGCCGATGTTCAGCCCTTCGGCACGCGCCCGCACGTAGCTCACGGCATAGGCGCCGCTGAGCGCACCGAACGCCAGCAGCACGCCGAGCAGATCGCCGCGCAGCACAAAGGCATAGCCAATACCACCGAAGAGCAGTGCATCGGCATAGCGATCTACTGTCGAGTCGAGCAGCGCACCGAAGCGCGTTTCGCTGCCTTTGGCACGCGCTACCGCACCATCTAAGGCATCCAGCGGCGCACCAATCAACAGCACCACGCCCGCCGCAAAAAAGGCACCCGCCGCTGCCAAGAGTGCTGCGATCAACGCTGGCAGAATGCTCAACAGCGTTATGGCGTTTGGCTGCCAGCCGTGCCGTGCGCCAAACTGCCCGATCTGCGCTGTGAGTCCACGTGCGGCGTGCCGCAAGAACTCGGAAGATGAGCGAAAACGTCCCGTCATAAGCACTTAGCGCGGCACAAAGGCGTACACAGTGAAGGCGACGTAGCCGACCAACAACAATAGCCCTTCTAGGCGGTTGATTTTGCGCCCAATGCAGAAGAGATAGAGCGCGACCGAAAAGCCGATCATGATGAACATATCTACCCGAATAAGCTGCGGATTGACGTTGATCGGTGTGATGAGCGACGTAATGCCCAGAATACCCAAAATATTGAAGATATTCGAGCCGACCACATTGCCAATGGCGATCTCGCTCTCTTTTTTGAAGGCGGCGATGACCGATGTTGCCAATTCTGGCAGCGATGTGCCAACCGCAACCAATGTAATGCCGATCACCAACTGCGGCACGCCTAGGGCTGTGGCGATGTTCACCGCGCCGAACACCAAACGCTCCGAGCCGACCAGCAGCACAGCGATGCCACCGCCGATCAGCGCCAGATCGCTCAAAATGGATTTAGGCGGCTCGACCAGCGTTGCCGTAAACTCCGTTGTCTCCTTGATGAGTTCCGCTTCCTCGCGCTTGGCAAGCAGGTAAGAAAAGACGCTGAAGCCAACGGCGCCCATCACGAAAAGCAGCCCGTCAGTTGCCTGCAAAACGCCATCCTGTGCCAAAAAGAGCAAGAGCAACGAAACGCCGATCATGATCGGAATTTCGCGCCGCAAGAACTGCAACTGCACAACCATTGGAAAAATCAAGGCGCTGATGCCGATGATCAAGCCAATGTTGGCGATATTTGAGCCAACCACGTTGCCCATCGAAATATCCGCGTTGCCACCTAACGCTGCCTGCACGCTTACCAACAGTTCGGGCATGGAGGTGCCGTAAGCGACGATGGTCAGCCCGATCACAATCGGCGAAACGCCTAAAGTTTTGGCAAAGCGTGCCGCGCCCTGCACCAGCCAATTGCCACCAAAAAAAAGACCTGCCAGACCGACTGCGATCCAGATCACGTCTTGAAACATATATGCCTGTGTGCCTTTGTGTGGGTAAAAAATGAACCAATGATCGGTAATCCTAACAAAGCATGGGCGAAGACGCCACACCTAAAAATTAGGGCGAGTCGCGCAGACTCGCCCTAACCGTTTTGCTAAGCGTTGCGCCTAGCGGCGGATGATTTGGATGTTATCGAAGGTGGCAATCGCAAACTGACCGTCCAGGTGCGAGGTGACTGCCAAGCCGATCATGAAGTTGTTGCCGAAATTGATGCTGACCGTCGAACCGACCTGTATCCAGTCCACACCGTTGTTGGAGTAGAAGCCTGTCAGGTTGTTACCTGTCTTGCTCAGCCGCAGCCAGATCGGAACGGTCGTTGAAACGTTGACGTTATCTATGCTATTCGAGCTGCTGCTGCCCCAGTCACTGGTGCGCCGCTGCAAGGATGCCCTGCGCTCAGAGGTGAAGAAGATCGAGAAGTGACGGCTCTCGCGCCCGACGTGGCTGCGGATCATCAAACCGATCTTGTTCCACTCTGAGGCGGAGGTTTGGTTAAAGACGGCACGGGTGATCATGTCAAAGTCGCCCGTTTCGTAGCGCCAGGCATAGCGGAACTCGTCCGAAGAGCCCCAAATGTCCGCGCCTGAGCCAGTGATTGCCAACGCCGTGCTGCTGATGACTGCCGTCGTCCCCTTGCCATCCGTCAGCGAACCGCCGATGTCGCCCGAAGTCCACACTTCAGGATCAGCGCCGCGCCACAGTTCGATGCCTGCAATGCGCCCGCGCCGTCCGTTAGAGCCCGGGAAGTACATATTGAAAGTGCCATCGGTCACACCAACGGTGAACGGTCCGTGCCGTGTGAACGAGCCAACCGTGCCGCTGTTGTGATCATTGACCACACGGACGCTCTCGCGCAGTTCCAGCATCATGTCGAAGGTCTGGGAAGGCGACTCCGTCTCGACCGTCCACACATAAACTGTGTAAACACCGTTCGGCACGCTGTCCAAGCCGATTTGGGCACTGGTGCTGGTATTGGCACGCTGGTGCGAACGCAGCATCGTGGTTGTGGGCGGATCTTGGGCAGGCACGACCGTCAAACTGCCTGTGAAGTTGGTGCTAGTGTTGCTGCCCCAGACGTTGCCCGTGTTCATGTTGCGCCACAACTCGCCGTTGATGGTCACTTCGGGCGTTTGGGTGTCGTTATAGTTGCCGATGTTCACAGCGCGGAACAGATACGGGCGCACATTAACCGTCGCCGTGCCAATGCGCGAGAGACCACCTTGATCCGTGGCGCGGTAGGTGAAGGTGACCGTACCTGTCCACTCGTCCGGTGGTTGGTAGATCAACTGGCTGCCACCGGCTGCCAGTCCGGCTGTGCCGCGGGTGGGCTGCGTGATGATCTGGAAGGTGTGCGTATCGCCGGGCTGATCAACCACGTTCGGGATGGTAGAGCCTTGCGTGTTGGTCACCGTGTTGATGGTTGCACTGGTGAAGGATGGGGCAAGGTTCACCACCGAGTCGGTAGCGATGAACTGGAAGTTATCCAGCCACCAGCCATCATCCACCGCCGGATTGGTGCGCGAATCCAACTCAAACTTGACCATCGCCCGCTGCGGCGAGGTGAACTGTCCGCCGCTGCTATTGGTGATTAGGAAGGAGGTCTCTACCCAGTCTTGCAGCGAGCCGACGCTCCAACCGCCACCTTGCGGATTGTTGTTACCGCGCCGCATGGGCAGCACTTCCGTCCACGTGAAGCCTTCATCGAGCGAGTAGTAAACCTTGCCGTAGTCCTCGTCGGTGAAGCTAAAGCGCTCATCGTAGCGGACGTTGCCGACCTTGCCAGCAGGAATGTTCAAGAAGCCATCCAAGATCAGGCTGGTGCGGTGGAAGGTGCTATAGTTCTGCGCTTGTTCGCTGGTGCGCGCAATGGTAGAGCGTTCGGAAAAGCCGAACTCAACCTTGCCATCGCCCGACTGCGCCGCTGTGGTGTGGAAGTATTCAACACGGAAGTCATAATCCACACCGCTGCTGAAGTTGAAGGTATAGAAGTGCGAACGGTGATCAGGGTCAACGTTCCACGGCTGGCTTGCCACCGCGCCAACTGTCCAATAGGGCTTGGACAGATCGCCACGTGGCGTTTGCAGCACATTATTGATGTACAAACGCGCACCGCCAGCAAAGCGCAGGCGCATCATGTATTCGCCGGGCTGCGTCACGCGGTAGCGCCGCTGCCAGCGCATGATGTACCACTCATGGTTGGCAACGCCACTCTTGAACCACTGCACAACTGCATTCGGGTAGGGCAGTTGATCAAGGTCTTGCGAGTAGTCGAAATTGATCTCACCGACGGAGGTATCGTTGCTGATGTCTGCCGGATCAGTGGGAATATTGACGTTGGTGCCGGCGGGCCAGCCCCAGACTGCTACGCGTGCCGTTTGCCCCGAAGAAGTGGGCGGAATCGAGTGCCAGTAGTTACCAATCCAGTTGGTGCTTGGCTGCGACATACCGCTCAGCAGCAAGGGCTGCGGCACAAAGGATGAGGGTTGGTATTCCCACGCCGTATACTGGTCGGGAATCGCCGTCCAGTTGCCCTCAACCACCCAATTCCGCAGATCGTTGAAGGGATCGCTGAAGTTCTGCCCAAGCTCAGGCAGGAAAGCGCGGTCAAAGAGCGTGAAGTCGTCTATGTACCAACCTTCTGATGAGGCAAGCGTATTGAGTGCTTGCAGGCGGAAGCGCAGCCGCAGCGGCGGATCAGTCGGTGAGGTCTGGATGAAGGGCGTCAGATCAACCTGAATGCGGTGCCAGCCCAAGTTCACCCATTCGGAGACAGAAGCGGCTGTGTTATCCCAGATCACATCTGACCATGTGTAGCCGTTATCGCGGGAGGCTTCCACCAATAGCTGATCATTGCCGTTCAGGTTAAAGAGCGCCCAGAAGTAGAGCGTTGGTTTAGTGGTGCCGCGCAGGTCAATGCCATAACGTGGTTCCAGCACGCTGCGGGCAGGCTTTACATAGTTGGCAAAGGGGCTATCCGACCACGCCTTAGAGCCGTTACGTCCGCGCTCATCGGTGATTTGCCAATTGCCGCCGTTATACCATTCCAACGGTGCATCGTCATTCTCAAAGGTTTCGAGCAGCGGTCCGGCAGAGAGGGAGTAGACATTCGTCTCATCTTCGGCGATGCGGACGTCGTCAATGTACCAACCATCATCTGGCGCGCCGCCCGGCACTTGAATGCGGAAGCGCAGCCGAATCACGTCGGATGAGTAAGCGGAGAGGTCTACTTTAACGCGCTGCCATGCCAACTGCACAGGCACATCGTCGTAGCCGCTGCCGCCTGCCAAATGCCGCCAGACGCTTGTCCACGTCTCGCCTTCATTGGTCGAGATTTCGGCATACAGGTTTGCAGTGCTTGCCTGCCAACGCGTCCAGAAGGTTAGCACAGGGCGGTTAGAGCCGACGAGCGTTACGGATGGGTTCAGTTCCGCCGTCGTCTCGGATGGCACTTGGTAAGACACGCCATCGCCGGGGCTATCCGCAAGTGCAGAAGGTGGGCTGCGGCGCGGCGCGGTAACGCCCGTCGTCAAGCCCCAGGTGCCGCTGAGCAGCCAACGGTCGGTGTCGTTGAAGGGCTCCTCAAAAGGAATGCCCAAGACGGTAGTGACCTTCTCGCGCAGCTCGATGTTATCGAGGTACCAGCCGGCATCCGTGTTGCCGTCGTTATCGGCAATCAGGCGGAAGCGCAGTTGGAAGCGCGTCCCTTTCAGGTCATTCAGGCGGATCAACACTTGCCGCCAAGGCGCAGCGCTGGCTTGGGCAACATAGGGATTGGTGCTGCCAAAGGGCGTGAAGGCTGTCCAGGTCGTCGAGCCTTCCGGCGCCCATTCTACGACGGCGCGGTCAGTCACGCTTGCCAGCGCCACATCGCTATAGAAGGCGAGTTCAAGCGTCTCCGTACTCGTCGGTGTGTAGCCGCTCAGGTCTACCAAGCCGTTCAGCGTCAGCGCGCAATCCGTGTTGTTTTGGTAGTTGGAAGCGGGGCTATCTGCCCATGCCCCTGCACCAGAGTATTTCTTGATGGTGCTACGCTGCCATGAACACTCATTCAGCCAGTTTTGCAGCGTTTGCGCTTCGTTATCCACACTGTCGTAGAAGCCGATGGTGTAGAGGCGCGTGGTGTTGTTCTCAACGGCGATGTCGTCAATGAACCAACCGTCAGAGACGTTGGCATCAATGCTTTCAACGCGGAAGGCAATCTCAATCTTCCTGCCGCGCCAGTCACGCCCGTTGAAGTTCATCAGGTCAAAGACGCGGCGCTTCCAGTTCATGTTGCTGTTCGCGCCACTGTTGACGGCAACCCACACCCACGGTTCGCTGGGTTGCTCATAATCGCGCACACCGACATAGGTCGTATCCTGCGTGCCGAGCGCCCAACGCTCCCAGAACACAAGGCGCGGTGTAGCAGAGGCTGGCACCGGGATATAGCCGCGCAGCCGCAAGTGGCAGTCCGAGTCCACCGAGTAGTTGCCCAGACTATCCACATACTGCGAAGGCGCACTGTGTGGCGCGGTGTTGAGCAAGCGCCAATCGCACGTGCCGCGATCTGCAAGGCGGTTGAAGATCAGCCCGATGGATGCCTCACCGCTGGTATCGCGCATCTCAACGCGCACGTCTGCCATGCCCGTTGCGCCGGCGTAGTCCACAACGGTGGAGCGCTCGACGCTGCCGCTATCGGTCGTGATCTGTGCAACGGTCACGCCGTTGATGATCACACGCGCCAGCGATTTTGAGGTTAAGCGGATTTGATAGCGGAAGTTTTCCAGTGGAATAGTGGCGACGTAGCGCACGCTCCAGTTGTCGGGATTAGTGATTGTGCCATTTGGCACACCTGCCCATGTCTGTTGAATATCTTGGGGCCAAAACAGGTATTCGGTGCTGGCAGGGATGCCGGGGAACCAGTTGGGGTCGCTTGGTCCGTTGAAGTATTCAACCGTCCACAGAGCGGTTTCGTTCACCACATTCTTAAAGCCGTAGTGCCAGTTGCTCAGTTGGTCGCCCGCGTCGTAGAACGGGTAGCTATACTCACGGTCTACAGGCGTAGCAGGCGGCAGCTGGGTTGGTGTTGCCGTTGCGGTCGGTGGCGTGCCTGTCACGGTCGGGGCAAGTGTATTCGTCGGCGGTGGTGTAAAGGTCAGCGTTGGCTGCGCGCCCGCCGGTATGGTGTTGGTGGCAGCCACACGCGTTTGCGGCGTGATGGAGGCCACCTCCGTCACCAACCGCCAAAACTCAGTTTCGCTGAGCGTGCTGCGCGGTGTGGTGGTTAGGTTCAGCACGCCTGCAATCGAGTCATCGAACACACTACTAATGGCGTTCTCCAACGGGACGAGGGTGAGGACAAGCGCAATGGCTGCCACCACCAGCACGATGATCAGGGTGTACTCCACCAACGACTGACCTCGCCTAGCGTTCCGTTTCATCTGCTGAAAGGGCTTCATAAACAGCGCTCCTTCAAAGTCTTGATCCTGCGCGTCTTGTGAGATAAACCTCAGGGCTTACGTAATTGGTTCAGGTAAATTGCGCGCCGTGCGCCAAACGCGCAATCTGTGTTCTCTACCTTCATATCTTACATGAGTCCGTGCATTTTGCGGTTCAACTTTGTACTAGATTTGTCGGAATGTACTGACAATTTGTGCTAAGATCAGGCTTGGTTTGCCTAAGGTTATCAAAAGGCTGCTGCCTTAGCCTGGTTGCCGAAACCAACACCTTATGCCAAAATTCCCTGTGATCACCCGAAAAAGGACACCACCTTGACCGAATTTTTGCTGATCCGCCACGCCGTGAACGACTTCGTGAAGACGGGCCGGCTTGCCGGCTGGACGCCTGACGTTCATTTGAATGAAGATGGACTGGCGCAGGCTGCTGCCCTTGGCGAACGCCTTGCCCACACCCAGATTGACGCTGCCTACAGCAGTCCCCTAGAGCGCTGTGTAGAGACCGCCAACGCCGCCCTTATCCATCACCCGCAGCTTACCCTTCACCTGCTGGAAGGCGTTGGTGAGGTGCGCTATGGCACTTGGCAAGGTGCAGCGCTTGGCAAACTGGCTGCCCGCAAATTGTGGCGCGCCGTGCAGATCAACCCTAGCCGTGTGCGCTTTCCCGAAGGCGAGACCATGCGCGCTGCCCAAATGCGCGCTGTAGACGCCATCGAACAGCTTGCCGAACAGCACCCGCGCCAGTGCGTTGCCGTCTTTTCGCACAGCGACGTGATCAAGATGATCCTCGCCCACTATCTTGGAATGCACCTTGATCTCTTTCAGCGCATTGATGTAGCGCCTGCCTCGATCAGTATTCTTCGGCTAGGCTTTCTGCGCCCAAGCGTGGTGCAGGTCAATGAGACAAACTATCTGCCCAAACCAAAGGCAGAGACGCCTGATCCACGCCAGATTGAGGTAGTTGATCCAACGCACGCGCTCACCTTAGATGCCATCGGTGCGCAGGGCAGCCGCGTTTTCTACCTGCAAGTGCGCGGTGAAGGCGCGGCAGCAGAGCCGATTTCCTTCCTGCTGGAAAAGACGCAAGCACTGCTGCTTGCCAACCAGGTTGACGCCTTCTTCGGGCAAGCTGCGCCGCCCGACTCCATCGCGCCGCCCGCCCTTATTGCGCCTGATAAAATCATGTTTCGGTTAGGGCAAGTTGCGCTAGAATATGATTCAACACAAGCACGCCTCTGCCTTACCCTTGAAGAAATGCTGGGCGAAGGGCAAGGCACGCCGCGCTGTGTGCGTGTGTTTGCCACGCCTGAACAGGTGAAAGCGCTTGGCGATCAGGCGCGGCAGGTGGCAGCACGCGGGCGTACCACACACAATGAAGGGCAGTAAGAGAAGACGCTATGGGCTTTGAGATTGAGATAGACCCAATAGATTTTGTGACCATCGGCACCGTCGGACCCAAAGGGCGGCGCTTGTTCTACCTGCAAGCCGGCGGGCAAGGGCAGCTTATCTCGCTAATCCTTGAGAAAGAGCAAGCACGCGCCATTGGCGAAACGCTGCGCGATATGCTGGATGAACTCAGCCGCAACATGGTTGATCTGAGCAGCGATATGCCCGATATGGCGCGCATGAATATGGAATTGCGCGATCCGATTGAAGGGCGCTTCCGCATTTCGCGGATCGGGCTGGGCTACAATGATGAGCGCGATTTGGTGCTGCTGGTGGCAGAAGAACTGATCGTCGTGCAAGAAGGGCAAGACCCTGATCGGATCTCGCCTTCGGTGGTGCGCCTATGGGGAACACGCACCCAAATGCGTGCGCTCAGCCTGTATGCGCTGGACGTGGTGAAACAAGGGCGCGCTAACCCTGCTCATAATGGGCGCGTCCTCAATTATTGGACATAATCATTCGTATTGAGACGCATTACGCCAAAGGGCGCTGGGAGCGTGTGGCACCATGAGCGACTCGGACGCTAACCGAATTTGCCTGCCGCAAGATACGCCGCGTGTGCTGCGCTGGCTGGCTGAAAGCAGAATGCGCGAGGCGCAGCAAGGCGCCCTGCGCTGGAGTTCCAACAGCACCTTTTTGGTGGCGCTGACGCCTGAAGCCGCCGACGCGCCACCCACCCTCTTTGCCGTCTACAAACCGCAGCGCGGCGAGCGCCCACTCTGGGATTTTCCGGACGGCACGCTCTGCCGCCGCGAATACGCCGCCTTCCTCGTCTCACAGGCGCTTGGCTGGCAGATTGTGCCGCCAACCGTGCTGCGCGATGGCTTGCGCGGCTTCGGTTCGGTCCAGCTATACATCGCGCATAACGCAGAGGTGAACTACTTCGCCTTGGATGAGTCCTTCCAAGCGCCGTTGATGAAGATTGCCGCCTTCGACTATGTGATCAACAATGCTGATCGCAAAGGCGGACATTGCATCGTGGGTGAGGACGGGCATTTGTGGGGCATTGATCATGGGATTGGCTTCCACACAGCGCCCAAACTCCGCACTGTGATCTGGGATTTTGCCGGTGAGCCGATTCCGGATGCCCTGCTGGCAGACCTTGAGCAGCTTTACTGCGATGTGGAAGCCGCTAACGCGCCGCTGCGCCACGCCCTCAGCGCCTTGTTGGCAGAATCGGAGATCAACGCACTCTTGGCACGCTTGCGGAAACTGCTCCAGCGCCGTGAATATCCACGCCCAGGCCCGGGACCGAACTATCCGTGGCCCCCGGTCTGACCAGCGCATCCTACCGGCAGTTGCGCGTCTGCCCCCCCTGTGCCAAGCTGTGGGATGCCTTTTGGTGCGCCGAAAGGCGTATGGCTGCCAAGCCTTAGCTTTCTTTGCGCGAACCGACTCAAGTAGCATCCTCAACCTGCACCATTTCCCCACCAAGTTGACCCTTGCGCGCCGCGCAACTTTCCGTTATAGTTATAAGCGTTGTTTAGGCAACAAGGGCTCGTGGTGTAGTGGTTAACACGCCGGCCTGTCAAGCCGGAGATCGCGGGTTCGAGACCCGTCGGGCCCGAGCAGCAGCGCGCAGCAATCTAATTCAGATTGCTGCGCGTTGTATTTTAAGCAGCCGCTACACGCCGTCCGCCCAAAATTTGCAGGGCAACCACTACGCCTATCCCAGCAGCGGCAAGCCCTGCTGCTAACGCGACCGTTGCCACCTCTGGATAGCGCACCACAATGCCGATCAGCGCCCAAATCACCACCAGCGCATAGGCAACATCGCGCCGCCGCACCACCATCAGCACCGTGATTAGCGCCGCCACCGCCACCATGATCGCAGCCCACAGCTCACCACTGATGCCGAAGCCTGCCCAGCCGCTGTCAAAGAGCGTATAGGCGATGTTGGCGACCGTGGCGACTGTGATCCAGCCCAGATAGATGCTGAAGGGAATGTGTGCCGCCCAGCGCACTTGTGCAGAAACCGGCTGGCGACCAATCTCCTGAACGAGGTAGATTCTGAGCAGTGATCCGAGCAAAACCAACATGGCAAGCGTGCTAAGGGCAAACTGTTCGTCAAGGAACAGTACCAACCAGACCATGTTGGCAAGGCTGCTCAGCACGAATAGCCAGCCAACCTGCGCCATGCATGGATTAAAGCGCCCAATTGTGCTGTGGTAGACCACAAACGCGCCAATGCCGATGTAAATGACGCCCCAGATCGCAAACACATAGCCAGAAGGCAAGAAATAGATCGGGTAGCGCTCGCCAAGTTCTGCCACTGTGCGCGGAAAGAGCGTTAGGTTGAAGGCTGCCGCACCTTGTGAGAGGAAGTTTATAAGCAAGGTGGCAAGAAATGCCACAATCACGGCGAGATGCCGCAGGCTAAGGGCTGTTGTTTTCATAATGCACGCCTTTCAATAAACCTTAATTAGATTGTAGCATAGGTTATGTGCAGTGAGGGCAGAAGAAGAATCCCGCCGATGGGCAGGGCGGGACTTAGCATGGGCGCTTATTGCTCCCTTCAGCCTGTAGGCAAAGCAAGGGAGCAGCGGACTGAATCACAAGCCTAACGGTTGAACGAGACAGTTACCGTGAGTTCATCATCGGTGATACGCACGCTCTCGACGGTGTAGCGGACACGCGCCCTACCATCAATATAGCGCCGCACAGCGTCTTCAATGGCACGCTTAGCCGTGCTGTTCATGATCGCCTTGATTTGCGTTTCGTTCAAAGTTGTGCCACCAACGGTCGCACTGGTCACCTTCCACGTCAGGCGTCCATTGTTGATAACCGGTTCCCATGTCGAGGTCGTATCCAGCGTCAGGCGGCTATAGACGACCTTTGCCTTAACCACGACTTTATCAGTCTGCAAATCTACGCTGACGTTGCTGACAAGGCGGCGCACGCTGGCAGGCAGCCGATAAGCATTAATGTCTTTCTCAGTGATGGTGTAGGTGACGCGGCTCTGAGCATTGGCGGGAACAGGTAAGGCGAGAACAAGCAGCGCAGCGATGAGGGTGAGCGCAGTCATCAAGCGAAGCAAGCGGTTCATTTTCAAAACTCCTCGCACAAGCCTAAGTCAACTAGGGCGGAAGGAACTTTCCGCCCTGCACGATAGAAAAGCTATTCGGGCAGCGTCAACACAGCACGCGAAACCTGATAATCACCGTTGGAGGCAACGCTGATCGAGCTGCTGCTGAGCAGCGGCGCAAACAACTGCCCAAAGAAGCGCGCCTGGCGGAACTGGCTGAGTTCTTCCCGCGGATCGGGCGTGGCGGGCGCTTGCGGCGTGCCGCTTAGGTCGCCAAGGATGCGCGAGAATGTGCGTGCCGTCAACACATTTTGCAGCGCAAGGAACTCTGCCACCAGATTGATCGTATCCGTCCCCATGTACCAAATTTGGCTGGCATTGGGCAGGGCATACTTCAGGGCTTCCTCGTAGCCGAGTGCAGCGCTCAAGCCTGGCGTGCCACTTGTGATGTGATCGGCAGCCGCTTTGGTGGCAAAGTAGAAGACGGAGCCATTCGCGCCAAGCACCAGCTCAATCGGCGTGCTGAGGTTCGGCGCGCTCAGAGCGATGGTTATGGCGTCATCGGTCTTGGTGACGGTGACATCAGGCGTGTTTTGCAGCGCACGCTCTAGCACCGTGCTGAGCGAACTAACGACATTGGCAGCCTTGGCGGCGTCTGTTGCTTCGATGATTAAGCCGAAATTGTAGCCGACGAACGGCACTGAAGCGTTCGGATCAATGGCGAGTTCCAACAGTGAATCGGTCTGTGGTGTGTAGGCAATGAACAGCGCAAAATCGCCCGTCAGCCAGCTTAGGATGTCCTCGGTGAGGTCAAGCCCGGTGAGCGCCTGCACAGCACCTTCAAGCTGGCGCAAGCCCTGCTCCAGTTGGCGAGCGTCCATGCCTTGGCTCTCTAGGTTTAAGCGCAGGGCAGCCAACCCTGCATCGTACAGCCCTTTCAGGTTTTTGGTCTGGACGGAGAGGATTGTATCGGCGGGCATGTAGGCGGCAAAGGTTGGGTTGGTGGGCGACGTGAGGTCAATATCGCCATAGAGTGCCTCAAGCGTGTTGGGCGCGGCGAAATCCAGCACCAAAGAGCGCCCATCAAGGATGGTTGCGCCGAGCGCCATCGGTACGAGGGAGGCTTCTAACAAACTGCGCTGGGAAGGCGGCAGCATCATCTCCATCATCTCGCGCAGGCTGGCAAAGTTGAGATAGGCGAGGATGTTGTAGCCCTCAGCAGGCAGTGCGCCAATGGTGGCAGTGAATTCTGGGTTGCTGTTCAGCTTAGCATCGCGGGTGAGCGTGCTATTGATGGTGTTTGTGTTGCCAAGCAGAAACAGATCATTGGTGATGCGAACCGCAACAGGGAGCCCATTGGCATCCTCGTACTCGGTGAAGTCAGCGGTGCTATTCTTGGTATAGCCGCTGGGCGGTGCAAGGCGCTCAAAAAGCGTTTCGGCTGCGGCGCGATCTGTGATCTGAAGCGCAACCAAAAATTCAGTCTCGGCATCGTTGCTGCGGTCGCTATCGAGCAGTTTGTCCAGTGAACCGATAGCAAAAGCGCCGTTATCACCCAGCCACGAACGGATCGCAGTCTGGAAATCGCCACCGAGCGGCTGTGTGGCTTGGTCAAGCAACTGCATCAGTGAGATCGAAGGTGACATGCCCTGCGGCAGCTTTGCCAGAATCTTTTGCAGCACGCCATCTAAGGCTTGAATGTAGCCATCGTCGGTGCGGAAGGCGACAAAAACAGAGACGTTGTTCGGCATGAGCGCCGCCAACGTATCAACATCTGCTTGTGAGAGCAGTGCTGCTGTGTTCAGCGGGCGCTCTGCCGCAATATGGGCAGAGGGGGCTGCCAAGCCAACGACGAGCGCGGCAATCAGCAGGGATGCCCAGAGAAGTTTAGTCAAGCGAATCATACACACCTCGAACTTCGTGTATATACGTCCATAGGTCATTATACGCTTAAGGTGTGTTAAGCGTTGCAAATAATGTAAAAATTTTTACAGCCTGAAAGATCAATTTAGCGCATGGCGTCTATAACAGCACGTTGGCAGCGTGTGAAATGACCTTTCAGTGTAAAATTGCGTATATAGATTAACGCACGGTGCTGAGCAGAGAAGGCAGTGAGGGTGCAGAGCTATGGTGGATTTACTTGGCACGCGGCTGAACCGCTATGAAATCCGTGAGCGTGTTGGCAAGGGCGGCATGGCGGCAGTTTATAAGGCGTGGGATACCAACCTTGAGCGTTGGGTTGCCGTCAAGGTGCTGCATACCTACCTCTCGGATGATAAAGACTTTAAGCAGCGTTTTGAGCGCGAGGCAAAGCTGATCGCCAGCTTGAATCACCCGAACATTGTGCAGGTCTACGATTTTGACACGATAGCGCGTGACGGCGAGACCGTCTACTACATGGTGATGACCTATGTGGAAGGGCAAACGCTGCGCCAACTGATGGAAAGCCGCCGTGAGCGCGGCGAACGCCTGAGCCTTGCCGAAGTTGGCACGGTTATGCGCGGCGTGTGCAGCGGGCTTGCCTACGCGCATAAACGCGGGATGGTGCATCGGGACGTGACGCCGGGCAATATTTTGTTCAACGCCGAAGGGCAGCCCGTGCTGGCGGATTTTGGCATCGCACGCCTTGTCGAAGGCGCACGCATCACACGCAGCGGCACTACGAGCGGCACGCCAATCTATATGTCGCCTGAACAAAGCACCGGCAGCGAGAGTGATCACCGCGCCGATATTTACTCGCTCGGTGTCATCTTGTTTGAACTGCTCAGCGGCAAAGCGCCCTACGATGGCGATAGCACCGTTGCGATCCTGATGAAGCATGTTAACGATCCGATCCCAACCGTGACCGATCTTGTGGCAAACTTGCCCGCTGATGCAGACGCGGTGATCGCCCGTGCGCTTGCCAAAGATGCCGATGACCGCTATCAGAGTGTAGAGGCGTTCTTGGCGGATGTTGAGACGCGCATTCTTGGCAAAGAAGTGAGCCTGCTGAGCGTCTCAACTGTCATTGTAGAGGCTGCCAAGCCGCGCAGTGGCAATACTACCCGAATGCCGCTCCAAACCGAGTTGCTGCCAAACCTGCCCGATAAACCAAAGCGCTTTTGGTCACCGCCGCTGATCGCGCTGCTCTTTGCGCTCACTGCGCTGATCCTGATCTTGCTGCCGAGCCGTTTGCTTCCGCTTGTGTTGCCGCCGGAGCCAACCTTTCCCTTGGTGGTGCCACCCATCACCACCAAACCCTTTGCGCCTTCTATGACACGCGGACCGATTGAGTTCGTGGAGACTTTTGAGGGCGAACGCGACTACGCATGGGACATCACCACCAACAATCCCGATATTTACCGCAATGTTGAACGCCGCGTTGAGACGATTATTGAGGGCGGGCAAAGCACCCGTACTGAGAAAGGTATCTACCGTATTCGGCATACCCTGCGGGCGACGGCACTCACCAGCTTGTTTGATCCTGAAGGGCATAGCTTCTCCACCCAATACATCTATGAGGCTGACCTAACACTCTCCACCGAAGGGCAGCGCGAGAGCGCCGCGGGCATTGTCTTTCGCTATCGCAACGATGATCAGTATTACGTTTTTGCGGTGAATGGTGCAGGGCAAGTGAGCCTATGGGTGCGCGCTGACGGCGAATGGACGGAACTGCGCGGCATGGACGAAAAGTGGACGACTGTTGAGGCGGCAAAGCCTGCCGGCGAGATGAATCGGCTGCGTTTGGTGGATAATCGGCGCACGTTGCAGGGCTACATCAACGATGTGCTTGTGATCGAAGTCGTTGTGGAGCCGAAGTGGGAAAGCGGTGCGATTGGCATTTACCTTGCCACCACACAATCGCGGGTGCCAAATCCGCTGGCAGAGGTGATCGTTGAGCGTTTCAGCGCCCAAGAACTGCGCCGCCCAACGCCAACGCCAACACCCACCGCAACCGCCTTCAACAGCTAAACGGGCGGGCGTCCACGTCACGGGGCGCCCATCCCTAATTAAATGGGCATAAATCCTCAAAGGTGTAGGTGCGTGCCGTGCCGTAGCTGTTCAATGCCGATAAAGTCTCTGGGCGCGCTTGGGCAAGGCTGCGTGCGGCGGCGCAGGCGCGGGCGCGGTCACGGGTACGGTTAAGCGTCTCCAGAAAGGTGCGCCCGATCAGCGCGTAGCCTTCGGCGGGCGTGGCGGGCGGATTTTCGGCGATGAGCGACTCAATGGCGAGATCGGCATTACGGCGCTGCCCAGCGGCAAGGTTGGCGTATGCCTTGCGAAGGGTGGCATAAGCGCGCAGCATAGCCGCCTCGTTCGGTGGTGACCAGCCTAACAGCGCGGGATCGTCGCGCACACGGTCGTAAAGGCGGATTGCATCACGCCAGTTTTCCGCCGCAAAAAGCTGATCCGCATCGTGCAGCGCGTGAATGCGATAGGTGGCAGGCTCAAGGGTGATCAACGCCTCTCGATAGGCGCTGCCATCCCAATCCCAATAAACGACCGAACGGCGCGGCGGCGCACCGCCAAAATCCAGCGGTGGATTGTAGGTAACTGCCAATTCAAGAATGCCGTCGCCATCTGGATCGCCGATTCCGATACGCGCATCCGTCGCATCAATCGGCACGCTGTTCAATGGGCGGAACTGCCCAAGCGTCGCGCTCCACGAGAGGATTTGAGCGCGGGTGGCGCAGCCTGCCGCTGTACAGACGCGCTGGCTGTATACCAATTCGGCACGGGTATCACCGTTCATATCGCCAACGCGGTGCAGGACGGGCAACAGGCTCTCTGGGCTGTAGATGGTGCTGTACAGCAGCCGATAGCCACGCTGGGCGCAGCCATAGACCAGCAGCATTCCGGGTGAGGGCGCGCCTGCCTGATAGCGGACAGGATCATAGGCAGTGATGATAATTTCGGGCGTGCCATCGCCGGTCAGGTCGGTATCGGTTTGGACAATGGCGGCATCTCGCACGGCGCCCCAGGCGCGCAGTGCCGCCTCTAGGACTGTGGTTGCGCCGCCGGCTGAAAGGTAGAGGCTGATCACCTCTGGGTATTGGCTGAAGCTGCTAGGCGGCGGTGGCGGTGGTGGGTTGCCGAGCGGTGGACAATCGCCGGGTAGGAACTGCGGCGGCGCAAAAGGCGCAAGGGCGGCTGCCGTCGCTGCGCTGATGGTGGCGGATAGCGCGGTTGCCGTAGCAGCGGGCGCAACGATTTGCCCAATGGCGGGCGCCGAATCAACGGGTGGCAGGTTTGTGCCATTGGCAGGTGTGCCAAGTGGCACGGAGATGCGCCCGCCGGGTGTGGCAGTGGCAAAGGGCGGCAACGTAGGCGTCGGGCGCGAAGGGCGCTGCCCGATCAGGTCGCTGATGCCGCTGCACGCTGCACTGAGCGCCACAAGGCACAGCATCGCCAACGTTTGCCAAGGGCGGGTAGAAAAAACAGGCATCGTATCACTCCGCCCACAAGCATAGCGCTGAATGGCGCTTTGTGCCACGCCCTCACTCGCAGCGCGTCCAAGCGGAGAGCAAACCGACCTTGATCGCGGTGAAATCACGCAGCAGGTCGCCATCGGCGCTTAGCACGCGCAACCGCTGCCGTGCCGAGCCACCTGTGTTGGTCAGCGGTGAGGTCAGCAGCGCCACTTGCTCATTATCCGGTGACCACAGCGCCATCGTAGAGCGCCGTTCGTCCTCGTCAATCATGGCAGCACGTTCACCATCACCCACTGCGATCTGTAAGTATTCGCGCCCTAAACCATCGGTAGACATAATGATCGCCGCCTGTCCATCTGCCGCGCTGAACAGGATCGGCGGATTGCTGCCGCGCCCTGAGAGCAGCCGATAGCGGTAGGCGCGTTCGCCGTTCGGCGTGTAGCCATCAAGGTAAGTTCGCCCGTCTTCGGCGCGCCACCACAGCGTTAGCCCGCCTGTAGCAGGCTCTTGGCGCAGCATTTCGTAAAGGCGCTCAGCGCGGATCAAGGTCTGGTGCGCGCCGCTGATCAAGTCCACATGACCGACCACAAAGGCGCCCTCTTCTTGGGCAACATAGCTGAGCGCTTGCGCGCCGCGCAGCCACAGCACTTCTCGGAATTGCTGATGCGTTGTGAGTTGCTTGTGCGCGCCGCTCGCCACGTCCAGCACCTCCAGCGCCATGCCTGCACCCACCTGACGCACCAGCGCAACTTGCCCACGCTGATAGCTTTCATAGGCGGCGGTGACTGCCCCACGAATGGGTGTGACTTGCCGATCTGCCAGACGGTAGCGCATCAATTCGCCCGCCCCATCTCGGCTGCGCCGCACAAAAGCTGCCGATTTGCCATCAGCTGCCCAATAGAAGGCGCGCAAGCCATCGCGCAGCATGAGGTCACCGCCGGTCGTCACGCCACCGATGGTGCGGTGCGTCTCGCCTGTCACGCTATACACGCTGAAATGCCAATAGGGCGGATCAAAGTGGTAGACGCCTACTGCCTCACCCGTTGGTGACCAATTGAAGCGCCAATCAATGTGTGGCGGCAAGTTCTCGCGGCGCTCGATGCCGCCCTCTGCCGAGGCGACATACAGGTTTGGCAGACCGTTTGAATCCGCGATGACGGCGGCGGCACGCCCAACCTGTGGCGCAACCGCAAAGGCGATGTAGGGCGGCACACCGCGCACCGCACCGATTGTATAGCTGTGGATGGCGTCTTCACGCGGCGCCCAAAAGTGTAGGGTCAGGCGGAACAGGTTGTCCTGCGTGCTGAATAGCAGATAGCGCCCTGCTTCTGCCCAGCCATGAAAGTGCAGGTAATCACCAACCACTGTTTGCTCAGCGATCAGCGTGCCGTCAGGTGTGTTGGCAGCCGCCTTGATCACGCCGCTGCGGACGAGCCACACATAGCCGAGCAGATCGCTGCTGGGCGCCCAGCCCATGCCGATGACAGGTGTGCTGAGTTGCAAGCGCTGTGCGCCTGTGCGCGGCGGCTGCGAACGCCAGCAAGTCATCAAATCGTTGCAGAAAGAAGGCGCATTTTGGCTTGGTGGCAGATCGTTGGGCTGCACATAGAGGCTGTAGCGCCCGGTGTGCGCCTGATTGACATAGGCGATGTACGCACCATCGGGCGAGACCGCGCCGCGCCGAATGTCCAACGGTGAGCCGGTCACGCGCCGATCATGCATATAAACGCCGCTGTTCAAATCCATCACCCAGTGTTGGCGCGCATTGTAGTAGAAGCGCAAACAGGCGTACTCGCGCTGTGTGGCACGCGCCACACTAACCGTCAGCCCAACCAACAACGCAACGAAAGCGCTTAACAAGGCAGCCCGCTTGAAAAGGCGTTTTGGCATACTCTTTTTAGCCCATAAACCTAATCACCCACTGTCTGAATGCGCCGCCGCGCCAAGATCAGACGCGGCAGTTGCAGCACCTCTTCCGTTCGCAGCAGCACCATCATCCCCAAATAGACCACGCCACCGATCCCGATTTGGACGCCTGCTTGCACCAGCAACACCAAACGCCGATCAAAGGGCAGCGCCACCGATTCAATGATCGGCGCGGCTGCCAACATGGCGGCAACCATCACCGCTGAGCCAATGCATGCCTTGAGGATGCTCTTGAGCAGCGCGCCCTCATCCATGCCTTGCCAGCGCCGCCGCAGCACCACCACCAAGATCGAGACTTGCACGCCAACCGCGATGCTGTTTGCCAATGCCAAGCCTGCTGTCCGCAGCGGCTGCGTCAGAAGGAGCGCCAAGACTAGGAACAAAACCGTTTCAATCGCCGCCGAGATCAGCGGCGTGATCATGTCCTTATCAGCGTAGAAGCTGCGTGCCACAATCTCCAGCGCGCTCCACGTCAGGATGCCCAGCGCAAACATCTGCAAAACCGCAAAAACACGATCCGCGCTGGCAGGATCAAAGGCACCGCCCTCTAATATTGCCACCAACGGACGCCCTGCCACGACCATCATGAGCGCCGCCGGGATCGAGGCGATCAGCACAAAGCGCAGCGCGCCAGACATCGCAGCCCGTTTCCCGTTCAGATCGCCATTGGCGCTTAGGGCGGCAAGCGTTGGAAAGATGACGATGCCCATTGCTGTGCCGATCAGCGTTTGCGGAAGTTGCATGAGCGTCCAGCCGCGATTGAAAGCAGATACCGAACCAGATTCAAGGGTAGAGGCAATATTATAGGCGATCAGCAGGTCTATGTTAGCGAGCGCCAAGCCGAGCGCACGCGGAATCATCAGGCGAATGACCTCGCGCAGTTCGGCGTTGCGCCAATTCAGGTAGGGTAGCCAACGCGCACGGACGCGGATGAGCGCCGGAATTTGAATGCCCAAATGCAGCCCCGCACCGATCACTGCGCCAATTGCCGCACCATAAATGCCGAAGAAGCGCGCAAGGAAAGCAACACCCAGCAAATTGCCCACATCATACATGATCGGGGCAAGCGCGGGTGCCACAAAATGTTGGTGCGTGTGCAAAATGCCGCTGCACAAGCCACTCACCGAGAAGATCATTAAGCTGAGCAGCAAGATTCGCATGAGGTTGGCTGTTTGCATCACTAAGTTCGGGCGGGCAAGGTAGATGAACAGCTCGCCGCTCAGTGGATCGTCTAAAGCCTGACTCGGCGCAAAAGGCGAGGCAAAGCCGGGTGCGATCAGGCTGCTGATAATCTGCGGCGCAAAGACAAAGACCACAGCGCTGAGCAGGAAGGCTGCCAAAAAGATCGTGTTCAGCACATTGGCAGCCAATTTCCATGCCTGATCGCGGTTGCCACGCGCCAACAAGCCGCTAAAGATCGGGATGAAGGCGAAGGCAAGCGCGCCGCCGCCGATCAGGTTGTAGAGTTGTTCGGGCAGTTGGTTGGCAGCCGCGAAGGTATCCCAATCCACGCCGACGCCAAAGCGATCCAAGCCGATCCATTTCTCGGAGAGGCTAAAGAGCTTGCCAAAGGCGAGAATGCCTATCACGACGACGGCGGAACGTGCAATCTTGCCCGCAGATGGCGTGCGGGTGTCCTCTGTGGTCATAGGGCTATCCTGTTCAGGTACGGGTTGCCTACTACCATACCGCATCATTGGTCGGCTTCACAAGCAACGCTTGCCCAACGCTCAGGGAACGCTGCCCTGCCGTGCCTGTTGGTTTTCACAGGGCAGTTTGACATTCCCACTGAACTTGTGTAAGATTTGCTCATCACTATCTTTCTAAACCTTTGCGAAAGCAAATGAAGGATTGAGACCAATATGATTCAGCAGGCTTGCTTGTGTCTGAAGCAGGGGCGTAAGGCTTTGCTTCAAGGCACGCTGAACTGAGCGTTTTCCCTAGCCATTTACGCTAGGCAGCGCACACCAGCCGACATCTGAAGCGCCGAACGTCCCTGAATAAGCGCCCGCAGGCGGGTAGCTTATTTGGCATTCCTGAAGGACGTGCGGTGTTTTTTTGTGTCTATGGGCTTGGTGTGCGCTTTTTGTTTGTCCGACGCACACACAAAAGATGAGACAAGACGGAGAGGTATTCCGAATGGCTGTGCAGGCAGTTCCACAGATTAACACACACACCACCGACCTTGAGTCGTTGATTGGCAATACACCGCTGCTGCATTTGCGGCACATCACGGCACACTTGCCGCCGAACATCGGCATTTATGCCAAAGCAGAATGGACGAATCCGGGCGGCAGCGTGAAAGACCGTGCCGCTTTGAACATCATCCGCACCGCAGAGCGTGAAGGCAAACTGCGGCGCGGCATGACGTTGGTAGACAGCACCAGCGGCAATACGGGCATCGCCTATGCCATGCTGGGCGCGCTACGCGGCATTCATGTAAAGCTCTTTGTGCCTGCCAACGCCAGCCCAGAGCGCCTTGCCATCCTGAACGCTTACGGTGCAGAACTGGTGCTGACCGATCCGTTGGAAGGCTCGGATGGCGCTATCCGTGCAGTGCGTGAGTTGGTTGCCCGCGAACCTGATCGCTATTTCTACGGCGATCAGTATAACAATCCCGCCAATTGGCAAGCACACTACCACAGCACGGGCGTGGAAATTTGGGAGCAAACCAGTGGCAGCCTCACACATTTCATCGCCGGGCTAGGCACAACAGGCACCTTTATGGGCACCAGCCGCCGCCTGAAGGACTTCAACCCAGCGGTGCAGGTCATCGCTGTGCAGCCTGACTCGCCTTTTCACGGGCTGGAAGGCTTGAAGCACATGGAGACTGCCATCCAGCCGGGCATTTACGAGCCAGCCATCGCAGATCGGCAGCTTGGCATCAGCACGGACGAAACCTATGCGATGGCGCGCCGCTTGGCAAAAGAAGAAGGCGTGTTGGTGGGCATCAGTGCCGCGGCGGCAGTCGTTGGCGCGCTGCAAGTGGCGGAAGCGTTGGCTGCTCGTGAAGCGCCTGGCGTGATTGTCACCATCTTTCCAGACTCTGCCTACAAATACCTCTCGCACGCGCCGTGGCGCTAGGCGCGCTTTTACAAGCAGTGCGATGGGCTAAAATAATACGGGCGGCTCACCAAGAGCCGCCCATATCGTGCGTGCGTACTGACCTAGCGCATTAGCGTCCGGTGATGAACTTCACACAGACCGTTGGAATATACCCTGTGCGTGGACCCGCCACATGCACTTCTGTCCATTCACCGTAGAAAGTGCTGATCTGGGCTGGTACAGACTTGGGATTCGCAAACCATGTTTGCCCGTTCTTCAGCTTTGCCGAAGTTGGAAAATCGGGGTTGGGCAGTTGGAAGACGGTCACATCGCAGGTGATCTCTGCCAGCACGAAGCCCGCTGGCACAGGGAAACCCTCAAAGCCGCAATTCTTGGAGATGGAAGCAAAGTTAACAATGAGTGGGTTGTATTGCCATGTATCGGCATAGATGAGCGTGCCATCTGGTACTTCTGGGAAGTTGATGGACAGTGTCAGGTTGCCATTGGCATCCACTACCTGAGATGGTAAAAGATCAATAAAACCGGTCTCAGCGATAAAAACAAGCAAATCATAGCGTGCGCCAGCCGGTGCGCCCGTGATGCGTAAGATCACAGTGGAGCAGGTGACGCTGAAATTCGCTTGCGCGGCGGCGGCGGCAGGCTTCACATCCACCGCGCCAACAAAAGTGAGAACAAAGGCAAAAATAGCCAACACCAACAAACTACGCTTAAGGCTCTTCATAGAAAATTTCCCCCTTGTAGGACGATAAACGCTTAGACGCATAGTTCATTATGAGGCGCAATGTTAAGAAATGTCAAGCAATTGTTTATGAAGAAATTGTAAAAAAGCTGTAGCTAAACCCTTCACCCCGTCTATTTATGGTGATGCAAAATGCAGATTTTGTGAATTTTGTAAAAATTCTGTCTTAAAGATGCCTGTTGGCTGAATGCCTAGTTCATCCCTGTCAGGCGCACAAGGGTGCGGCACAGACGATGTTTCGGGCAGGTTTTTCCCGCCAACACACACTTTATCAACCACTGGGAACAGTTTGTGCAGCTTCACAAACGCATTGGTAACCATTCAGCGTTGGTCATCCGCAGCAGGCGAGGCTGCCTTCAGCACCACCAAGCCGCGATCCGCCCTTAGGTGCAGCCAGTCGCCCGTTTGGATGTGCCGTGTGGCAGCGCGGACGTTGGTCACGGCGGGCAGCCCGATCTCGCGCAAGATGATTGAGCCGTGCGAGAGATCGCCGCCGGTTTCCACCACCACGCCTTGCACATGGGCAAACGTCGGAATCCAGCCCGCGTCCACCGAGCGCGCCACGAGGATCACGGGTGACTCAAGCGGTGGCGGCGTCTGAGCAGGCTCTTGCAGCACCCACGCCCGTCCGGAAACATCGCCCGTCGTCAGGCTGATGCCGTGCAAGTGCGGCGTCTGCGCCTCAGGCGGCAGATCGCGCTCTAGATCGTCAAAGCGGCGCAGCAAGTCTGGGACGGGCAACATTTTTAGGCGTGCGATCTCGGCGATCCGTTCGGCAAAAAAGACCGTGTCAGGTTGCCAGCCATCATCAAGCTGCACAACTTCCTCAACCGTCAGTTCCCAAATCGCCTCGGCGTTGGGCAGTTGTCCGCGTTCGACGGCAGCCTTGGCAAGCTGTAAGAGGGCAGCGCGCAACCTGTCGAAGGCGGTCATGGTGTGGTAGCGCAGCAGTTCGCGGGCGCGCACGGTGCGGTTTGCCTGCCATGCCAGCGGCAGCGTCAACAGCCCTTTGAGGGTACGGCGCGGCAGTTTGGCGCCTGTGTGCGGCGCAAGGATCATGCTGAACAGCGGTGCGGGCTGCTCATGAAAGCGCGGACGCGAGAGGTCACTCTCGTAAATGCCGCGCTGCCCATGCTTCTGAAGGTAGGTGCGCCAGGCAGCGCGGAACTGATCATCATCCGGCAGTTCTGAACGCTGAAGTGCCTCACGGACGGCGGCATTTTGCTCGGCAATCTGGCGCAGCGGCGCTAGATCAGTGTAGAGTTCGGTAGCGATGCTGCGGCTGCGCGCACTGTGTTCTTCCAACACGCCCAAACGCCGCATAAGCAGCATGGGCAGGCTGATCGCCGCCGTCAACGAGAACATGCCCGTCACCAATCGTGTGTAGATGTCCTGTGCGGCGCGGATTGCCTGTTCAAAGGTGTCGAGGCGCTGCGCGCTCTGCTTAAGCAGGGTCTGCCAGGTGCGGCGGGCAGCGCGCACCGCGAAAAGCTGCGCCAGTCCCAACCGCAGCAGTGGGATGATCTTCCGCAGCATTTGGCGCAGGTTGGCGGGATAATCGCGCTCCACCTCACCGCCGATGGAATCCGTCACCAGTTTGGAAGGCAAGCCGAACGTCCGCATCATCTCGACCATCAGCGAGAGATTGATGTACGGGCGTCCGTTAAAAACCTCGATAAACGGGCGGTTTTCGGGCAAGGTGCGGTCAAAGCGGCGGTAATAGGCAAACAGGCGATCCGCGCAAGAAGCCACAAGGTGGGTCATGAAGATGGAGGGCAGCGGCGGCAAAATCTCTTTGTGGTTGGCGATGGTAAACGCCTCGTTGCGGCGCGTTGGGCGCGTAATTGGGCGAATCTGGATCAGCCAGCAGGTCGTGCCGTCATCCGCCCATTCGATATCCCAATCGCGCCCGCTGCCCTTATGGCTGAAGATGCGCCGTACATCGCGCAGCAGCACCTGTAAACGCGCTGCCCAAGCTGGCTGCTGGCTGTCAGGCTTTTCGCCGCGCCGCAGCTTGGGCAAACTGAGCGATTCGCCCTCCACCGCACCACTGACCAGCTTGTCCGCCAAACCTTCGGTGAAGTTGACCCGATCATCGGCGTGCGCGTGTTCGGTGAAGGCGACGCCGCTGTGCGTGGCGTTCACCATCCGCAGCAGCAGCACATCGCGGCGCAGTTCGCCGCCCGACTCGGCATAGCGTTCCGCTGATTCCCAGACGGCGCACAGTGCTTCGGCAAGCTGAATAGGATCGCGGGCATCCACATGCAGGCGAGAGGTGAAATAGCCCGCCATGCTCTCGGCTGTGCTATCCTCTGCCGAAAACGCAGAGCGCACCGCAAACGGACCCGGCAACTCCCACTCAAAGTTTGGGAAGCTGATGGCAAAAATCAGGCGGGACGGGTCTGGCACGCTGACCGCACCGCTATCGCTGCGGCGCACCAAACCGCTACCCAGCGCGCGCCGCCACGCCTCATCCACTAGCACAATGCCGGGCGGCACCGGCAACCCATAGCGCCGTGCCACGTCCAGCAGTGCCGCCTTTGCGCCAATCCCATACTTTGCCGCATTCCCATAGCCAAGCGGCAACCACAGACGTTCTTTTTTGCCTGTCAGTTTGCCGTAGTAGCTCACGCTCATCGTGATCAGCTGCTCCTATTGCTAATTGCTTCACGCCTACCTGCTAAAACGTCCACAGGTAGGCGGAGATGGTACGTCCCACATTGATCAGCCCTTCGCCGTTGGTGGCATCGTAGGGCAGCGGCTCCGATTCGGTCAGGGCAAGGCGGAAAGTCTCGGCGCGATATGGCTCGCTGAGCGTAAGCGCCCCGCGCCACACCGAGTCAGTGTGTTCCGTCTCGGCTGCCACAAAAGCGGCGGGCTCCCACGCCAAATCGCCGGTCATATCCGTGCGTTTGCGCTCAAGGCGCGCCTCGATCAAGCGGCGCGGCGTCTCTGCGCTGGGGCGGTAGCTGATACCTTCAAGGGCAAGGGCAATCTGCTGCTTATCCGCACTGAAGGTGATCTGCAACGTCCGATCTGGTGGCAGTTGAGCAAAATCGCTCAGGATGATGGGCGAAAGGTGCGCGTCTGCGATGCTGTTGGGTTGGTAGCGCGCCAACGCCAACCGCACAAAGGGGAAGTAAGCCGCGCCAACGTTCAGCGTTACATCGGCATACCATAGGCTGCGCGCTGCATCATAGCTGACGGGATAGGGTGCGACGCCGATCAGATTGGTTTGGTCAGCAAATTCTGCCAACGTTACGCCGAAATGCGGCGCGGCGTTCAGGAAGTTCTCAGCGCTTGGCATGGCAACGGGCGCGCTGCTCTCCCAGAGCGGATCGCTGCCCCATTGCGTCAGATAGGCGCGCATAGCGGCGGGCGTTTCGGCAAAGGGCGCACGGCGAAAGACCACGCCGAGCATCTCGCCCGCGCCGCTGCTGAACCACGGGCGCTTCAGGTAAATGCGTAGGCTGCCGCCTTGCCGCATAAGCGCTACTTGTGCGCTGCCATCGGTGTTTGGCACATGCTTGGCAGCCTGCCAGCCAAAACTCGGCACGATGTAGGCAATCTGCGGCGGCAAGGGGCGAGCGCTGTTCAAAATGGCGATTCGCTTCTCGCCAACGCCGTGTTTGCGTTCTTCGGCGGTTGGGCGCACGCTTTCAAGCGTGGCGTCATCCGCAAAGAGCGCGGGATCAAAGTAGGTATTGAACCTAGTCGCCGCGATAGGTGTATAGGTCACCTCGCGGTACTTGGTATCGCCAAAGTGCTGCAACACATCAGTAAAGCTGAACGAGTCCTGATCCGTGCTGACGGGCAGCGCACCGAAAAGCGCGCTGCGCGGCTTGGCAGCATCGAAGGGATGTGCGGGATCATCGTGTGGTTCTGTCCAAGTGGCGAGCAGATCGAGCTTGCCCGTGCTGGCGGCGTGCAGCGTAGCAGTGCCGCTCAGGCGCACCGCCGTATCGCCATAGGTGCGTGCTGCACGCAACGCCGTGATCTGCGGCGCGGCAAGCGGCTGCGCGGCAGCATGAATGAGCGTCAGGCTGCGGAATGGCGTTAGCAGCGGCGTCGGATCGGCTGTTTCATTCAGCCAAGCGCGCAAGCCGTGCGCTTGAAGGTCTGCTTCATCGGCATAGGTGGCATAGCGCACCTGCCGCACTTCCGAAGGGCGAAGCTGCACCGTCAGCAGGGCGGAGGCGTTCGGAATACGCACGCCGTACTGTGGCGGCTGCGGCGTCTCGTGCGCGCCAATGGCAACAAGGCGCAGGCGGAACGGCAACAAATTAGGATAGCTGCCCTCAAAAGGCACGCGGAACGGCTCGCCTTCTGGCACACCGGGCAAGCCATAGAAAATCACGCCGCGCCCAAGCGCATCAGGCAGATAGAACGGCGCGAAATCCAGCTCCGGCATCAGCCAGAAGCCTTCTTCTTGGCGCAATCCAGAGAGCGCGACGTTCCGCCCAAGCGCATCAGGTTGGTAGAATGGCATGAAGTCCACTTCGGACATCAACAAAGCAGACTCTGGCGGCTGTTCGCCAACCACTTTGAACGTCCGTCCGCGCAGCGCCTGTGCCTCTTCGGATGGTTTACCATCGAACGCGCCATACCATTCAGCGTGGATCAGATTAAGCGGCGGCGGCGCAAAATGGCGTTCACTGCGCGCCGTATCGTGATCGCTGCCTGCGCCACTGCGGACGACCAACGTCTCCAGCGATTCGCCGTAGGCAGGCACGCTGCGCGGCAACACAATCGGTGGTGCAATTGGCTCGTGGCGCTGAAAGGTGATCAGCGCGCTGCATTCTGCCTGTGTTTGCTGAAAATCGGCTGTGTTGGGCATGAAAACGCTGTTGCCTGCCAAATCCACGGCACGCAGCCGCAGCCGATAGCTTCTGCCAAAGCGCAAGCGTGGCAAGGTGCGCGGCGCAGCGCTAAAGTGCGCTTCTATGCCGAAAGGTGTTAGCAGATCGCCGTTTGCCACGTCTGACTGGGCTTGATCATCCAATGCCTTGCTTGGGCGCGGCGCGCTCAGGCTCCAGCCATCCCAGACCAGAAGCGTTTCATCGGCAACCAGACCTTTGCCATCTGCCGCCTCACGCAGGCTGACTTGGGCAAAGCCTTCGCTGATTTGTTCATCGGTCACACGGATTTTTGCGCCGCTGGTGCCGATGAAATCGAAGGCGCTCCGCCGCTGATGAACGCTGTGCCAGCGCTTGGAAACCGAATCCCACACATCAAGGCGAAAGCCGCGCAGCACGTCCTCAGCGTAAAGTGCAGCCGTTGGCACACCATCTGCCTGCAAGGCGTTGTTAAGCACCTCAGCATGGCGAGCATGCGCTTGCAGTTGTTCAGGCAGGTCACGCTGAAGGACTGCCAAGCCAACCGTCCGCAGTGGCGGCAATGTGCTGCTGTGCATGGCTTGCAGCGCCGCACCAAGCACATCTACCTGCTGCACGGCAAAGCGCGCCGAGTCGTCCATGCGGAATAGTCCTTCCCGCAGATAGGACTCAGGGCGCGGCGCAGCCATAAAGCGCCTTTCGTTCAGGATGTAATGTGTGCGCGGGCTATAGGTATATGTGCTGGCAAGTTTTGGCGTCCAGTGTGCCAACACCTGCACGCTGACGCCTTCGGTGGTGGCTGCCGCACGCGGAATCTCAGCAGTGAGCGGCACTTCCAGATCAACGACCAAGCCAAGGGCGCGCAGCAATTCAGGAAAATTGCCGAGCAAGGCAAGCACCTGATGAAAGTCTAAGAGCGTTGCCAGATCAGCTTTAGGCGGTGTGCTTTCGGCAGCCAGCACCGCTTGTAATTTGCCGAACACGCCTTCCACGTCATGATCGGCGGCGCGCCCGCCCTGTTGGAAAGTTTGCCGCAGCAGAGCGCCTAGCGCGCTGATTGGTAGCCGCTCAATGGGTGCGTTGGCAACCGACTGTGCCGCAAACTGATAAGGCGCGACGTAAGGAAAATCTTCCACATAAGGCGGCTGCTTGAAAAGCACCTGCCACATATCGGCGCGCAAGGCATCCGTATTTGCCCGTTTCAGATCGCTGAAGGTCGCGCCGTTCTCAAACTGGACGGTGAAGGTCATGCCTTCCACTTGGGCGGGAAAATCCCAAAAATCGGGAAATTGCGCTAGCGAGAGCGCCTGCGCTGCGCGCTCTTGCGTCCACAAACGCGGCGCAAAATAAACTGAAAGGCGCAATGTATCCGCCGCAATGCCGTTTGGCAAGGCGGTGAGAATCAAGGTTTGTGCGTTCATACGCGGTTAAGCCTCCGTTGTGGCGTCATCATCAGCAAAGGCGGCTGCATAGGCAGACCAATCTTCGTCACTGGGATAGGTGCTGCTGAGCGCACGGTGCAGCGGTAAACGCACGCCACGCTCAAAGAAGGCGAGCATCGGATTTAGGCGCAAGGTTGCCGCACCAAGCGGCTTGCTGGCAGCCGCATAGTAGCCCATTGGCAAGGTGAAGGTTGTGCTGAGCCTTACAATGCCAAGCGCGCTCAACATGCCATAGCCGCGCACAACACCAAAAAACTGGGCTGGCGCACCGCGCCCATAGCTGAGATGCACCGATCCGTAGCCGCTGCTGGTGGCAACCGCCTCGCCCAGTTCAAACGCCATTGGCGCGCTGAATGCTGCGGCGGCTTCCGCGCTGCGAACACCGTCGGTATCCATCTCGGTGTGGCTGTAATCACCGCCTGTCGGCGTGCCAACCGTCACGCTCAGCGAGAGCGGTGCGCCATCCATCGGCAGACGCAACGCGGCGCGCAGGGGCAGCGCGTGCGTGCGGCTGAGACCAAGCAGCAGGCTGGGCAACGCCTGCGTATAGTCCACCACTAGCGAGTCGGCTGTGTAGGCTTGTCTGCTAAAACGGCTGAAGCCTTCGGGAATCAAAGCGCTGAGAGCAGGCTGCAACAGCATCAAAACGCCGCGTAACTGGGCATATTCAAGGTGTATATCGGCGCGGTATGCCACACCGGCGCGCTCTGCGGCTGCCACGCGCTTAAATGCCAGCGTTAGCAGGTTATCTGGCGTCAGCAGGCGGAAATCCTCTAAGGCAGCACGAACGCGGTAAGCATCGCCGCTATCCAGCGCAAGGTGAAAGTTGCCCTTTTCGGCGGGCATGAAAAAGCCCGTCTCACGCAGATGATCCCGTTCAACGTGCCAACGGTAGCGGGCGCTGTGTGTGTTTGCCGCCAAAACCGGGATAGCGGCGGCATTCAAGGCTTGGTCAGCGGCAATCGTGCTGATAAGTGCTTTTATCGGAACATTCCCCAAGATCGCCGCATTTTCGAGCAGTTGGGCTGGCAGAAATAAGCCATCGCGGATGTTTTTCAGGTTGCCCACTGCGCCATAGCGCCGCGAGATGCCTTCCACCGCCATGGCGAGCGTTGCAATGCCGCCAAGCTGGTTAGGCGCAAAGCGGATCGGGTATGGTGCTGCCAACCGCGCAAAGACCTCACCACTGTTCCCGAACTGATCAGGATCGGGCTGTGTGCTGTAGCTTGCTTCCCACACAAGGCGCTGCGGTTCAGAATCCGCCACGCCAAAGGCACTCAAAGCCGGCAGCGTAACGCTTGCCGATAACATGGTCGGCTGAAAATAAGGTGTTTCAAGGGCAAAGGCTGCACCAAGCGTCAGCGTGTGTGTGTAGAGTGTGGTGTCACCTTCGGCGCGGCTTGGCGCAAAGGCAACGGGCTGTGCGTGGAGCGCCAAAGGCTGCGCCGCGTTGTTATATGCCTCAATCACGCGCTTGATGCCCGTCAGTGCGCCGCTGGCGGGATCGGTGAGCGCCTCTGCCACAAAGACCAGTGGTGCGCTGAAGCGGATGGTTCGGTCCGCGTGATCAACTGCCTCTAGCTGAAAGTGATAATCGGCAAGGTCGCCCTCAGCAGGCAGCTTGATCCAGAAAGCGCGCTCGCCCTGATCGGCAAGGCGTGCCGCCTCGTGATCGCGTGGATCGGCCAAGTCGGGTGTGTAGGGTGTGACGATGCGGATTGTCTTGAAGGGCAAATCGCGCCGATTGAAAGTAAGTTCGGGCTGCTGCACGGCGATATAACGCCCTGCGACCAACGCGGCGCCTTGGGCAGTGAAGCGGCGCTGCGTGCCTTGCACCAAGACTGCCATATGACCAAAGGGCAGCAAATAGCCGCGCTCACCACCGATCTGGGCAGTGGTGCGCCCTTGTGCGCCATGTGTTGACCAGCCGGCGGCGCTCAAACCAAGCCGCGCCGCGTTTGATGGCGCAAAGGTCAAATCGAAGGTTGCGCCGAGCGCGCTGAGCGTTAGCACCTCAACATTCAGGGTGGGATTTTCAACGCCGGGCGGCACGCTGCGCTGATCAGCCGTTTGGCGTGCAATCGCAGCGCGCTGCTTGCCCGCCTCGCCCTGTGGTGCCGCCAAATCTGGCGACCAAACGGCACGCGCTGCCGTGCGGGCAAGATGCATATGCCAAACCGGTGTACGTCCAGTGGCGCGGTCGGGCTGCGGTAGGGCAATTTCGGTGAAGGCTGCCTCAGCGATGGGTGAAAGCACCAAACGGTAGGGCGCTTCAACGGCGGTGAAAATTCCTTCTTCCACCTCCAGATGAATTCGATCTCGCCGTGCGGCGTGTCCGTGTGGCGCGGCAAGCCCTGCTGAAACAATCAGGTGTGCCTGACCGCACGCCTCTAGCAAGCGCTCTAAGGTGTATTCCAACGGCAGCGACTCAGGCTTTAATTGGTAGACCAGCAGGCTAGGTTTGGCAAGCCGTTTGGCGTCTTGCTCACCCAGGCTTTGCGGCGGCAGGTAAAGCACAATATACGAAGGTGCCTCACGCAGCGCCACCAAGCGCGGCAGTGCGGTCAGGTTGCCCTTGATCAGGCGCAAATTGGCAAAGCCAAGCGTTGCCACGAACAGATCATCAGGGCGTAGCACGTTCACAGTAAAATCAAGCTGAATAGGCTCAGCAATTGGCAGCGTGTTGGGCGCGGCAAGGCGCTGTACAAGGGCTGCCAGTGCGTTTATGGCACGGTTGGCAGCCGCCTGCAACCCTTTTAAGGGCATTGAAAAATAGCTCATGCGTCGTAAATACCTCAGCCTTCCGATCAGCCTTGATCTTATCCGTTCCTGCTCTGTGCGACAACCTATCTGCGCCTTTCTGTAAGGCAGGCGCGCCAAAACGCATCCGCACAGGCATTGGCGGCGGTCAGATTCATAGCCTGTGGAGGAGGAACTGGCGGTCGGTGGGTGAGCTAAGACGGAGAACGCAACAGGGGCAGCGCATTCTGCCCCTGTGTGCCTAAGGTAATATTGTGCGGAGGGAGAGGGATTCGAACCCCCGGTGACGTCTAGCGCCACAACGCTTTTCAAGAGCGCCGCAATCAACCACTCTGCCATCCCTCCAAGGTGGTTATGCCTAGCGCTTAGTGTAACATAAGGGCGGATTGCGGTCAATGTTAAGGTCGAACGGGTGTGGGAATGGTCTGGGTTGCAACCATGCAACCATCCCTTATGCCTAGCCCGCCAGCAGGAAAAGGGAAGCGGAGCGTGAGGCAACAGCTAACCTGAGGTGTGCTTCACACAACTTTGGCACGCCTTACCCTCTCCATTTTCACTACGCTTGCGTTTTTGTTTCCCACTGCGCTTTTAGCACACATCGCGCTATAATTATGCCTTGAAAGGGCTTTCAGTTTGGATACGCCAACAATTTTAAGTCTGTTTTCGGGCAGCGGCGCGCTGATTGGTGCGCTAGTCACGCCGCTTGTCTATTGGGCAAAGGGACGCAAACCTGCCAGCGGATTCTTTGTCGGTGTGCTGGTTGGGGCTTTGGGCAACCTGATCCTGCTGATTCTGCTGTGGGTGCTGCTGCGCCGCCGCCCGCCCGATACGCTGCGCGAGCAACTAACCGCCTATAACTTGGGTGTGGGCGCGGTGGTAGGCGGCAGGTACGAAGAAGCGCGCTGGTACTTTATGAAGGTGGCAACCGCCAACCCTGCCCATATTGGCGCCTGGCTGAACCTTGCCTACCTTGCCACCACACCTTTAGAAGCGTGGAGCTATGTAGACCGCGCCCGCGCTGTTGATCCTGCTCATCCGCAAGTGCAGCAGGCAGTCGCTATTTTGTGGAGTCAGGTGCAGAGCCACTACGCTGCCCAACCCGCCAACCACAACCGTTAGCTGATAAACATTTTAAGCCTGGAGTCTTCATGGTCAAGCTGCAAGGGCTAAATCGCCCGTTGGTGCTGTTTCTGCTGCACAGTGCTATTTTCCACATTGGTTTGTTCGGCATTACCGATGTGGTGCTGAATTTCTACTTTGTCAGCTTGGGCTACGACTCAGAAGTGATCGGTTTTTTGCAAGGCATCTCGCGGGTTGGTGGCATTTTCACCGGCATTCCCATCGGCATTTTGGCGGATCGCATTGGTGCGCGGCGCGTGATCATCTACTCCATGGTTGGCTCCGCCCTCAGCTATTTGCCGATGTTGGTGATGCCCAGCTTGCCAATCCTGATCTTCAGCCGTGTGCTATTCGGCATTTCGTTCGGCGCTGCCTTCATTGCTGCCGGCCCGCTGATGATCGCACTCGTCTCGCGTGAGCATCAATCGCACGCCTTCGGCTACTACCAGATCACCACACTGACTGCGACCGCTTTCGGCAGCTTCATCGGCGGCTTTTTGCCGCGCCTGATCATCGAGACCATTGGAATGCCGCAGGGCGCTGCCCTTGAAGGCGTGGCAGATGCTCAAACGCCGTTTGCCTATGGCGCGGCGCTCTTCATCAGCGCCCTGATTAGCTTTGCCAGTGTGCTGCCCGTGCTGCGCCTGCCCGACCGTGCGCCGACGCACGCCGCGCCAACCGTCGTCAGCGAGGTGAACGCGCCGCCGACCTTTGTGCCGTGGCGAGAGATCATTATGCTCTCGATTCCCTCAATGCTGTTCGGCTTGACGGCAGGCTTAACCTTCCCGTTCTACAACTTGTTCTTCCGCACACGCTTCACGCTGCCTGATGAGCAAGTCGGCGCGATTTTAAGCATCGGCTGGTTGTTTATGGGCGTGGTGGGCGCTACAACGCCTTGGTGGGAACGGCGTTTTGGGCGCATTCGTGCATTGCTCATCTCGATGAGTTTGGCGGCGGTGGCCTATGTGGCGCTTGGCTTTTCGCAAGTGGTGATCTTCGGCGCGCTGATGTTCATGATCGCCGCCTCTGTGCGGAATCTGTTGGTGCCACTGTACGAGCCGCTGCGCTTGGAATACGTGCCAAAGCGCATTCACAACCTGAGCAGCGCGGTTGGCTCAGTGCTGTGGAGCATGGGTTGGTTTGCTTCCAGCAGCCTAAGCGGCGTGCTTCAGCGTGATTTCGGCTTCGACCTGATTTTCAGCATTGTAGCAGCCTTGCTGATTGTGACTGCTATCAGCATCGCTATCGTCTTTCGGAAGCCGCCACCCAATTTGCAGGAAGGGATGGCAAACGCGGAACAGCCTGAACAGGCAGCCGCGCTTGCCTCTGATTAGCGGCTAGGCGCGGACGTGGTAGCTGCCGCGCCCGATCCATTTGTAGGTCGTCAGTTCGCGCAAGCCCATCGGACCGCGCCCGTGCAGCTTTTGCGTGCTGACTGCCACCTCTGCGCCCAAGCCAAACTGTCCGCCATCGGTGAAGCGCGTCGAAGCGTTCACATAGACCGCCGCCGAATCCACTTCTTCGACAAAGCGCTGCGCGTGTGCTGTGTTTGCCGTCAGGATGCCATCACTGTGCGCTGTGCTGTGCGCGGCAATGTGATCAAGTGCCTCGTCTAAGGTATCCACCACGCGCACGCCCAAGATCAGGCTCAGCCACTCGGTGTCCCAGTCGCTCTCAACGGCTGCCTGCACATCGGGCGCATCGCCCTGCGGATTGAGGATGCTCAAGGCACGCGGATCAGCGCGGAAAGTGACGCCGCCTTGCCGCAGGCGCGCCGCCATGCGTGGCAGAAAGTCCGCCGCGATCTGGCTGTTCACCAAGAGCGTATCCAGCGCGTTGCAGACGCTTGGGCGCTGCGTTTTGGCGTTGTAGATGACCTCTAAGCTGGCAGCCTGATCCGCGCTGGCATCTACATACAAATGGCAGATACCAATACCACCCGTAATGACGGGAATGGTGCTGTTTTGGCGGCAGAACTCGTGCAAGCCTGCGCCGCCACGTGGGATGATCATATCCACGTAGCGATCAAGGCGCAGCAGCTCCGCCACATACTGCCGATCTGGACTATCTATGAACTGAACAGCCTCAGCAGGCAAACCGCAGGCAGCCAAGGCGCCTTGAAGGACGCCTACCAAAGCGCGGTTGCTGTGAATGGTCTCTTTGCCGCCGCGCAGGATCACAGCGTTGCCCGTTTTGAGGGCAAGCGAGGCAACATCCACCGTCACATTTGGGCGTGCCTCATAGATGACGCCAATCACGCCAAGCGGTGTACGGCGCTTCTCAAGCTGCATTCCGTTGGGCAGCACGGTCGAGTCGATCACTTCGCCAATCGGATCGGGCAGTGCGGCAACACTTCGCACATCGGCAGCGATGCCGCTTAAGCGCCCTTCCAACGAGAGGCGATCCAGCAAGGCGGCGTTCATGCCGCTCTCGCGGGCAGCGGCAAGGTCAGTGGCGTTTGCCGCCATGATCGCGGTTTGGTGCGTGCTGAGGGCATCGGCGATGGCGTGTAGGGCGGCATTCTTCTGATCGGTGCTGAGGCGGGCAAGTTGGCGGGCAGCGGCACGCGCTGCGCGTCCGAGTGTGGGCAGATCAAGGGCATTGGTCATAGGTGGCAGTCCTCACTTAGGCAAAGTCCGTGATGGATAAGGTATTGGCAATTTCAGCGTGCAGTGTTTCAGGTGCGAACAGCCGCAGCACACTGATTCGATGCACTAATGATTTCGCATGGGCTGTGTAAGAATCGGTTACAAATACACTTGCAATCACGGAGGCATCTACGCCGTAGCTGTTCATGCCTCATCACGGCTTTTGCGCAAAAATTCTAGGGATGTTTTAGCGCTCGGTGGCGGTGTCCAGCGGTTTGCTTCAACTGAGGCAAGCACTTCTTCAATGGTGCGTGTATCAGGCTTGAAATCCAGCGGATAGAGGGTGACGATAGTGTTTGCTTGCCCCAAGCGCACATCAACCATCGTGGTGATGAAGTCCGCTAATTCATCCTCGGTCATCTCGCTGATTTTACGCGGCACATGCTCAACCATGATCGCTAGTCCTTTGGCACTCAGTGGCTTTCGGTCAATTTTACCACAATCGCGCTGAGCAAACGGTTGATGAAGCCTTCCCACATTTAGGCAAAATCCGTGATGGGTGTGGTGGCAACGCCAACGGCAGCAGCGACCCGTTGTTGTTTCTCATCCAGTGTGATAAGCGGTATGGCAAGAGATTCAGCTAAAGCAATGGCAACCGAGTCATACATAGAAAGTGTGTTCGCCAAACCAACGGTCATAGCTCTTGGCAATAGCTGATGAACGGATTCATGCCGCAGTGGAAGCCTCAATAAAACAGTCAATGCCTGATAGGCAGCCTGTTCCTCCATACCAAAATTTCTCACGTACTTCCACAGCACATTGGCGATTTCAACACGGCAAAAATCAACAGCATATAGCGTATGGGTGCGTGGCGACTGAAACAGGTTTCTAGCGTGGGCAATAAAAACTGTTCCAACGAAGTATTCAGCAATCACAGAAGAATCTAGTACATAACTTGCCATTCTTTAGCACCGTTTTTTAGAGTCTTGCTCATCTCACACGCTTTCGCCACGCCGCATGGCACGTAACACCTCCACAGGAGAAGGCGTGCCGTCTGGCGGCGTCCAGCGGGTTGCTTCAAAAGCCTCTAAAAGTGCTTGGAGCGTGGCGGACTCTGAGGGCAGTGCTGCACTGCTTTGCGTCGCAGCCAGTTCGGTAAGGTGGTGCAAAAACTCCGTAAGCACACCTGCCGCAGCACGCTCAATCAAAAGCTCTAATTCGGCGCGTGTCATCTCGCCAACTTTCTGATCAGGGTTGGGAGCAGACTCAAGACTGGTCGGGCTTGTTTTGGGCATTGTACACCTCACACTTCAACTGCCTGCAATTTTACCACAATCGCGCTGAGCAAACGGTTGATGAAGCCTTCTGCCGGGCAGGCATAGCTGGCATCTTGCACATAGTGGCGTCCCTGATCCGTCTGCACGACCAGCCCAATGCGCCCATAGGCAGCATTGATAACCTGCACGTGCCAGATCGCGCTGCCATGCACATAGGTATGTTGCTGGCTGGAGACGCGCACCGAAGCCATGTACCACTGCTCATAAACTGCCTGAAAAGCAGGGCGTGGCGCGTTTTCTGCCTCAGCGCGTACAACGGCATAGGCATAGGTGTTCAGCACGTCCGCAAAGCCGCTGACGGCAAAGCCAATCTCCGATTCGCGCAGCCCGATCACGGCGTTGGCGGCGCGCAGTTCAGTCTCAAAGCACCATGTTAGGTGCTCGAACAGCGTTAACCACTGAAGGGGCGGCAGATTCGGCACCACTTCCTCTAGCACGCGCTCACGCAGCGTATGCAAAGCGTCCGCCGAATTGTCAAGGCGACCCAGCCCACTAAAATCTTTTGGCTCAAAAAAAGGGACGCCGAAAGCGTTAGGCAGCTTTTGCTCTATGCGGAAAGCCTGAATAGGAACAAGGGTGCGCGGTGCGCCTTCAATGAAAAGCTGCATAGATGCTCTCCGTGATGTCGTGAAAAAGCACGGATCGGCAGCTCTTGCCGATCCGTGCCTGTGTGAACAGATTAAGGAACTTGCACAGTCAGTGCTTCAAGGTCGTTCACCATGTCGTCAATGATCTGCAAGCCTTGCTGCCAGAAGGTCGGATCGGTCAGGTCTACGCCTGCCTTAGCGAGGATGTTCTCAGGCTTATCCGAGCCGCCGGCTGCCAGCACGTCTAGGTAGCGCGGCACGAATGCCTCACCTTCCTGCTTATATTTGCTGAAGAGCGCTAGCACCAGCAGTTCGCCGAAGGCATAGGCATACACATAGCCCGGCGTGCTGATGAAGTGCGGCACATAGCTCCACCAAATGCCGTAGTCATCGCGCAAGGTCACGCTCTCACCGAACATGGCGCGCTGCGATTCCAGCCAGAGTTCGATAAACCGATCTGTGGAGAGTTCGCCTTCTTGGCGGCGTGCGGTATGTATGGCGTGTTCAAAGCGGTTCATGCTGATCTGACGGAAAACGGTGGCGAAGGTGTCTTCCAGCTTGCCTGCCAACATCGAAAGGCGCACAGCAGGATCGGACTCACGCGACATCAGATCGTTAAAGACCAACATTTCGCCAAAGACGGACGCCATTTCAGCCGTGGTCAGCGGCGTATACGCACCAAAGACGCCGTGCGGGCGCGAAAGGTACATATGAATGCCGTGACCGAGTTCATGCGCTAAGGTCATCACATCGCGCACGGCGCCGGTATAGTTGACGAACACAAAAGGATGCGCGCTCGGCACGGTTGGGCTGGCAAAGGCGCCGCCGCGCTTATTGGCGCTGACGGGCGCGTGAATCCAGTTTTTATCGAAGAACTCACGAGCAACATCTGCCATGTGTGGCGAGAAAGCACCGAAGGCATTCAGCACGATGCTGCGCGCTGATTCCCAATTGTGCTGCTTATCGGCACCGGGCAGCGCCGCGTAGCGGTCGTAGTCAAAAAGTTCTTCCACGCCAAGCAAGCGCCGCTTGATGGTGTAGTAGCGCGAGACAATGTCGTAGCGGCTGGTGACGGCATCTACCAACGCTTGTACTGCCTCATCGTTCGTCTCGTTGGAGAGGTTGCGCGAGGTGATCCAGGTTGGGTAGCTCCGCAGGCGATCATCACTCGCCTTATCCGCTAACAGCGTGTTGAACACATAGGTCAGCGGGCGCAAGTTTGGGCGCAAGCCGGCTGTGATCGAGTCGGCGGCGCGCTTCCGCACCTCGCGGTCGGTGGCGTAGAGCTGGCGCATCACGATGGACTGCGGCACTTTTTCGCCTTCCCAATCAAACAAGATGGCGTTGGAAGTCTCCATAAAGAAGCGCACCCAGGCATCGCGCCCTGTAACAGCCTTCTCCGCGATCACCTTTTCTTCAGGTTCGCTGCGTAGGTGTGGACGGTAGCGCAGTTGGCTGATCAGGAAGTGGCGGTAGCGCGCCAGCGATGGATCATCGGCAACTTTAGCGCCTTCATCGCTGATTTGCGTCCATTCCAGCGTGAAAAAGAGCAGTGTTTGGTCAAGCTGCGAGTCTGCCTCCCGCACGCGCTGCAAGAGCGCGCCTAAGGTTGGGTTGGCAGTGTCCGTATTCCACTGCAAGCCAGCATATGAGCTGATTTTGCCAATTTTCTCGTGGATCGATTCTAACTCAGCGAGAGCGGCAGCAAGTTCGGCGGCGCTCAGGCTGGTCACACGCCCGCGATAGGTTTCGGCAAAGCGCGTTGCTTGCGCCTGCACGTCAGCCAGATCGCGCTGAATGGCAGGATCATCAGGGCTGCTGTAAAAGACGCTCAAATCCCAGATTACATTTTCGGCACCAGTTGTTTGGCTCATAAAATCCTCAGTTCTTGTGGTTTACCTGCACATGGGTATGCTTAAAGCATAGCCGTGTTACATCTGCGAGACAAGCACTTAACGAAAAAAATCAGCCGAAGGGCGGATGTTTGTAACGTGCATCCTATTGTGCCGAAAATCACTTTGTATTCGCTTTGCATATGAAAGGACGGTTGAGAATGAACCGTTTGCAACACGCCACCTCGCCCTATTTGCGCCAGCACGCCGAAAATCCGGTGGATTGGTACGAATGGGGCGAGGAAGCCTTCGCCCTTGCCCGTCAGCAGGATAAGCCGATCTTGCTGAGCGTTGGCTATAGCGCCTGCCATTGGTGCCACGTCATGGCGCATGAATCTTTTGAGGATGCCGAGACGGCTGCCATCATGAACCGCGACTTTGTGAACATCAAAGTAGACCGCGAAGAGCGCCCAGATGTGGATGACATCTACATGCAGGCGACCCAAATCTTTAACCGTGGGCAAGGCGGCTGGCCCATGACCGTCTTCCTGACGCCCGAAGGCAAGCCCTTCCACGCCGGCACTTACTACCCCAAAGAGGCAGGGCGCGGAATGCCAACTTTCAAGCAGATCATGGCGGCAGTCATGGACGCTTGGCAAACGCGGCGCGATCAGGTGAACCACGTTGCCGAACAGATCACCGAAGGCTTGCAGCGCGATCTGCTCGGCATTGGCGAGTCGGGCAGCTCGTTGGACGCCGATCTGCTCGAACACGCTTTCCGCGTTGCCATCCGTGACTTTGATCCCGTGCATGGTGGCTTATCACGTGGGCAGCCCAAATTCCCAATGCCGATGAATTACGCTTTTCTGCTGAGCATGGCGCGCTATCTGCGCGAAGAGTCGGCGCGCCAACGCGCCTTAGAAGTGGTCGGCTTCACGCTGAAGAAGATGGCACGCGGCGGCATGTACGATCAGCTTGGCGGCGGCTTTCACCGCTATAGCGTGGATCGGGTATGGCTAGTGCCACACTTTGAGAAAATGCTCTACGATAACGCACAGCTTAGCCGCCTTTACCTGCACACATGGCAAGCGACAGGTGATCCGTTCTTCAAGCGCATTGCCGAAGAAATCTACGACTACCTGCTGCGCGAGATGCAATCCGCCGAAGGTGGCTTCTACAGCACCACCGATGCCGATAGCGAAGGCGAAGAAGGCAAGTTCTTTGTGTGGAGTCTTGAGGAACTGCGCGCTGCCTTGCCATCTGAGGTTGCCCAGTCTGCGATTGCCTATTGGGATGTGACGGCAAGTGGCAATTTTGAAGGGCATAACATTCTGCACGTGCCGGCTGAGCCGAGCCAAGTGGCGCTTGGGTTGGGTATTTCACAAGAAATGTTAGAAAGTCACCTTGAGCAGGCGCGCCAAACGCTCTATGCCAAACGCCTAGAGCGCGTGCCGCCCGCGCTTGACGACAAGATTCTGACGGCGTGGAACGGCATGACCATCGCTAGCTTGGCAGAAGCAGCCCGCGTGCTAGAACGCACCGATTACCGCGCGGCTGCCCTCCGCGCCGCCGAATTCGTCCTGAGCGCGCTGCGCCGCGATGGGCGCCTGCTCCGCAGCTATAAAGATGGGCGCGCTCAGCTTAACGGCTATCTTGAGGATTACGCCTGCCTGATTGACGGGCTGATCCAACTCTACCAAACGACGTTCGAGGCGCGCTGGCTTCAGGAAGCGCTCAGCTTGACCGAGACGGTGCTAGGCAATTTTCGCGCCGCAGATGGCGGCTTCTACGATACCAGCGATGATCACGAGCAGCTCATCACGCGCCCGCGCAACCTGCAAGATAACGCCGTGCCAAGCGGCAACAGCACACTGGCAAAGGTGCTGCTGCAACTTGCCGCCTACACTGGCGAGGCGCGCTACAGTGCCGCCGCAGAGGCTATCCTAGCGCCGTTGGCAGGCGCGCTGCGCGAATATCCGCTTGCCTTCGGCGAGGCGCTTAACGCGGTGCGGCTCTTGGTGTATGGCGTGCAAGAGGTGGCGATCTTGGGTGCGGCAGAGTTGCCTGAGACGGCGGCACTCTTGCAGGTGCTGCACAAGGGCTATTATCCCAACGCGGTGATCGCACACGGCGCGGCGGACTCGGCGGACTTTCCGCCGCTGTTGGTAGGGCGTTCGCTGCTGAACGGCTTGCCGACTGCCTATGTTTGCCGCCACTTTGCTTGCCAACTGCCCGTAAACACGCCTGAGGCACTGCACGCACAGCTTAGCCTTTAGCCCTTCAACGCAACGGGCGGATCACTGCGATCCGCCCGTCTGGTTTAGTTAGGTGAGGTGCGCTGCGCTTACGGCATCACGGAGCCGAGCGTCGCACAGGCGGGGCAGCCGCCGCCGGGACGGATAATGGCATAGCCCGCCACTGGGTCAGAGCCGCCATAGAACGGGAAGTCCACATTCCAGACGATCATCAGGCGCACGCGCCCGCTCTGTGCCGAACGGACAGCCGCCTCTGCCAACCACTGCGCCTGCTGCGCCACAGTCACGTTTTGCGCCCACGAGAAGCCGCCGGGCAGCGGGCCGTAGCCTTCGGGCGAGAGGTAGCCTAGCTCCGTGAAGCAGGCTTGCTTGCCGCCGAAACCAGCCATCGCACGATCCAGCATGGTGGAGAAGTAGCGTGTTGGGTAGTTATCACGCGGGTCGCCGCTTGCCTGATTCGGGCTAACGATGCCTTCATTGTAGTGAACGCCGACGCAGTCAAGGTATTGTGCCGCGCCTGCTTGTGCCATTTCAAGCATGTACACATCGTCGTTCCAGAAGGCAGCCGTCTTGCCGCCGGGGCCGGCAGCACCGGTGGGTGCAGGCGCGCCGCTGATCACCAGCGTGCTGCCATTTTTCGACTTAATGGCGTTATATGCCTTTGCCAGCATCTCAACATACTTGGCAGGGTTAATCTGACCATTGGGCCACTCGCGGTCGAGGTTCATCTCGTTCCAGATTTCAATGCCATCCGCGCCAGCGGCAGCCAACTGCCCCACATAGTCCGCGTATTGGTCAAAGAAACCCGGCTCCAAGATGTTCTGTGGGCTGCCCACAACGGAGAGCAGCACCTTAAAGCCGTTCGCCTTCGCGTTGGCGATCAAGCCGAAAGCACCGCCATCACCGGGGCGCACTTGGTGCTTGACCCACTTCATCTTTGCCTGCTTCATGGCGTTCACGGTGCCGGCGCCAAGCTCCAACACATGACCGCCCAACTCAAAGCCGCCGCCGGCTGCCGAGCCTGCTGCCGGTGCGGGCAAGTTGCTGCCACCTGGCGCTGTGCCGGCGATGCCGCAATCGTAGACCTTCTCAAGATCATAGGTCACGCGAATATCATAGCGGTTTTGGTTGCCAAGCGGCTGAATGATGAACTGATAGCCCGCCGTATCGCCCTTGATGACCGTCTCGCCAGCGGGGGCGGGGCAGCCAAGCGCGCTATCGGGGAAAAGCGCCAGCTCCCAAGACCAGCTGTTCACATAGCGCAGGTTTGTGTTAATCTTGCGCGACAGATAGGCACGCGCAGCATTGAACGCCTGCCACTCACGTGGGGCAACAGTGGCATCTGCTGCGGGTGGGGCAGCGCTTTCCGGTGTTGCCGCAATGACGGGTGGTGCGCCGCCGCCAAGCGGGGTTGCCGTTACGATGATTATCGCAGGGGTTGGGGTTGCATCTTGGGCGTTGGTGATACCGACTGAGGGGATACCAAACATTAGCAGTGCAAAGCCAAAGGCTGCCAGCACCACTAAGAACTTGTTCACTCTCAAAGCCATCCTCGTTATACTCCACATGGAATCGTTTTCGGGTTGCGCTAGAATTAAGTCTCGCAGCAACGCTATAGCATACCTGCAAAAAAGGCGTCTGTCGAGTCAGACTCCAAATCGTAGCAGAAGCGTCAGCTAAGCGTCTAGTTCCAACCAAAAAGGCTTGCATAACGGTACAGATTCAGCATACACTAAGGGAAAAGGTGTGCTTATGCTGTTGGCAGATTTGCTCGAACGGCTCAAACATCCTGATCAATGGGTGCGCGTGGAGACCTTGCGGATTCTGGCGATGGTGGAGGAAGCCGAAGCGCTGCCTGCCATTGCTCACGTTTATAAAAACGACCCTGAGGCGGGCGTGCGCCATGTGGCACAGTGGGCGGGGCAGTTGATCTACGCCGCGCAGCGCAGCCAAACCGCGCAACCTTCCGCCGCTGAAACGCCGCTGACGCCCAGCCAAGAGGCGCTCATTGCCAGCCTGATCGAGAAAGATCACCGCACCTATGATGAGATGCAGTTTAACTTGCAGCAGCACCTGCGTGAGCAAAACCGCAGCGCGCCGCCGCCCGCACCACCACCTGCCAACGCGCCGCTTGACTTGATGCGCCTGTTGGATGAAGGGCTTTCGGATGAGTTTTTTAGCTGATCTGCACGTTTAGCGAAGCGAGGTGCCAATGCCCGATCTGCTTGAATTATGGACGCAACGCCTGCGCGATTCGGATGTTGCCGTGCGCCGTGAGGCAATCCGCCAGCTTGAGCTGCTCGGCGATCCGCGTGCGCTTGGCGCGCTGGCAGCCCTGTTCGCGCTTGACCCTGACCTCGAGACGCGCAAGCTGGCACAGGCTGTTGGCAAAGCCATTTATCAGGCTGCCCAACGGCGCATCGCCACCGAGACGGCAACCAGCACCGAAGCTGACCGCCGCGCTGCCGCCGAAATTTTGCAGCGCGCCCAAGCAAAACGGCAAGGGCGCTGAGCGTGTTTTATTTCGCACCGTAAGGAAAGGGACGTATAGCAGAGTTCATGGCAAGCCGACTTGTAGAATATCACATCCAGCGCTTAAGCGATAAAGACCCGTCCGTCCGTATGAAGGCGATCAATGAACTGCGCCTGCTTGGTGATCCCACTGCCCTGAGCGCCCTTGAGCAAGTTTTCCGCAACGATCCCGATCCCGACGTGCGAAAAGCTGCCCAACGCGCCGGGCGCGAAATTTATGATAAAACCAAAACAACCGAGTCCAGTCAAAAATCTGAATGACTTTTTGCGCGATTGCTTGTTGACTTGCCGCGAAAAGTAGCGTTACAATGCCCGCGATCTTGCTCTACCATGCTAAGGAGTCATCTGTGAGCGCAACGGCACTCTCACCTCTATCAGCACTAACCCACGCAGCAGCGCCCGATGCTTACTCGCTGCGGCAAACTGTATCGGATGCCTTATCAGGCGTTGTGGCAGCGCAGCCAAGCTGCCTGACGGCTGTGTCAACACGTCCAGCACGCCCATCGCTTCAATCGCTCATTCACCTGCTGCCCAAAGCGGTCAAACGCCGCTACGAAGAAGATGATGATGATGATCTGGGCGACGATGACGATGATCTCGATTTCGACGATGACGACGACCTGGACTTCGATGACGATGATGATTTTGAGGATGACGATGATTTTGACGATGATGACCTCGATTTCGAGGATGATGATTTTGAGGACGACGACGACGATTTTGAAGATCGGCTAGGCAGTGGCACGCCGTGGCGGCGTGCTGCCTAACGGCTTACGCAAATGAACGTCTTATTTGCAGCGGCAGAGGTTGCGCCTTTTGCCAAAGCCGGCGGGCTTGCCGATGTAGTTGGCAGTTTGCCCAAAGCGCTACGGCGGCTGGGCGTAGATGCGCGTGTTGTCATGCCACTACATGGCTTCATTGAGCGTGGGCGCTACAACATCGCCTACGCCTTTCACTTCCAGTTTGGCAGGCGGCGCGGCACGGCGGATGTCTACATCCACCACACCGAGTATGACGGCGTGCCGATTTACTTCATCGAAAGCTACCCATTCTTTGGGCAGGGCTGGCAGCTCTATACCGACAATGAATGGGATCGGCAGCGCTTCATCGCCTTTAGCGAGTTCACCTTAGCGCTAGCGTGGCAGTTGGCACAGCGCGAGGGCTGGAAGCTGGACGTGCTGCACGTTCACGATTGGCACACGGCGCTGGGTGCTTTCCTCGTCGCGCACAGCCGCTATGACTCGTTTTGGCAGCCTGTTGGCACCGTCCTGACTGTGCATAATATGGGCTACCAGGGCGATTGGGCGGGCGGCGCACTCTTTGATGCCGGCATTCCCGCCCGCACACAGCCCGATCTGATCTTTCAGGGCAAGGGCGATAACCTGATGGCAATCGCCCTTGCCTACAGCGATATGATCACGGCGGTTAGCCCACGCTATGCCGAAGAAATTCAATACCCGCGCTTTGGCGAAGGCTTGGAAAATCTGGTGCGCTGGCGCGCCCACGGCGGCGATGTGATGGGCATCCTGAACGGCTTGGATATGGAGCGCAACGATCCTGCTACCGATCCCGCCCTGCTGCATCACTTCAGCCTGAGCAACCTTGCGCCGCGCGCCCTGAACAAAACTGCCCTGCAAGCACAGCTTGGCTTGCCGCAGCGTGCTGATGTGCCGCTGATTGGTGCGGTGACGCGCCTGACCGCCCAAAAAGGCTTTGATCTGGCGCTGCCAGCGCTCTATCGCTTGCTGGCAGATGAAGACGTGCAGCTTGTAGTCTTGGGCAGCGGCGAAGGCGCCCTTGAGGACGCCCTGCGCGTGTTGGAGTATACCTTTGGCAGCCGTGCGCGTGCCATCATTGGCTATGATGGAATCTTGGCGCAGCGCATTTATGGCGCCAGCGATCTGTTCTTGATGCCAAGCCGCTATGAGCCATGTGGCACCAGCCAAATGCTCGCCATGCGCTACGGATCGCTGCCTGTGGTGCGCGAGACGGGCGGACTTGCCGATACCGTCCAGAACTATGATGGCGCTGCTGGGAAAGTTGGCACGGGCTTCGTCTTTCTGTGGGAGACAGCCGACGCCGTGCTTGGCACGCTGCGCTGGGCACTGGAAACCTACCGCAGCCAATCGGAAGCGTTCCGCCGAATGCAGCAGCGCGCTATGCAAACCGATTTCGGCTGGGAAAAGAGCGCCTCCGAATATGTGCGCGTCTATGAGCGTGCCTTTAAGCGGCACCGCTAAGATGCGCGGCGAGAATCTAACGACGTTAGGCACCTTCGCCGCGCACCACTGCGCCTGCCTCACGGCTAGGCTCGCGCACACGGTTCACGTTAAAAAGCACACCACCTGCAAAACGCAACGCACCGGCGATCAGCATTGCCACTGGAATGCTAAACTGTGACGCCAACCACACGCCCGCCAACGGCGCGGCAAAAAAGCTGATGTTCAAGACGGTGTTATACCAACTCATGTAGATAGCGCGGTGTTCGCCAGCGCCCAGCTTGAACATCACGTTCAGGCTGCCTAGCTCCATACCCGGATGGATCATGTTCACAAACAGGTTGATCAGCAAGATCGCCGTAAGATCGGGAAAGAGCGCGATTCCCACCGGGAACAACCATGTGAACAGGCTCGCCGTCCGCATTGCCCAAGAGTAGGTGCGCCGCCGCAGCAGCCGCACCCAAATCAGGTTGCCAACCACCATGCCCGCAAACCCAATTGCCGAATTGAAGCCAAGCCATGAATCCAAAGCGCCCAGTTCTTCAATGTAGTAGACGGTGAACAGCGCGCCAGGCAGCGTTAAGCCGGCCTGATAGATCAGCATGTTAAAGAGCATTCGCCCAATATCAGCGTTCAACTGCGCCTTTGGAATATCCGCCGCCTTCACCGTCTTATGGACAGTGGTTGGCAGTGCGTGTGATTCAGGCACAATGATGCGGTTCAGGTAGTGCTGGCTGCCCAGCGAGACGATGAAGCCGAAGGCATACATCAACTGGTAGTTGATCGGAAACGGCGCGTTATCCAGCCAGATGCCTGCCAAGGCGGAGGTGATCACGATGCCCGCCGCCCAAATGATCTGGCGCGTCGAAAAGACGACGGCGCGCTGCCGTTCAGGGATCACATCCGCCAGCAGTGCCTGAAAGCCATTGGTGAAGAAGATGCTGGGCAGGCTCAGGAAGATCACAATTGCCACCAGCCACGCCGCTGCATCGTTTGGGAAGATCAGCGGCAGGAGCGCGATAAAGCCAGTGCCGATGCGAATAAAGAGCAAGCTGCCGAATATCCAGCGTTTGCGGTTTTGCAAACGCGCCAACAAGCGTGCTGAGGGAATGCTAAAGACTGCCGAGACCAACGCCGGAATCGAACTAAGCAGCGCGACCAGTTCCTTTGTGCCGCCTAAGCGCACAATGAAGGCAGCGTGGAAGGTTACAATGGCGCCCAGCACGCCCGCAAAGACAATCTCTAGGTAGAGATAGCGAATATTGCGCGCTGTGGTGGCGTCTAGCGTTGGATCAGCGATGCGGCTGCCCGTTAACATCCGCAAGAAGAAAGTCATGCTCTTGTCTTTTCACTTTCTGAAGGGTCTTGCCGCGCCTTATCCTAACACAAATCAGCACGTTAGGCTCATTTTTGGGCAACTTGCGCGCTGATCTGATCACCGTTCAGCCATGCCACGGGCATAAACGGCGAATTATGAGCAATGCCGACCTTGCCTTCACGGTCAACTAGGATCAAGCCCCCATCACCGCCGAATTTCTGCTCAAAGAGCGCAACGGCTGCCTCCGCCGCCGCTTGCGCGCCGTGCGTCTCCAGCAGGTTCACGGCGCGAAAGGTGAGCAGCGCACGCATAATGCCCTCGCCAACGCCGGTGGCGCAGGCAGCGCCCAGCGCGTTATCCGCCCAGCCACCCGCACCCGGAATCGGCGAATCGCCCACGCGCCCCGCCAATTTGCCGCGCACGCCACCCGTCGAGACGGCAACCGCGACGTTGCCCGCTGAATCGAGTGCCACAGCGCCAACCGTATCACCGTCCGATTTGGTGGCAAGCTGGCGCGGCGCGATCATATGCTCTGGCGGCACAAGTTCAAAGCCCTGCTCGGCAGCAAACTGCTCGGCGCCGCCGGCTGCCAACAGGTGGTGCGGCGTTGCTTCCATCACGCGGCGGGCAAGGCTGATCGGATTCTTCAAGCGCGAAACAGCCGCCACCGCGCCAATCTGAAAAGTGCGCCCATCCATGATCAGCGCGTCCATCTCCACCTTGCCATCACGGTTCAGCACCGAGCCGTAGCCCGCGTTGAACAAGGGATCATCTTCCAAAATGCGCGTCGCAATCTCCACAGCGTTCAGGGCAGTGCCGCCCTCACGCAGGTGCGCTATGCCGCTTGCCACAGCAGCGCTGCAAGTCGCCATGACTGCTGCGTGATGCTCACCTGCCACCAGCCCGGCACCACCATGCACAATCAGTTGAATCGCCATTATATATAATCCTCTTTTCAAAAGTGTTTTGATCAGACATAAAGAAGGGCGGATCACGCGATCCGCCCTCGTGCTGCACTACGCGGAGATTATCCGATCACGCCTTCTTGCCGCTCACAGCCTCGCGCAGTTGCGAGCCGGGGCTGAAGGTTGGACGCTTGCGCGCCGCAATGGTGATCTTTTCCTTCGTGCGCGGATTGGTGCCGGTGCGCGCAGCTGACTCACGCACTTCAAATGTGCCGAAGCCCGTGATTGTAACCTTCTCACCGCTCTTGAGCGTTTCGGTCACAATATCAATCAGGGCGTTTACTGCCTTGGCAGCATCCGCTTGCGTCAGATTCGCAGATTCAGCGACCCGCTTGATTAAATCCGTTTTTTGCATCGAAATCTCCTTCAGTCAGGACAGACTGCCGCGAATTATACACGCTTTCTAGGGCTTTGCTAGGGCAAATTGCGCTAAAATTGCCTAAATCCGTAGGGTGACCTATTTGTGTTTCATTTACCATGCGCCTTTTCGGGCTTTACATGGCGCACTGAACAGTTTTTCTTGCCTATGGCGCGCCTATTCGGAGCAACGCGCAACTTGGTGCGCCCGTAGGATAGCAGCAAAAATTGCCTTCGGGTGTGTTTCACGGCGCTTTGTGCAGCACGCCAAGCAGATGCACCGGCGGCGTGATCGCGGCAAGGGCGCAGCTTAGCCGAAAGAGCAGCGGCGTGAAGGCAAGATAGCTTGGATCGGGAATGCGCTGCAATTGTTCCAACTGAACGCCTGCTTTTTCTGCCAAGCGCAGCAGGCGTTTAGGCGTATTGGCACGATAGTAGACAGGGAAGGTATCCGCTTCCGCACGTCCATACAGGCGCGGCACCAGGTAACCTTGCAGTGGGCGCAGCCAGCGGTTCAGGTGCGCCACAAGGCTGTTGGCGTTCGGCGTTAGGAAGATAATTCGCCCATGCGGGCGCAGGGTACGCGCAAATTCGGTAAGGGTGCGCTCAGGCGCGGCAAGGTGTTCAAAGACCCAACTGCACAAGATCAGGTCAAAGCTGGCAGCACGGAAAGGCAGCGCATCGGCGAGCGCAGCGGCGCGTGGTAGGTTTGGCAGGCGGTGTTCGCGCAGCGATGCCAAATCGGGATCAATGCCATAGGGAAAAGCAACCGCCTCGCCTAGCTGTTCCAACACGCCGCCGCGCCCACAGCCAACATCCAGCACAGCGCTTTCAGGGCGGAGCGCCGTACGGATCAGCCCTTCGTATGCCTCGGTGGCGGGCTGCCAACTTGGGCGGCGCGCACGGTACTGAGCGCGGTATTGATTTTGCTTATCCAATGAGAGTGCCATAGGCAGTTTATCCAGTGGATCGGAACGCTTTGCCCTTTTGATAGTAGCGCACGCTGTGTGCTTGAACAACTCCTGTGTGTGAAACAACGCATCAAATTTTGTGCTTGTTGTGTTGCTGCTTTCAAAGTCTGACCGCTACCCTTGAGCCTACTCTAATGCCTATTTCACCCTACTCTAGACAAAGCTATGACGTAAACTTTGCCAAACCTTGTAAAATTTGTTAGAATGATCAGAGAATTATGGACGTATTGTTAGAACACGCGCTAACAGCGCGAAAGTGATGTACACTTATGGATACGGTTAACCCAACCTTGTTGTTGTCATCTTTTGCAGATGAGCCGATCTACAATGTGAAGGCTGTCTGTATGCGGACGGGAATCACAGCGGCAACCTTGCGCGCCTGGGAAAGGCGCTATGGCTTGCCCACGCCGAATCGGACGCCGCACGGCTATCGGCTCTATTCGGAACGGGATGTCGCCCTCCTCTTTTGGCTGATCCAGCAGACGGAAAGTGGCGTGAACATTGGGCAGGCGGTTAATCAGCTCACCAGCATGTTGGTGAACGGCATTGATCCAACGGTGCGTGTGCCAGCCGCCCATCTGCCGTCTACGCCGATAGGTCCGCGCTCGCCCGAATCGCTCAGCCGCGACCTTGCCAACGCCATGACGAACCTTGATGAGCGCTATGCCGATCAACTCTTTAATGAAGCAATGGCGCTCTACACGCTGGAGACGACGCTGATCAACATTTTGCGCGGCGCGATGCATATCATCTTGGCGCAGCGTGAACGCGGCGAAGTGCCGATCACCGTCGAGCGCTTCACGGTGAACTATGCGCGCCAACGCCTGCTGCACATGATCCAGACCACGCCGAGCGCCTTGCGCGCACAGAGTCCTGTCGTGACCATTGGCTTTCCATCTGAGCCGAATGAACTTGATCTCCTGATCATCGGCTTGCTGCTACGGCGCGCCGGCTGGTCAGTGGTGCATTTGGGCAGCGAGCTAGAGCCGAACATGGTGCAGCCTGCCCTGAACGGCATGAACGCCTCTGCCATCCTCTACTACACCGATCAGCCTGCCAATGCGCGCAAACTTACCGAGTTCAGCCAGCCCTTGGATAGTTATGGCAAGCCCATTTGGTGCGTATGCGGCGGACAGGCACTCCAAGAACAGCCCGATCTGCAAGCGCACATTCCCTTTGAGTATTTAGGCGCCGAACTACGCGGCATTTTCGGCGCGCTTGCCAACTACCTTGAGGCGCGCTTGAACGCCGTCAAGGTGCGCCCCAGCACACAGCGGAAGGCAGCGCAGTAAGGCATATGGCACACTTTAAGCAACGTTTCGTGGTGAAAGCGCCCTTGCCCGCTGTGTGGCGCTTTCACGATGATCCCATCGCCCTCAAAGACCTGACGCCGCCGCCGCTGCGTGTGAAGTTGCTGGCAAAAGACGATCCCTTGCAGGCAGGCGGCACGCTCAAGTTCCGCCTTGCCCTGTTCGGCATTCAGCCGCTAGGCGCAACGTGGCACGCCATCTACGATGAGTTCAACGCTTATCAGGAAGGCGCGCAGGCATGCAGCTTTGTAGATCGCTCGCTGAGCAGTCCCTTTCATTTTTGGGTGCATCGCCATACCTTTGAGGCACTCAGCGACGGCAGCACTGCCTGCACCGACGAAGTGACCTTCCACCTAACGCCTTTGCGCGGTGTGCTAGGCAGCATCCTTGATATGCTGGTCTATCCAAGCATCCTCTTTTTGTTCCTCTATCGGCAGTTCCAGACGCGGCGTTTGTTGGCAAAGCCAATACCCTGAGCGCACCCGTCACAACTCTGAGACAACACAGCGCGCTTTTTTGCCGTATACTTGTAGGTACCTACCATTTTAGCCAGCAGCGAGCCATTGTCTATGAGTGATGCACCAACCAGCCAAACTGCCGTCGCCGAAGCTATGATCGCCACGCTCCGCAAAAAACTGCGCGACCTGGCGAATGAATTCGCCAACGGCGATATCAATCGTGAACAGTTCCACACGCTCTATGAGCGTTACCAATCGCAGATCAACCTTGCTGCGCTGGTGGCAGATGAGGCTGCCGCACGCCCCGCTGCCACTGCTGATGAGACGATTGCCATTCGCCGCAACCTCTCCGGCAAGGCACTGGCAATGGCGGTCTACCACTACCGTTCTGAGCGCTTTATCGAGACGTTGGGTGGCTTTGACGTGCCGTATGCCAGTGTGCGTGATATTCTAAACGCGCTCCGAGAGTTGGCAGCCCAAAACGACGTTGTAGAGCCGCAAACGCATCCGTACAAAGAGCATTACCTGCTCTTTGTGTCGGGCAAGTACACCGTCTCGATGATGGTCTTTTCGCATGAACCTGTCGTGCGGCAGATCACCACCGTGCAGAACATGCACGCCGACTTCGAGGTGGCAAATGCAGCGGTGCTGCGCCATCCGCGTGTGATCGGTGAGCTGGCAGTGCCGTTCTTCTCATTGGTCATGCGCTCGTTGGGCAAACGGACGTAAGTGCGCGTTGCGCCTACTTTCGCTACCACGTACAATAGACATGTCTGTGATGAGGGCGTGAGGGGCGCGGCATGAGTGCAGATGAAGCGGTAAGCTGGGTCAGCCTAAGTGAGGCAGCCAAAATCTTGGGCGTGCATCCTGCCACAGTGCGGAACTGGGCTGATCAAGGGCATTTGCCTTCACAGCGCACGCCGGGCGGGCATCGGCGCTTCAAGGTTGCCGATCTGGAAGGCTGGGCGCAAGCGCAGCAATCCAATGCTGCGTTAGAGGCTGAGGTGTTGGTGCAGAGCGCCTTAGGGCGCGTGCGCCTTGAGATCGGCGAGCGCCAGTTTGCAGAGGCGGGCTGGTACCGCCATTTTGACGCACAGGCGCGGGAAGCAATGGGCTTTTATGGGCGGCGGCTGATGGAAGTGATGCAGCGCTACCTTAGCTCACCTTCCGAGCAGGCACTGATCGAGGCACGCGAACTTGGCTTGAAATATGGCGAGACGATCCGCAGCCAAAACCTGAAACTCGGTGAGGCAGTGGAAGGCTTTTTCACCTTTAACGATCTAATCCTCGACGCCATGATCCGCGTCATTGAGATGGGACGCCCTATCGCAGAGCGTGCCGATGCCGTGCGGAAAGTCTATGCGCTCACCCGCGAGATCATCTTTGCCCTGATAGATGCCTACGAGGCATAGCTTGCCGCATGGCGATAAGCAGCCACAGCGTAGCACGTCCCAATGGCGGATTCCTCAGCGCTACACACACACTGAGGACATATGAGGATGTTAAGCTGTACCTACTGCACGAACAAGCGCGCATCTTGAGCGGCAAACAAGCGCGTGATGGTTGCCCATTCTTCAAGGGTGAGCGTTTCGGCACGGCGCATTGGGTCTACACCAGCGCGCTCAAGTAAGGCTGCCGCCGCCGCATGTGGCATATCCAAGCCGCTACCCAACGAATTTTTAAGCTGCTTGCGCTTCTGCCCAAAGCCGGCACTCACCACATGGAAAAAGACTTCCTCATCGGGAATATCCACCGGTGCCTGCCGATACATATCAATCCGCACAACGGCGGAGGCAACCTCTGGGCGTGGGTAAAAAACAGCAGGATTCAAGCGCGCCACAATCTGCGGCTTGCCGTAAAACTGTGCGCTCACACTGAGGATGCTCATCTCGCCCGGCTTTGCCACAAGGCGCTCCGCCACTTCTTGCTGCACAGTCAGGATCAGGCGCTGTGCCTTGTTATTCGCCTCGAAAAGGTGGCGCAAAATCTTGCTGGTGATGTAGTAGGGCAAATTTGCCACCACAAGGTAGGGACGCTCAGCGAGCAGGGCATCCAGGTTCACTTGAAGAATATCCGCATGGTGAACGGTCACATTCGGAAAATCGTGCAGTTGGCTGTGCAGAATGGGCAATAAGCGGTCATCAATTTCAATGGCGATGACCTGCGCGGCGCGTTGCGCCAGTTTTACCGTCAGCGCGCCGGTGCCTGCGCCAATCTCCAAGACGGTATCCGAGGGCGCAATCTGAGCGGCAGCGGCAATTTTCTCTAGTGCGTTTGGGTCTTGCAGAAAGTTTTGCCCAAGGCTTTTTTTGGGCAGAACATCCATTTTCTCCAGCAGGTATTTCACGTTCATTGACGGCGACTCCGTTATAGCAAAGCTAGTCACGAGCCGGGTGCAGTCGGTGATAAAGGAATAAGTGGCGGCATGGGCGTGAGCAGGGCGGGCGTGGCGCCCACAGCGATGACTTCATGGCGTGGGTCGCGCACTACGACTGAGTAAGGTAGCGAACGGCTCACTTCAACACCATCTTCGCGGCGCACACGCACACGGCGTTCCAGCACGCCCTTCACGCCCGCCTGAATAACCTTCTGCGTCTCCGGCGGGATGCCCGTATCGGGCTGAAAAACCTGTTGAAAGTCTATTTCGCTGCGGTCAATTTCATCTTCTTCGGTCACCCGCACGACACGAATGGTCATGCCGGCTACCAACGGCGCGCTTTCTTCGGGCAGGCAGTAATCCAGCCCAATGAGCGCCACACCGGATTCAGCTAATGCCTCGCCAACGGTGCGCCCCGTGCTGCGCGAAGGCAACACGCGCCCATCCAGCAGGATGCTAAACGCCACCGAACGGCGGATTGTGATCAGGCTGTTTGCCTCCAACGGTGCGCTGACGGAAGGCGAGACGCGATCCGCCACATACAGCCCGATGCGTGCGCCGTGCAGTGCCTCACCAATGGTCTGCGCCACCGTGTAGACAGTCTGCGGCGGCTGATCACCATCCTGCACCTGCACCATCCGCGCCCGCAGCACGCGCACATGCTGCGGTGTCAAGTGGTAGGTTGCCTGTGCCAACGGCGCGCCATCCACCAAGATCTGATCGTAATCGCCCAGCGGCACGCCTGCCTCAGCTAAAATGGCAAGCGGCTGGGACTCATGGGTCAGGAAGCGGCGGCGTTCGCCATCATGCTCAAGGATGACCGACTCGGCTTTGTCAATGTAAAGGGTTAAGCCGTTGGTCAGCGGCGTTTCAGGTGCCAGCGAAAGCCGATCTTGTGGTGCGATGAACACCCCCAATTCACCCAGCAAATCGCCCACGGTGCGCTGATACGTCCGCACCTGAAAAACGCTTTGCTCCACCACAATTCTAACAGAATAGGTTGTGATCAGGTAGATGCCAAGCGCCACCAGCCCTAAAAGGCTAAGCAGGGCAAAGCTGAGCAGCAAGAGGGGATGAATCAGCAAGATGCTGCGCCGCGCCACAGGTTGCTTAGGCGGCGGCAAACCAGATTTAGGGCGCTGTGGTTGCGAATACCCGTTCACGGCTTTCACATAGGGTGTGAGTCGGGCGAAAGGCTGTTTGCTGATGAGATCAGGTTGACCTGCGGCACCCAGAGTGAACGCCTTAGTGCTGCTTCCGTTAGGACCTGACACGGTTCGGCGGCTCTGCCGCGCAGAACCCGACCTCATCAGCGTGTATCCTAGCATAGGCTCTGCCATTTGTCAAAGAAGCCGCCAGAAAAGCGCGTGGTGCAAGGCTGTGCGCTGCCAAAGTTGCCTGAAGCACGCCTCAGCGCAGCCTGTATCCCACCCGCCACACACAAGTCTTCCGCGCCCAAAAATAACAAGGTTGTGTGTGTGGGCAGATAGCGCTATACTCTCGTGCGGCGTCAGCACCTAGCAGAAAAGCACGCGAGCTGCACTTGTGAAGAAGTTTGGCAACTACGAAGCTGTTGAGCGCCTTGGGCGCGGCGGCATGGCAGAAGTTTATAAGGCATATCAGCCCGCCCTTGATCGCTATGTAGCAATCAAGGTGCTGCACTCATTCCTTGCGGATGATCAAGAATTTGCCGAGCGTTTCGGGCGGGAAGCGCGCAACGTGGCACGCTTGCGCCACAACAACATTGTGCAAGTCTATGACTTTGCCGAAGCACCCGACGAGGACGTACCCGGCGATAAGCACCATTTCATGGTCATGGAGCTGATCGAAGGCCCCACCCTCAAAGATTACATGGTGCGCCCCAACGGCGAATTTCTGCCCATTGATGAGGTTGTCCGCATTATGCGCCAAGCGCTGGAGGCGTTGGTCTACGCCCACGCCCAAGGCATGATTCACCGCGACTTGAAGCCCGCCAACCTAATGATTGACCGCGGTGGGCGCGTCGTCCTCACCGATTTCGGCATTGCCAAGATTCTTTCCGGCAACACCATGACGCTTAGCGGTGGTATGGTTGGCACACCCGCCTTTATGTCGCCCGAACACGGCTTGGGCGAAAACAGCGATGAGCGCTCCGATATTTACTCCATGGGCGTCATCCTTTACCAAATGCTGACTGGCAGACTGCCCTACGACGGCGATACGCCCGTGGCGATCATCCTCAAGCATGTGCGCGACCCGCTGCCGCCACCGACCTTATTCAACCCAAACATTCCGCCCGCCCTAGAGCAGATCGTGCTGAAGGCGATGGCGAAAGACCCTGATGAGCGCTACCCAAGCGCTTCCGCCATGCTGGAAGACCTGAACGCCTTTGCCGGACAGCCCTACATGCTGCCCGCCCGCACCGAAGATACACCCTTGCGGACGCCAATCAGCGATACGGTGAAACTTGCCAACCCGTCCGCATCCGCGCTGCCCAGCCGTTCATGGCTTGCCATTGGTGCGTTGGTCATCGCTGTACTGGTGATCGGCATTGCCGCCCTCAGCTTTGCTACAGGCGAAATTCCGCTTTTAGGCATTGCGCTGCGCCCTAGCGAGACGCCCTCCCCAACGATTACGCCGACGCCCACCCACACACCGACGCCTAGCCCAACCTTTACCCTGACGGTGACGCCCTCACCGACGCCGACCAACACGTCTAGCCCAACGTTCACCCTGACGCCAACCCAGACGCCTAGCCCAACGGCGACTCAGACTGCCTCAGCAACGCCGACCCATACACCTACCGCCACGGTGACGCCGACTTCCACACCAACCGAGACGCCTTCACCAACGTCCACCCACACACCAACGCCGACCCATACACCTACCGCCACGGTGACGCCGACGCCCACACCGACCGAGACGCCTTCGCCAACACCCACCAACACGCCCACACCCACGGCAACCCTGACGCCTTCCAACACACCGACGCCGACCCCCAACATCACGGCAACTATTGAAGCGGCGACGGTGGTTGCCGCCAATGCGACAGCAACCGTTGTCCAGCAGACCATTGTCGCCTTCTTCGAGACTCAGCGCGCCCTCGTCTCGCCCACGCCGGACTACACCGCCACAGCGCGCTTATGCGTCTTGGAATATGAACTGATCGCGCCTGAACCGCCTGATCCGCTGGCGCCCAGAAATCCAATCCGCGCCAACACGCCGCTGGAAACCGATGTGGTGCTGCGGAATACTGGTAACTGCGATTGGCTGCCCGGCACCAGCATTAATTATATTGAAGGTGAGCGCTTTAACTTGCCGCGCCGCATCGAGATGAGCAACACCGCGCCCGTCCGCCCCGGCGAAGAAGCCCGTTTCCCGCTGCGCGGGCGCACACCCGCCCAAGGCGGCGTCCGTGTTGGTCAGTGGGAAGTGCGAACGAGCGGCAACGTCCTGATCCAGCCGCGCCTTTCCGTTGCCTTTTTCGTCTTTCAATAAAGGGCTGTTTGCCAAGAGACACCATGAGCGAGCTACCCAACGACGACGCCCAACCCGATGCTTTCACGGCTGCCGCGCCTGACGTGCCGCCCGAAAGCGCCTTCCAAGCCGCCGAGGCTGCCGCTGATCCCAATCAGGCGGAGAGCGAGCCGATCCGTGCTGAGGCAGCTGCCCTCAATGCCGCCGATGCCAACGCCGATGCCGACCTAGCGCGTCCCGCCCGCCTCTCACAATTCCGCAGCCGCCGCCGCACGCAGTTCAGCATGGTTATTCCCGCCCTGCTGCTGATAGGCTATGGCGTGCTGCTGCTCAGCGAGACAATCACGCCAGAGGTGCAAGACTATCCGCCGCTGGTGCTGCTTGGCGCAGGCGTTGGCGCGTTGGCGTTGGCGCTCTTGGCGCGCTTTTTCATCAATGGCAGGCGTGAGCGCAGCCTGTTCCTCATCGGCGTGACGCTTGGCGGCTGGCTTGGCTTGGCGGCACTGACCGCCGACGGCAAGTTGACCACAACACAGCTCTGGACGTTTGGCATTATGGTGGTTGGCGCGGCGCTGCTGCTCGGCTACTTGTTTGGGCGCGGGCGTGATAGCGGTGTGGTGCTGCCTGCCCTTGCCCTGATTGTGGTCGGCTTGGTGGCGATTCCCGTCGCCGAAGGCGCCTTCTCGTCCGATGTGTTGATCAGCCTTGTGCGCCTTGCGCCGCTTGCCCTGATCGGCGCGGCACTGCTGTGGCTGCCGCGTGCTTTGCGCGAACGCGATTAGCCCTGCCCTATGCACATCGCCATAGATGCCAGCCGCACCACAACGGCGCGGCGCACCGGCACAGAAAACTACGCCCTGCAACTCATCCGCGCCCTGCTCAAGCTGCCCCACAGCGCTGATCAGCGTTTCAGCCTCTACTTTCGGGATGCACCCGCGCCCGATCTGCTGCCTGCCCTGCCAAACGTCACCCATTATGTGTTGCCCGCCCGCCGCGCCTGGACGCATACGCGCTTTGCGGCAGCACTGGCGCAGCACGCGCCTGATGTTGTTTTTGTGCCAGCCCATACGCTGCCCTTTCGCTTTCGTGGGCGTGCCGTTGTGACTGTGCATGATCTTGGCTACCGCTTCTTTCCGAAGGCGCACCGCCTGAAAGAGCGACTCTACCTCGAGCTGACCACACGCTACAGCGCGTGGCGTGCAGATCGTATCCTGGCTGATTCGGGCGCTACCCGCCGTGATTTGATCGGGCAGTACGGCACCTCAGACGCCAAGATTCGCGTGGTCTATCCCGGTGTGGAAGGCATTGAGCGCACCACTGCGGATCAGATCGCCGCTGCCCGTGCTGCCTACCGCTTGCCTGCACGCTATTTACTCTTTCTTGGCACGCTTCAGCCGCGCAAGAACCTGACGCGCCTTGTGCAGGCGTTCGCCGCCTACCTAGCACGCAGCGCTGATCCCGATTTAGCGCTGGTGTTGGCAGGGCAAGTCGGCTGGCTATTGCAGCCACAGCGCGATCTCTACGCACACTTACCGCCTGCCTTGCACAGTCGGTTGCACATCACGGGCTATGTGGCTGATTCGCACGTTGCGGCGCTTTATAGCGGCGCGCTTGCTTTCGTCTTTCCCTCGCTCTATGAAGGCTTTGGCTTTCCCGTGCTGGAGGCAATGCGCTGCGGCACGCCCGTCCTGTGCGCGGAAACGTCCTCGCTGCCCGAACTGGTGGGCAAGGCTGCCGTGCTGGTTGATCCAAGCTCGGTGGAGGCGATTAGCGCAGGCATAGCACGCCTTGTCGAGGATGCTGCCTTGCGCGCCGCGTTGATTGAGCGGGGCGGCACACAGGCTGCCCAATTCACCTGGCGGCGCGCTGCCGAACAAACCTTTCAGGCGCTTTGTGAGGCAGCCACACGATGACACCTGACCTTCAGCGCATTTTGTGCATCAAGACCTCTGATATTGGCGATCTGATCACGGCGACGCCTGCCCTCGCCGCCCTGCGTGAGGCATTTCCCACGGCGCGCCTAGACGTGCTGACCAGCGCGCACGCCGCGCCGATTTTAGAGGGCACAGGGCTTGCCGATCAGGTTTTGATCTTCCCGCTGCGCGCCTACGAACGCGCCGCCGACCTGCTCAAGCCTGCTGCCCTGTGGCAGTTGGTGCGTTTTTTACGCCGTTTGCGCGCTGAGCGCTATCAGGCTGTCCTGCTCTTTCACCAGCTTAGCACGCGCTTTGGCGCTTGGAAGCACGCAGCTGTTGTGCTTGGCACGGGTGCGCCGATCCGCGTGGGATTGGCGGATGGGCGCGCTTGGTTTCTAACGCAGCGCGTCCATGATCAGGGCTTTGGCGTGCGGCATCAGGCTGCCTATTGGCTGAAGGTGGCAGCGCAGCTTGGCGCAGCCGATTCACCTGAGCGCTTTCCGCTGCGCGTGGGCATGTCCGAGTTGGACGCGGCGTGGGCCGCGCAGCACCTGCCCGAAAGCGGCTACGTAGCAGTTCACAGCGGCAGCGGCGCGCTGAATGTGGCACGCCGTTGGTCAGCGGAAGGCTTTGCGGCGGCGGCTGAGCATTTCGCCGCGCAGCACGGCAGCCGCATCGTGCTGATCGGCGGGGTGGGTGACGACTCAGAGGCGTTGATCGGGCAACTTCGCACGCCGCCCATCAACCTTGTCGGCAAGACGACGCTTGGGCAGCTTGCCGCCGTCTTGGCGCGCTGCGCCGTCTTCATCGGCGGCGATAGCGGCGTGATGCACCTTGCAGCAGCCGTGCCGCACCTTGCGCTCTATACGCCATTTGGCGCGACCAACCATTTCGCATGGCAAGCCTGGCGTCCGCATGGCGGCGAGGCTGTCATCGCACGCTCAGGCGTGTTGTGTTCGCCCTGCGCCTACATTGGGAAAAGCGTTGGACTGCGGAGCGGCTGCGCGGCGCGTACCTGTATGCGTCTGATCACGCCTGAGCAGCTTATCAAGGGTGAGAGCCAGACGGCAATCGTGCAGCGGGCGCGCCCGCCTGCCTTAGAAGTGCTGGGCGTGCCGTTGGATCGGCTGACCTTTGCCGAATTTCTTGATCAGATCGGCGTGTGGGTGAGTGAATCGGGCGCGGCGCGCCTGATCTGCACTGCCAACCCAGAACTGGTGATGTTGGCGCAGCACGATGTGCTGTTCTATACCATTCTGCGGCGCTGTGCGCTGGTCACCGCCGATGGAGTCGGCTTGTTGTGGGCGGCGCGGCATTTAGGCGCGGCACTGCCAGAGCGCGTGACAGGCTCGGATAGTCTGCCGCTGATCGCAGAGCGCGCCGCACGGGAAGGCTGGCGGTTGTTCTTGCTGGGCGCGGCGGAAGGCGTGGCAGCCCGTGCCGCTGCACGCCTGCGCGAGCGCTTCCCGACCTTGCAAATCGTTGGCACATATGGCGGCGATCCCTCACCCGCGGCGGAGGATCAGATCGTCGCGTTGGTCAACGCCGCCCATGCCGATATTTTGTTTGTGGCGTATGGCTCACCTGCTCAGGAAAAGTGGTTAGCGCGCAATCTGCCGCGCCTACAGGTGCATGTGGCGCTTGGCGTTGGCGGCGCCTTCGATTTCACGGCGGGCGTGGCGCAGCGTGCGCCGTTGTGGATGCAGCGGCTTGGCTTGGAATGGCTGCACCGCTTGATTAAGCAACCGTGGCGCTGGCGGCGCATGGCAAGTCGGCTGCCGCGCTTTGTGTGGGCAGTGCTGCGGCGCCGATCACGTCCGCCGCGTGGCTTTGAAGGGATTGGCGGGCAATATGGCTGAGATGGCGGCGCTCTTGGCGTTGGTGGAAGGCTTAGCGGGCTGGCGCGTGGCAGTTGTTGGCGATGTGATCCTTGATGAGTATTTGATCGGGAATGCACAGCGGCTCAGCCGTGAAGCGCCGATCCCGGTGCTGGAGTTTGAACGGCGCGAGGTGATTCCGGGCGGCGCGGCGAACCCTGCTGCCAACATCGCGGCGGTGGGCAGTTTCGCGCAGCAGGTGGCTGTGGTTGGCGCGGATGAGAATGGCGCAACCTTGCGCGCTTTGTTGGCAGAACGCGGCATTCTAACGGATGGACTGGTGACGGACGCGGCGCGCCAAACAACGACTAAGACGCGCATCATGGCGCAAATTGGCTTGCGCTTTCCGCAGCAGGTGGCGCGCTTGGATCGCGTGGATCGGTCGCCCATTCGGGCAGAGCTTGCCGAGTCGCTGGTGGCGCGCTTGCAAGCGCCGCAGCAGGCTGTGATCTGTTCGGATTACCTGAATGGGCTGCTCACGGCAGAGGTGGTCACAGGCGTGCGCGCTCTGCCTGCGCTGCGTGTGGCAGATGCCCAGGGCGAACTTGACAAGTACAGCGGCTTTGACGTGGTGAAGTGCAACGCGGATGAGGCGGCACGTGCCTTAGGACGTGCGCTGCACAGCGATGCCGATTTTGCCGATGCCGCGCAGGTGCTAGTTGGACGGCTTGGGTTGCGGCGTGGCGTATGCCTGACACGCGGCGCAGCGGGCATTACGGTGGCGAGTGAGACAGGTGTGGCGCATGTGCGGGCGCCGCAGGTGGAAGATGTCTTTGATACGGTGGGCGCGGGCGATACAGTGGTGGCAATCGTGACGTTGGCGCTGCTGGCAGGCGCGGATTTAGCAACGGCGGCGGCGTTGGCAACTTTTGCCGCCGGCATCGTGATTCGGCGTGTGGGCAACTACGCGCCAAGCCGCGCCGAACTTGCCGCGGAGATTGCCGCGCACAGCGCATAAAACAGTTTCCTCAGAGAGCTTGACAGTATTTTACAGGCATGGTATTATACCATTAGGTTAATTAACCAATCGGTTAACCAAAGGGCGTTCAGCATGACAACCGATACCCTTGACGCAACCTTCGCTGCGCTTGCCGATCCGACGCGCCGTGCCATCCTTGCGCGCTTGGCGCAGGGCGAAGCAACGGTTAAAGAACTGGCACAACCGTTTGCGATGAGCTTGCCCGCCATTTCCAAACACCTCCGAGTGCTTGAACGGGCAGGGCTGATTAAGCGGGGACACAAAGCACAATGGCGTCCTTGCCAGATTGATGCTTCTCCGCTTAAGGAAGCCGCGGATTACCTTGGGTTATACCGTCAGTTGTGGGAAGCGCGCTTCGACCGTCTTGAGAGTTATCTGGACACGCTAGATGAGGAGAAGGATACGCCATGACGCAGCTTAACACGCAAGAGGGTGCCGTGGGACGCACGTTTACAGTTGAGCGGATTTTCAACGCACCGCGTGAGAAGGTCTTTGCTGCCTTCGCCAAATGCGAGCATCTTACGCATTGGTGGGGGCCGCATGGATGGACGCTGGCACACTGTGATATGGATTTTCGCGTGGGGGGATCGTGGCACTATGCCATGCGCGAAACAGCGACGGGCAACGAGTCCTGGGGACTGATGCTGTTTGATGAGATCGTCGTGCCGGAATTCATCCACTACCGCGATGTATTCTCGGACGCCAACCGCACCATCAACACCGCTATGCCCGAAGCAGACTCAACGCTCCATTTCTACGCTGAGGGTGACAAGACGCGGGTGGTCAGCCGCACCATATATCCCACAGAGGCAGCGCTGCAACAAGTCCTTGCCATGGGCATGGAGCAAGGCTTCCAAGAGACATGGGATCGTTTGGAGACATACCTCTCGGAGTAAAGCGAGGCACCGCCACCCAAATGACAAAAAGCACCGATGGATTGTTGCCATCGGTGCTTTCTTTGCTGTGCTGGGGAGGCAGGATTCGAACCTGCGAATCGCGGATTCAAAGTCCGCTGCCTTGCCGCTTGGCCACTCCCCAAGGTAATGCAAAGTTTACCATAGGGCAGCGCGGCTGGCAAGGCTAGAGTGTAGAGCGTGGTGAAGTGTGCGGTGCGCGCCACACGCGCACCCCTGATGCTAAACGTCGCCCAGCGGCGGCGTCTTTTGCACATCGCCCAAGCGCGGCGCAATGCGCGGCGGATTTGCCCACCACGCCCTGAGCGTGGGCAGCACAGCCTCCACATGCGGCACCACTTGCAGATAGCCCATATCCTCAGGGCGAATGGCGGCGTGCGCGCTGAACACTTCGGCAAAGGCGCGCCAGCCTTCCCCAACCGCAATTAACGGGCGCAGTGGCACCTCTTGCACTTGCAGCAGACTCCACGCCAACGTGATTTCAGAGAGCGTACCAACACCACCGTGCAGCGCGATGTAGGCATCTGGCGCAGTGATGAGGTAGTTTAAGCGCTCAGCAAGCGTGGCAAACTGCACTTCCTCATGTAAAAACGGGTTTGGTGCCAAGCCACGCGCACGGAACAAACCGACGGTGACGCCGATCACATGCCCGCCTGACTCGGCAGCACCTTTGCTCACCGCGCCCATCACGCCACCGTAGCCGCCAGTCATCACGGCGTAGCCCTCACGGGCAAGGGCAGCGCCAAGCTGCTGCGCGGCGGCATATTCAGGTGCATCGGGCGGTGTGGCAGCGCTGCCAAACACACCGATCACGGTGCGCTTATCGTTACGATCAACCATAGAATCCTCTTTGCTTTCGTTGCGTGTGCCATTATAGCCAATGCTGAGGCATGGTGCGTACTGAATGTTGCGGCGGTGCGGTTCGGCATTTAGCGGTAAAATGAACGGCAAGCGAAAAGGCATTTTAATGTGGTTGCCGCGCTTGCCGAATTATCCTACAGATAGGTGCTTATTCAATGGACTTAACCGAACTTTCGCTGGCGGAGGCGGCGCGTGCCATCGGTGCGCGAGAGCTTTCACCCGTCGCCCTGACAGAAGCACACCTACAGCGCATTGAGGCGCTTAACCCAAGCCTGAATGCCTTCATTACGCTCATTGCCGATCAGGCGCTTGAGCGTGCGCAGGAATCTGAAAAAGCGCTCCATCACGGTGGCAGGCACAGCGCCCTACACGGCATTCCCATTGCCCTGAAGGATATTTACGAGACGCAGGGCATCCGCACGACGGCAGGCACAAAGTTTTTGGCACAGAACATGCCAAAGCGAAACGGCTACCTTGTGGCGCTTTTAGAGCAGCTTGGCGCTGTGCTGCTTGGCAAGCTGAACATGCACGAGATCGCGCTGGGCGTGCTGACGGATAATCCACATTACGGCGTATGCCACAATCCCTATAACCTCGATTATTCGGTGGGTGGCTCCAGCGGTGGATCAGGGGCGGCGGTGGCGGCGCGGCTGTGTATGGCAGCTCTCGGCAGCGATACACGCGGTTCGGTGCGAATTCCAGCGGCGTTGTGCGGCATTGTTGGCTTGAAACCGACCTATGGCAGGCTGAGTGTGCGCGGTGTGATGCCGCTGAGCTACTCGTTAGATCACGCGGGACCGATGGCGCGCACCGTTGAGGATATTGCCCTGCTGATGGCATGGCTGACCGAGCATGATTCAGGCGATCCTTATGCAGCAGACCTGCCCAACACAGATTATCTGGAGCAGCTTGAACGCGGCGTGAGCGGCTGGTATATCGCGCTTGCCGACGATGAATACTTCAATGATTGCGCGCCCGAAGTGCATGAGGCAGTCCATGCGGCGGCGGCGGTTTTCGAGTCGTTGGGCGCGCAAGTGGTGCCGTTGAAGGCAGAAGCGCGCCTGAACGTGAAAGAGACAACGCGCCTCAGCCGCACCATCACCTCTAGCGAGGCGGCGATGGTCTATGCTGACCAACTGGCGCGTGAGCCTGAATCATTCGGTGCGGATGTGTTGGCGCGCCTGCGGAACGAAGGCGGCACGCCTGCTGTGGAATATGCCAAAGCACGGCGCGCACAGGTTTTGGCGCGCTGGCAGATGGGACGCTTGTTTGAGGAATATGACCTGCTGCTGACGCCTTGCACGCCTATGGTCGGCGTGCCGCTTGCCGATGAGAAGGCAAAAGAGATGGCACGGGCGCGCCTTTCGAGCTTCACTGCCTATTTCAATATGGCGGGTGTGCCTGCTATTTCGCTGCCGTGTGGCTTCAGCGGGCAAGGGCTGCCGATTGGCTTGCAGATCGTGGCGGCGCATGGTGCGGAAGGGCGCTTGCTGCGAGCTGCCTTTGCCTATGAGCAGGCGGCGGCGTGGGCAACGCGAGCGCCTGCCCTGGCGGTTTGAAGGGGAAGCGTGTGGCAGTGCTATTCGGGTAGCAACCCGTCTAGCAAGTCCACACGCATCACGCCGTTCTCAACGTCAATGTGGCGGACGACGCTCTCAATGGCGGGAATGAGCACCTCGCCGTATGCCTCGCCTTGCACAACGTAGACATCGTTAGCGCCTGTCTCAATCACACTGACGACGCGCCCTAAATCCAAGCCTTCTGAGGTGATCACAGTTAAGCCGATCACCTGAAAAAGGTAGACCTCATCTTCGGCAAGCGGTATAGCATCTTGCAAGGTGACCAGCACATACTGCCCACGAAACCGATCTGCTTCCTCGCGGCTGTGAATGCCTTCAAGGAACAGCAGCCAGTAATCGCCCTTATCACGCTGAATACGCGCCACCTTGTGAGCGCGCAGCGTCTCAGCCTGATCGGGTGTGTGGGTTAGGTAGACTGTGCCAAGGTATCCCATGCGTTCGGGTGTGCTAGTCAGTGCTTGCACGCGCAGCGCGCCGCGCACGCCATGCGGACGGGCAACCCGCGCCACAGTTAGGTAGCCGTGCGCGGGCAAAGTGGGCCTTGGGTAGGGTGATTCAGCAGGCACAGCGCGCTCAGTTAATATCCAGCACAATGCGCTTGCCACTGCGGGCAGCGGCCACGCGCAGCAAGGCGCGGATGGCGTTGGCAACGCGCCCTTCTTTGCCGATCACGCGCCCCATATCGCCGGGCGCGACGCGCAACTCAACGATCACCGCGCCGCGCCGAAAGTGTTCGGTCACACTCACGGCGGCGGGATCATCTACCAGCGACTTGGCAACGTACTCGACCAGTTCTTTCATGGCGCAGGTTACTCGGCGCTGTCAAAAAGGGCGGGTTTGGCAACGGGTGCAGGGCGGCGCGTCTTGGGATTGGGCTGCGGCATTGCGGCGCGGGCAGCTTCTGCTTCTGCCACCAGTGCCTCAAGCGATTCGCCCTTATGCAGGCGTGCCAAGCGGTCTAGCGTGCCAAGATTTTTCATCAGGCGGGCAACTGCCTCGCTGGGTTGCGCGCCAACCTTCAACCAATGCAGGGCGCGCCCTTCGTCTAGGGTGACGGTGGCGGGCTCGGTACGCGGGTTATAAAAGCCGATGATCTCAATGTAGCGCCCATTGCGCGGCGCTTCGCTATCTGCCACCACAATGCGGTAGCTGGGCTGTCTCTTTAAGCCGATACGGCGTAGACGAATACGAACCATGTGTGAACGACTTGCTCCTCAAAACTTAGGCAAAAGTGCGGTTAAGTGGGCAGCCTTACTGCCCTTTCATCAGGCGGTTGATGTCCATCTTGCCGCCTTTGATCATCTTCATCATCTTCTGCATCTCGCGGAATTGGCGCAGCAGGGCGTTCACCTCTTGAATGCCTTCCAACTCACGTTCGGGATGCTTTTCCGTGTTGGTGTAGCCCGCGCCGCGTGCGATGCGCCGCTTGCGGCTGGCGTTGATCAACTTGGGATCGCGGCGCTCTTGCGGCGTCATTGAGCGGATGATCGCCTCGATCTTCTTCATGCTCTGGTCAGCCTCTGCCTCGTTGATCTGATCTTTGAGGCGATTCATGCCTGGGATTAGGCTCATCAGTTGGCTAATCGGACCTAAGCGCTTGACCTGCTGCATCTGCGCGAGGAAATCCTCTAGGTTGAATTCGGCGCGCATGAGCTTTTTGCTCAGGCGCTCTGCCTCTTTCTGGTCGAACGTCTCTTGCGCCTTCTCGATCAGCGAGAGCATATCGCCCATGCCCAAGATGCGCTGCGCGACGCGGTCTGGGTAGAACTGATCGAGTGCATCAGGCTTTTCGCCCATACCCACAAACTTGATCGGCACGCCCGTCACAGCGCGCATGGAGATCGCCGCGCCGCCGCGTGCGTCGCCATCCATCTTGGTCAGGATCAAGCCTGTGATGCCGATGCGCCCGTGGAAGCCTTCCGCAATTTTGACGGCTTCCTGACCGGTCATCGCGTCTGCCACCAGCAGAATTTCAGCAGGCTTGAGGCGCGCTTTGATCTGCTCTAGCTCGCTCATCAGCCGATCATCAATCTGCAAGCGCCCGGCAGTGTCCACAATCACAATGCCTGCACCGGCTTCTTGCGCCTTCTTAAAGCCGCGTTCGGCAATTTCGGGCGGCGGTGCGCTGGTGCCTTCATCGTAGACTGGCACATCAAGCTGCTTGCCAAGCGTCTTAAGCTGATCGACAGCCGCCGGACGGTAAGTATCGGCTGCGATCAGGTGTGGACGGCGCCCTTCGCGGCGCAGCTTTAGGGCAAGTTTGGCGGCGGTCGTCGTCTTGCCCGACCCCTGCAAGCCCACCAACATGATCACAACGGGCGGCGTACCGTTCAGGTTCAGCCGTCCCGCCTCGCCAAGCGTTTCTTGAAGTTCCTCAAAGACGATTTTGATGACCATCTGACCGGGCTTGAGCGCCTTCAGCACCTCCGCGCCGATGGCACGCTCACGCACGCGCTTGATGAAATCTTTGGCAACAGGCAGCGCCACGTCTGCCTCCAGCAGGGCAAGGCGCACTTCGCGCAGCGCCACGTCCACATCCGCTTCACTGAGGACGCCACGCCGCCCTAAGCGGTCGAAAATATCTTGCAGTTTGTTGGTTAGGCTTTCAAACACGCGATTTAGACCACCCGCATAAAGGCACGCATTGTTGCCGAATTGTAGTGGATTTGCGGCAGCGCGTCAAGGCGCGGTGCGGCGGAGAAACGGCGGGAGGGCGGCGGCAGCAACCTAAACAGGCATAAAGGCGTATACTGTGGGTAGGTTCAATAGACTGAGTGCTAAGCATGATTGCAGCGCAAACAACTGAGAAACGCCAGCGGACGCTCTCGCCTGAGCGCGTCCGCCTGCTGCTGGCAATTCCGACCTTGGCAGGCTCGCTCGACCTGACCATGATCACGGCATTCATCGCTCAGGTGATCTTCGATCTGGGCATTAGCACAGGGGCTGGCGCCAACATTTTAGTCGTCTACCTGATCGCCTACACACTCGGCTTATTCTTGGCAGGGCGGCTCTCGGATTTCATCGGGCGGCGGGCAGCCTTTGGGCTTGCTATGCTGCTCTACGCGGCAGGATCGGCGCTGATTGTGGCGTCACCAGTGTTGGGCGGGCTGGCGCTCTCACAATACACGCTGATCTTGATCGGGCGGGCGATCACGGGCTTGGGTGCCGGCGCTGTGCCAGCCATCGCCATCTCGACCATGTGCGATCTGTTCCCGAATCCGCTGCGCTCAATCGGCATCATCGGTGCGGTGGACGTGATTGGTGTGTTGTTAGGTGGCTTGTATGGTGCGTTGGTGGTGCAGGTTTTTCCATGGCGCACTTTGTTCATCTTCAGCCTGATCATCGCGTTGGGCGCATTGGTGGCAACCTACCGCGCCTTGCCCGCAGTCCGTCAGGCGCGGACGGGCTTCGATTGGTTGGGCGCGCTGGTGCTTTCGGCGGCGCTGATCACCTTCAATCTGGGCATTTCACAGCTAGAACGTTTAACGGGCGATAGCGCGGCACTGGGTGAGGTGTTGCAATACATCGGTGCTGCGTGCGCCGCGCTGCTGATCTTCGGCGTGGTGGAGTATGCTCAGCGCCACCGTGCGCCGCTGCTGGATGTGGGAATTTTCGGTAAGGCAGGTGTGCTGCCCAGCCTGCTGATCAGCGCCCTAACCAGCTTCTCGCTCTTTTTGATGTTGGTGGGCTTGCCGCTGCTGGCGAATGTGAACGCCTTAGGCGGCTTAGGGCTAGGCGCGCTGCTGCCACCGCTGCGCGATGAAACGCTGCAAGGCGCGGCGCTAACTGCCGGCGGGCTGCTGCTGCTCTATTCGGGCGCGTTGGCGCTCTTTACGGCGGTTGGCGCACGGGTGCAAGAGCGCATCGGCACGCGGCGCACAATTCTGCTCGGCTTGGGCGTGGCGCTGATCGGCTTTGTGGGACTGGGCATCAGCGTGCGCGGCGAGATCAGCGCCTTTGTGGGCATTTTCAGCTTGCTGGGCGGCGCTGGGATTGGCGTGGTCTTTTCGCCGATCATGGCGATTCCACTGACAGCAGCCACCTCGCACGGCATGATCGCCTCGTTCCTGCTCGGCGTGCGCATGGCAGCTGGCTCAATCGTGATCGCCTCTGTGACCTTCCTTTCAGAGGCGCGCATCCGTTTTTTGGTGAGCAGCCTTGAGGAAAATCATCTGCCGATTCAACTGCCGCCGGAGATCACCTACAAATCGTTCGTGTTGGCATCGCAGCAGATGATCAGCGAGTTGGCGCTGATTGCAGCGCTGATTGTGCTGATCGCCGTGCTGCCAACCTTGTTCTTAAAGTCTGCCCTGCCTGTGGAGCGCTTATGAACACTTTATCCCGTAAAGCCTTATGCATCGCGCTGTGGGCAGCCTTGTGCTTGGCTGCCGCCCCGCTGCCGAATGCACGCGCCCAGACCGATGCCCTTGATGTGCAGCCGATTGCGGCGCTTTTTCCGCCTGCCGAGTTCTTCGTCGCCATCCGCACCGATCAGGCGTTCACCGACCAACTGAACGCGATCAGCATCGCCGTCTCTTCCGAGTTTGCGCCAGAGCGCATCCAACTGGCGCAGTTGGTGGATGTCTTGCTTGGGCAGGGCGTCTACAGCCTTTCGCGCTTGGTGAATGCGCGCTTTGCCGCCTTGAGCATCAACGGCGTGGAATATTTGGTAGATGCCGATCCGACGAACAACGCACAAGCGCATCTGCGCGTGGTGATCGGGCATGGGCTTGGCAGGCTTGGCAAGGCGGCACTGCCTTCTTTGCAGGCGCTCATCGGGCTGACATGCGGTGAGGCAGCCGCGCCACAAGTGCGCTGCGCCTTTGATCAGGCGGGCATTTTCAACAGCCTGACCATTGATGAGCGCTATATTGTCCTGCTCAGCCATGCCGATGATCCGTTTCTGCCTAGTGAAACGCTCAGCGCACAACCTGATTTTTCGGCAGCACTCAACGCATTGCCCGAAGGTAACTACGACGGATTCGCCTACATCAATACGCCTCGCTTTGCTGGAAGCATTCGCTATGAAGGCATTCGTGAGATGCTGGCTGCGGTTGGCTTCCCAACCGATAGGCTTGCCGCTGCCATGCTTGGGCTAACCTTAAAAGCGGATGGCTTGCAGCTTGATCTGGTGCAGCGGCGCTTGGTGCAGCCTGATCCGAACCGCGCCGCGCTTGACCTCAACTTTGCGCGCTTCATCCCAGAGACGGCTGCCATCTACCTGCAAACGCGGGACTTCAGCCAACTGACGCAGACCGCAGCCGGCTTGCTTGGCTCGCTAAGCGCCACGCTGAGCAGCCAAGAGGCATACATCAGCTTGCAGCAGCTTTTCCGCAGTTTGTTCAGGCTTGACCTTGACGGTGATCTACTCAGTTGGGCGCAGAGGAGCGACTATGCCGTCTTCATTGACGCGCTGAATGTGATGGATAGCCCAAGCATTGAACAGTTGGAGATCGGCTTCATCATCGGCAGCAGCGATGTGCAGAAGACGGCGGCGGTAGCAGCCGCCATTGCCAGCGGTCTGGAGCGCCAGCTTAGTGGGCAGGGCAATTTCAGCTTTGGCAGCCACACCTTGCCGAGCCTGAGCGCGCCCGTCACGCGGATCAGCTATACCGATCCACAGTTTGGCACGCTCACATTTCTGATCGGGAACACCGACCAGTTCGGCTTTTTCGCCACAGAGCGTTCGCTGACGCGCATTTTGGAAGGCAAAACGTTGGATAAACGGCTGGACTTGGCGCGCCTGCAACGCTACTTGCTGCCGCAGCCCAACATCCTGCTGCACGCCGATGCCGATAATGCGACGCGCTTCTTGTTTGCGGCGGCGGAGTCGTTGGCACGCATCAGCCGCGCTCAGCTGAACAGCTTGCCACCAGCCAATCGCCTATCGGAAGGGCGCAGCCAACACTTTGAGCGGGCTGTGATCAGCGTGGATGAAGGCCCAGAAGGGCAGGCGCGCTTGCGGCTGTTCCTCTCTATTCTGAATTAACAGTATGTTGCGAGATTGCGATGCAGGGCTGCTTGACACACGCACGCACAGGATGGACAATGCCTAATATATGCCATGCGATTGCTGTGCAGGAAAGATGTCCGTCATGAACCTACGCAACACACCCTTTTTAGTGCTAGATACTGAGACAACAGGCTTGGATGCGCGTGCTGAAATTTGCCAGATCGCCATTGTGGATCACAACGGCACGGTGCTGATCGATCAGCTTGTAAAGCCTGTGCTGCCCATCCCTGCCGATGTAATTGCCATTCATGGGATCACCAATGAAAAGGTGGCGAATCAGCCGCCATGGCGGACAGTGCGTGAGGAAGTTTTGCGCCTGATCACAGGGCAAACTGTGGTCATTTATAACGCCGCGTTCGATGTGCGAATGCTCATCCAGTCAGACACAATGAGCAATCTCTCGCCTGCGCCTTACGGACAACTTGCAGCCTTTCAGTGTGCTATGAAGGCATATGCCAGAGGCAGCCGATGGGTGAAATTAGGGCAGGCGTGCAGCGCGCATGGGATACCAACGCATCACGCACACAGTGCCCTTGGCGATTGCCGCATGACTCTGGCGTTGGTGCGTAAGGTGTGGCTGGAAGGTTGAGCGGTCAGCGCTCAGGTGTGCTATACACTTGTAGTAAGGCGGTGAGGTGATCACCAAGTCAACGCTGTTACTAGGGAATGCTCTGAGCAGCAGCGCGCTATCGCCGCAAACAATTTCGTTTTGGTAAGGTGGCTGCATTTGGCAAACTCGCTACATAGAGATGCTGTAATGGTAGCGTGTTTCGGCATAGCCCGCCATTACTCAAGCGCGCCTAAATTCCTAAAACCCTAAAAAATCTGTCTCGTTCAGGTTCGTCTTCGAGAATCGCCTTTGGGCTGAATAGGTGAGTGACCGTTCCAGTACTACGTTCCAAGTCACGCTTTGCTTGTTCGGTCACCGAAACATCGTGTAAGATGAGAACCGCCACAGAGTTAGGGTTTTCCTGCCGTATGCGCTGCAAACTCTTAAGTGCCGCACCAATGCGCTCTAGAACGCCCGCTGGATCAATACCACCTTTGATTTCCACAGCGACCAAGGGAACATTATCCTCATAGATCGCCAGATCAGGATCGTCGGCAAAAACCAACACACGCCCATCGCGCAGATCAATTCGCATAGCGTTAGTTTCTCCGACAGGGACACGTTCTTGTGCCTGCAATCTCTGTAGAACAACCTCACGAATAGCGACTTCGGCTGAGACGCCTTTTTTGTTTTGCCACGATCCCTGCGCTTGTGAACCGGCAGCCATGCCGCGCCATAAATCAAACTCTCTTGCATCAATCACCATATCGGCTTCAATCAATGCACTGATAATTCGATTTAGATGTTGAGCAATACTGATCGCTGTTTTCTCATTTGGAATGAGTTTGCCCGCTTCATAGCTATCGAGATTGATGCCGATCTGTTTCATTGACTTTTGTGACACCATCGCCAGCATTCGGTAGTAACCTGCTGATCCTGGCACGGTTTGCAGCACAATAGGGTGAGCATAGACAACAACAGGCTTGATGCCACGGTGAATGACTTTGTTCCACGCCTGTTCAGAAATGTTAAGGTTATCCCAATTCAGAGTTTCACCGCGCACTTGGTTAATCTGATCGGTTATTTCCAGCAGTTTCCACTCATGCAGCTTACGATGTGCGCTCTTAGCAAACTGATCGAACGTCCATGCTTCTATATAGGCATCCTTGAGTTTCTTCGGCACTACTCACTCCTACGCCGCCAAATATAAACGCATTTGCGTACCTCTTGGCGACCATGTGTACCCATCTGTTGGCTACTATTCCCCTTTCCGGTTGGCAACACCCAAATGACTTCGACATCAAACCCTGCCCGCTCTGCAAAATCGGAGAGGATGAGGTCTACCGGAACAATTACCCCGCCATAGCGCACATTATCATTCACCATGACAAATGGCGCCTTCGGTTTGAGAAGACGAGCGCACTCAAAAATCACAAGGGCTAACTCAAAAAAATAATGTCGAATCATGCGTGGGATGCCAGCATTATTAAGCATTTTCATGCTTTTTTGCCATTCAAGATAGCTGAGGATAGCCTGCAACTCTTGCTGATTATCAAAAGCCGCCGCCGCCTGCTGATAGATAGCTTTCCCAAAAACGTTTTGCAAGTGCGTTTTTTCCCGATTCTCGACAGTGCAAGATACCATTGCTTGGCGCAATTCGCGGATTTCAATTTCACCGATGCCAAGCAGTGCCAACTCCAGCGCATAAGTGCGTGTGTAGTCATAACGGTTGGCATAGGGTGGTGAGGTAATCAATCCATCAAATGAGGCTGCTTCCAGCGTGGGAAGCACATCCAGACACGATCCACGCAGCACCTCGATTTTCCCCTTCTCGGCTGGGCTACCGAAAAAACCTGGCAGGAAACCTGACGGTTGAAGATCAAGACTAATTTCATCCAACTTGCAGGTGATCGCCTCCTCGAAATTAAGGATTTTGCCTTTATCGAAAGGCTTGCTACGCTGCCGCCGCCCAGAGCGGTAGTCCCAACGAAGATACTGCCCATCTTTGCGGGTGTAGCTGATTTCTTCTAGCACACACATCGCCGCAAAACGAAGTACCTGTGTTGCTGCCCCTCTTTCTGACGCCAGCGCCGCCAGATAGCGCTCTAATGCCCGCTGAGTATCCTCAGGAAACGCGCCATGTGTGATTCGGAGATGTGGAAAAGTGCTGTGGGATTGTATTTGTTGCCAGGGCTGTTCACGCCGCCAGCGTTCAATAAGGGATTGTAAGGTTGCTACATCGTCGTTCTGCATCAGCTTCCGAACGTGCATAATCTCGCAACCGACCGGCAGCAGTTCAATGCCCGTCGCCTGTAATCCACGTTCGCTGGCTACAAATAACACAGTTCCTGTTCCAGCAAAAGGATCGATAATGTGCCCTTCATTAAGCGCGAGATAATCCAGCAAATGCTGGACGAATGCCTCTGAAAAACCTTCTTTATATTTGAACCAACGATAGACAGGTTTATTCTTATTAGCTTGAAAGCTGACCAACTGGCGGTTTAACTGATAATTGACCTTGAGCTTATCGGCAAAACGGGCTTCCAGTGCTGCATTATTTTCTTGAACAGCCTCTAAATTGCTTAACATCAACTCGCTCGTATGACACTTGGTGCTCGGCGCAATTTTACTCGATACGTTTGCTCTCTGTCCACATAAGCAGGAACAAACCGATTGTGTGGCTGAAATATCGAGGACTGCACTTAAAGAGTCATTTCTAGTCCGCCATTACTCAAGCGCGCCTCGCTGCCGCCCGCAAAGACAGCAGCGAGGCACATCACACGGCACTACAGCTTTTCGCTGATGGATTTTGCCTGTGTGAACAGCAGCAGATAGTCAGGTCCGCCTGCCTTGCTATCCGTGCCGGACATATTGAAGCCGCCGAACGGATGCGCGCCGACCATTGCGCCGGTGCATTTGCGGTTGAAGTACAGGTTGCCCACATGATACTCGCGGCGTGCCTGCTCCAGCCGTTCGCGGCTCTGGCTGTAGACGGCGCCTGTCAAGCCGAACTCGGTGCTGTTGGCAATCTGCAAGGCGTGGTCATAGTCCTGGGCGCGGATGAGCGCAAGGACGGGTCCGAAAATTTCTTCTTGGGCAATGCGCGCATTGCCAGCTACATCGCCAAACACGGTCGGCTCGATGAAATAGCCGCCTTCGGGCGTCACTTTTGCCTTGCCGCCACACAGCAGCTTGCCTTCCTGCGTGCCAACTTCGATGTATTCAAGGATTTTCTGCATCGCCTTCGCGTCCGAGACGGGACCTTGATCGATCTCTGGCGCTTGATCAGGTGCACCTTGCGTCAGTTGGCGTGTTTTCTCCACAACGCGAGCCGCCACCTGCTCATAGACGGAATCCACGATGATCGCCCGTGAGCCAGCCGAGCATTTCTGCCCCTGAAAACCGAAGGCGCTCACCACAATGCCTGTGGCAGCCGCTTCAAGGTCGGCAGTTTCATCCACCACGACGGCATCTTTGCCGCCCATTTCCAGCACAGTGCGCTTGAGCCAAAGCTGACCGGGATGCACCTTCGAGGCGCGCTCAAAGATACGCATCCCAACCTCTTTGCTGCCCGTGAAGGCGATGAAGCGCGTCTTGGGATGATCTACCAACGTATCGCCGATGGCAGCGCCGGGACCGGGCAAGAAATTTAGCACGCCGCTTGGCAAGCCCAAATTCCACAAGATTTCGCAGAACTTATAGGCGATGATCGGCGTGATGCTGGCAGGCTTTAAGACCACCGTGTTGCCCGCCACGATGGCGGCGCTGGTCATGCCGACCATGATCGCGTTCGGAAAGTTCCACGGCGGAATGACCGCGCCGACGCCCAGCGGAATGTACTGCAATTCGGATTGTTCGCCGGGCAGCGTGTAGAGCTGATCGCTGGCGCTTTTCAGGCGGATTGCCTGCCGTGCGTAGTATTCCAGAAAATCTATTGCCTCAGCCGTATCGGCGTCTGCCTCCGCCCAACTCTTGCCGATCTCAAAGACCATCCACGCGCTGAATTCGTGCTTGCGGCGGCGCATTTCGGCGGCAGCCCGCAGCAGGTAGCGCGCACGCTCTGCCAAGTCCACATACTGCCACTTTTTGAACGCCTCCGCCGCCACTTCAACGGCGCGTTCGGCGTCCTCTTTGCGCCCGGCGGCAACCGTCCCGACGATCTCGGCAGGGCGCGATGGATTCAGCGACTGGATCGAGTCGCCCGTCTGGATGTCGTTAGCGCCGATCCGAATCGGATATTGCTTACCCAGCTGGCTGCGGACATATTCGATTGCCTGTTGGAAGGCAGCGCGGTGTGTTGGATCGCTGAAATTCGTCAGCGGCTCATTTTTGAAGTCTGGCAGTTTTGCCATTGTTAAAAACCTCTCTAAATCTAGAGCAAATCTATGCCTTGACGGCGCGTGCCTAGAATTATAGCGCGTTAGTTGGAGCGCTTTCCAAATGTGGAGGCCGGGGTACAATCTCCATAACAGCAGCTTGAGATGGATAAAACAGTATGCACCGTCGCCACTTTCTGCAATTTTTAGGGCTGAACGCGCTTGCTGCGTCACTACCGCGGCGCGCAGGGCGCGCCGCCGAGTCTATGCTGGTCATTGGGGCAGGCATGGCGGGCATCAGCGCAGCGCGTACCTTGCAAGCGGCGGGCTTCAGAGTGACCGTTCTAGAGGGGCGCGATCGGCTGGGAGGGCGCATCTGGACGGATGACTCGCTCGGTGTGCCGCTGGACATGGGCGCGGCATGGATTCATGGCAGCCGCCGCAACCCGCTGACCGCTCTAGCCCGCACGGTGGGCATTCGCAGTGTAGCAAGCGACTTTGAGGCGTTCGCTTTATACACGGGCAACGGTCGGCAGCTCTCCGCAGATCAGGTGAGCGTTGTGATGGAGACAGCCGCTGATATCTTGCAGGAGCTAGAAGCCGCCAAAACGCACGGTCTGGTTGATGAAAGCACTTCCATAGCCGACGTTTTAGCAGTGCTACTCCCGGAGTACGCGCTGGTTGGCGCTGAAAAACGAGCCATTTTGTGGGCACTTGCCAGCGAAATTGAGCTGGAATGGGGCGCTGATGCGAGCGATCTATCGCTCTTAGCGTGGAATGAGGATCGCGCCTTTGGCGGCGATCATCTGCTGCTGCGCGAAGGTTATGGCAAGCTGATCGCCTTCCTCGCCCGCGATTTGAACGTGCAGCTGAACACGGTCGTCAGCGAGGTTGCCTATGACCGCAGCGGGGTGCGCCTGAAAACGGCGGACGGGCGCATCTTTGAGGCGGATCGTGCCGTAGTCACCTTGCCCATCGGCGTGCTACAGAGCGGCGCTGTTGTTTTCAAGCCTGCCCTCCCTGAATCCAAGCGCGCAGCGCTCAGCCGCCTGCAAATGGGCTTGCTGAACAAGATTGCCATGCGCTTTACGCACCCGTTCTGGAACGAGGAACTGCATCGTTTCGCCTATCTGGGTGAAGCGACCGACGAAGCTCTAGAATTCTTCAACCTGCAAGTGCTGCATGAGCAGCCGATTTTAGTGGCATTGGCACGTGGCGCACAGGCGCGTAGCCTTGAGCGGCTCTCGCCCCAGCAGGCTGTTTGGCGCGCCTTGGAGACGCTGCAACGCGCCTTTGGCAGAGCTATCCCGCAGCCTGAGTCCTTTGCCGTCACAGCGTGGCAGAGCGATTCTTTTGCGCGTGGCGCTTACTCGCACGTGCCACCCGGCGCGCGGCGCAGTGACTACAACACCCTAGCGCGCCCTGTGCAAAATCGGCTCTTTTTTGCTGGCGAAGGCACACTGTCCACTTATCCCGCCACAGTGCATGGCGCTATGATGAGCGGGGAGCGCGAGGCGCAGCGCATCGTGCGCCTTGCCGAATGAACCAAGAGGCATCTCTGGCGCGTCTCGCGCTGCGGATGATTTGTCTAGTCCTTCTGGCACGCTATGTTGGGACGGTGGCGCGCCGTTGTTTATAGTGGCATCGCAGGCGCCACCAGCTACGCCGCCTACATGATCCTCACCTACTACTTCACACGCATCGGTGGTTGGCAGTCTGGGCGTATCTCTACTTGCCGCTTTGCTTAATGATGCCCTGTGCGACGTACCACTGGTAAGTATCCTCTAACGATTGGCGCAGCGTGATGCGCGGTGCGCCAAAGGCAGCCCACGCCTTGCTTGAATCGAACAGCACACGCCGCGCACTCAGCCAGATTTGGTCAGCGTTGATCGGCAGCTTGATGCCAAGCCTGCTTAGTCCGCCAACCAGATAGGAAAGCGGCGTTGCCAGTGCCTTCGGCAGCGGCAGCTTGGGTGCGCGCACGCCGACAATCTCGCAGATCATGGCGAACAACTCGCGGTAGGTCACATCTTGCGCACCCAGCAGATAGCGCTCGCCAACGGTGCCATATTGCGCGGCGGCAAGGTGTGCGGCTGCCACATCGCGCACGTCAATGGCAGTCACCGCGCCGGCAGGGTAGAACGGCGGCACCAAGCCACGTGCTGGCTCGACAATCATGCTTCCAGAGATCAGGTTGAGATCGCCGGGGCCGAAGATGACCGACGGATTGAGCGTGACGACGGGCAGACCGTTCGCCGCCGCCTGCGCCGCTTCCAGCTCTGCCAGAAACTTGCTGTGACCGTAGGGAAAGCGCGACGGCGGCAGGTTAAACGTCACCAACTCATCGCTTGGCAGACCGTCAGCGCGCAAACCAACCGCTGCGCCGCTGCTGGTCAGCACGACGCGCTCTACATCTGCTGTCCGCGCCGCCTGAAAGACGTTGCGCGTCCCTTCGACATTCACCTGATACATCTTCGCACGCTGTGCGCGCCAGTAATCGGCGACGGCTGCCGTGTGAAAGACCCACGCGCAGCCGGCCACTGCCGCACGTAGTGAGTCAATATCGGTAACATCGCCCATAGCGTGTTCAACAGGCAGATCAGCGATTAGATCGGTGCGTGAGCTGGCGCGCCGCAGCACGCGCACCTCATGCCCTGCTTCCACCAAAGTGCGGGCAACATGCGCACCCAAAAAGCCTGTGCCGCCTGTGACGAGCGCTTTTACCATGACTTCGCCTTCCTATACATTGGCGCGCACATGCATAATGTCGCCATCTTTGACGATGTACTCTTTGCCCTCAAGGCGCATTTTGCCCTGCTTTTTCACCTCTGCCTCGCTGCCGAGCGTCAGCAGGTCGGTGCAGGCGGTCACTTCAGCGCGGATGAAGCCGCGTGCCAAGTCCGAGTGGATTGTACCGGCAGCCTCTTGCGCCGTTGCGCCGACGGGAATCGTCCAAGCGCGCACCTCGTCCGGTCCGACGGTGAAGAAGGATTGAATGTGCAGCAGTTCGTAGCTCTCGCGGATGGCGCGCTGTGCGCCCGCCTCTTGAATGCCGTATTCTTCCAAGAACAAGCGCTGATCTTCGCCTTCCAACTGAGCAATCTCTGCCTCGATCTTGCCCTGCAAGGTGATCAGGCGCGTCGTCCCATGTTGGTAGCCCGCCGCCCGATCCAGATCAAAAGGCTGATCGCCCGCGTTGAAGATGACCAAGACGGGCTTCAGCGAGAGCAAGCCGTAGCCGCGCACCAAACGCCGTTCTTCTTCGCTCGTCTCAAGGTCGCGCAGCGGCTTTAGCTCGTCCAGGTGTGCCTTAAAGCGCGTCAGCGTCTCCAGCTCTGCTTCAAAGGTAGTCGGGTTAGAGGGCTTGCCTTTGCGCCGCTCGTCGGTCAGGCGCTCTAGGCGCTTCTCCACAGTGACCAGATCGCTCAGCAGGAATTCGGTATCCACCGTGCTAAGGTCGCGCAGCGGATCAACCGTGATCTCAGGGTGCGGCACATTCTCATCTTCAAAGGCGCGCACCACATGGATAAAGCCTTCCACCTGCTGAAGCTGATTTCGCAGTTCACCGCTGATGCCTTCCTTGCCGATGCCGCGCTCCAGCCCGGCAATATCGGTGTAGGTGATGGTAGCGTAGATGGTCTTTTTCGGCTTGTACATCGCGCTGAGCTGGTCAATGCGCGCATCTGGCACCGGCACGACCGCCGTAAAGACTTCAAGTTTGCCGCCGCTGACGGCGCCGGTGGGACGGTTGCTGCGCGTCAATGCGTTAAAGAGGGTCGTCTTGCCGCTGTTGGGCAAGCCAATAATGCCTAGCCGCATGAAGTGTCCTTTTATGCTGTTGGTGTATCTGGCGGCATTATACACGCTCTGAGGGGTGAAGGGTAGCGTGGAAGGGCGCGGCATATCCCCCGCCCGCCAGCAGGGAAAGGGGAGCGGAGCGTATTGGAAATGACGGGGCGGGATTTATCCCGCCCACCTGTTGATTATCTGTAGACCATTCACACGGAATGTGGCACGCAGGGCGCGCTCGGAGGCTCCCTTAGGAGCCTGATGGCGTGTAAATCCTGAAATTTCCGCTAAGTTGGAGCAGCGCGAACATATAGAGCAGGTTATCGTAGTAGCGGTAGCGCCCTACCGTCAGTGGTGAGTCCCAGAAGGCGCGCACAAATTCCCAACGGATGTCATCATCGGCGGCAAGGGCTGCCGTGGCATTCATAGCGATCAGCCCTAGCGAACGGTGCTGCGGCTGAGCAGGCGTGCCGTCCACGCGGAACTTTGCGTTGTAGCTATCAATGCCCAGACCATGGAAGAAGCGCAGCAGGCGATTGCTCTGTTCCACCTGCCATGGGTCAACACCAAACCAGACGTGATCCATCGCCACCATCATGGCGCAGCGCCAAGCGTCCGCATAGAAGAACTCACCATAATCGCCCCACGGTTTGGGCGTGCCGTCAAAGTTAGCATAGTTGGGCATCAAACCGGTTTCAGGGTGTGCGGCAAGCTTCCAAAAGGCGCGGCTGGCGCTGGCAGCACGCACCCAGAAATCCTGATCGGCGGCTGCCCAACGCGCCCACAGTTCGTAGTAGTGCGGCGCATGGTAGGAAGGATCGGTGAAGCTGCTCAGTTCGCCATAGTTGGGGACGAATACGACATAGGTCGTCTTGGGATCAAACATGGCGGTCAGCGTTTGGCTGGTTTCGGGCTTGTGCAGCATCTCGTGCAGCAGTGCGTTTGCCTCAGCGGTATAGTTGAAGATGCCTTCGCCATCGCCCCAGCGTGCCGCCGCAAAAAAGAGCGCCATCACAAACCACGTCTCGCCATCCGGCGCGGAATTTCTATCCAGACGGGTGCCGTCGGGCGCGTGTTGCCACGAGAAGAAGCCGCGATACTGTGGATCGGTGTGGTACATATAAGTGCGCGTCCACTTCCAAAGGCGGTCAAATTCCGCTTTCTTATCCAACTGCACAGCGATCATCATGCCATAGGACATGCCTTCGCTGCGGACATCGTTGTTGTTCACGTCGAGGATATAAGCCATATCCTCACCGACGGGATAATAGACGCGCTCTGTGTCATCGTTGCCATAGAAAAGCGTGTTCCAGACCTGCTCAATCCGAGCGTTGATGTCTTCTTCGCTATAGCCTGCTTCGGCAAGCAGGTTTGGATACTGCCCGGTGAAGAATGCGCCGTTGCCGTTCTGCCCAAGCCTGCTGGGCGAATCGTTGTGTCCTGTTTCGCTAGATGACAGCATAGGAAGGCTCGTTTGGTAAACCATTGCGCTCAAGATGATCAGCGCCAGAAATTTAGAAAACATAAACAGAGTAGTTCCTCTCACCAACGGCGCAGCCCATAAGTGCGTTGTTAGTCCCTACCGACCGCGCCGCACGAACTTAGATCGCCTTTCAGGAAACCTGCACAGGCGTTGAATAGACTTGCTCAACGGGCGTTGTTTCGCCCACGATTTCAAAGCCACCCGTCAGCCGAATGTCCTCGGCGGAAGCGCCGATGCCAACCACAATCTGACCGGGTTCGACCACGTAGCGCATTGCGCGGTCATAGAACGCCAAATGGCGCACATCCAGCGTGAAGGTGATGCGTTTGCTCTCGTTCGGCTGCAAGGTAAGGCGCTTGAAGCCCTTGAGCAGCTTCACAGGGCGCGTCACGCTGGCAATCGGATCCCCTACATAAAGTTGTACCACTTCATCGCCCGCCCGTTCGCCAACATTCTTGAGTGTGAAGGCGATATTGACCTGCTGATCAGCGCGTGCTTGCGCCAAATCAACCGTCAGGTCGCTGTATTCAAAGCGCGTGTAGCTCAGCCCATGCCCAAAGGCATACAGCGGCTTGGCGGACAGATCAAAGTAATCGCCCCACCAATTGCTGCGCCCACCAGAGGGCTTGTGCGCGTAGAAGACCGGCAGCTGCCCAACGTGGCGCGGGAAGGTCATTGGCAGTTTGCCGCCCGGATTGACCTTGCCAAACAGCACGTTGGCAATGGCTGCGCCGCCCTGTTCCGCTGGGAACCACGCCGCTAAGATAGCCGGGATGTTCGCGTCTAGCCATGTGAGGGTGTACGGTCTGCCGCTGAGCAAGACCACCACCACCGGCGTGCCGCTTTCGTGGATTGCCTTGATCAGATCAAGCTGGACGCCGGGCAGTTCTAACGTACCGCTATCCACCGCCTCGCCACAGGTGGCGCCTGATGGCTGTGATAGCCCTGATTTATCGCCCACCACCACAATAGCGACCTTCGCTTGCTTGGCAGCAGTGACTGCCAGCGCAAAGCCTGAGCGATCCTCACCCGTCACTTCGCAGCCCTGCGCGTAGATTACTTGGGTGGTCGGTGCGACGGCGGCACGGATGCCCGCCAACACACTGACCGAAGGCGGGAAAAGGTCAGCCCAGTTTTGGTGCATGGCATTAGCGCCGGGTGTGGGCGCGTCAAGGCTCACGCTCGGATCGAAAACGCCTTCATGGTGCGATGGGAAGTGATAGTCGCCTTGCAGCAGGCGGATGCTATCGGCGTGTGGTCCGATGACCGCGATAGAATCGAGCGAGTCGCTCAGCGGCAGCAGTGCGCCCTCATTTTTGAGCAGCACCAATGTTTTCTCGGCAATCTCGCGGGAGAGCGTTACGCCATAGTCACCACTGTAGATTTCAGGGATGCGTCCCGTCTCCACGAACGGATTTTCAAACAAGCCCAACTGGAACTTGAGCGTGAGGACGCGCTTAGCGCTCTCCTCCACCAACTGCGGATCAATTCTGCCGTCTGCCAGCCCTTGCAGCAGCGGCTCACCGTAGCAATCCGCCGACGGCAGTTCAATGTCCATGCCTGCCAGCAGCCCATAGTGTGCCGCCTCGGTCTTGTCGGCAGCAATCTTGTGATATTCGACAAAGGTTTTCAGCGTGAAGTAGTCCGACGCCAACACGCCGTCGAAGCCGAGTTCGCCGCGCAAGAAATCATAGAGAATCTCACGCGAGCTACCGACTGGCACGCCATCCATCTCATGGTAGGCGTTCATGACCGTGGCAGCCTTCGCCACGTGCAGGGCAGCTTTGAACGGCGCGGCGTAGACCTCACGCAGTTCACGCGCACCAATGTGCGCCGGCGCCCAGTTCATGCCGCCCTCAGAAGCGCTGTAGCTGAGGAAGTGCTTGAGTGTGGCAGCGATGCCTTCCCGCAGATCGTCGCCCTGCAAGCCACGCACGTAAGCAATGCCCATCTGGCTGATCAGATATGGGTCTTCGCCGAAAGTTTCTTCCGAGCGTCCCCAGCGGGGATCACGTGCCACATCCAGGACAGGCGCTAGGGCATGGTGCGCGCCAACAGAGCGCATTTGACGGCTGATCAGGCTGGTCATCTGCTCTACCAGTTCGGGCAGCCAAGTTGCCGCCAAGCCGATTGCCTGTGGGAAGGTGGTGGCGTTGGGCGCTAGGTAGCCCGCGCAGCTTTCCTCATGGACGATTGCCGGGATGCCAAGCCGTGTTTGCTCTTTCAGGTAGCGCTGAATGGTGTTGGCAAGTTCGGCGCTTTGCACAGGCGGCAAGATGGAAGCACCACCCACGCGGGAAATCTGCCCAATGCCATTTTGCAGGTGCGGTGTGGCGCGCTCCGGCGTGAACTGCCGTTCCGCGTTGATGAGCGCATTGACCCACACGCCCCACAGTTGAGCAACCTTTTCGGGCAGCGTCATTTCAGCAAGCAGGGCATCCACCCGTGCCTGAATGGTTTGATACGGATCGAGATAACGTGGTGATATAGCCATTTCTGAACCTAGTTTCTCAAGATGAATAGCATGGGGTAGCCGCTTAACCCTTTAGCTCGCCGCCGGTTAGCCCTGTGACGATGAAGCGCTGTGTCAGGATGTAGAAGAGGACGACGGGAATGATCAGGATGGTGATGTAGGCCATGATCAACGCCCACTCCGAGCCATACTGCCCTTGAAACTGCATAATGCCGAGTGGCAGGGGCCACAGTTTTTGATCGTTCAGCACCAACAGCGGCAGGAAATACTCATTCCAAGCGGCAATCACCTGCAAGGTGGCAACTGCTGCAATTGCCGGGCGTGCCATCGGAAGCAGGATGAAACGGAAGAAGCCCAGGGTCGAGCAGCCATCAATGTAGGCGGCATCTTCCAATTCGGTTGGGATTGCCATGAAAAAGCCGCGCAAGATGATCACGCTGCCCGGCATCCCAAAGGCAACCATGGGCAGGATGACGCCCCATAGGTTGTTGATCAGCCCTAGTTGGCGAATTTGGATGAAGATGGGCAGGATCGCCACCACCAAGGGAAAGAGCAACCCTAACGACAGGATGTTAAAGAGTAGCATTTTGCCCGTAAAGCGCATTCGGCTGAACACGAAAGCAAGGCAGGAAGACAGCGTAACACCGATGATGACCACACCGCCGGTGATTAGGGCGCTGTTCTTGAACGAATTCCAAAAGTCAGGATTGGTCAGGATGCGCTCAAAGTTGCCCCACTGAATGCCCTCTTTGGGCAAGCCGAACGGCTCTGCCAGAAACTCGCCCGTCGTGCGGATGCCGCCTAACACTGCCGTGAGGCTTGGCGCTAGGATGATCAGCGTGACCACACACAAGACGGTGTACTTCACGATTGTCAGCAGCACCCGATTGTAGTTAATGTGGCGCTTAGACCTTCTGGGCGGCGCAGTGACCGCAGTTGCATAGTTTATCATGGTCGCTTAGTCCCTTAGCGCATAGTCCTGGCGCATAACAATCCGCTGGTAGCCGATAGAGAAGAACAGCGTGATGCAGAACAGCACGACGGCAACCGCGCTGCCATAGCCAAGCGCAAAACGCTGAATGCCATATTTGAACAGGTAAGTGGCAATGGTGGACGTTGCGTTGACAGGTCCGCCCTGTGTCAGAATCCAGATAATGACGAACTGCTGGAAAGAGCCTAACACCGAGAGGAAGATCGTCAGGCGGATGGTGCTGCCCAACAACGGTATGGTGATGAAGCGCAGCACTTGCACTTCGTTGCAGCCATCAATACGCCCTGCTTCTTCAAGGTCTTTCGGGATAGATTGCAGCCCTGCCATGTACAAAATCATGTAAAAGCCGAAAAATTTCCACGTCAGCACTAAAAAGATTGCGTACAAGGCAATATTGCGATCTGCCAACCAGGGGATGAACTTGAAATTCGGGATGATTGCATCAAACACCTTGTTCATCAAGCCCAAGTTTGGGTGCAGCACATACAACCAGATCAGGGCGGTGATCACTTCCGAGAAGACGTAGGGGACGAACAGAATTGCTCGGAAAATTTGCCTTCCGAAAAGTTTTCCCCGCCCGACCAAGAGCGCCAAGCCTAATGCCAAAGGCAATTGGATAACCAGCGAAGACGACATCAGGATCAGGCTATGACCAATTGATCTGATGAAGATGCTGTCGTTCACAAGGTCAACATAGTTGCTGAACCCGCGAAAATCGGTCGGTGGACCGAAGCCATTCCACTTGAACAGGCTGTAATAGCCTGACTGGGAAATTGGCATCAGAAAGAAGACCAAAAAGATGATCATGCCCGGCAGCGCAAGCAGCCCGATGGTCAGCCACTTGTTCCGTGTACGGATGAAGGTTTCGTCGGCGACTGATGGCACAGTTCGCGGTAGAACCCGAAAGCGAATGGTAGACATGGCGCGCTCACTTTTGCTAAACTTAGCGATGACGCTAAAACGTCAGGGTTCGAGTGGTAGGTGTGCGGACTCGCCTATCGGTTCCAGCCAAAGCGGTCTACACACCCACCCTTGAATTACTCTAATTCACTCTGTGCAGCAGCCTCGATTGCCGCCGCCACTTCGGCTGGCGAAAATACACCGGCAAAGAGCGCTTCCACGCTGTCGTTCACCACCTGACCCATAGCGGGCGGCAGGAACTGATCGTAGTAGAGCTGGAAGTAGGGTGCTTCGTTACGGGCTTTGACGATGGTCTGCATCACCGGATCGGTGAGGGCATCTTCAGCCGCAGCCACGGTTGGCACCACCCAGATCGCCGCAGCACGGCGCTGCACATCAGGGCTGGTGATGTACTTGAGGAATTCCACAACTTCGGGTTCAGCCTTTGCGCCGACCGCAAACCCATCACCACCACCTAGCACATCGTTGGGATTGCCTGCGCCACCTTCAACAACCGGGAAGGGGAACCAACCCAGGTCTTCACCGATGCCGCCGCTCTGGCTGGAGCCAGCTTGCACAGCGGGCGACCACTGCCCCATCAGTTCCAAGGCGGCGTTGCCATCGCCCATGGCGGCTGCCTGATCGCCATAGCCCAGACCGAGGTACCCATCCAAGAATGGCTCGAGGTCAATCAATTCCTTCAGATATTCACCTGCTTTGACGAATGGCTCTGCGTCAAAGCCGCCGCTACGGTTGTAAGCTGCCAAGAATGCCTCTTCACCGCCCAAGCGGATTGCCAGATAGACCCACCAGAAGTGACCGGGCCACTTATCGCGTTCGCCCAGTGCAATTGGGGTGATGCCGGCTGCCTTCAAGGTCTTGACGACTTCGATGAACTCTGTCCACGTTTCGGGCGTCTTTTCGATGCCAGCTTGGGCAAAGAGCGCCTTGTTATAGAACATGCCTACGGCGCCCCACGTCCACGGCACGCCATAGTATTCGCCATTGCGTCCGTAGAGTTCAAGGGCAGCTTGGGCGCTGAACGAGTCGCGCCACTCGCCTTCCAACTCGGCGGCAATGTTCTTGACCAAACCTGCTTCGGCATACTGCCACAGCACGCCACCGCCCCAGCTCTGGAACAGGTCCGGTGGATCGCCCGCTTGCATCACGGTAACGAGGCGGCTCTTGAAGGCCTCATTTTCCAAAACGACGATCTCGAATTTCACATTCGGGTTAGCTGCCACGAATTCATCGGCAATGGTCTGCCAGAAGGCTGCCTGTGTCTCATCGGTGTTGATGTGCCACCAAGTGATGACCACAGGGCTTTGCGCCTGAGCAACGGGTGCGACTGCTAACGCCAGAAGCGCTAGGGCGATCAGCACATAAGCGAAACGTTTGCTGTATGACATGAGAAAAAGTCTCCTCTTAGAACAATCTCTAACTGTTAGCCTGTAAACCGAACTGATTGCGTTGTGTATGGGTTGCTGCTTGTGTCCTCCTTTGCTCTGCCTATCATCTGGGTTTGCAGGAATCACGCACGATCAACTGGGTTGCAAGGGTAATGCGGCGTGGTGGATGACTAGGATTTTCAATCTGATCGAGCAGCATTTGCACTGCCACCCGTCCCATTTGGTCGAGTGGTTGGCGAACGGTCGTCAGTTTGGGATGTACCAGTGAGGCTTGCGGAATATCGTCAAAGCCCACGATGGAAATATCTTCAGGGATGGACAGTCCACGTTCGCGGATGGCATCCATCGCGCCGAAGGCGGAAAGGTCATTGCTGGCAAAAATGGCGGTTGGGAGCGGCTTAAGATCAAGCAGGCTGAGCGCTGCCTGATAGCCGCTGGACTGCCAGAAATCACCCTCTGCGACGAGATCGGGATCGAAGGCAATCTTGTGATCGGCAAGGGCAGCCTTATAGCCTTCAAGGCGTTCCCGCGCACTAGCAATTTGCATCAGACCGCTGATCAGCCCGATGCGGCTATGCCCCAGATTGATTAGGTATTCGGTGGCAGCATAAGCGCCTTGCCAGTTGGTCGCATCTACGATGTTGCTCTGGTTGGTTGGATCGCCTTGATCAACTAGCACATAGGGAAAATTCTGCGCTTGAAGCCTTTGCAAATAGTCTGTGAGCAGTGGCACAACCAAGATCAGCCCATCGGTTAAGCTGTTGGCGATGGAGTGCGCGTAGGTGGATTCCTTGCCGCGTTGGCGGTGCGTGGTATAGAGCATCAGGTCGTAATTCACGCGGGAAAGTTCTTCGTCAATGCCGCGTGCCACTTCACCGATGTAGCCGTTATCGAGACCGGGGACGAGCAGCCCAATCACGTGCGATTTGCCACCGGCAAGGCTACGTGCGCCAATATTGGCAACATAGCCTAAGCGTTGGGCAGCTTCTAGCACGCGCTGCCGTGTATCTTCCTTAACAAACTCAAAACCACTCAGCACCCGCGAGACCGTCGAATAAGAGACACCGGTTTCACGGGCAATATCTACAATGGTCACCTGGCGGTTTTTACGCGGTGGTGTGCCGTTCATTTAGAAAACATAAGCCTCAATAACGTAAAGTAAAGACTCTTGCAAACGTTTGCAAAGTTCTGCAAAAAAACAGTCGCGTGCCAAACGCGGAAAGACAGCAGAGCAATTTTTGAGCGCCATCTTTTTTGCAAACGCTTGCAATCAGTATAGAGAGAAAAAAAGCGCTTGTCAAGCAATTGGGCAAAATTGGTTTTGGGTTGGCTGTGGAGGGTGCGATGCGTGGGTGTTGGTTTGGCTGTTGCCGATTTTTCGTGCGGGATGCGCTAAGGGCGTCCCTACACAATGCAAAGGGCGGGAATTTTCCCGCCCTGCCTGTGCTAAAGTCTGTTTGCTGCCCGTGCGTTAATCGCGGTTGCCGAAGATACGCAGCAGGAACAGGAACAGGTTCACGAAATCTAGGAACAGGTGGAACGCACCGATCAGGGCGATGCGCTGCGCGCCGGTTTGGTCGCCAGTTTGGGCGATCTGCGCGGCGTTATTCTTGATCCACTGCGTGTCGTAGGCAGTCAAGCCGGCGAAGATCAGCACACCGGCATAGGTGATGATCCACGTGATGGCAGGGCTGCGTAGGAAGATGTTCACCACGCTGGCGATGATCAAGCCGATGAGCGCCATCAGCAGGATGCTGCCGAACTTGGAGAGGTCAATCTTAGTAGTATAGCCCAAGAAGCTCATCACGCCGAACATACCTGCCGTAGCGATCAGCGCAGCGATAATATCGCCAATCTGATAGGACAGCAGAATGCCGCCGAGCATGTAGCCAAACAGCGCCGTGAACAGGAAATAGAAAAGGGCGCCAACCGTGGTGTTGGAACGCATGATGATCGGCTGGAGCGCAAAGGCAAGGATGAAGTAGGCGATCAGCGAGCCGATGGACAGAACAGGGTTAAGCAGGGGCGAAGCACTGATTGCCGCTGCCAGTTGCTGCTGCTGTGCCAACGTTGCGTCACCATTCAGCACGACCGTGAGTAACTCGCGGATTGGCGCGCCGAGGATGAAGGCAATGCCGAAAGCCACCAACAAGCCGGCTGCCAACCACAAGTACACTTGGCGCATAATGCTTGCCATGTCCATGCCCATCGGCAGGGGACGGCTTTCAGCTTCTACGTTTGAGAAAAAGCCCATACGAACCTCCGTTACGAATCGCTTCTAAGGCTGTGCTTAGTGCTTTGTCTGATTTGGTTAGTTTTTATTATAGTGCGGGTTCGCGCACAAGACAAGCGCTCTGTGTAAGAAATGCCTAAATTTGGGGAGGGTTGAGGATCCGCAGGCGGCTTGTGTTGGGCAACATTTCCTCAGCTTCATTTTGCCGCGCTTTTTCTCATAACACATTAGCGCGATTCGCCTTCCCGTGATTACAATTGCACCTGCACAGCAATTCGGAAGGGCGCAGGGCATTCACGGTGGAACGGCGGCGCGAACAAGCGTTGATCAAGGCGGCGCAGCGCGGTGACCAAAACGCCTTCACGGCACTCTACCGCGCTTATGTGGATAAAATCTACCGTTACATCCTCTTTCGTGTGGAATCGGCACAAACTGCCGAAGACCTCACCGCTGAGGTTTTTCTGCGTGTGGTGGAGAGCCTGCCCACTTATGAAGATCGCAGCGCACCCTTGTTGGTCTGGCTGTATCGGATTGCCCATGCGCGGGTGATTGATCACTACCGCCGCTATAAGCGCACCGCTGATCAAGCACCGCTGGATACTGTCGAGATCAGCACTGAGAGCGACCTTGACGCGCCGCTGCTCGCCGAATACCGCGCCGACCAACTGCGCGCCGCACTGGGCAGCCTGACCGATCCGCAGCGGCAGGTGATCGGCTTGCGCTTCATTGAGGGCTATAACCTAGAGGCAACCGCGCAGGTGATGGGTAAGACGGTCGATGCCATCAAGGCGCTGCAATATCGGGCGTTGCAGGCACTGGCGGCTGCTTTGCGCGCTCAGGGCTATGAAGGCTAGGCAGGCTATTGATAGTTCAGGGAAGGTGCTAGCGGCTGGTTGCACTGCCTCAGCCTGAACGCCCGCCCAACTTCACCCCTTGCCAAGTGATGCAGCACTGCGCTACGCTCAACAGCATGGTTTAAGATGGTTCAACCTAAGGGAAATACAATCCATGTCCACCCCACAGACCCTCACCGATTTGGCGGCTGAAATCAAGCAGCGCGTGGCAGCCCAACGCGAGGCAATTATCCAATTCCTGCGCGAACTGTGCGCCATTCCCAGCTACGATAGCCAGATCAAGGCGGTTGGTGAGCGTGCCGCCGCTGAAATGCAGGCGCTCGGCTTTGATGAAGTCTTTTTCGACCGCATGGGCAACATCGTCGGGCGCATTGGGAATGGTGCGCGTAAACTGCTCTACGATAGCCACATTGATACGGTTGGCGTGGGCGATCCTGCCTCGTGGGAATGGGATCCCTTCACAGGGAAGATTGAGGATGGCATCTTCTATGCACGCGGCGCTTGCGATGAAAAAGGCAGCACGCCGGGCATGATCTACGGGCTGGCGCTGGCACGCGATCTGGGCTTGCTGGAAGGCTATAGCGCCTACTACTTCGGCAACATGGAAGAATGGTGCGATGGCATCGCGCCGCACGCACTGGTCGAGGTGGAAGGCATCCGCCCTGATTTTGTGGTGATTGGCGAACCAACGCGAATGCAGGTTTACCGTGGGCATAAAGGGCGCGTCGAGATGCGCGTGGTTGCCAAAGGGCGCAGCGCACACGCCGCCAGCAACCACTTGGGCGATAATGCTATCTACAAGCTGCTGCCGATCATCGAGCGCATCAGCCAGATGGAGCCAGAACTCGGTGATGATCCGTTCTTAGGGCATGGCAAGATCACGGTTAGCGATATGAAGGTCAGCACCGCTTCGATCAACGCCGTGCCGGATGAGGCGATCATCTATCTTGATCGGCGGATGACCTTCGGCGAAACGCCTGAGTCCGTGTTGGCACAGGTGCGCGCTGTGGTTGGTGATCGCCCTGATGTGACGTTAGAACTGCTCCACTACGACGATCCGAGCTATACCGGCTTTGTATTCCCAGTGGATAAAATCTTCCCCTCGTGGGCGCTAAGCGAGGAGCACCCATTGGTGCAGGCAGGGCAAAGCACGCTTGCCGCACTGAACGGCAGCGCGCCGCCAAGCGGCAAGTGGAACTTCAGCACCAACGGCATCTATTGGATGGGCAAAGCGGGCATTCCAAGCATCGGCTTCGGACCGGGCGATGAAGTTCACGCGCACACCACCCAAGATCAGGTGCGCCTTGATGATGTGGTGGACGCCACAGCTTTCTATGCGCTGCTGCCTGCTGCGCTGAAGGCGTAGGGCAAGTCGGTGAGGGTCGAACACGCCCGACCCTCACCCTATCGCATTCCAAGCGCTCAATTGGTGTATGCCATTACGCTGCCGCGCACGCTGACCGCCACATACTCGCCAAGCGCCAACTCGGCGCTGCCCCACGTCCGCACGTCTAGCTCTGTGGCATCCGCAAAGCGCAGCCGCAGCAGTTGATCATGCCCAAAGAAGCGAATGGCAACCACTTCAGCGCTGCCCTCAGGGCTTGCCGTCAAGCGCAGTGCCTCAGGGCGAATCATGAGCGAGACCTTGCCGTGCATCGGTGCAGCCAACGGCAGCTTGCCCAAAGCACAGTGTGCTACTTCACCCTCTGCCACGCCATGAATAAAGTTCGCCTCGCCCAAGAAGGCGGCAACCTCACGGCTGATCGGGCGCAGATAGACCTCTTGCGGCGCGCCGACCTGCTGCACCTTGCCGCCGCGCATGATCACGACTGTATCGGCAAGGCTGAGCGCTTCCTCTTGATCGTGCGTCACAAAAATCGCGGTTGCATTTGCCGCGTGCAGAATTTGGCGCACTTCCTCACGCATGGTGCGCCGCAGCGCTGCGTCAAGGTTGCTGAATGGCTCGTCCAGCAGCACCACAGAAGGATTGGGCGCTAAGGCACGCGCTAGGGCAATGCGCTGCTGCTCGCCGCCGCTGAGCTGGTGCGGAAAGCGATCTAGGCAGTGCGCCAAGCCGACCAAATCGAGCATTTCGCGCACACGCGCCTCTCGCGCTGTATGGCTCAGCTTGCCATTCAGCGATGCCAACGGAAACAGCACATTTTGCCGAATGGTGAGGTGTGGAAACAGCGCGTAGTCTTGAAAGACCATACCAATCCGCCGCGCTTCCGGTGGCGACCATGCGCCGCGCCCTGCCACGCATTCGCCGTTCAGCCAGATTTCACCGCTGTCCGGCGTCTCCAGCCCCGCGATTAGGCGTAAGGTGGTAGTTTTGCCGCAGCCGCTGGCCCCAAGCAGCACGTGGATCGCGCCACGCTCCACACACAGCGAAACATCATCCACCGCAGGCGCTGCGCCAAAGGTTTTGCTCACGCCGCGCAGTTCAATCAGGATGTCATTCACACTAGACCCTCAGCCCTATTGATTATCATCTCTCTGCCCGGCTGCCGATCCGCATCAAGAGCCAGACCGGGATCAGCCCAACTGCCAGAATGGTCAGCGCGGGCAGGCTTGCTTCTTCCCAAAACGACTCCGCCGCCGCCATATACGTCCAGATCGCCAATGTATCCATGCCGAACGGACGCAGCATAATCGTGGCGGGCAGTTCTTTCATCACGTCCACAAAAACCAAAATGGCGGCGGCAACCAGGCCTTGGCTGACCAACGGCAAATGAATGCGCCACAACACACGCAGCGGGCTAGCGCCCATCGTGCGAGCTGCCTGCTCCATGCTTGGCTTCACCTTATCAAGGCTTGCCTCCACGCTGTTGAAGGCAACCGACATAAAGCGCACGGCGTAGGCATACATCAAGCCAACAATTGTACCCGTTAAAATCAGTCCTGGCGCTGTGGCGTTCATCTGTTGGGCAAAATTGTTGATCGCACGGTCAATTGGCGCAAGGGTCAGCAGCACGCCGGCGGCAATCACGGCACCGGGCAGCGCGTAGCCAAGCGTGGCAAGCCGTGCCACAAGGCGCGCCGCACGTCCGCCGCGCAAACGCACGCCGTTGGCAATCACCAGCGCCAGCAGCACTGTGATGGCGGCTGCTAGAGCTGCCAAACCAAAGCTGTTCAGCACATACTGCCCGAACACATTTCGCCAGCCACCAAAGTTGCTCTGCAAATAGCTGAGCGTCCACGCGATGAGCTGACCGACCGGTAGGACGAACGCCGCACCCAAGAGCAGCAGGTTTGCGACGGTTGCCAACCACGCCGCAACACCGCGCAATGGCATTCGCGGCGGACGCCTGCCCACACCGCCGCTCTGATAGTAGCGCGCCTTGCCACGCAGCACGCGCTCCAGCACGATGAGGCAGAGCGCCACACCCAGCAGCAGCAGCGAAAGCTCAAAGGCGCCCGCCCGATCCATGCGCCCTTCCCACAGCCGCACAATGCCCTCGCTGATGGTTGGGAAGCTGAAAAAGCGCACGGTGGCGAAATCGGTCATCGCCTCCATCATGGCGAGCGCCATGCCCGCCACCAGAGAAGGGCGCGCCATCGGCACAATCAGGCGGAAAAAGGTCTGGGTGCGGGTATAGCCCATCACCCGCGCTGCCTCGTAGGTGGCGGCTGCCTGCTCACGGAAGGCTGCCCGCGCTAAGAGGTACACATAAGGATACAACACAAGGCTCATCACCAAGATGGCGCCCCAGCCGCTGCGAATATCGGGAAAGCGTGCGCTCTGCCCAAACCACGCCCGTAAAGTGCTTTGGACGGGACCGGCGAAATCGAAGGTTGCCATATAGACGAAGCCCATCACGAAGGATGGCACCGCCAACGGCAGCAGCAGCGCACGCTCGAAAAACGCCCGCAGCGGAAAGGTGTAGGCCGTGACCAACCATGCCATACCCGTGCCGATGATCAGCGTCAGGGCGCCCACCCCGCCCAACAGCAGCAGTGTATTGCCCAACATGCGGGGCAGGATCGTCTCCCACAGGCGCTGCCACAGTTCAACAGATGGGCTTAGCACCTCAGAGAGCAGGATTAGGATGGGCAGGACGACCAAGCCCGCCACAATCAGCGGGAAAAGCAAACGTCCGCGCAGGCGGCGACCTGTGCGGCGGGTGGGAACAGCAGCCGTTGTGTTGGGCAGCTTAGAGAGTGTGCCTTGTGCCAAGTGTTTTCCTATCTACCAAAACCTACAATAAAAACAGCCCAACGAACAGGACGTTGCGTGCCTGAAACCTCTATCCCTAGCCCTTTCCCCGCAGGCAGGAAAAGGGAATCAGAGGTGTTCTGGAAAGTCCCGCCCTGCGCGCAGAGCGGGATTTGGGTAAGGTAAATCTTGCAGGGCTGACTAGTAACCGGCGCGCCCAAGCAGATCAATGGCTGCCTGCTGATACTTGCCGAGTTCGGTCAAGGGCAGTTCGTCCACCTTGAAGGTGCCAAAGCTCTCGGTGATGGGATGTACTTTGGCGTTCACATTGGTTGGGAATTCGTAGTTGCCGCCGGGCAAGCCGCTCAGATCAGCCGCCTGCCCCGTCTCCGCATCGCTCAGCCATTCCAGAAGCTTGATGGCGTTCTCACGGTTGGCGGCGTTTGCCGTCACACCGGCACCTGCCACATTACGATGCACACCGCGATCTTCCTGATTTGCCCAGAACGGCTTCACGCCAAAGTCAGGGTTCTGCTCGTAGAGGCGCGCCAAATAGTAGTGGTTGGTGATCGCCACATCGCAGCCGCCGGCGGCAACCGTCTCTAGGATGCGCGTGTCGCTATCAATCATCTGCGGCTGGTTGGCAACCCAGCCCTTCACCACTTCTTCTGCCTTTTCTTCGCCCAACGCCGCGATCAGGCTGGCAACCAACGAGATTGTGTAGATGTTGGTGGCAGGGCGCAAACACAGGCGACCCTTCCACTTGGGATCGGCAAGCGCTTCATAGGTGGAGAGTTCGCTTGGATCAACCTTCTCAGGGTTATACATAATGGTGCGGATGCGCTGGCTGAGACCGAACCAACGATTCTCGGCATCGCGGAGCATCTCTGGCACGTTTGCGCGCAGCACCTCAGAGTCAATGGGCTGGAACAAGCCTTTTTCAGCCGCCAGTGCCAGTGTGCCAGTATCAATTGAGAAGAACACATCGGCAGGCGTCTGGGCGCCTTCCTGCTCTAAGCGGGTGAGCAGCGCCTGTGGCGAACCTTGCGAAAGGCGCACTTCAATGCCTGTTGCCTCAGTGAACTTGACGAAGACCTGCTCCATGGCGCCATAGTGGCGTGCTGAATAAACATTGACGATCTGGCGCGTTTGCGCTGTGGCAGCACCTGTACCAGCCAAGATCAACGCCAGCAGCACAGCCAGCGCAACAACACGACGGAAAGTGAACATGGTTGGAAACTCCATTTGGAAACGTATAGCAATCACTTGTTGCAAATCATTTGCAACTACAGGCAACTATACAAGCCGATCCGCGCCTGATCAAGGCGTATGGCTTAAAGCAAAGTTTCACCTATATAAAACGTGATTTTTTGCACAAGTTAAAGGTAAAGCTCGGCATACTGAGGGCGCATTTCAAAACAGGGTAAGCTTGAGAGGGAAGCTCGCTCAAAAGCACCGCAGGCAAAAGCAGTTGGTCTCCACAAATTTTGAAAGCGCTTCTAGAGTTGCCTTAGAAGGGGCAGTGAAGAATTGCCAATTAGCCGATTTCACAAATTTGCGCCGATTTCACAAAATTTTCATGAAATCGCCCATTTTGTAACACACATCGTTACTTTTGCCTGTTATCATATAGTCAGAAAGCGAGGCAACAACACAGCATCACTGCAAACGCAACGTACTCGCAACGCGGAACCATTGTAATCGCACCGACAACCCATAACAGCCTTACATCGCTCTTGCATCGTCGCTACATTGCAGCAGCATCGGGCTCGCATTGGAAATTCACTGAAGCCGCATCGGGCAACCTAACGCACACGCATCGCAGCATCATTGAACGCGCACTGCCGCCGCGCCTCGTTCTTCTCGTGAAAAAGCCTCGCACTACGCGGAGGCTTTTTCATTTTCCAACGGTGCCTTGTTGATTGGTCAGGAACGGCTGCCTTCGCCGCTGAAGAAATCGGCAAGACGATCAAAAAAGCCTTTGCCGCCGCGCTGCGGCTCAGAAGTATCGCCAAAGGTGCGCGAAAGTTCTTCAAAGAGTTTGCGCTGTTCGGCGTTTAGGCGTGTTGGCACTTCCACCTGCACTACGACAAGCTGATCACCACGCCCTGCCGAGCTGCCATCGCCGCGAATGCGTGGTGCGCCCTTGCCGCGCAGCGTAAAGACCTTGCCGCTTTGCGTGCCGGCTGGAATAGTCAGCTTTTCATCGCCATCCACCGTCGGAATGTTGACCGTTGCGCCGAGGGCTGCCTGCGCCACGTTGATCTTGAAATCAAGGATGATATCGAACTCGCGGCGCTTGAAGAATTCGTGCGGCTGCACGCGGAAAAAGACCTGCACATTGCCGTTAGGGCCGCCGTTTTCGCCCGGCTCGCCTTCGCCAACCACCCGCAAGCGCGTCGAGTCATCCACACCGCCCGGCACCGTCACGCTGATCTTGCGCGAACGGCGCACCTTACCCTGACCGCGGCAGGTTTGGCAGGGCGTCTCGATAATCTCGCCCGTGCCGCTGCAACGCGGACAGGCAGCTACGGTCACCATGCTGCCAAGGAAGGTCTGGCGCACTTGGCGCACTTCGCCACTACCGCCGCATTCGGTGCAGCGGCGCGGTGCGGTGCCGGGTTCTGCGCCTGTGCCGCTGCATGTCTCACAGTTTTCAAGGCGCATAATTTCAATATCTTTGGTCACGCCAAAGATCGCCTCTTCAAAGGTGAGCGTCATATCGTAGCGAATATCGCGCCCAGCACGCGGTTGGCGGCGTGCGCTGCTGCTGTTGCGGCGTGTGCTTTGCCCTGTGAAGGCGCCGAAAATTTCCTCGAACATCTCGCCCAAATCACTGAAGCCGCCGTTAAAGCCGCCAAAGCCGCCCGCTTGCGGATCAATGCCTGCCATGCCGTAGCGGTCATAGCGGGCGCGCTTTTCAGGATCGCTGAGGATGGCATAGGCTGCGTTGATCTCGCGGATGCGTTCTTCAGCTTCCGTGCCTTGATTCGCATCGGGATGATATTGTTTTGCCAACCGACGGTAGGCTTTTTTCACTTCTTCAGGGCTGGCGTTGCGCGCCACGCCTAGAATCTCATAGAGGTCTCGCGGCATTGTCTGGTTAACCATCTCTCACCAAAAAAAGCCGAAACAGATCGGCAGTTGGGTATACACATTCACACACGGTTTGATCTTATCATTGATTGTGCGCCTAGACAACCGTGGAAGGCGCGGCGCGCCAACCTGTTCGCGACGGGGAGGTTGATCGCTATGGGAATGGCATCCCGATACAGATTCCCGTGTTCGGAACAAAATACCGCGCACTCATTCGCAGCTTATTTGACAATGCAGTACCTCTGTTTTATCTTTATATAATAAATGTATAAGGTTGGAATGGATAGATCACCATGACCGCACCAAAAACTGAGATAACTATCGGCAGTGAGGTTGGCAACCGTGCGCCTGACTTCACCCTGCTTGATCAGAATGAGCAGCCCGTCCGCCTTGCCGATCTGCTCGGCAAGGGCGCTATTGTCCTGTTCTTCTACCCGAAGGCAAGTTCGCCCGTCTGCACGGTCGAAGCTTGCGCTTTTCGGGATGCCTATATCACTTTTAGCGATCAGAATGTGACGGTGATTGGCATCAGCGACGATCCGCCCTCTGAACAGCGCAAATTCGCTCAGCGCTACCGCTTGCCCTACACCCTGCTCAGCGATGAGCGCGGCAAGGTGCATAAGCTCTATGATGCGCGCACAGCCTTCGGCTTGATGAATAACCGCGTTACCTTCATCCTAGATCGGGACGGCATCATCCGCCACCGCTTTGCCGATATGATGAACGGTGCTAAGCACGTGCAAGAGGCAATCGAGATCATCAAGGCGTTGTAAGCCACTTACCTGCGCCGATACCTCTCACTGCTCACCCGGCGGGCGGATTATTCCGCCCGTTGCGCGTTATGCCGCATCCATACGCCCTTGTTATAGTCTATCTTTCCTGTTGCAGGCTGCGCTGTGGTAGACTATAAATAAGGACGTGAGCAGACGTGGCGAAACGTCCTTGACGCGCAACTTTGGGAGCAAAAGATGAGCAGACCGCCAGAAGAACCAAACCTCGAAAACATGATGCAGATCGGCATTGATGCTGCGCGGCGCGGCAATAAGGAATCGGCTAAAGGCATTTTTAACCAAGTATTGACGGCGGATCGGCGCAATGAACGCGCTTGGCTGTGGTTGGCTGCTGTTGAGGATGATCAGACCGAGCGCCGCCGCATTTTGCAGACCGTCTTAAGCATTAACCCGAATAACAAGAAGGCGCAAGAGCTGATCACAGCGATGGATCGCGCCATTGAGCGCAGCGAACAAGCCTCGATGGCATTTGGCATTCGGCTTATCATCATCGTGATGGTGATCCTCGTCATTGTTGGCGTAATTGTTTTCATCATCACCAGTTAAAAGGGAGGCTTTGGCGTGGCAAGCGAAGAACTCAGCAAGCTGCTCAGGGAAGCTCGAAAAACAATCCTCAGCGGCAATAAGCCCGATGCGCGCAAACTGCTTGAACAGGCACTTGCAATAGACGATAACAATGAGCAGGCGTGGCTGCTTTTGGCGCGTGTGGTGGATACGCCGCGCGAACGCCGCATTTGTTACGAAAACGTGCTAGATATTAACCCTCAAAATGATGAGGCACGCCGCGCCCTAGAGACTCTGCGCCCCTCGCCGCCTTCATCGGCTGCCATCAAGCCGCCCGCCAGCAGCGCACCGCCGAGCGTTAGCCAACGCACACCCAACCAGCCGTCCGTGAAAGCGCCCACCATGCGCGCCGGCACCACCACGCCCGGCACCGCTGAGGCATGGCGCAGCCAGCGCGAAGGCACGCCCATGAACCCAATTGCCATTGGCATTGCAGTGATTTCAGTGCTGGCAATTGTGATCGGCATCACAGTCCTGACCAACCCATCGGCAATTCTCGGCGAGCCGACGCCCGTGCCAACCAGCGTCCTGCTGGCTGCCACCACCGCCGCCGCACAGAACAATACGCCGCTGCCAACGCCCACGCCGCCCATCGTGATCGTGACCGTGCAGGCGAATCCCTTTGCGGTGCCACCCACCTGGACGCCAACCCTCACGCCGACTCCGCCACCAACCGCCACCCCTTTACCGACCCTGCCGCCGCTGAGCGCCTATACGCTGCTCTACTTGCGGGAGGTAGACGGCTTGCCCGCCGTCTTTAGCAGCCGCGCCGATGGCAGTGGCGAACGCCGCCTGACGCCGCCCGGCGAACCATTCACCTTCCCCGCTTGGTCGTCAGATGGCACAAAGATTGCCTATACTGCCCTTGTGGATGGCAGAGAGCAAATCTTCACGGCGGACGCGGATGGCAGCAACGCACAAATGGCGCTTGAAATGCCCAACACACGCGCCCGCGCAGTGGCATGGTCGCCCGATGGTACGGCGATCACCTTTGCCTCTGACGATGTGCAGATTGATGATATTTTCATCTATCGCTTTGGCGAGCCAGCCGTGCAGCGCATTACGGACGGACGCGGCATCGAAACGGATCCGTCATGGTCACCTGATGGCACGAAGATCGCCTATGCGGCTGACCCAACCGGCAGAGGCGGCTCGTTGCAAATTTTCGTGCGCGACCTGACCAAAGAAGGGCGTGAGGCAACCATCCAACTAACTACTGGCGGGCAGAATTTTTCGCCCGTGTGGTCGCCAGACGGCAGCCAGATTGCCTACGTTTCTGTGCAAGGGCGCGGCTCACGCATCATGCTAATGCGCGCCGATGGCAGCGATAAACGCCCGATCACCTTTGGTGATGGCGGCGCAGAAAACCGTGATCCGTCGTGGTCGTCTGATGGGCGCTATATTTTCTTTAGCTCCACGCGCAACGGCGGCGTATTCAACATCTTCAGCATGACAACGGACGGGCGGAACGTTGAACAAATCACCAACTTCCCAGAAAACACCTATTCGCCCAAAGTAAGACCTTAAGCCCGTGAAAGGAGCGTCTACCGCGTGACTACACCATCCTCTGATCCCAAAGTCGAACAACTGCTGCGCGAAGGTATGGCAGCCGCCCGTGCGGGCGATAAAGAGACGGCGCGCACTAAACTGCGCGAAGTCGTAGCACTTGATCAATACAACGAAAAGGGCTGGTTCTGGCTTGCCTCTGTTGCGGAATCCATCGAGGAGCGCCGCGTTTGCTTAGGCAATGTCGTTGTGATCAACCCGGATAACGAAAAAGCGAAGCAAATGCTGGAACAGATCAGCTTTGGCGCGTTTACCTCGCCCTTCAGCACGGCTGACGATGCCCAAGATCAAAAGACAACGCTCCGCACAATTGCCATTGTGGGCGGTGGTGTGGTCGTGCTGCTGGTCTTAGTGCTGATCATTTTCGGCGGCGGCGGCGGTGCTGATCAGCCAACGCCGACCTTTGCCGTGCTTGCCACCGAGACGCCTGATGAGAGCCTTCGGACGGCAACGGCGGCCGCCGCGGCAGCCATCATCACTCAGACGGCTGCCGCCGACCTGACGCGCATTGCCCGCCAACTGCCACCCACCTGGACGCCCTCGCCGCAACCCACACCACGCGGCGGATTCGCACCCACTGCGCTGCCCTCGCTGCCCTTCACCTTGTCAGGGCGCTTGATCGTGCAGTATGGCACGCCGCTTACCCGTGATGGCTACTTGCCAATGTTCCTTTATGACCTTGCCACAGGCGCGCAAACGCCGCTGACTGAGCGCGAACGCGGCGACTATGGGCGCTTCGTGCCAGATGGCAGGCGCTTCATCTATGCGCGCTTGGTCAGTGGTGCGCGCCCACAGCTCTTATTCCGCATAGCTAATCTAAACGGTTCGCAGCCGCAGGAATTCAGCGCCTTCTGGCGCAATCAGCCGCCCTTAGCCGATCAGGCAATGCTCTCGGTTGCCCGTAACGGCGAAGGCGTTGTATTCATCGCACGCAATATTGCAGGTGAGAATGACGGTACCTCTGATGTATATTATTTGCCGCTGCGCCTTGTGAGCAATGAGCTGCCAACGCCTGTGCCAACCGAGACGCCACTGCCAACCAACACACCCGAAGGCAGCACCGCCACGCTTGAGCCAACCCTTGCACCAACGCTTGAACCGACCCTTGAACCGCTGCAAGTGCGCCGTGTGACCGCCCGCGATAGCGGCGTGAACACTTGGGCAGCAATCTCGCCTGATGGAAGGCAAATCGCCTTCATCTCTGACCGCACCGATATTGGCGGACGCGCTACCGATCTCTACGTTGTACCAGTCAATGATGAGTTTGCGCCAGAGCTGGCACTGACTGAGGACGGCAGTGATCTGATCGAATCGGCGCCGTCCTGGTCGCCCGATGGCAAGCAGATCGCCTTTGCGGCGGGCGCGGCGAACGGTGGGCGCGTTGATCTGTTTGTGATCAATGCTGATGGCAGCAATCGGCGGGCGTTGGTCGAAGATTTCGGCGAATGTGCGCGTCCGCTATGGTCGCCCGATGGTGAGCATATCATCTTCTCTGCCAAGCGCGGCAACAAGTGGGAACTCTACGTCGTGATCGTCGGATCGGGCGAGCTTTACCAACTGACCCAAACCGAAGAAGATGTGATCATCGCCACTGATTGGGGCAACTAAACACACCGCAGGTGAGATGAGGATCAGCCTTTGAGCCTGTTCTATGAATATAGCGGCAACCTGCACATGCACACGCCGTATTCCGATGGTGAGGCATACCACGCCGAGATCGCACAGGCAGCGCTCTCGGCGGGCTTGGATTTCATCATCGTCACCGATCACAACGTGCTGGTGCAGGGTGTAGAAGGCTACTACAGCAGTGGTGAAGGCACAGAACGCCGTCACTTGCTGCTGCTGAGTGGCGAAGAAATTCACGACCGTACCCGTCAGCCACAAGTCAATCATCTGTTGGTCTACGGCGCTGAGCGCGAGTTAGCCGCCTGCGCCGCTGATCCGCAGACTTTGATCAACGCGGTGAACGCTGCCGACGGACTCTGCTTTTTGGCGCATCCGCACGATACGCCCTTAGAGCGCGTGCAAGAGCCAGCCATCGCGTGGGAAGATTGGCAGGTGCGCGGCTTCAGCGGCTTGGAGATATGGAATTATATGTCTAGCCTGAAGCAGGTCATCAATGAGGGCAGTTTATTGCAAGGCATTCGCGCCATCTTCCGCCCGGAAGATGTGATCAGCGCGCCGAATCCGCTGACGCTTGCCAAATGGGATGAACTGCTCAGCATGGGACGGCGTGTGGTTGGCATTGGCAATTCGGACGCACACGGCACCGTCTTTCAGCTTGGCTTTCTGAAGCACACCGTCTTTCCCTACGACTTTTTGTTTAGCTGCGTCAACACGCACATCCTCAGCGCGCAGCCCTTCAAGGGCGAATGGCAGCACGATAAGGCGCTCATCTATAAGGCGCTGCGGCATGGTCACGCCTACATCGGCTACGATCTGTTGGGTAGCACGCGGCAGTTCCGCTTTTCTGCCAATGGGCAGTATGGCAGCGCCATCATGGGCGATAGCCTGAAAGTGGGTGGCGGAGTCACCTTGCAGGCGTTGGCGGGCGAGCGCAGCCATATCAAGATCATTCGGCATGGTAAAGTCGTGGCAGAGGCAGAGAACCGCGAAAACCTGACCTATACGGCGCAGCAAGGCGGCGCCTACCGCGTGGAGGTGTGGCGCACCTTCAAAGGTAAACCGCGTGCTTGGATTCTGAGCAACCCGATTTACCTTGAAGATACGACCTACCAAGCGGAAGGCATCTAGCGCGGCTGCACGGTGTAGGTGATCAGGCTCAGTTCTGTGGTGAACTCTGCCAAGCCGCTGAAGGCGATCACCGCACCGCCCTGCACCGTCAGGCTGAGCGGCGCATCCCGATCCAAGATGTGCCGCTCAACTACTTCCCCATCCGCCAAGACCTGCACCAACGTGCGCGCTGGCAGCCTGTTGGCAATCCGCACGAAGCCTTCTGCCTGCCAGCCCTCTGTGCCGCTTTCGGCGTCGTGAAAATAGCCGATCTCAGGCAGAGCGATGTCATCGAGTGCCATGCCTTCAAGGTTGATGGCGTCGTCCGTGAGGTAGTCAAAGCGCAGCACAATCGCTTTGCCTGCGTAGGCGCTCAGATCGGCGCTGACCGCCACCCACTCAGGCAGATCGCCGCCGCCGCTGTTGCCCGTGAATGCCGCGCCATACGGATTGTTGTTGCCGCCAACGGCGCGGCTCTCTGAAGTCTCGATAGCCTGCCACGTAGCGCCGTCATCTTCCGAAACGCTCAGGTAGGCGTAATCCCAATCTTTCTCAATGGCGTACCATAGCCGAAAAGTGAGCGTTGCGCGCTGAACGCCGCGCAAATCAAAGGCGCGTGTTAGGCGCGTGTGGCTGTTATCACCGCGATTGCTCCACCACAGGTAGCTGCCGCTGTAGGCATTCGTCGGCAGCACTTTCACGGTTGGCTCACTCTGAACACTCAAGCTATAGCTGCCACTCGGCGGCAGCGACAAATAATACGTGCCGAATTGGGTCAGGCTGAGCAGTTGCTCGCCAAGGGCAATGGCTTGGCTGCGCGGTGCCTGATTAAGCGGCGTTGGGCAGCCCTTATTCAGCCAGTTTTCCGCCACCCAATCGGCAAAGAAGACTTCAGCAGTCAGCGGCGCACCGCTAGCCTCTGTAAGCTGAAGCGCCTGAAAGACTTCGGTAAGGCTTTCCAGATCGTTGGTTGGGTTGGCAGAGAGCATCCTCAGTGCCGCTGTGCCGAAATGGTGCAAAAAGCAGCGCATGAACAGGTAAGCGCCGCCGTAGTGCGGTGCGGAATCCGCCAAGGCTGACCATGTGTTAAGTTGCGTCTGTGGGCGGTTGAGGAAAGCACGGGCAAAGCCGCTGCTATCGGCACGGTAGCCGCTCAGATCGGATGCCAATTCGGACATGCCTTCATTCAACCAGAGCGATTCGTTGGAGTCGTTGGCGTAGTGGATCATGTGCTGAAATTCGTGGGCAAGCGTGCCTTCATAGCCCGATGTGCCAATTTCCATTGTGTCCAGGTTCACCCAGAACATTTGATGTTCGTTGCTGTCTGGCACGATGGCGCGTGGGTAGTGATCGGTGCTGCTGAAATAGGCGGCAACGCTGCTGCCGAGGTTGTGGGCATGGATGATATACAAGCGCGGATCGGCATCCACACCGGGCGACTCCTCAGCGCCAAAGTGGGTGCGCACCGTTGGGTAGATGACCTGATCAAAGCGTTCGGCGCTGCGGCGCAGGGCTGCCATATCTGGCGTAAAGCTTTCCTCAAACCACCAGTGGGCATGTTGGCTGGTCAGGGCAAGGCGCGCCGTGAAGCTGAAACGCGTGTTGGTGTCCAGATTGAAGGTCTCAAAGGGCTGGGTATCGCCCACCGCATAGCGGACAGGCTCAACGCGGCGGGCGGGCAGTTCGCTGACGCCGAGATACCAGCGGGCAAGATCGAAGCGGTTGCGGACGGGCAGCACGGCAGCGCGCAAAGTGGCGAGGGTTTGGGTGGCAGGGTCACTTTGGGCTGTGATCGGCATGGTGTGCCGTGCAAGGGACAGCAGGCAGAGCAGGGCGCATCCAATCAGGAACAAACGGCGCATGGGTAACATCCTCACAAAGGAACAGAATGCACTCAACCATACCACACATAGGCGAAATCGTCCCCGATTGTTGTTGAGTTGGCGCGCATAGGCTAGAATCTGCGGCAGTCAAAAGCATCCACAGCAGGCGTGCTGTTTTTGCACGCCCTCAGAAAGGTATTACAAACGCATGTCCCAAACCGTCCCGATTACAGTCGCGCATGGCGACGGCATCGGTCCCGAAATTATGGAAGCCTGCCTTTTCATCTTGAAAGAAGCGGGCGCACGTATTGCGATTGAAACGATTGAGATTGGCGAGCAGGTCTATTTGCGTGGCAATGCCGCCGGCATCGAGCCGAGTGCGTGGGAATCGCTGCGGCGCACCCGCGTTTTCTACAAAGCGCCGATCACGACACCGCAGGGTGGCGGCTTCAAATCGCTGAATGTGACTGCCCGCAAGACACTTGGCTTGTATGCGAATGTGCGCCCGTCCGTCGCCTACAATCCGTTCATCCGCACCAAGCATCCGGGCATGGATTTGGTGATCGTGCGCGAGAACGAGGAAGACCTCTACGCCGGCATTGAACACCGCCAGAGCGATGAAGTCTACCAATGCCTGAAGTTGATCACCCGTCCCGGCTGCGAGAAGATCATCCGCTACGCCTTTGATTATGCGCGCCAGAACGGGCGCAAAAAGGTGACAGCCTTCACCAAAGATAACATCATGAAGATGACCGACGGCTTGTTCCACAAGGTCTTTGATGAGGTTGGCGAGGAATATCCCGATCTGGAAAAAGAGCATTGGATCGTAGACATTGGCGCGGCGAAGATGGCTGATACGCCTGAGGCGTTTGATGTGATCGTGCTGCCCAACCTGTACGGCGATATCCTCTCCGACGTGGCAGCACAGATCGCCGGGTCGGTCGGTTTGGCAGGCTCCGCTAACATCGGCACGCACGCCGCCATGTTCGAGGCGATTCACGGCTCCGCGCCGCGCCGCGCCGGTCAGAATCTCGCCAATCCGTCGGGTTTGCTGCTCGGCGGCGTGATGATGATGGTGCATATCGGTCAGCCCGACGTGGCAGAGGCAGTCCATAACGCCTGGCTGGCAACCATCGAGAACGGCTACCACACCTACGACATCTTCAAGGAAGGCGTCAGCCGCGAGAAGGTCGGCACACGCGAGTTTGCCGAGTGGGTCGTGAAGCACTTAGGGCAGAAGCCACAGCAGTTGAAGGCAGTCACCTATTCCGCCGCCAGCGCTATGACCAAAGCGGCTGAAGTGGATTTGAGCCGTCCGCCTGCCAAGAAAGAGCTGATCGGTGTGGATGTTTTCGTCCACTGGGCAGAGCGCGATCCGAACAAACTCGGTGAGGCGATCAAGGCGTTGGGTGATGAGAGCCTGAAGCTGACCATGATCAGCAATCGCGGTCAGAAGGTCTATCCGGACGGCTTGCCCGAAACCTTCTGTGTGGATCACTGGCGCTGCCGCTTCATGTCCAGCACCAAAGGACAGCCAATCACGCATCAGCAGGTGGTGAGCCTGCTTGGGCGCGTGGCAGCCGCCGGCTATGATTTCATCAAGACGGAGCATCTGTACACCTTTGACGGCGTAGAAGGCTTCACACGCGGTCAGGGCGAATAGAGCTGCCCGCCTTTCCATGTAGTCTGTGGGACGCACCCTAAGGCGCGTCCCTTGTGCGCGCCTACCTCCAAATCTTAGAACGGAACTTCTATGCAGGCTCTTTTGGGCGTGCTTCTGATCTTGATCTCTGCGGCTGCCTTCGGTGCGATGCCGATCCTCACGGTGTATGCCTATGCGGATGGCGTCACACCGATCACGCTGCTCTTTCTGCGCTTCGGCATCGCCGCGCTGGTGATGCTTGGGCTAACGGGTGTCCGCCGCACAGGGTTGCCGCGTGGTCGGCTGCTCGGCGGCTTGATCGTGCTTGGCGCGGTGGGCTATGCTGGGCAATCTTTGGCATATTTCACCGCGCTAACGGAAGCCTCAGTCGGCTTGGTCTCACTGCTGCTCTATCTATATCCGATGTTGGTAGCAGTGCTGGCAACGCTCTTTCTGAAAGAGCCATTCACACGCCTGAAGGCGGCTGCCTTAGGGCTTGCTCTGTTCGGGTTGGTGCTAACCGTCGGCGGTGAGCCTGATGGGAAGCCGCTTGGCATTGCGCTTGGCATTTTGGCAGCGCTGCTTTATTCGTGCTATATCACTTTTGGCAGCACGCTGACGCGGCGCGTCAGCGCGCTGCAATCCACAACAGTGGTGCTGAGCGCGGCAGCCTGCACCTACGGCGTCATCAATCTGCTGCAAGGGGCGGCTTTTCCACAAACTGCCGATGGGTGGTTGGCAATCGCCGCCATTGCGCTCATCTCAACCGTCTTAGCGGTGTTGACCTTCTTTGCGGGCATGGCGCGTGTCGGTCCGACCAATGCAGCGCTGCTCTCGACCGTTGAGCCAGTGGTAAGCCTGTTACTGGCAGCGGTGCTGCTAGGGCAAACGCCGACCCTGCTGCGCCTGTTTGGTGGCGTGCTGATCCTGAGCGCGGTGATCCTGCTCTCACGCGGTGCGCTGGGCGCTGCTGAACAGGTGTCATAAACTTATGACACCGCCGCCGCTCACCAATTTTTAAGCGTGCGGCAAGGCGCATCAGCACATGCTAAATGCCTGAAAAATTCACCCTGAAAAGCAACATTTTTGCAACATGCCCTCACACACATTGACAGCCGCACCGCATGTTCTATAATGCACAGTGTTATCGTTGGCTAGTTGAACGGGCTTTATGTTTGCCCATGTAAAACGGTCTACCCTGACCACCACGTTGCAGCACGCCGTTAGCGCACCGCGCACGGTGAAGCTGACCTTCCACCACGCCTAGCGCGCTTGGGCAGCCTCTGTTTGTGTGCCGCCGCCGCGTAGGACGTGGCGGTTTTTGTTTGCCTATTCGTTGGTCAGGCGGCACCTTGCGTTGTGCCGCTGCACACACAAGACACGAGGTCTAAGAAAAGAGGAGAATGAGCGCGCTTCCACGCACACGCCTAGAGACACTTCCGCTGCCCTTTACGGCAGCGCCTGCATTGCCCGCAGGTTATGAGATTGCCGATGGACGCCTGTTTTACCGCGGCGTTGACGTTATGGCGTTGGTCAACCGTCCCGTCTTTGCCAACGGACGCCTTGAACGCCCTGCGACGCCGCTTTATGTGCGCCGCCTGAACGCCCTGCGCGAAAACTACGCCTACCTGAAGGCTACCTTTGCTGCGGCAAAGGCGCAGCTTGGCTATCCACGCGAGGCGTTGATCGCCTATGCCAGCAAGGCAAACCCGGCTGCGCCAGTTGTCAAAACGCTGCTGGAGGCAGGCGCTGCCTACGAGTGTTCGTCTGCCTTTGATGTGGACGTGGTGCGCCATGCCGCCACCAACGGTTGGGTGGATCGGGCGCGCCCGATCTTGGCGAACGGCTTCAAGATTCCGCGCTATGCCAATGCGCTGCTGCGGCTGCGCGCCGAAGGCTTTGAGAATGTGCTGCCGATCTTTGACGATCTGGAAGAATTGGAAGTGTTCGCGGCAGCAGGGCAGCCCTTTGAGGTTGGCTTGCGGGCGCGCACGCTCTCCGATCAGCCTAATCGGTTTGGCTTGGGTGCAGAGAACATGCGCGCTGCCGCCGAACGGCTTGCCGCAACTGATCATCTGCGCTTGACGACCTACCACGCCATGCAGACCGTCTCGGCGGCGCGTGGCTTGAACTACCAAACGGCGCTCATTCACAGCTTGCGCGGCTATGCGGCGCTCTATCGGCAGGCACCAACGCTGCACCGCTTCAACTTTGGCGGCGGCTTGCCAGCGCGCTATAGCGGGATGCACTTTGAGGCGTGGATGCGCCAGACGCTCGGCACGATCATGGCGGTTTGCGCTGAGGAAGGTGTGCCAGTCCCTGACCTGATCTTTGAGACAGGGCGCTATATGGTGCAAGATCACGCCATGAAGTTCTTTAAGGTCGTCAAAACGCGCATGGGCGCTGATGGTGTGCCATACTACATGATTGACGGCAGCATCATGAGCAACTTTCCGGATGCGTGGGCGTTGGGCGAGCAGTTCACTGTGCTGCCTGCCAACAACTGGGACGGCGCTTTTGTGCAGGCGCGCCTTGCTGGCTTGACGTGCGATCATGATGATGTGTATCCCACACGCAGCATGGACGCTGAGCCGCTGCTGCTGCCTGCCAACACCGAAGGCTTGGTGATTGGCTTCTTCGAGTGCGGCGCCTATCAAGAAACGCTTGGCGGACGGCACGGCGCGCATCACTGCTTGCTGCCGGAAGGCGGCGAGCTAATCCTCGATGAGGATGCCGAAGGCGCGTCACTGCTGCAATACGAAGGCGGACAAGAGGCACCTGCCATGCTCGGCGCGCTCGGCTATGCCTGACTGATCACGGGCTGCCTATCTACTTACGCTCTGAGGCGGTTCACAGTACGAATCGCCTCACTGTTTTCTGTCCGCGCTTGCTGATCCGCAGCGGCAGGCGAGAGGTGTGTTATAATGCCGCACATTGCTACACTATGAAGCCGAGTTGATGATGAGCGCCGATCTTGAGTTAGTGACCCTTGAAGAAGCCGCCCGACGCACCGGCAAAACGCCCCACAACATCCGCGATTATATTCAGCGCCAGCGCATTAATAAATACAACCGTCAGGGCGAACAAATTCAGCGTGCCAAAAGTGGCGAACTGCGTGTTTCGCTGCGCGAATTGCGTGCGTTTTTAGGGCATGTCCAGCAAGCCACCTCAAAACATCAGCTTGACGGGCTGCATGACGAACTGGGCTTCCACAGTGTGCCTGAACATCAGCGCACCAAGCATGTGCATCGGCTGCACCCTTATCTCGGCAAATTCATTCCGCAGTTGGTCGAGTGGTTCTTAGCGCGCTTCTTCAGCCCAGAGTCGCGCATTCTCGATCCATTCATGGGATCAGGCACGACGTTGGTGCAGGCGAACGAACTCCATCTGCACGCGCTAGGCATTGATATTTCGCCTTTCAATTGCCTGATCGCTAAAGTAAAAACTGATCAATATGATCTTATCAAAGCACGTGCCGAAATTTTGGATATAGAACGCCGCGTTGCCGCGCTCAACACAGCGCAGCACGCCACCCTGCCCTTGTTTCCAGAAGATGACCCTGCTCAAACTGCACAATCGCTGCTGGCGGCTTGCACCAGTGACTATTTGAAGGCATGGTTTGCGCCACGCGCTCTAGCCGAAATGCTGTATTATCGTGCGCTCATTCCGCAATATACCTACCAAGACCTGCTCAAGGTGATTTTGAGCCGTGCCGCACGCTCAGCACGCCTAGTCTCTCACTACGATCTTGCCACACCGAAGGCGCCGCTGCCTGTGGGTGAGCAGTATTGGTGCCAAAAACACAAGCGCTACTGCACACCGATTGATAACTGCCTTGAAAAAATTCACGCCTACAGCGAAGATACCGCACGGCGGTTGGCAGCCTTTGCGCGTGTGCGCTCTGAAAAAGCTGTGGTTGTGCTGCAAGGCGATTCACGCACATTGGATATTCGTGCGGCGTTAACAGGCACGCCGTTTGCTGATCAGCGCTTTGATGGCGTTTTTACCTCACCACCGTATGTTGGGCAGATTGATTATCACGATCAGCACACCTATGCCTATGAGCTATTTGGCTTTCCGCGCCAAGATGCACTGGAGATCGGCGCGAAACGAGCGGGCAAGTCGAAGCGCGCCCAAGAAGCCTACGTTGAAGGGATTGCTGCCGTTTTGCGGAATGTGCTACGTGTGCTGAAGCCCGATGCCAAACTGTTCATTGTGGCGAATGATCGCTTTAACCTTTACTCGCAGATCGCAACCGCTGCCAATTTGCAAATTGTTCAGCGCTTTGAGCGTGCGGTTACCAAGCGGACAGGGCGCGGCGATGATCCCTATCAAGAGACGATCTTTGAGATGCAGCAGGCAGCCGCAACATGAGCCTTACAGCACCACAAGCAGCGCACATCAAAGCGATATTGCGTCATAGCTTGCTTGGTAAGCTAAAACACTATCAACCAGAGCCGAGTGCTATGCCGTTTCATACACGGTTACTTGGTGCAGACCGCTTAGCGCTCTATTCGTTCATACATTCGCTCAACACAAGTTTTGGGACAAGCATTTTCGAGCCTGTAGCCGTTGCACTGGCAACGCCGCATTTTAAGGTTGTTCGGCGGCAGGTCGCGTTGCAACGCACCATTTACAGCGGCGCACAAGACGCCATCACCGAAATGCTGAATGCACCTTCGGAAGCGCGGATTACACCCAACAAAGTTGAAGAACTAGAAACGCTTCGGCAGGTTGCTGCCACTGGTAAAGTGACCACGATGAAAGCAACCCGTGTAGACCTTTACCTTGAACAGGATAACGGGCAGCATTATCTATTTGACCTTAAGACAGCCAAGCCCAATCAGGGTGATTTCAAGAAATTCAAGAGGATGCTGTTAGAGTGGGCAGCCGTGCTTTTCGCACACCAGCCCCACATCGCGCTGACCACAGCGATTGCCATTCCCTACAATCCCTACGCGCCGCAGCCTTATGAACGCTGGACAGCCCGCGGCATGATGGACTTGACGCATGAGCTTTTTGTCGCAGAGCAATTTTGGGATTTTCTGGGTGGTGAAGGCAGCTATCAAGCCTTGCTCGATCTATTCGAGCAAGTCGGCGTTGAACTGCGCCCTGAGTTGGATGCAGCCTTCCAGCGGTTTACACCCTAAAAACCGCACCCTCACGCAGATAGCTCGCTGAGGGTGCGGCGGTTAGCACCCCTGCCTAATCGTCGTTGGCGTCCTCGATGATGGTCGGTTCTTCATCGCTGACGAACTGCGCCCAAGCGCCCTGCATCCCATCTTCGGTGACGCCGTAGAAGGTGCGCGTATGCCCGCCTTCGGTCAGCACCAGATCGTAACGGATGACGCCGCCGCGCTTGTAGCGCTTCCACAAACCGACGTTGCCAACCCACTGCACCAAATTGAGGTCAACCGGGTTGGTCTCGTGCTGCATAATAGCATAGTGCCACAGGCGGCGCGCTGAGGTGCGCGTCACGTTCTTCACGATGCTGCCATTCCGCAGATCGCGCATGATGTGGTACTGCTCGCCTTTGCGCGTCTCGGTGCCGATGATCTCAACGCCGGTGCGTGGCGCGCTCGCTAACGCGGAGTCATCACGGCTCGGTGTGCCAGTTGGCGGTTTCAAGGGCGTGCGGCTGCGCCGTGCGCGCTTGGCAGGCTCGGCGGCTGGCTCACCCAGCACAACGGCACTGCTCGGCACACCCTCAGCACTTGGATCAGCTTTGACCAGTGGCACAGGCAGGCTCTCGGCAGCAGGCAGCACGGTGACCGGGCGTAGCGTGGCGGTCGTTTTCTTGGGTGCTTCAGCCGCTGCTGGCGCGCTGCGCTGCGTTTTCTTCAGCACCAAGCGCACAATCTCATCGCGGACGGCAAGGCTGGTCTCTGCCTCATCGCGCACATAGATTTTGTTGTCGTCAATGGCGTAGGGCGAGTCGTTGCCGCGTGGCACTTGAATGCGGATGACCGACTTGCCGGAAGTCTCTTGCGCGTCAATCTCCACCTCAATCGGCGGATTGATGCTGCGCGCAATCTCGGTCCGCAGCGACTCGATGCTCTCGCCAATGTTGCTGACACCCACTGGAATAGTGGTCATATCCGCCGAAACGCCGATGTAGACCGTGCCACCGTTGGTGTTGGCAAAGGCGCACACATCAGCGATCACGGCGTAGAGTTTGCCGCCCTGCCGCGCCATGCTCTCGTGAAAGGACTGCACGATGCTCGGGCCTGCCTCACGCGCCATCTGCACATAGTCGTAGACCTCCTGCCCGCCGAAGTAGGGGCGGGAACGGGCAAAGTCGTTGCTGGTGAACATCTCGCGCAGCGCCTCGAACGAGCGTTCCGAGAGCAGCACTTCGGTGATGCGGTCACCAATCCCAAGATTTTTCTCGTTGCGTGGGTCTTTGGTGATGCGGTGTGCGTCTGAGCCTTGAATGCAGCGCATACGGCGCGGATATTCGGGCTTGGTGCCATCGAAAAAGCGGGCGGTCGTGCCGCGTCCGCGCCGATCAAGGTCGGTCACTTCAAGGCAGTGCAGGTAAGGGTCTTGCGTGTAGGCGATGCGCGTCTGTCCGCCGAAATCAAAGCCGCGCATGGCAACGCCGTGCGTTGAATTGGCGTGCGCGGCGATGGCGATGCCGCCTGCCTCGTTGATCATGCGGTAGGCAGTCAGCACGTCTGATGAGGCGCCGACGTTCGTCAAGCCGTCATCCAGCGATTGAGCAGGCACATGCAGGCTGAGCAAGATATGCTCAATTTGGCGGACGCGCAAGGCGGGCGAAAACAACCCTAGAATGTGAAAGCCAAAGGTGGCGGTGAATTCAAAGCCGGGCAGCACCAGAATTTTATCCAGCAGGCGGCGGTACTCGGCAAGGCGGCGGCGTTCTTCAGGCGTGGCGCGCTCGCGCTGTGCCAGCAGTTCCAGGGTCTTGATCTCATCATACATGGCGCCGTAGCCGGCAACCGTGTTGTGATCAGTAAACGCAATAATATCCAAGCCGCGCATTTCGGCACGGCGCAAAATATCGAGGTAAGTCGCATTCGGCTCTTGGTAATCGGCAGAGGCAGGCGTGTGAATATGCAGGTCAACGCGATACCACTGCATTTTGCCGTTACGCTTGATTGATTTGTTGGTCATACGCTAAACATTCCCAAAATACGGTATGAGGGTGTTCACATGGTGAAAACTCCGATCAAACCGAGCTAAGCAACTGATTCAATAGGCTTGGCAGTTCGGCGGGATCGAAGGGTTTGATCAAAAATAGGTTGGCACCTGCGCGCAAGGCTGCCTCCTCAACGTTCATGCCCGAAGTCATGATGATGGGCGTCTGCTGAAAGACAGATTCGGCGCGCAACTGCTCGATCACATCGGTGCCGTACATGTTGCCAGAAAGGTGATAATCAATGAGAAAAGCGTCCGGTGCTTCTCTGCGTGCAATCTCCAACGCCTCACTGCCACGCGCCGCCAAGATGACCTCAAAGCCATCAAGGTCAAGCAGCGTTTGCAAAAGCATTACTGTCGTCCGATCATCATCAACAATCATGACTTTTGGCACGGCAACTATCCTTTACAGTTTTGCTACAGTTCTGCTCAATGACGCGCCCTACCCCAGATAGGCGCGCCATAGGTTATTCGCGTTTGGGCGAAAGTGCTGTATGCAGCACTTCGTTCACATCGTCCACCAGCACAAAGGTGAGCGCGGCACGCACGTCGTTGGGCAGATCGTCTAGGTCGGGTTCGTTGCGCTTTGGCAAGATAACGGTATCCACACCGAAGCGGTGCGCCGCCAACACTTTATCTTTCACACCGCCCACCGGCAGCACCTTGCCGCGCAGCGTGATCTCGCCCGTCATAGCGACGTTGTGCTTCACGGTGCGTCCCGTCAGCAGTGAGGCAAGCGCCGTCACCATCGTCACGCCGGCGGAAGGGCCATCTTTTGGCACTGCGCCAGCCGGCACGTGCAGATGAATATCGTGCTTCTCAAAGTAATCAGCAGGCACGCCCAAATCAGTGACGTGCGCCCGCAGATAACTAAACGCTGCCCGTGCGCTCTCTTGCATCACCTCACCAAGCTGACCCGTGTATTGGAAGCCTTTGCTGCCCGGCATATGTGTCGCTTCCACAAACAGCACATCGCCGCCGAAGGCAGTCACCGAGAGTCCGGTCGCAACGCCGGGCAGTTCAGTGCGTGTGGTCAGTTCTTCGCCATAACCAAAGCGTGGCTTGCCCAGCGCCTTACGGACAGCCGCTGGCGTCACGCGGACGCGCTTCACGTCGCCCTCGGCGATGCGTGTGACCACTTTGCGCGCCACACCGCCGATAGCGCGCTCTAGGCTGCGGACGCCTGCCTCACGGGTGTAATCGCGCACTAAGGTTTGGAGCGCCTCTGTGGTGAACTGCACCTCGTTCGGGCGCAAGCCGTTCTCACGGATTTGGCGCGGCACAAGGTAGCGCGAGGCGATCTGTATCTTTTCTTGCTCTGTGTAGCCGGAGAGCGTGATGATCTCCATACGGTCGCGCAGCGGACCGGGAATCGGCTCTAGCTCGTTGGCGGTGGTGATGAACAGCACTTCCGAGAGATCAAACGGCACATCTAGGTAGTGATCACGAAATTCGTGATTTTGCTCTGGGTCAAGCACTTCCAAGAGCGCCGCCGACGGATCGCCGCGAAAATCGCGCCCTAGCTTATCAATCTCATCCAGCATGATGACTGGGTTGCGCGTCTCGACGCGGCGCAGCGTCTGGATCATGCGTCCGGGCATCGCGCCGATGTAGGTACGGCGGAAGCCGCGTATTTCTGCCTCGTCGCGCACGCCGCCCAAACTCATCCGCGTGAATTTGCGCTCCATAGCACGCGCAATCGAGGCACCCAGCGAGGTTTTACCAACACCGGGCGGACCGACAAAGCACAGGATGGCACCTTGCCGATCACGGCGCGCTGTATCGGCAGCGGTTGGGCTGGCGTCGCCATAACGTTCAGCGCGCAGGCGGCGCACCGCTAAAAACTCTAGGATGCGCTCTTTGATGTCTTTCAAGCCATAGTGATCAGCTTCCAGCACTTGACGCGCATGGCGGATGTTCAGGTTGTCCTCGGTGCGCTTTGCCCAAGGCAGGCTGGTCATCCAGTCAAGGTAGGTGCGGATCACGCCATATTCAGCAGAGGCAGCCGGCAGGCGCGACATGCGCTCCAACTCACGTTGCGCCTCACGCAGTGCCTCCTCGGGCAGGTTGGCAGCCTCAATACGTTCGCGGAACTGCTCCACTTCGGCAAGCTGTTCGTCATCTTCGCCCAGCTCGCGCCGAATTGCCTTCAACTGCTCCCGCAGATAGTAGTCCCGCTGCATTCGCTCAATTTCGGACTGCGCCTGACTCTGTATCTTGCGGCTGATCTCCAACACCTCGATCTCTTTGCTGAGGATTTGCATGAGCAAATGCAGCTTTTCCAGCACGCTATCCAACTCTAGGATGCGCTGGTAGTTATCGAGGCTGAGGCGAATATAGGTGGCGATGGCGTAGACCAGTTGAAGCGGATCGTTGGTGTTGAGCGCCGAATTGATCAGATCGCCAGGGATGCTTGGCACGAGTTCTGCCAGCTTGCTGAACTGGTCAATCACGGTGCGCTTGAGCGCCTCTACTTCGTTGGTCGTCTCCACCACTTCGGGGATGTGCGTAACACGCGCCCGCAAGAACGGTTCATTTTGTGTATATTCATCCACACGGATGCGCGCCAAGCCCTGCACCAATAGGCGGATGGTGCCATCCGGCGCACGGAACAGCCGCAGCACGGCCGCCATTGTGCCAACAGTGTAAATATCGCTAGGTTCGGGCGTTTCCAGTTCAGGGTTGCGCGAGGCAATCAGCCCAATCAGGCGATCACCACTGACCACATCATCCACAAGGCGTACCGAGCGTTTTTGCCCAATATTGAGCGGCATTGCCGTTTGTGGATAAACGATCAGACCGCGCAGCGGCAGAATGGGCAGCTCAGGCGGCACTTGCACGGTGTTTTCGGTGCTTTGCTGTCCGCCTTCTGGGCTAAGCGTAACATCTTGTTCTTCGTTCTCAACGGTGATCGGCTGCGCTGCACTTTGGGCAGGGCGCTTAAGCCGTTTACTGGGAGGCATGTGGGCTACTCGTCCGATCCTTGTGCGCCATCTACATCTACGTTGACGATATGCACTTTCTGGCTGGCGGCGCGTGGCAGTTCAACGCGCAAAAAGCCATCCTTATAGGTTGCGGTGACGCGGTTGCGGTCTACATGCCAAGGCAGGCTTACAGCGGTGCGAAACTCGCCATAGCGCACTTCCATTTGGTGGAACGCCATGCGGTCGCGCACGGCACGCCGCCGAATGCCACTGATCACAAGGCGGCGCTCTTGCAGCGAGACGTTAAACTCACCGTCGCGCATGCCGCTAATTTCCACCATCACCACCAAACGATCCGCCAGTTCAAAAACATCCGTCGGCGGACGCCAGACATTCGACTGCCGCATGATGATCCAATGCTGCGTGACCTGATGCCCATGCACCGAATCAAGCGTCAGATCGCTCTCGGAGTCATCTTCCACTCTGTTGGCATCTTGCGTTATAGCCACTTTTGCCTCCAGCCCTTACTACACACTTCCTCACTAGCGCGATTCTACCACAGCACGCGCCAAACACACAAAAGCAGCAAAGCGCGCTACAATTTAGCTACCCTATCCGCCTAGCGAGATATAGGAAAACTGCCCATGATCGACTCGGACTCATCTGATGGCAAACTGCCACCCCTTGTTCTGATCACCGATGATAACCCACAAGCCCGTATGCTCTTGCGCCGCATTTTAGAGCGCGAGGCGTTCCGCGTGGAAGAAGCCGAAGACGGCGAGAGCGCCGTCCAAAAAGCACGCAGCCTGCTGCCCGACCTTGTGCTAATGGATATTCAGATGCCCGTTATGGATGGCTTTGAGGCAGTGCGCCTGCTGCGTGAGGATTCCTTGACTGAGCGCATTCCAATCATCGTGGTGACGGCAGCCGCCCGCGATTCGATAGATGTGGCGCACGGCTTTGGCTTGGGCGCTGATGATTACATCCTGAAGCCCTTCAACTCCAGCGAGTTGATCGCCCGCGCCCGCAGCAAGATCAAAGCGCGCCGCCTTGAGGACACTTTGCAGCGGCGCAACGCACAGCTTGGCATTCTCTCCCGCATTGGCGCGCAGTTGGTGCGTGCTTTGGCGCTGCCCGAACTGGCTGAATACCTGCTGGACGCCTTGCTCGATCATCTGAAAGGCTCATCGGCAATCCTCTTGCTGCTGGATGATACCAACACGCCTAATTTTTGGCTGGTGCGCGGCAACAGCCTTGAGCGTCTGCTGCCGCTTTTGGTGGTGTGGCTGCCGCGCTACATTGTGGAATATGGGCAGCCTGTCCTCATAGAGGATGCCCAGACGCTTGAGCCTGAGCTAAGCACTGCTTTCACTGCTGATCAGATTCGGTCGGGCATTGCGGTCTCGCTTGCCTATCAGGGGCGCGTCTTCGGCGCTTTAGCAGTTGCCAGCCAGCAGACAAACCAGTTCTCCAAATACGATCTGCGCCTGCTAGAGGCAGTTTCCGCGCAAGCCTCGCTTGCCATCCGCAACGCACAGCTCTATAGCGACTTGCAAGCCTATGCCCACAACCTAGAGGCGATGGTGCAAACGCGCACAGAGGCACTCCAAAAGGTGCAGCAGCAGCTCTTGCGCGCCGATAAACTTGCCGCGCTTGGCACGCTGGCAGCCGGCATTGCCCACGAGATCAACAACCCATTGCAACCTTTGCTCACCAACCTTGAGCTGACCCTTGAGGATATTGATCAGACGCGCCCGATTGACCGTGAGCTGATCGAATTTGCCACGCATGACGTGCAGCGCATCAAGCGTATTGTCAGCCGCCTGCTCGATTTTGCGCGCCCTGCCCAAACTGCTTTCACACCGCTGCCCCTGAACGATCTGATCCATGAGGTGATGGTGCTGGCGGGCAAGCAGCTTGAACATGCCCGCGTGCGTGTTACGCTGCGCCTTGAAGCACAGCAGCCAGCGCACGGCAACGCTGATCAGATCAGGCAAGTGCTGTTGAACCTTGTCGTGAATGCCATGGATGCCATGCCGAACGGCGGCACGCTGTTGATCGCCACTGCCGACCGCCAGTGCGAAGACGTGCCTTGCCTTGAACTTTTGGTGCGCGATAGCGGCGTTGGCATTCCGCCTGATCTGATCGTGCATATCTTCGATCCGTTTTTCACCACCAAGCTAGGCGGCACGGGGCTAGGGCTGGCGATCAGCCATAGCATTATCGAGGCGCACGGCGGGCAGATTCATGTGGAGAGCGTGCCCAACCAAACCACCTTCACCATCTATCTGCCGACGGCTGCCGAGGCTTAGGCATGGTGAGGCGCTTTATGGATTGCGCGCCAAAAAGTCGCCCACAAGCTCGGCAAGGGCGCGGTTGCCTTCCGCATTCAGGTGAATATCATCGCGGAAGAAAAGCTGCTGCCCTTGCAACGCACGCGCCGTCAAGCCTGCGGTGAGGTCGAAGCAAGTGATATTTTCTGCCGCGCAGAATGCCAACAAGCGCAGGCGTGGCGCTGCCAACTGCTCAAGGTATTCATCACCTAGATAGGGCGCGGTCAGGTGGCGGTAGGTTTCTTCTTTGGTCGGCACAAGGATCACCACAAAGCGCCCACCGTTTGCCTCTACCAATTGCTGGGTACCTTTGATGGCAGCTTGCGAAAGCTGTTCGCCTTCAAGGTTGCGCGCCTCTGCCATATTGAACGCCTCGCGCAGGTAGGGACGCCCAAACGCAATGTCAATCTGCCCAGCGATGACGCGGTAAGGATCAACAAAGAGCGTGTTCTGCGGATCGTTGGCGCGCCCAAGCGCTTCCAGAAGGGCAAAAGTTGCCGAATATTGGCGCAGCCATGCCGCCAACGGCGAGTCGTCGGGCGTGGCAGTCGGAACGCGCGGCGGCGTTTGTGCGGTGCCGTCCAGCAGCGCCAAGCCGTAGTCATCGTTGTAGTCGTTACCGAAAAACTGCCACAAGACCAGCTTAGGCTGCGTCAGCCCAAGTTCGGGCTTGGCGACAAAGTCGAAATAGCGGCGGGCGTGGCTGCGAGCGCCTGTGACAGGTTGCCCTAAGTTGGCGATGCTCACGCCCATGCGCGCCGAGAGCAGCGTTACCCAGCATTGATCGGCATCCGTGAAGCAGAAGGTGTGCGAATCGCCTAGCGCGGCAGCCGCTATGGCGCCGTTTTCGGGCGGCGGCGTGCGGAAGCCAACGCGCCCACCCCACCACGCATAGCTATCCACGCGAAAGCGCACGCTCAGGCTGCCCACCTGCTCCACATTCCGCACATCGGGTGCCACGATCATTTGGTAGGTGGCGTCCTCCTGCCAGAGCGGCAGCGGCGCAAGGCGCACCTCTGTGAAGGGCGTCAGATGCACAAAGCGCAGCGCGATTTGCAACCCATTTGGCAGCGCGCCATACAGCAGGCGGATGGCGATCTCCAGCACGAGGAAGGCGAACAGAATGCCAAAGATTGCTACAGGAAGGCGCTTTAGGGCGCGCCGCAGTGGGTTAGTGGTTGTGGGCATACTTTTTCCCGTAGGCTGTTTTGTTCAGGATGATAGACGGCAGCGCATCACGCCATGCCTTCAAAAACGTGCGCGTGTGCGATTCGGCAAGGCAGTTCACTCTTGAAGACTTGTCCAACCTTCTGTATTATTGTAGAAAGCTAATCTTGTTTGTCAATGCAGCGCGTTCGCACGTCATCAGGACAGCGCGCCCGCGTTTGGAAGGCACCCATGAAGGTTATTCTCACAGAGTATATCTATAAGCACGGCGTGGCGGGTGATGTGGTGGACGTTGCCGATGGCTTCGCCCGCAACTGGCTGATCCCGCGCAAAATGGCGATCCCTGCCACCAAGGCAAACCTCGCCAAGATGGAATCGCTCCGCACACAGGCGGCGGCAAACCGCAGCGAGATCAACGAACGCATCCGCGAGGCTTCTGCCAAGATTGACGGCACCGAGATCGTCTTTGGCATGAAGGCAGGCAGCAACAATAAGCTCTACGGCTCGATCACCAGCCAAATGATCAAAGATGCCATCCTGAAGCAGACCGGCGTAGATATTAACCGCCGCCGCATCAGTGAGCGTCCAATCCGTGAGCTAGGGCGCTACGAAGTGCCGATCCGCATGGGCGAAATTTCGCCTGTGGTGCAGGTGATCGTCGTGCGTGAGGAAGAAGTGCAGGCGTTCCTGGCTGCCCGCGAAGCAGAGCGCGCCGCTGCTGCCCAAGCTGCTGAATTCGCCACCATCGAAGAAGTTGAGCAGTAAGCCGCTGCGGTGAACGCTGCCGAGCTGCAAGCATTGGGCAGTGAGCTACGCGCCATCCGTGAAGGGCGCGACCTAACCCTGCCCGAAATTGAAGACGCGATCAAAGTCCGTGCCAAGTTTATCGAGGCGATAGAGCAAGGCAACGCGGCTGCCTTGCCTTCGCCCGTGCAGGCACGCGGCTTTTTGCGGAGCTATGCCCGTCACCTGCACCTTGACCCTGACGAATGGGTTGCCCGTTGGGAAGATGCTCTCAGCGGCGGGCGCCGCCGACGGGTGCGCCGTGCGCCGCAAAGCACGCCAAGCGATCCGCGCCGCACCTCGCAGAAGATGCCCGTCTACAGCCCAACCGTAGAGGCAGTGCCGAAGCGCCGTTCATTCATCGGTGTGTTGCTCGTTCTGCTGGCGTTGGGCGTCATCAGTTCCGCAATCATCATTGGCGCAGGCTTGGCAAGTTCCGCTGAGCGAAATGGCAGCACCCTGAGCGCCATTTTAAGCCCCGTGCCAACCGAACTGCCCACCCAACCTGACCAGACTGCCACACCGACCCTCTCGCCCAGCCCAACACCACTGCCCAACCCGAACCTTGCCGCTGCTGAAGCTGCTGCCAGCGCCGAGCTTGCCATCCAGATCACCATCACAGCGCGTACATGGCTGCGCGTGACAGTGGATGACGCCGTCGTCTTTGAAGGGATGCCCGCGCCGCAGACCGTCTTACAGTATCGCGGCACGCAGGTTCGGCTGCGCGCTGGCAACGCCGCCGGCGTGCGCGTGGTCATCAACGGTGTGGATTTGGGCATATTGGGCGCACGCGGGCAGATTGTTGAACAGGTCTATCCACAACCAACCGCCGCACCCTAGCTGAGGACGCCACACCAGAAATTATGGTGCGCGTCGTAGCGGCCCCCTACAAAACGCCTCTGGAGATGCCAAGTCGCCTGCTTGATCCGCCTTTTGGCGGATTTTCTGAGCAAAGGGCGGAAAAGTTAGGCTCTGCCATCCCTTTCTTGGTATAGTTAGGCAAAAGCGTTCGTATAGGAATAGAGCAGCTATGACCATTCGCATTCTGATCGTTGATGATCATGCCGTTGTGCGGCAAGGGCTGAGGATGTTCCTCAGCTTGGATAGTGAGCTAGAGGTCATCGGCGAGGCGGTGGATGGCAAGCAGGGCGTGGCGTTGGCGCGCCAGCTTCAGCCCGACGTGGTGCTGATGGATTTACTGATGCCCGTGATGGATGGCGTCACGGCGATTGGGATGCTGCGCCGCGAAGTGCCAGATGCCGAAGTTGTGGCGCTGACCAGTGTGTTGGAAGATAACGCCGTTGTAGGCGCTATTCGTGCCGGTGCGATTGGCTACCTGCTCAAAGATACCGAGTCCGATGAATTGATCCGTGCCATCAAAGCCGCCGCCAACGGTCAGGTGCAGCTTTCGCCCAAAGCTGCCGCACGCCTCATCCGTGAGGTGCGCGCACCCGAAAGCCCAGAAGTGCTGACCGAGCGCGAAACCGAAGTGCTGCGCCTGCTGGCAAAAGGACTCTCCAACAAAGAGATCGCGCAAACGCTGGTGATCGGTGAAAAGACCGTCAAGACGCACGTCAGCAACATCCTGAGCAAGCTGAACGTCAGCAGCCGCACACAGGCAGCCTTGTATGCCGCACGCATTGGGCTGGTGGAGACGCTTGGCGCGGAAGTGAGCTAGGCAAGCCATGAGCGAAGAAATTCACCTGCTTTATGAGGCATTCCACCAACTGACACAGGCTGAGGATGCTGAAGGACGGCAACTTGCGGCGCAGCGCTATGAACAACTGCTGGAGCAGCACCGCACACGGCTTGCCCGTAATGAAGACTTGCTGCGCGTCAATGTGGCGCTTTCTAAAGCAGGCGATGAATTCAGCATCTTGGAGGCAGTGGCGCTTTATGCACAGCCACGCGGTGCAAAACGCATCTCGATCTCATTCATCTATACCAATGCCGAAGGCAGCATTGTGCGCGCTTCTCCGCAGGCAATCTGGCTGAATGGCGTTACATCGCCGCCCGATTTCAGCCGTTCAGATAGCAAGCGTCCATACTTCAGCGAGGAATGGTGGCAGGGCGATTACAGCCGACCGATCTTTATTGAAGACCTGCAAGATGATTCTCGGATAACGCCCGAAAATGCGCGCCGCTTCGTTGAGGTCTATGGCGTGCGCTCTATGGCGGCACTCTATTTGCAAGTGGGTGGTATGCCTAACGCGGTCGTTTTCGTTTACTGGGAGCAGCCGCACACTTTCAGCGAGGATGAATGCTATGTGTTCACCCAACTGCTGCAAACGCTGCCTTCTGTGGTGGCAACGCGGCGCGCCTACCTTGCCGAACAACAACGCGCCCATCAAATGGAGATCATCGCCAAGCTGAGCGCCGCGGTGACGCGCACACTGCGCGAAGAAGAGTTGCTCTGCACTGTGGGAGAGCTGCTCGACGCTAATTTACAGGGTCACTGCGCGCAGCTTTACCTTGCCGACGTGCTGGAAAACTACCTCGTGCCATTCCAGCCGCCCCATACGCCACGCAGCCTGCCGCCCTCCATCCCGCTGCATGATCCAACCTCGTTTGCCTCTTGCGTGGTGCAGACCTGCCTTGTGCCAACTGCCTATGGCGAACCGCCGGACTATATCTTCGTCACGCCGCTTGATGAAGGCTATGCAACGCTCTTTGTGCCGATGTTGGCAAGTGATCGGCTGATCGGCTTACTGCGCGTGCAAGCCTCTGGCGGCGGACGCCTTTTCGAGTCTGACCTGTGGCTGATCAACGCGCTGGCAGATGTGATCGCGGTAGCGCTGCAAAACGCACGGCTCTACCAACAGGCGCGCCAATTGGCAGCTTATCAGGAACGCAATCGGTTGGCACGCGAACTGCACGACTCCGTCTCGCAAGCGCTGTATGGCATTGCGCTAGGCGCACGCACCGCACGCGCTTTGTTGGAGCGCGATCCATCGCGCCTGCGCGAACCGCTTGACTATGTGCTGAGCCTTGCCGAGGCAGGTTTAACCGAGATGCGCGCCCTGATCTTCGACCTGCGCCCGGACTCGCTGGAGCAAGACGGCTTGGTCTCCGCCCTAACGCGCCAGACTGCCTCGCTCAAAACGCGCCACCACATCGGCGTAGAGGTTGATATGTGCGCGGAGCCCGATCTGCCGCTTGAATCCAAAGAGGCGCTCTATTGGATCGCCCGTGAAGCACTTCATAATACCATGAAACATGCGCAGGCAAGCTGTATTCATCTGCGCTTGGCGCACGAGGGCAGCCAGCTTGTGATGGAAGTGCGCGATAACGGCATTGGTTTTGAGTCAAACGGCGCTTTTCCGGGACATCTAGGGCTGCGTTCGATGCAAGAGCGCGCGGCGCGCTTGCACGGCAGCTTGGAGATTATCAGCGCGCCAAACAACGGCACGCATGTGCGCGTCCGCGTGCCAATGACGGCGTAAGGCTGGTGGACTAGCGCAGCGCTAACGTATTGCCGAGCATGTGCGCGGCGCGTGTTAGCCACAGCGGCGCGTTGGCAAGCGCTTCACTGAGCGTGCTAACGCCGGGGACAATGCTCCAAGCGGCGGTGATGCCGAGCTGCGTCAGCGCGCTTGGTGATGCCTCCACCATGCCTGCAAAGGCAATCACTGGAATGTTTCGGGCAGCGGCAGCCGCTGCGATCCGCTGGACAGCCTTGCCGCCTTCGGTCTGAGAGTCAATTTTACCCTCACCTGTGATCAGCAAATCCACGCCTTCCAGCTTTGCCTCATAGTTCAGCAGTGCCATCAAGGTTGGCGCGCCGGGCGCTAATTCCGCGCCAAGGGCTGCCACCATGCCCGCGCCAAAGCCGCCGGCTGCACCACCACCTGCCATATCGGCCACACGCACGCCAAGATCGCGCTCTAGCACCTCAGCGTAGCGCGTCAGCGCAGCCTCAAGCTGTTCCACCATCTCAGGATCAGCGCCTTTTTGAGGCGCGAAAATGCGCGCCGCACCCTGCTCACCGATCAGCGGATTGGTCACATCGCAGAGGATGGTAAAGCGTGCATCAGCAAAGGCTGCCCGCAGCGCGGAAAAATCTACCCGCGCCAGGTGCCGCAGCGCGCCGCCGCCGTGCGGCAGTTCGCGCCCATCCGCGTTTAGAAAGCGCGCACCGAGCGCCTGCAAGCACCCTGCACCGCCATCGTTAGTGGCGCTGCCGCCAATGCCGATCAAAAAGTGGCGGCAGCCGCGCCGATATGCTTCACGGATGAGTTCGCCGCTGCCATAGGTTGTGGTGAGCAGCGGATTGCGCTCCGCACGCGGCAGAAGCTCGACACCCGAAGCACGTGCTAACTCTAAAATCGCGGTGGTGCCGTCTGAGAGGATGCCAAATTCCGCCGAGATGGGCGCGCCGCGTGGATTGCTGACGGTGAGCGTGTGGCGCGTGCCACCCAGCCCGTGCAGCAGAACATCTAAGGTGCTATCGCCGCCATCGGCAAGTGGCATGTGGATCAGATCGAGGTTGGCGCGCAAAGCAGAAGCGCGCAGCCCTGCGGCAAGGCATTCAACAGCCTGAAGCGCCGTCAGGCTGCCGCGAAAGGCATTTGGGGCAAGGGCGATCCGCATCAGCCAATGATGAGCAATGCCACAAATGCAACCGCGGCGAATGTACCAAGGGCAGGCATCACAAAGCGGGTTAACGGCTCACCTAGTATGGCGCGTTCATACTCATCAGCGCTACGGCGGATGATGAACAGGCTCAGCACGCCAAGCAGCATCGCCAACAAGAAGCTAATCAAGGTTAGATCGGCATTAGGCATGGGTTCAGGTCTCCAAACAAGCTAGGTGATGTACCTAGCACAAGCGCGCTCGTGAATTTTGCTAATCGCTATTGCAAATAATTTGCAGTAACGCTACTATCATTATAAAGGCGGCGGCGCGGTGGAATCAACGCTGTGCGTTAACCTCGAATTTAATGTAGCTTAAACTGTGAGTGGATGGCGTAGATGAGCAAAGGAAATGCTGGCAGCGTGCGGGCAAGCATTATTCAGCAGGAATACTTGGCGGAAGCCTACCGTATCGCCCATTATCAGGGCGATAATCCGTATATCACCACTTCCGCGTTGGCGGAGCGCATGAACGTCTCTGCGCCGGCGGTCGCTGCCGTTGTGGAGCGCCTGAAGCGGGCGGGCTTTGTCGAGCATGAGCCGTATCGCGGAATGCGCCTGACGCCCAAAGGTGAGCGCGAGGCACTGATGAACATTCGCCGCCACCGCCTGGCGGAAGTGTTTTTGGTGAAGGTAATGGGCTTTGCGTGGCACGAAGTGCATGATGAGGCAGATGCCATTGGCGCGGTCATTAGCGAGTCAGTTGCGGCGCGCATGGAGCGCATGGCGGGCTTTCCGAAGCGCTGCCCACACGGCGAGCCGATCCCAACCGCAGAGGGCGAAATGCCTACCATTCAGGATACGCCGCTTTCCGAAATTGACGAAGTACCTGCTGATCTGATCGTGAGCCGCGTCAACAGCCACGATCCTGAAGTGCTGAAATATTTAGCATCGCTCCAGATTGTGCCTGAGCAAACAATCACTATGCTCAGCCGCGCGCCCTTTAATGGACCGCTGCGCCTGCGAATTGGCAAACAAGAGCAGGTTATCGGCTACGAGTTAGCGCGTGGCATTCGCGTAACGCCTGCCTGACGATGAACTTTGAAACGGCTGCCAAACGCATTAGTGCGGCGGGCTTGCGCCTAACGCGCCCACGTACTATCTTGCTGCGCCTGATCCTTGAAAGCACCGAGCCGTTTTCGGTGCGAACGCTGCATGAACGCGCCCAAGCCTTAGATCGGCACATTCACCTTGCCACCGTCCACCGTAACCTGGCCGAGTTCGTCTCGGTTGGCTTGTTGGACGAAATTCCCGGCGAAGAACATCGCCTATACGCCTTGCACACTGAAAATGAAGGCGGCGCGCATGTTTTCTGCCTAGATTGCAAAGCGATCACGGCGCTTGCCAGCGTCTCGCCAGAAGATCAGGCCGTCCTGAGTCGCTTACTATCCGTACATGGCTTCGAGGCTTCGGCGGCGCGCCTGCTGTTAAGCGCACACTGCACCAAAAATCGCGCAGATGCACCCACCTTCTGCCCTGATGAGGACGCCTAAACGCAAACGGGACGCCTTAGCGCGTCCCGTCCTTCTTCATGGTTTGGCGCGGTTAGTTGGCACCGCCCACGCTGCCAGTGCTGCTGCTGCTGGCACCGCTGCCGCTATCGCCGCCGCCTGCCAAGCCCAAGCGCCGCCGCCGTTCCTCAAGCTGCTGATCAACAAGGCTCTGCTCAACGGTCTCCTCGACGACATCTTGCAGGCGCATGGAGGCAACTTCCATCTCGGCATCTTCGCGGTCTAGGCGCTCGCGGATCATATCGCCAATGCGGCGAATGTCGGCATCGCCCACACCCTGAATATCATTCAGGCTCTTGATGGTGCGCGTTGTGGCGCGTTTTGCCTCTGCCAGCTTCATCAGCTCTTGCAGATGCTCGCGCTCTTGGCGCACAGTGTTCAGGCGTGCTTCCAATTTCAGCTTGGCATCCAGCATCCGCTTGTATTCTTGCTCTTGGCTTTGCCACTGTTGGTAGTATTCTTGCGCCTGCTGCTGCTTAGTGTTTAGCTCAGCCTGCACACGCGCCGCCTGATCCGTCCGACCAGCCGTCAGGAGCGTATCAATGTTACGGTCCAGCTTTTCGGCAGCCGCAGACATTTCCTCATACTTACGTTTAAGCGTCCGTACACTGCCGCCAACGGTCACGATCTGCGTTTCGAGCGTATCAAGATCGCGATCAGCACGGCGGATATACTCATCCATCACCTTCACCGAGTTTGATTCCAACGCACGATCTACCATCGCGTGTAGGTTGGCGGAGATGAGGATATTAATCTTCTCCAGAATTCCTTGCGCCATTGGTCATCCCTTCTTAAGCAAAAGGCGGGTTGCACTTACATTCAGGCGCATTGTAACACACAACAGGTATGGGCGCGCAAAAAACGTTAGGTTATGCCTCTGCCAGAGGAATGCCGACTGTGAACGTCGCGCCGTTGCCGGGAACGCTCTGAACGGTGATGATGCCCTCGTGCAAATCCACAATGCGCCGCACGATTGCCAAGCCGGCACCGGCACCCTGATCTTCAAATTTTTGGCGGTCTATTTGGTAGAACACCTCAAAGATGTGTGGTTGTTCTTCGGTTGGAATGCCGCGCCCATTATCCGCCACATGAAAATAGACGTGCTTTTCGCCAAGCGTTGCAGAGAGTGTGACCGTTGGGTTCGGTTTATCGCTGAATTTGATGGCGTTATCCAGCAGGCGCGTTAGCACAATTTTGAGGTACTCGGCATCGCCCACGATTGGCGGCAAGTCGTTAGGCGGCACAATGGTGAGCGCAATGCCGCGCTCTGCGGCAAAGGGCTGCACATTTTCCTGTGCGCCCGTCAGGATGCTTGCAATATCGGTGATAGGGCGTTTGCGCCACGCAAAGGTGGAAGCAGCCTCACCCGTCTCTAACTCAACCAGTAAAATAAAGTTCTCAACAAGGCGGCGCAAGCGCTCTGCACCACTGTTCACGCCGCCCAAAAACTCTTTGATGTCATCGTAAGTCATCTCGGAAAGGTCGCGGTTGAGCAGATCGGAGTAGGCAACCACATAGGTCAACGGCGTGCGGAACTCATGGTGCAAAATGGTGAGGATGCGGCGCTTAATATCGGTCACCCGCGTCTCTTGCGTCTGGCGCAATTGGCGGCTGCGGCGCAGTTTGGAGGCGATCCGCACAACCAGGTCATCTGCCTCAAAGGGCTTGATCACATAGTCATCAGCGCCGAGCATTCGCCCTTCGCGCACGTCTTCTTTTTCGCCCTTTGCTGTTAGGAAGATGAAGGGAATATCCACCCATTGGCTGTTGCTTTGCACTGCCTCCAGAAATTGATAGCCGTCCATTTCAGGCATCATGATGTCCGAAACGATCAGATCGGGCAGGGTCGGACTGTTTTGCATCACGCGCAGCCCTTCCACACCATTGATGGCAGTCAGGATACGATAGCCCTGCAATTCGAGCATATCTCGAATGCCTTCCATAAGTGGTCTATCATCTTCTAGTACGAGAATGGTTGCAGTCATTTCTGGGATTCCCTCGTAAACTGGTGGCATTTAGGCTGCAATCTCCTGAAGCCTACAATGGATATTATAGTATAAAATCACGATAGCACAGCCCGCACTTTAATGGGCTGCTTATACTTTCACAATGATCAAACAATTTGTAGGATTGCTGAATTTTGTGATGATAATTGGATGCACTAGTAAGCGCCGTTGCCAAGCAGCACATTCGGAATGGTGCGGAGCAAAATCTGCAAATCCAGCCCAATTGACCAGTTATCAATGTAGTAGATATCCAAAAGGCATTGCTCCTCAAATGGCACTTTACTGCGCCCACTGACCTGCCACAAGCCGGTGATGCCCGGTTGCGTGTTCAGGCGCTGGCGCTGCCATGCCTCATAGAGTTCAACTTCGGAAGGCGTCGGCGGGCGTGGACCGACGATACTCATCTCGCCGCGCAGCACATTGATCAGATTAGGCAGTTCGTCTAGGCTGGTGCGCCGCAAAAAGCGTCCCACGCGTGTAATGCGCGGATCATTTTCCCATTTAGGGCGCTTCGGATCGGCGCCTGTTTGTCGGATCAGGTCGTGGTGCTTTTTATCCGCACCTTCGATCATCGAACGGAATTTAAGCATGTAGAATTCACGCCCATTCTTGCCCACACGGTGATGTGCATAGAAGACCTTGCCCGGTGAATCGAGCTTGATCGCCAGCGCGATCAGCAAGCCAAGCGGCAGGGCAAACGGCGCGCTCAACAGCACAATGGCAAGGTCAATGATGCGCTTGACCAAATGTTGCGTGCGATCCATGGCCGTGGTCGCCTTTAAGCCTAGCAGCGGAATGCCTTCAAGATTTTCCACGCGCACTTGGCTCATGCTCAGTTGGAACAGATCAGGCACGACTCGCGTCTGGACGGCATGGCTTTCGCAGCGTTGCACAATCTCCATGATCTGTTTGCGCGCATTCCAAGGCAGGGCAACGATCACAAGGTCAGCAGCGCCTTGCGCCAGCAAATCAGGCAGATTTTCGACGCTGCCCAAGCCGCGCACACGCCCCATGTCCACCGATCCACGCTCTGGATCGTCATCAAGGTAGCCAATTGGCACGTAGCCTAAATCAGGGCGCGCCAAAATCGCGCTCAGCACTGCCCGACCGACATCGCCCGCACCAATCAGCAGCACCCGCGCCACGCCAATTCCGCGCCGCCGCAAAATGCTCCGCACATAGCGATAGACAAGGCGAATGCTCGCCAGAAGCACCACACACAACACCGCCGCCAAGATCAGCAGCAGGCGCGAGAAGGCTGGTGGCTGCGTGACGAAACTGACCGCCATAGCGATCACAGTGGCGCTGGCAACGCCGTTCACAATGCGCGAAACCTCCTCCAGCCAGCCGCGCCCACGATGTTCGCGGTAAAGCCCTGCCACTGGCGCAGTCAGCACAACCCACAACGCAAAGACCAGCGCATATGGCACGAATACATCGAACGAGGTAAAAAAAGCCTCCTCAATGGGCAAGATGTTTCGCACCAACGCTGATTGATAGCGCAGGCTATATGCCAGCCAAAACGCCACAAAGATCAACCCAAAATCAAGGGCAGGCATCGCCCGCCGCATCCACTTTGCCCAATCGCGCTTTTTTTCGCCCATAACGCTAATTTAACGCCTTGTGATAAGTTTCTAGGGTTGCTTGAGCAGTCTGCGCCCAAGTGAATTGCTTGGCACGTGCTTGGGCGCGTTCACCCTGTTCAGCGCGCCACGCTGAGTCTTGAATGGCACGCCCTAGCGCCGCCGTCCATGCCGATTCATCCTGCGGCGGCAACAAAGCGCCCACCTCGCCGGCTGCTTCTGGCAACGAGGACACATTCGAGACCAACGGCGGCACGCCACATGCCATCGCCTCAAGCACGGGCAAGCCCCATCCCTCAAAAACGGATGGATAGACCAAGCACTCGGCACAATTGTACCAATAGACCAACTCGGAGTCAGGCAAGTAGCCAATCTGATGCACTGTTTGGCGGATGCCAAGTTGCTCGATCAGGCGCGGCAGATCGTCCGCCATCCAGCCGATGCCGCCACCTAGCACCAAATGGACTGCCCGCCGATCCGACTCTGGCAAGGCGGCGTAGGCGCGCAGCAGCACGGGCAAGTTCTTGCGCGGCTCAAGCGTGCCAAGATGGAACAAGAAGCGCGGCGGCAGCCCTTTCTCAGCGCGGAATGCCGCGATCTCCGCCGCTGGCAGCCGCCTAAAATGCGGCTCAACGCCGGGCAGCGCCAGATCAATCTTCTCAGGCGGCACTTTCAAAACGTCGGTCAGGTCGGCAGCGGTGGAACGCGAAATGGCGATCACGCGGCGCGCACGGCGGCAGCTTATGGCAGTCATTAGGCGCAAATAGAGGCGGCGTGCTTTCGGCAAACGCTCCGGGTAGCGGATGAAGCTCAGATCATAGACGGTCACCACAAAGGGGCGCGGCATGATCAGCGGCGCAACAAATGCCAGTTCGTGGACCAGATCCAGCCCGCCCACTTGGAAGGGCTGCATAAGCTGTTCCCACAGAATGCGCCGCAGCGGACTGCCCGTCCGAAAGCGCGCTCGGCGCACCATGTAGGGCGTAGGCGGCGGTTCGCCTTCGCCCACAAAGATTGTGGCACGCAGCGTCGGATCGGCGTGTGGCAAGTGCGCCAACAGGTTGTAGATGTAACTGTGAATGCCGGCGCGTCGGAAGTTCTGACCGCCTGCCAATAAATGCGCGTTTAATCCAATGTGCATGGCGCTTATTATAGCGTGCCGTCCATTGGATTTGTAGGTGTGCTGCTGTTTCTAGCGCAATGTGCCTGCGCCACCTAAGCATAGCAGCATAGCAACCAACTCAACCCTGCCTAGAACGCCTTCAGCCCGCGAGTCGTGTATTAAAATGCAAAGTCCGACCATAAGATATGATAAACTTGTGAAAAAAGGTTGTGTGCGCGCAGCAGCGGCGTATAATTCGCGCCATGAGGTCAAAAGACTGCCTATGAAACCATCCCAACGCTTTGAGCGCCTAGAGGCACAGCTTGCCCAACTCATTGAGGGCAGTTTTGCGCGCCTGTTTGCCAGTCGGCTGCACCCGCATGAGCTGGCAGCGCGCCTAGCCCGCGCTCTAGAAGAAAACATTTATCGCGGTGCAGATGGCAGCCTCACCGCGCCCGATCAATTTGCCGTCCGATTAAATGCTGAGGATTGCGCTGCGCTGCTTGCCGAACGCCCTGATTTGCCCAATATGCTGGCGCTTGGCGTGGTAGATGTGGCAAACCGTGCTGCCTTGCGCCTATCGCATACGCCGCAGGTCAGTTTGATCCCAGAGCCAAGCCTTGCGCCCTATGCCGTACAAGTGCAAGCCGCTCACAGCGATGAGGAAGGCTTATCCACCAATATCTTTGCGCCAGGCGATCTGACGCCGCCACCGATTGACGTTCGCAACCCACAACTGCTCTATAACGGACAATCGCTGCCGCTGCGCCGCCCGGTCATCAACATTGGTAGGCGGCAAGATAATCACATTGCCATAGATAGCCCATATATCTCGCGCCATCACGCCCAACTGCGCCTGCGCTTCGGGCGCTATGTGCTGTATGACTTGAACAGCCGCGGCGGCACATTTGTAAACGCGCACCGCATCACCGAGTGCATTTTGAAGCCGGGCGATGTGATCGGACTTTCGCAAGTGCTGCTGGTCTACATGGAAGATGAGCCAAGCGCGCCACATTCCGTTCACGATACCCAACTGCGCTCACCACTGGCACCTGCTGCGCCGCCACCGGAGACCGAGTGAGCCATGCCGCAAGATGTCATCTTGTTTGCCTTGCGGATGTTTGCCAGCCTGCTGCTGCTGACCTTTTTCGGCGCGGTGATGGTCATGCTTTGGCGCGATTTTCGGACTGCCAGCGCTGAAGTGGATACACGCACGCGCAAACGCGGGCGCTTGATCGTGATCGGCGTTGAGGATGGCGGCACGCCAAGCGGCAAAAGCTATCCGTTGCTGCCGCTGACCAGCCTTGGCAGAGCGCCAACCAACACTGTGATCCTTGAAGATAGCTTTGCCAGCGGCGAACATGCCCTCATCACGCTGCGCGATGGGCAGTGGTGGCTTGAAGATCGCGGCAGCAGCAACGGCACGCTGCTCAACGGCTACTTGGTTGAAGAGCCTGTTGTGCTTAGCACGGGCGACGTGATCGCCGTTGGGCGCATCGCGCTCAAACTCGAACTAGACTCGTGAGCGGCGCGCCGCCGATTTGACTGAGGCTGACTTTACAATGCGCGTATCTCTACACAGTTTCTCAGCAGAATAGGCTGCACCACACATAGAATATTTGTTCTGATTGTGGTATACTCAGAACACTTCATGGTATGCTAGTTCCACCTAAGAGAGTGTGCTGAGATGGCTAAACGAGCAACCCCAAAAGCTGCCCCAAAACCTGCGCCACCGCCACCGCCGCCCAAAGGCACGGCGAAGCGTCCGCGTGGGACGGGCGCACGGCGTGCTGCGCCGATCATCTCGCCCGATGTGCTGATCCCGCGCCGTGCGAAGGTTGGCGCGCCGCTCAAGGTGGTTGAGCGCACCAAGCGTCCCGCAAACGCATCGCCGCCGCTCTGGCAGCGTGCGCTGCAAAATCCGCATGAACTCTACGAGGCATATGAGAAGCGCCCGATTTGGGTGGATGACCTTGCCGCGCTCTTTCTGATTTCGTTGGGCGCGGTCTCGCTGCTGACCTTGCTGAACAGCGCACCCACCGCCGCGATCCTCTCACTTTCGGATCAGTGGGCAGACTTCATCAGCCAGTTGTTTGGGCGGCTGGGCGCCTTGCTCTTTTCGATGGGCTTGATCGGCATTGGTGTGCTGATTGTGCTGCCGCGTGCCGGCATCAAAATTCACCTGACATGGCGGCGGTTGCTCTCCGCGGAGATCGCCTTTCTGGCTTTCTTGGCGCTCTTACATCTCTTGGCGGGCGATCCTGAGCCGCGTGCCTTAGCGCGCAGCGGGCTGGGCGGCGGGCATATGGGCTGGGCGCTTGGCGAGCTAATGGCGAAGCTCTTTGGGTCAGGCTTGGCTGTCCTGATCTACTTTGGTGTGATTTGCCTTGCCGTCGGCGCAATTTTCGGCGTGCGCCGCAAGCACATTAAGACCTGGGGCATCGCCTTCAGCAAGCGCCTAGAGCAGTTTGCCGAAGGGCTGAAACGCCGTGCAACTGCACCACGTCCGCCGCGCCCATCGCCCATGCCGCACCAAAATCGCTTTTTGCGCCGCGCCAGCACGCCGCCTATCAGCGCGCCTGCCCCTGAGTCAGCACCGCCTGCCACTTTCTACCGTGAGCCTGCCCACGCAGACCTCACCCAGCCTGCTGTGCCTGCCGCAGACCTCACCCAACCTGCCACGCCACCAATTGCCCCAGCACCACCCGCGCCCGAACAGCCCGCCATGCCGCCGCCTTTGCGCGGTGCGCGCCGCACCCAAACACAGGCGCAACCGACTGTGGCTGCCGCGCCGCTTACGCCAACTGCACCGCCCACACCCAGCACGCTGCCGCTGAGCGCGCCTTTTGCACCGCCGCAGACGCCACCACCAGCGCCACCCGCTAAAATTGCCGCCGAAGTTGCCGAGCCGCTGCCACCTATCGAGGAGCCAGAGCCGCTGCCTGTGCCGATCACACCCATCAAGACGGCAAGCATTCCGCTGCCAAGCACGCCTGCGCCTGCCGCGCCGCCTGAGCGCCGCCGCCGTCACTTTAAGGTGGAAGATTTCCAAGAACTGCGCGCTAACTACCCACGCCCGAACTTGCCGCCGCTGACTTTGCTGCGTGATACTGACTTGGAAAAGCCGACCGAGCAAGAGATCAACAGCAATGCGCGCATCATCGAAGATACCTTGCTTGAGTTTGATATTGATGTGGAAGTGGTGGATGTCAAGGTCGGTCCGACGGTGACGCAGTACGCCGTGCAGCCCTTTCGCGAAGTGACCACTGAGGGCGGCGAAGTGGTCACTCAGCGCGTGCGCGTTAACAAGATCGCCGCCCTAGAGCGCGATTTGGCACTGGCATTGGCTGCCAAGCGCTTGCGTATTCAGCCCTATGTGCCGGGCTTTTCCTACATGGGTATTGAGGTGCCAAACCGCCGACCAAGCGTTGTGGCGCTGCGCCCTGTGATGGAGAGCGAGGCGTTTGTAAAGGTCTTCCGCCGTGCTGAGCCTGACGCACCGAATGGCATGCGCGAAGTGCCGCTGGCTGTGCCGCTTGGCAGGGACGTGGCAGGCGAGTCGGTGGCAGTTGATCTCGCCCTGATGCCACACTTGCTGATTGCCGGCACAACGGGCTCTGGCAAATCGGTGTGTATCACGGCGATGATCACATCTTTGGTGATGAACAATCTGCCCAATCGCCTCAAGCTCATCCTGCTCGATCCGAAGATGGTAGAGCTATCGCGCTTTAATGGCTTGCCGCACCTGCTCGGTCCCGTCGAGACAGAGATTGAGCGCATTGTTGGTGTGCTGCGCTGGGCAACCCGCGAAATGGATCGCCGCTATAAGCTGTTGGAAGCAGCGGCTGCCCGCAATATTGAGGTCTATAACCGCTCGCTTGGCGAACACCGCGCTGCTGATCACCTGCCCTATATTGTCATCATTGCTGATGAAATTGGCGACCTGATGTTGAGCCGCCCGGAGGAAGTGGAGCGCACCATCACGCGCTTAGCACAGATGGCACGCGCCGTCGGCATCCATTTGGTAATTGCCACACAGCGCCCAAGCACAGATATTATCACGGGCTTGATCAAGGCGAACTTCCCGGCACGCATCTCGTTCGCGGTGACCTCTGGCATTGATTCGCGTGTGGTGCTGGATAGCGTTGGTGCGGAAACGCTGATGGGACGTGGCGATATGCTCTACGTTGCGCCAGATGCCGCCGTTCCGCGCCGTGTGCAGGGCTGCTTTGTGAGCGACGATGAGATTGAGGCAGTGATGGATTATTGGCGGAAGTGGACGGCTGAACAAGGGCTTGCGCCAACCGACTCCGACGAGTACGCGCCCTGGGATCGCGGTGTTTCACGGCGTGAGGCGCTCGGCAAGACGGATCCGCTGCTTGAAGAAGCAATTGATCTGGTGGTGCGGCGTGGCGAGGCAAGTACGTCAATCTTGCTGCGCGGTTTGGCAATTGACTATCCGCGGGCGGCAAAACTGATGGATTTGATGAGTGAACTCGGCATTTTGGGCGCACCCAAAGAAGACGGACGCGCCCGCGAGGTGACGATCAAGGCGGGCAGCGATCCCTACAAAAAGCTGATGCAGCGTCTGCGCTGATCCTAAACCTGCGTTAAAATAGGCAGGCACAGCACAACTTGCCAAGTGCCTGCAACATAACTCAGGGAAAGCTCAGCATGAAAGAACTGCAAGAACGTATCCGCACCGAAGGGCAAAACCTCGGTGATGGAATCCTCAAAATTGACAGCCTGCTCAATCATCAGATAGATGCTGCTTTGATCATGCGCTGCGGCGAAGAGATCGCACACCGCTTCCGCGCTGAAAACGTGACGCGCATCCTGACCGCCGAAGTGAGCGGCATCGCACCCTCGTTCGCGGCTGCCTATGCCTTGGGCGTGCCAGTCGTCTATGCGCGCAAGGTCAAGCCGATCACCATGTATGGACCTGTCTACCTTGAGACAGCGCCGTCACATACCAAAGGTATGGAGGTCAATCTGTTGGTCTCTGCCGAATTTCTGCCCGCCGGGGAGCGCGTGCTGATCATTGATGACTTTCTCGCTTCAGGGCGCACGCTCAAAGGCTTGATTCGCATCGTCCGCAGCGCACGCTGTACGGTGGTTGGTGTGGCGTGTGTGGTCGAAAAGACCTTTGAGCTAGGACGGCAGGTGCTAGAGCCATTCGGCGTGCGGATTGAATCGCTCGCCGTCATCACCAGCATGGAGAACGGACAGATCACCTTTGCCAATGAGTAAGACAGGCGCATTTCACACTGGCGGCATTGCCATCCTAGACTACGGTTCGCAGTACACACAGTTGATTGCACGGCGGCTGCGCGAACAAGGCATTTACAGCGAGATTTTTGCGCCCAACGTTGCGGAGGCGCAGCTGTATGCCAGCGCGCCGCGTGGCATCATCCTGAGTGGCAGCCCATACAGCGTTTATGAGGAAGGCGCGCCAACGCTGCCTGCCTATCTGCTGCGTAATGAGCAGCCGATGCTCGGCATTTGCTATGGAATGCAGCTCTTGGCGCACCATTTGGGCGGCAGCGTTGGCAGCGCACAGCAGCGCGAATATGGTGCCGCGCAGGTGCAGATCGTGCCGTGCGATCTGTTCCGCGACCTGCCCGAACGCCTTGAGGTCTGGATGAGCCACGCTGATCGGATTGAGGCACTGCCCAAAGGTTGGCAAGCCTTTGGCAGCACGCCCAACGCGCCGTATGCCGCAATGGGCGATCCGACGGCAAAGCGCTACGCCGTGCAGTTTCATCCCGAAGTGACGCACACGCCGCATGGCGCGGCTATTCTGCGGAATTTTGCCGTTCACATTTGCGGCTGCACACCGAATTGGACGCCTGCCGCCATTATTGAGGAAAGCGTTGCCGCGCTGCGCGCCCAGATCGGCACAGAGCGCGTGATCTTAGGGCTGAGTGGCGGCGTGGATTCGGCAGTAGCGGCGGCACTGCTGCATCAGGCGGTGGGCGACCAGCTAACATGCATCTTCATCAATACGGGCTTGCTGCGGCAAGGTGAACCCGAGCAAGTGGTGCAGACCTTTCAGGCACACCTGAGAATGCAGCTTGTGGCAGCCGACGCCACCGAAACGTTCTTCGAGGCGTTGGCAGGCATCACCGACCCTGAGCAAAAGCGCGTCATCATTGGCGAGAAGTTCATCCGCGCCTTTGAGGCAGCAGCGCGCAAGCTCGGCACGGTGAAGTTTCTGGCGCAAGGCACTATTTACCCTGATGTGATCGAATCGGGCGGCGGTGCAGGTTCGGCGGCGCGCAGCATTAAGAAGCACCACAATGTGGGCGGTCTGCCCGCTGATCTCGGTTTTGCGCTGGTCGAGCCGTTGCGCTACCTGTTCAAGGACGAGGTGCGGCGCATTGGTACGGCGCTGGGCTTGCCCGATGCGTTGGTCTGGCGGCAGCCGTTTCCCGGGCCGGGCTTGGCGGTGCGCTGCTTGGGCGAGGTCACCTTTGCGCGGGTGGCGCGCTTGCGTGCCGCAGATGCCATCGTGACCGATGAGCTAGGGCGTGCCGACCTGCTGCGCGGCGAGACATCGCAGGCGTTCGCGGTGCTGCTGCCCATCCGCAGTGTGGGCGTGATGGGCGACGGGCGCACCTACCAAGAGACAATCGCTGTGCGCGCCGTCCGCACTGATGATTTTATGACGGCACGTTGGGCGCAGTTGCCATATGAGGTGTTGGCGCGCATCAGTGAGCGGATTGTGAACGAGGTGCAGGGCGTGAATCGGGTGGTCTACGACATCACGACCAAGCCGCCCGCCACCATCGAGTGGGAGTAGCGTTCAAACCGTTGTCTGGTGGGAAGCCTGTTGACATCACGGGCGAGCGTGCAGCCCGCCCATGCAGAAAAATTTTGAAGCATACAAAAGATTTAGGTGAGGTGCAGACCCGCTTAAAGAAACAGGGACTAAAGCCGCCGCGCCTTAGTCCCCGTTACTCGTCTGCCTCTTGCGGATGGTTCGCCGCATCCAGTTCGATGTAGTGCCGCCACGCATCGGGACCGCTGCCAACCGCAATGACAAGGTAGCTTGTTCTGGGTGTCTTTGGCTCCCAGCGCAGCTTCATGCCTGCTTCGCCGGGCAGGCGGTTGCCTTTGCGGTGATTGCAGCTATAGCACGCGCACGCCGTATTTGTCCAGTTATCCTTGCCCTTGCGCGAACGCGGCAGGATGTGATCAACGGTGAAATCCATCTTGGAGAGCAGTTTGCCACGCACCAGATCACCCGGACGCACACCGCAATAAATGCAGGTGTAGTTATCGCGCACAAGCACGCCTTTACGGCTCCAGTGTGCTTTGCGGCGTGGTACATTGATGTAACGCCGCAGCGCAATGACCGACGGCACCGCAAACGACGTACTCACCGTGCGGAGGACGCGCCCGGTCTCCTCGATGACAACTGCTTTGCCGGAGAGCAGCAAATTGATGGCACGTGCAATGGAAATGACCGCCAGCGGTTCCCACGTGCTACCATTTAATAAAAGTACACGCCCTTGCAAGATAAACCCCTCCCTGTTCTACACGGCTAGGCACGATGCTCACACCGCGCCTGCCCGCGTAAGTTGCCCAGAAGGCGGGACGCGGCGTTTTGCCCTGGCTGGTCTGCCAGTGCGTGCTATTTGGGCTTTCTAATCACATTATAAGGGAGAGTCTAACGCAGCGCTAGACCGAAATCGCTTAATTTCTTTTAACAAAGCGCGTGGTTGCGACCTAAACCGGTTATAGTCTGGTTTGCAAGGCGCACAGCACCGCGCCCGAAATCTCTTGTAGGGCGTGCATTTTACCCCAATTCGGACTAAACTAGGGCAAAAATTAGCCTGATGCATTTGAATTTACCTCAAAAAGAGAGCCTAAAATGATGAGTAACGCCATTCAAGAAGAACCGACGCCACGCGACATCATTCCCGATTTACGTATCGTCCCGACCGCCAGCTTGATCCCACACGAAGAACACGATCCGCAGCGTTCGGCGCCGCTTATTGAACGCATTCGTGCGGCAGGCATATGGTTAAATCCGCCTGTTGTTGCGCCGTTGGATGCCGAGCGCTACGTAATCCTTGACGGCGCCAACCGCCACCATGCCGCCCAAGCGCTTGGCTATCCGCATATCCTTGTTCAAGTGGTCAATTACGAGAGCGACGCCGTACAATTAGAGACGTGGCATCATGTGATCAGCAACATCTTATGGTTCGAGTTTTTGCGAAATCTGCGCGAAATTGAGGCGTTTCACATCGAAAGCTGCGACCTGCTGAGCGCCCGTGCTGCGCTGGCGCGCCGTGAGGTGCTTGCCTACACTGTGCTGAGCGATAACCGCGCTTATACCTTGAACGCAGATGTTCACAGCTTGTCCGGGCGCACCACCATTCTGCGCGAAATGGTGGATACCTACAAGGCACGCGGCACGCTCAACCGCATCAATACCGACTCAATCAGCATGGCGCGCCGCCTGTATCCCGACGCAGTGGCAATTGTCGTCTTTCCGCGCTATCACCCTGCCGAGATCATGGTTGCCGCACGGGATGGTATTCACTTGCCGCCCGGCATCAGCCGCCATATCATTCACGGGCGCGCCATGCGCCTCAACTATCCGCTGAGCGCCCTCACCGAAAATGGCGAGACGCTCGCCCAGAAAAATGAGGCACTGCACCGATGGATTCAGCAGCGCATGGCAGAAAAGCGCGTGCGCTACTACGCCGAACCGACCTATCTATTTGATGAGTGATAAGCGAGTTATGGACATTCAATTTGTAGAGCCAGATCAAGCGCCGCAGCCACGCGAGAAGGTGCGGATCGAACGCTTTGAGGTACAGCCTTATCCCGATGGCTGGCGAATTAAGCTGAATGTGGATGTGACTGCCTTCCAAGAGCGCCCAAACCTAGAGTTGCGCGTGCTGCGCCTGCCTGAGGAGCAGCCCATCGCTGAGCTGAGCGTCATCGAGACAATGCACCGCCAGATGGAATTCACGGTGCATGTGCGTGGCGTGCCAACGCCCAACGGTGATTATGTGGCACAGGCAGAGTTGTATTATGAGGAGCGCACCGCACCGCACGATCAGCGCGAAGTGCCGTTCAGCATTAGTACTTAGGGCTGAAAGCTATACAGCCGATAGCGGCTGCCATCACTTGGCTGAAGGTCTAACTCAAGGCGAAGCTGCGCGAACAGAGCTGCATCTGCTGGGTGCAGCTTTGCCGATGCCGTTGATTACGCCCGTGATCAGGATGGTTTTGCCCGCCATTGCAACGTATACGGTCATGCTGCCTCATTGCCTTTGAACAGCTGTTCTGGGCAGATTACGAGTAGTCTTCAAGCCAAAACCCTCATCAGAAAGCTGCTATAATAAGCACAGCCTTTGCCTTCTGATGGGAGGAATTCTCTGTGCCTTTGACCGTACCTAAGCAAATTCGCCTTGCCCGCCGTTTACTGGATCAACACTATGCTACGCCCATCACCATTGAGGCGTTGGGCAGCCAAGTCGCCCTCTCGCCGTACTACCTGATCCGCGCCTTCAAACACATCTATAAGCAAACACCGCATCAATACTTGATCGGGCGGCGCATTGCCAAGGCAAAAGAACTCTTGCGGAACACACAGATCAGCGTAACGGAAATTTGTGCGGCGGTTGGCTTTGAGAGCCTAGGCTCGTTTAGCACACTGTTCCGCAAAGCAACAGGGCTATCGCCACGCGCTTATCGCGCCAGCAGCCTGCCCGCAGCAAGCCCCACCTATATCCCGCTGTGCGTCTGTTTTTTGCACGGCATTCAAGATCTGCCCGATTTTTGAAAACAGAGCAATTTTCAAGAAGTCTGACTAGCACAAGCGTGCTATAATCCCAAATGTATACCGATAAGGAGATGACTGATGATAAACAGACTTTCGGTCGCAACCATTTGGGTGCTAGATCAGAATGAGGCACTGCGCTTTTACACGGAAAAACTTGGTTTTACCATCCGTGCTGACGCTCTATTTGGCGATTATCGCTGGCTAACCGTCGGCTTGGATAGCCAGCCCGATGTCGAATTCCAACTGGCAGTGATAAAGGTGAGCGACGGATATACACAAGCGGAAGTGGCGTTCCTGACGCAACTTGTGGCAGCCGGCAAATTGGGCAACGGCGTTTGGAAAACTGACAATTGCCAGCAGACCTATGAGCTGCTCAGCGCAAGAGGCGTTGAATTCATCCAACCGCCCACAGATCGCCCTTATGGAATCATTGAGGCTATTTTTAAGGATAACAGCGGCAACCTCATGGTGCTTTCTCAGGATAAGCCGCGTTAGTGTGCTTTTCCTGAAAATGCCGTGTTATTGTATTATCAACGATCAGCCCATGAGGAAGTGTCTATGAGCCAACCTGCAAAGAAGAATACACAAAAGCGCACCAGCACTGCGGACGCAGGCTTTACCGCCGAAGAACGCGCTGCGATGAAGGCACGCGCCAAAGAGCTGAAGGCAGAAGCACGTGCGGAAAAAGACAAAGCAGCAGGCGAAAACGCTGTGCTAGCGGCAATTGCCGAGATGCCAGACCCTGATCAGACGATGGCAAAACGTCTCCATGAGATCATAAAGGCAAATGCACCCATCCTTTCGCCGAAAACATGGTATGGGATGCCCGCCTATGCTAAGGACGGCAAGATCGTCTGTTTCTTCCAAAGCGCGCACAAGTTCGGCGCGCGCTACGCAACGTTTGGCTTCAATGATGCAGCGAACCTCGATGAAGGCGACATGTGGGCAACTTCCTTCGCACTGAAGGCACTGACCGCCGCCGAGGAGGCGAAGATCATCGCGCTGGTGAAGAAAGCAGTGCGTGAGGGCTGATTGCGCTGCTGAGTTGTCTGTAAGTAAAGGTGGGTCGGATCCATCCGACCCACAGCCTGCTGCTTAGAGGTGGTGCTACTTGCCCATTGCTGCGCCGCGCACGGACTCTTCCTCGTAAGCGCGCCCGAAGAACTTGCCCAACGTCGTGCCGATGGTGAACTTCTTCATGTAGCCCAAGTTTTCTGGCACAAACGCCTTCGGTGTGATGCCAAGCGCTGCCAAGCCATCTTCTTTGATCACGTTTGGCACCGAGAGCAGATCGAGCAGCGTTGTGGAGACGGGCGGATTAGGCAACACCACCTGCATGAGCGCTACCGCCGGACGCAGCAGTGCCACCGGCAGCTTGATCTTGGCGCGGCGCGTCTCCAGCGCTGCCAAGACGCGATCCACGATCTGTTCGTAGGTCAGCACTTCAGGACCGCCCAGCTCATATTCCTTGCCAATGGTGGAGTCATCCTCAAGGCAGCGCACGATTGCCTCAACCACATCGCCCACATAAACGGGCTGGAACTGCGCCTGACCATCGCCCACAATCGGGAAGATGAAGGGCGTCATCTTGATCAGGCGCGCTTGCACGTTGGCAAACTCATCTTGCGGACCCCAAATCACCGAAGGGCGCACCGCCGACCAGTCCAAGCCGCTTTTGGCAACGTATTCCTGGGCGATGCCCTTGCTGCGTAAAAAGCGCGACTTCACATCAGGGTATGCCCCGTTTTGGCACATATTGATGAAGCGCCGCACGCCTGCCTTTTTCGCTTCCTCAACCACATTGATCGTGCCTTGCGTATTGAGCAATTCATAGGTGCGCTTGCCCTTCTCAATGGCAATCGCCACCAGGTGAATCACCACGTCTACATCTTTCATCCACTCGGTGAGCGTCTCTGGGCGTGTTACGTCACCTTTGACGATCTCAATGTGCGGCTCAACATCCGCCAGGCGTTTCATCGCCTTATCTACGTTGCCCACCATAGCGCGGACAGGTTTCCCCAACTGCACCAGCCGCCGCACAAGGTTATTCCCAACGTAGCCTGATGCACCTGTCACTAAAATCATGCTTCACTGCCTCCAATGGTTGTGAGGATTGTGCCACTCGCAAAACTGCTTACGATTGTAGGCAGAATGCGCGCATTTGCCCAATTACCAGCCCGTGCCGAACAGCCGCCCAAAAACTTGCGCGCCCTGTGCCGCGTCGCTAAGCGCGAACCACACCCAGCCCAACGCCACATAATGGAAGGTGATCAGGACGCCCGCCACGTACACAAGGCGCCGTAGCGTTGGCTTTTCGCCCAAATTCGCATAAAAGCCGCGTGTGCGGTCGCTATACTGCTTGTGCAGCCACAGCCCAACGCCATGCCACACTGCCCAGATCACAAAGTTGAGTGCCACACCATGCCACAAGCCGATCACGAGCATGGTGCCAAGCTGCCCGATCAGCACCGAGAGCCACGTTGGCGGCTTGCGTTTGCGCGTCACCATGTAGCGCGAAAGCGGCATGAACACATAGAAACGCGCCCAGTTGCTCAGCGTCATATGCCAGCTTTGCCAAAAGGCGGTCAGGTTACTTTTGAGGTAGGGCAGGGCGAAGTTTTCAGGCAAATTCACGCCGTATAGCCGCCCAATGCCAATCGCAATATCCGAGTAGCCGCTGAAATCGAAATAAAGCCGAAAGGCATAGGCATACAGCAGCAACCACAAGCCGAAGGTTGTTTCGGCACGCGCCGCCGAGAGCGAATCGAGCGCAAAGAGCGCCAGCATATCGGCAATCACAAACTTTTTGAAGATGCCCGCCGCAATGCGCCCAAAACCCTCCACCGCACGCGGTGCGTCCAGGGCGGGTAAGGCGCGGTAATCCTTCACAAAGCGCTCTGCCCGATCAATGGGACCGGCGGTGTAGGCGGGAAAGAAGATCAGGTAGGTGAGGTATTCGCGCAGCGTGAGCGCGGGCAATTTGCCGCTTTGCCTATCGCGCAGCGTGTGGATCAGCCGAAAGGCAACGTATGAAAAGCCAAGCCAGCCAACGTCAAGCGTGCCAGCAATCGTGATCGGGCGGTCGGCGTTGGCGCGCAGCCAGGCTGCCAGCCCGTTTGCCAACGGCTCGCTTTTCAGCACGGCAAACAAGGCGATCAGCGCCGCCAAAAACACGGGAATGGCTGCCGTGCGCTGCTCAGGCGTTGCAACAAGCGGTTGCGCTGCGATCAACAACGCGCCAACGCCGAAAAAAGCGATCAGCACATCCAAGATCGGCGGCGTGGGTGAGGCTGCCAAGCGCGGCATACCGCTGAAATTCCCTAGCAAGGCGATCAGCGCCGCCACGCCGAACGCCACACCAAGCGTGATCAGATCGTCGCGCGCAAGGCGTTCGGCATCCGATGGGCGCGTCAGCCACCAACCGATTAGGGCAAGGATCAGGGTCAGGCTTGGCAAGGCGTAGTCCATCGGCGGCAGCGGCAGGGCAGGCTGCAAGCCGTAGATCGCTAGCAGGCTGCCGATCAGCAGCGCCCAAGTGCGCCACGCAGCAGGCAGCAGGCGCACCACAAAAGCACCGACTGCAAAAATCAGGATGTGGGTGAGAGTCACAGCGCTAGAAACCCTGATAAATCCACTGCGGCGCCGAGTCGGCGGTGACGATCACCAGTAGGATCAGCAGCAAACACAGCGCCAAAGCCAGCATATTTTCACGGCTGAATAGGCGTCTCAGCATCGTTCAAACCTCCCGAACAGTGGCGCAACTATACCATTCGGTGCGGCATATCGGCAAGACGCAGCGCAGGACGCCACCCGACTTTTGGAGAGGTGGATTAGAGGCGGTCAAGCGCCGCTTGTAAGGCATTCGGCTAGACGTTATGATTAGACACAAGCGAGTCGTTGACCGTATTGTAACGTTGGCTGAGTGGTAGAGAGACTCCGATGCAATTTGCGACACCTGCGGCGCTGATCCTAGCGCTTGTGATCCCGTTCTTCATTTGGTATGGCTTGCCGCGCTTGCCCTACCGCCGCCGCCGCGATACTGTCAGCCTGCTCTTGCGGCTGGTCATCGTGGTGCTGATTATCCTGAGCCTTGCCGGGCTGCAAACGGTGCAGGCGTCCGATAAGCTGGCAGTCGTCTTTTTGGTGGATGCCTCTGATAGCCTTGACACTGCCGCCCGCGCCCAAGCCGAACAGTACATCCGTGAGGCAATGGCGCGCATGACGACCGATGATCGGGCGGGCGTGGTTGTTTTTGGCAAAAATGCGCTGGTCGAGCGCCCTGTCTCGACGGTGAAAGAGTTCGGCGGCATCACCTCTACGCCCGTGCGCCTTGATACCAACATTGCAGAGGCAATTCGGCTTGGTTTAGCGATGTTCCCTGCTGACGCAGCGCGCCGTCTGGTCATCCTGAGCGACGGCGTCGAGACGCTCGGCAACGCGGTTGAGGCAGCGCGCCTTGCCGCCGCCATTGGCGTGCAGATTGATATTGTGCCGCTGCGCCGTTCGCCAAGCCCAGAGGTGCTGATCACCGATCTGCGCGTGCCCACGACTGTGAATCAGGGTGAGGAATTTGATCTAGGCGTCACCATCGAGAGCCAAGTTGCCACACCTGCCAACATCATCGTGCTTTCACGTGGCACCGTTATCCGCACGGTGACGGTAGACCTTAAAGTAGGCGTCAATAATTTTGTGCTGCCACCTTTGCGCGTGCCGCAGCCGGGCTTCACCGATCTGCAAGTGCGCGTTGATCCGCTGAACGCCGAACAAACCGATACCTTCTACCAAAACAATGAGTTGGCGGGCTTTGTGGAAGTGACGGGTCCGCCGCGTGTGCTGATCATCGCGCAGCGCCCTGAAGAAGCGGCGGCACTGCTGCCTGCCATGCGCCAAGCAGGCTTAACGGTTGATATTCAAGCGCCCGCCGATTTGCCAATTGGCATTGCGCCGCTGGCTGCTTATAAAGCAGTCGTGCTGGCAAACGTGCCAGCCACAGACCTCACCGAACAGCGGATGCGCGTTTTGCAGTCCTACGTGCGCGATCTAGGCGGCGGTTTGGTGGTGGTTGGCGGACCTGACAGCTATGGCGTGGGTGGTTACTACCAAACACCGCTGGAAGAAACGCTGCCCGTCGAGATGCAGTTAAAAGATCAAATGCGTATTCCGCGCCTGACGATTGTCTATGTGATTGACCGTTCCGGCAGCATGGAAGTTGCCAGCCCAAGCGGTGTGACCAACCTTGAACTGGCAAAAGAAGCGGCACGGCGCTCGATCAACTTCCTCTTTGAGCGTGATCGGGCAGGTGTGCTGAGCTTTGATAGCAACCCACAGTGGCTGGTGCCGATCCAGTTTGTCTCTAACCGCGCTGCCATGTTCCAACAGATCGGCGCGCTGCGCCCGGGCGGCGGCACGGATATTTACGCGGCGGTGCAAGAATTGTTGCGAACGCTGCCCAGCGATCCGTCCACGCTGAAGCATGTGATCTTGCTCACCGATGGTGGTGCTGATCCAGCCGGCATCATCGAGACGGTGCGGATCATGAATGAGCAGCACGGCATTACGGTAACCTCTATCGGCATCGGTTTGGGCATTCCGCCTTTTATGCAGGAGATTGCGCGTGTTGGCAAAGGCACATACTACAATCTGATTGATGTGCAGAACATCCCGCAAATCTTTGCGGCGGAGACGGTGCTTGCCACGCGCTCATACATCATTGAGGAAGCCTTTTTCCCTGTGTTAACTGCCAACAGCCCGATCATGCGTGGTATTGATTCCGTGCCGCCGCTGCTTGGCTATGTGGCAACGACTGCCAAACCGACCGCCACTGTGATCCTGACGGCATCGGTACAGGGCTACGATGATCCGCTGCTGGCGTCTTGGCAGTATGGCTTAGGGCGCGTTGTGGCGTGGACATCAGATGCGACCGGGCGTTGGGCGCAAGAATGGACGGCGTGGGAAGGCTTCCAGCGCTTTTGGAGTCAGGTTATCCGTTCGACGATCCTCGAAGGGCTGACCAACACACTCGAGGCGCGGGTTGAGCAGCGCAACGGGCGCTCCGTGTTGATTGTGGAAGCACGCGACGATCAGGGTGCGTTTCTGAATGGGCTGAATTTGAGCGCCTCGGTGGTTGATCCGAGTTTGGGTGGGCAGGGCATTACGCTGCGGCAGGTGGCGCCCGGCCGCTATGAGGCGGAATTTGACGCAAATCGAGAAGGCGCGTATTTTATTCGTGTGGCAGGCGCGCAAGGTTCGGCGGAGGCAGGGTTCGGTGTGGCGCAAACAACGGGTTGGGTGTTAAGCTATTCACCAGAATACCGCTTGCGCGATACCGATACTGCGCTTTTGGAGACAATCGCGGAGCTGACGGGCGGACGTAACATCGCCGACTCGACGGAGCGCGCCTTCCGCCGTGATGTGCAGGAAGTGCGCGGCGCAGCATCCCTTGCGCCATGGCTGTTGCTCTTGGCGCTGCTGCTGCTGCCCTTTGATATTGCGGTGCGGCGTGTGGTCATCACACCAACCGACCTGCAAAAGCTGCGGGCATGGGCGCAGAAACGCTTTGGCGGGCGCATCCGCGATTCACAAGCGGCGCAGGTGCAGTCGGCGCGGATGGCAGCCCTGAAAGGCGCTAAGGTGCGCGCCACGACCAGCAGCGCGCCTGTCATCAGTGGCAGTGAGCCTAGCACCACTGCGCCAAGCCTGCCAAGTGAGCCTAGCGCACCGAAGGAATCGCCAAGCGGTGCGCCCAGTGTGCCAAGAGAGGCGTCCAAGCCGCCCGCCACACCGCCACCGCCTGCCCCAAGCGGCGCGTTAGCGGCACGGTTGGCAGAGAAACGCCGCCAACAACGTAAGGATGACGACTAAGGCATGATCACGCTGAAACGTTCGCTGTTCGTAGTTGTTCTGCTGATTGGTTTGGTGGCGTGCCAAAATGGCATCGGACCCGGCGGCACGCCCATCATTGTCTTTCCAACGGCAGGCTCGCCACCTGCTACCTTCCCCGGTGCCGCAACGCTGCCGCCCACCTTCCCAACGGCGAACCCGTTTGCCTCGCCCACGCCCGGCAGCGTGCTAGAACCGAACTGGAACCCAATCCGTGCCGATTTTGCAGGCGCCGCGTGGCGCACCTTCACCTTTAGAAACTTCCAAGGCGCCAACGTTGGTGTGGTGGTAGTGCGGATTGATCCGCGCTTCTCTGTGCTGCGCGTGCATCATTTTCCCGGTCAGGTGCGGACGATTCAGCAGTGGCAGCAGGCGATCCCGAATGCGCTTGCCATCGTGAACGCCAACTACTTCGACACGAACAACCGTCCCTTGGGTTTGGTCGTGGCGGATGGCGGCTTCTTCGGCGTGATCAACACCCGTAACGACTCTGGCGTCTTTCAAGTGCAGAACGGCGTGCCGCGTGTGCGCTCACTGTGGTTAGAGCCATTCCGTCAGGGCGAGCGCTTTGAGCAGGCAGCACAGGCCTTCCCAATGCTGATGTCCCACGGCTACGTTGCGCCGATCAATCCTGATGTGGCGCAGGTGCGGGCAGCGCGCACGGTCTTTGCCCAAGACAAACAAGGGCGCATCTTGATCATCGTAACGGTCTATGCCGGCGTCACGCTCGGCGAACTGGCAAATTGGCTGGGCAACAGCGGCTTGAACATTGATTTTGCGCTGAACATGGACGGCGGATCGTCTACCAGCCTGTACATTGCGACGGGCGGACCGAATCAGTTCATCCCAAGCCTGAAGGCAGTGCCGGTCGTCTTAGCGCTCTATCCGCGCTAGAAAGCGGTGCGATGAGCATTCCTATCGGCATTCTGACGCCTGACGGCTTGCGTGCGGCTGATTACAGCGCGGAGTCGCTGGCAGCCGCTGCGCCGTTTGAGCCAGAGGGCGTCTACACAGTGACGCGCACCTTCAACCGCGATCACGTCCTGATGCTCGATGAGCATCTTGACCGTCTGGAGGAATCGGCGCAGTTGGAAGGCATTCCACTGCGCTTGGATCGCGTGGCGCTGCGTGCTGCGCTGCGTGCGCTGATTGAGCGCGGCGGCTATGCCGAGTCACGCTTTCGGATCACCGTGCCGCGCAGCCAACCCGATCACCTCTACCTGAGCGTTGAGCCATTCACGCCCATCCCACCAGAGCTTATTCAACAAGGCGTGCGCGTGGCAACGGTGCCGTTGGCGCGCCACAATCCCGCTGCCAAAACGACGGCGTGGATCACAGCGCGGCAGGCTGCCGCCCTGCCGCAAGGCACCTATGAAGGCGTGTTGGTCTCGTCGGAAGGCTTCCTGCTGGAAGGCACCAGCAGCAATTTCTATGCCGTGCTGGACGGCGTGTTGCGGACAGCCGACGAGGGTGTGCTGAACGGCATTGCACGGCGGGCGCTCTTGGCGCTGGCGCCGAACTATTTGCCCGTGCGCCTTGCGCCCGTTCACAAAAGCGAGCTGTGGGCGGTGGATGAGGCATTCCTGACCAGTGCCTCACGCGGCGTCGTGCCGATCATCATGGTGGATGGGCAGATCATTGCCAACGGCAAGCCCGGCGTGCAGACCATGTGGCTGCGCGAAGCCTATGAAGAATGGGCGCAAGCACACCTCACCTCCCTGTAAAGCGGCTTAAATTGCCGATTGCTTCTAGTTCAACCTAAATTCGATCAAAATTTTTCACAGAAAATTTATACATGATCAGCGTTTAGTCTCTAATACAAACCTAAATCGCGCTATACTATAGCGTAAGAGCATTTATTGAAAGCAGACTCACCCATGATTCAACTTTCGAGAACAGACCGTAACGCTGTGCAACTGGCATATGCCAGTGAAGATGGTTTGGTAACGCGCCAACGCATTCACGATCAATATAGCTTTCCACCCATCAACTTCATCGAATGGGTGCTGAGCCGCACGGCATGGCGCGGGGATGAACAAGTGTTGGATTTAGGGGCAGGGCAAGGTGCCTATTTCGAGCAGGTGCGGATGCGTATTCCGAACGGCGAGTTGATCGCGGGTGATCTTTCGATGGGCATGGCGCGCAGTGCCGCCGCACACCCTGCTTCAGGCTATGTGCTGAACATGGATGCCGAACGGCTGCCATTCCCCAAGCACACCTTTGATGTGGTGCTGGCAAATCACATGCTTTTCCATGTGCCAAACCTCGACCGCGCCCTGAGTGAGATTCACCGTGTGCTAAAGCCGAGCGGCGTGCTGCTGGCTTCCACCAACAGCCTGATCAACATGCCGGAGTTGGAAAACCTCTATAAGCGCGTCTTTGGTTTGTTGGGCGTGCGCGCACGCACCGATACACTGACCGCCGAACCAGAAGCGCGCTTCTATCTGGAAGATGCGCCGCGCCTTGCCGCACGCCATTTCTTTGCGGTGGCGCGCCACGATCTGCCCAGCGCCTTCATCTTTCCCAGCGCGCAGCCGCTTGTGGACTATGTGAACAGCACCCGCGCCCTGCGCGAGCCAACCCTGCCACGCGGCGTTATCTGGGAAGATTTCATCAATGTGCTTGCCGATCAGGTGCGGCGTGCCATCAACCACTATGGCGAAGTGGTCATCACCAAACTCTCAGGCGTGATTGTTGCCAGCGATATGGGCGGCTTCAGCCAAAGCTACGTGCAGTCGCTCATGCGCGCCAAACACTAACTTAGACTTGCCGCTCTGCCTTCGGCGTGCTACGCTCTTTAGCGGTTGGGATGGATTGTTAAAGGGCGGAATAACCATGAGCGACTCTCCGAACGGCTACGCCAGCAGTGACGAATCAACCCACAGCACGCCATCGGATGTAGCAGGGCTACATCCGATCCTGCAAGCTGTCAATGATAGTATGCTAGAAGGCTTAGGGCAGCTTGCCGACTACTTCGGCTATAACCGTGTGATCGGCAAGATGTATGGTGCGCTGCTGCTTAGCCCACAGCCGATGAGCCTTGACGATCTGGTTGATCACCTGAGTGTTTCTAAGGCAAGCGTCAGCATGAATATGCGGATGCTGGAGAACCTCGGCATTGTGCGTGAGGTATGGGTACGTGGTGATCGGCGTAAATTCTACGAGGCAGAGTCCGACTTCTGGAAGATTCTGACGAATGTCTTGGGCGCACGCGAACTGCGCGATGTTAATCAGGCATTGGAAGTGCTTGAAGGCAACATCCAGCACCTACGCGAGGCGATTCCCAACATGGATCAAAACGATCAAGCACTCGCCAGTTACTACGTCGGGCGCATTGACCAAATGAAAGACTTTTTCCGCTTTGCCAAGCTGATCCTCACCTCTATCCTAGAGCGCAACCGCAACATCAATGTTGGTGATGTAAAACGCATTGACATCGAATAGGATTAATCATGCCTGTCTATACTGGAATTGCTGATCTGCCCACCTTGCGCGGCTTTCAGGTTGGTGCGCTGGATGCAGGGCTTTACGCGCATTTTGGCAAGCCCACGCGCCCTGATTTAACGTTAATCGCCAGCGCGGCGCCCTGTGCGGCGGCGGCTGTTTTTACGACCAATTTGGTGAAGGCAGCGCCCGTGCTGCTTGATCAGGCGCGCCTTGCCGCCAACCCTAGTGGCATTCGCGCCGTGCTGATCAACACTGCCTCTGCCAATGCCTGCACTGGTGAACGCGGCTATGCCAATGCTGTGCAATCGGCAGCGTGGACAGCCGCAGCATTCGGTTGCGCTGAGGATCAGGTCTTGGTCATGTCCACCGGCGTGATTGGCACGCAGCTTCCCATGCCGCGTATGCAGCAAGGCATCGCGCAGTTGCCACCACAGCTAGGCAGCACACCTAATCACTGGCAGGCTGCTGCCCAGGCGATCATGACCACCGACACCAAGCCGAAACTTGCCCACAGCACCTACAACGGCGCAGCATTGATCGGCATTGCCAAAGGTGCCGGCATGATCGCACCGAACATGGCGACCATGCTCAGCGTGATTGCCACCGATGCTCAGATTGCGCCACTGCTGCTGCAAGAAATGCTCAGCCGCGCTGCCGATCAGTCCTTCAACCGTATTGTGGTGGATGGCGATATGAGTACCAACGACACGCTGCTCATCTTGGCGAACGGCACAAGCGGCGTCCTGATTGATGAAACGAATGCACGGCACTTTGAGGCGGCACTCACCGAGCTTTGCACGGTGTTGGCGCAAGCAATCGTGCGCGATGGCGAGGGCGTCACCAAGTTCATCACATTGCAGATTAGCGGTGCGCGCAGCGCTGCTGAGGCGCGCCAAATCGGGAATGCGATTGCCACCTCGCCGTTGGTGAAAACAGCTTTCTATGGCGGCGATCCGAACTGGGGCAGAATCTTGGCTGCGGCGGGACGCTCAGGCATTGCCCTTGATCCAACGCGCCTTGCGCTCTGGTATAACGATTTGCAGTTGGTGGCGGATGGCACGCCGCTGAATTATGATGAGGGGCGCGCTAAACTGCACGCGCAGCAGGCAGAAGTTGTCGTTCGCCTTGATTTAGGCGCTGGCGACGCTGAGTCCGTGATCTGGACGTGCGACCTGAGTCACGATTACGTTAGCATCAATGGGCATTACCGCACCTGAGGCAACCGCTTGCCGTTTGCCACTGCGCGCCATTACCGCGAATATCTAAACATCGGCTTTAGGCAAAGTGAGTATGGCATATGCGAAAATACCTCAATGGGTTGGTGATTGGGCTGCTGGCGGCGCTGCTGCTGCCCATGACGGCGGGCGCACAGGGAGGATCAGGCGGCATGTTGGCAGTCATCGGGACGGATCGCAATTTGAGCATTTATGATGCGGACGGCAGAAATCCATTCCCGATCACGACGGATGCCGATATACAGCGGCGTATCTATCAGATGCCGACGTGGTCTACTGATGGGCGCTTGGCATTCTTCGGCGTCAGTCTGGATCAGGCTGATCCCTACTCGCTGCGGATGTTTGTGGTGCAGGATGTGCAAGCAGGTGCTACCTACGCAACTGCCTACACCTCACAAGAAGAAGTGCTGACCTACGCCTACTGGTCACCGAATGACTGCCCGCTGGGCAACTGCCGCGATTTGGCGCTGCTCTACACACCTGCCGGCGGCAATCTGCTTGCCGTCAAGCTGATTCGGGATGACGGCGGCACCTTCAGCGAGATCGAGGTAGAGCGCGGCGCGCCGTTCTACTACAGCTTTGCGCCGAATGGCAAACGAATGCTCTGGCACCGCTTTGGGCTGCGCTTGGAACTGTATGATGTGGAGTCCAACAGCATTGAAAGCACACTGACGGATGTGCCGGGCGCCTTTCAAGCGCCGATGTGGTCACCTGTGGCAGGCGATGAGCGCTTGCTCTTTGCAGTGCGGAACGCGAACAATCCACAAAACAGCGATCTGGTGATTGCCGAGGGCGACTCGCGGCTGACGCTGCTTGCCGATCAACCACCGCCGCTTGCCTTTGCCTGGAATGCGGATGCCACCCAAGTGGCAGTCACTTCCGCCTTTGGCGCGCTTAAAGTGCTGGATGCAAGCAACGGCGCAGAGCTTGCCAGCAGCCAGTTCGGGCAGATTGCAGCACACTTTTGGTCACCACAGGGCGATAAAGTTGCCTACCTTAGCCTGCGCCGCCCAAATTTGGTTGGGCAAACCTACCTCAGCAGCAATGGTCACGGCGAGGGCAGCTTCTTTCAGCAAACGCAGCCGCAGCAATTAACGTGGTATGTGTTGGACGTGGCAACGGGCGACGAGTTCGCGTTGGATAGCTTTAGCCCAACCCGTGAAATGATCTACTTTCTGAACTTTTTCGAGCAGTTTGCCCGCAGCCATACGTTTTGGTCGCCAGATGGGCGCTACCTTGCCTACGCTGCTTTCGATAGCACACGCGATCTGGCTGAAGTGCGCCTTGCCGAAGTGCGGAATGGTGGTGCGTTGCGAAAAGTGGCGGATGGTGTGATCGGCATATGGAGCTGGCGTTAAGGTGTGCGGCAGATATGCAGTAGCGCCTATCTGCCCTACATATACTCCCAGACGCCTTCGCCATTCAAAATGCGCTTGATCTGCTCTGGAAAGCGATCAGGATCAATCGGCTTGCCCAAAAAGCCATCAAAGCCGGCTGCCCGCGCACGGCGTAGTTGTTCCTCGCTGGCATCCGCCGTCACCGCGATGATGAGTGTATTCCGCAAGCGTGGGCTGGCGCGCACCTTCTGCAATGCCTGATAGCCGTCCTCATAAGGCAGATGAATATCCATCAGGATCAGGTCTACACGCGGCAGCGTATCTGCAAATTGTGCCACTTGCCAGCCTGAAGTTTTCCATTCGCAGCGCTGCACGCCCATATGGGCAAGCAGGCGTGCAATCAGCACGAAGTTACGCATGTTATCTTCCACCACCAAAACATGCGCCTCAATCGGCTCAATGGGCGTGCGTTTATTTTCTGCCATAGCGTTTTGTCTCTCCATCAATGTGGGCGCGGCGTGATTATTCCATAGCTTTATAGTGTACAAGGTGTGAAGACGTTAGATTGTATCAAAGTTGTTCTGAATTTCTAACCAAATGCGGCACACCGCACGAGATGATACGCTATCCCGATGGGGAAGTGTGCCGTGCGAGTCACCGCGTGAGTTCCACATTCGTTTGGTATTGCGCTTTCGCTTGCCTATCAGCTCAGCTTATGGATTTTAATAAGCTGAGCCGATACCCTGCACCAAGAAAGCATGACAAACTGCACTATCTTGCGGTGATCCCCTATCTCTATACTGATCAAAGCAGTACAATTATAGTGTGATGATTTTCACAATCGGTGACATCATTTGTAATGTTGCCTAACTTATAGCGTTTTTTCCAAAAGGAGTGGGCGTATGAGCTTACGGATTATGCCCAAAAGTTTGCTCAAGACGTGGATCAAGCATCTGCAATCCCGTCATTTTAAGGTCGTCGGACCGACTGAGCGCTTCGGTCAGTACGTTTTTGAGGAAATCCACAGCGCGGACGAACTGGTTATGGATTACCCGACCTCTGTGCTGCCGCCGAAAAAGTATCTGCTGCCGCCCCGCGAACGCCTTTTCACCTTCAACGCTAAAACGATGGAAATGCAGCCCGATATTCAGGCGGTGCCAACCGTGATCCTCGGCGTTCACACCTGCGATATGCACGCAGTTGCCATGCTGGATAAGGTGAACAACACCGGCTATGCCGATCAGCACTACAAGGCGCGCCGAGAGGCAACCTACCTCGTCTCTGTGGAGTGCCTTACGCCTTGCATGGAAGGCAGCTTCTGCAAGAGTATGGGGACGCTAACTGTTCCGGAGAACTACGATCTGCATTTCACCGATTTGGGCAGCGATTACGCTGTGGAAGTTGGCAGCGAAAAAGGCGCCGCACTGCTGGAAGGGTGCAGTGCCTTCTGGGAGCCTTCTGAGGCGGACTATGCGCGTGTGGACGCCGTGATTGGCGCTAAGTGGCAGCACTTTCCCTATCGCCTTGAATGCGACGTGACCGAACTGCCCGATCTGCTGGCGCTCAGCCAAAAAAGCCCGCTCTGGGATGAACTTGGCGAACGCTGCCTTGCCTGCGGCATGTGTACGAAGGTCTGCCCAACCTGCTATTGCTTTGATGTGACTGATGAAATTGACCTGAACCTTGAACACGGTGAGCGCATTCGCCAATGGGACTCCTGCCAGATCGAAAAGTTTGCGGTGGTGGCAGGCGGGCATAATTTCCGTTCGTCACGTGCGCTGCGCCAGCGCCACCGCTTTATGCGGAAGGGCAAATATCAGTATGAGGCGTTCGGGCTGATGGGCTGCGTTGGCTGTGGGCGTTGTGCAGCTTCGTGCCTTGTTCACATCACACCGGTGGATACCTTCAATGCGCTGCATCGGCTGCGCCAAGCTGCCCAAAACGGTTCAGCCGCCGAAAACACAGCATCCAATCAGGAGGTGCAGGCATGACCACCTTACTCAATGAGACGCTCAAAGAATCAATCTACATGCCGACACCAGCACGCATCACTGCCGTCAAGACCTTCACCCCAACCGAGAAGTTCTTTAAGATTGCGCTGCCAAGCGGCTTCTCGCTGGCGCACCGTCCGGGTCAGTTTGTGGAGGTTTCCGTCTTTGGTGTGGGCGAAGCGCCGATCAGCATTTGCAGCGCGCCCAGCCGCAGCAACGGCACTTTCGAGATGTGCGTGCGGGCAGTTGGCAAGCTGACCGACGCCCTGCATCGGCTGGCAGCCGGCAGCACGATAGCCATTCGCGGTCCGTTTGGGCGCGGCTTCCCGATTGAGCGCTTTCGCGGAAAGGACATCATCTTTGTGGCAGGTGGCTTGGGCTTGGCGCCGCTGCGCTCTCTGATTGATGAAGTGATCAATGATCGCGGCAAGTTCGGCAGAATTCACCTGCTCTATGGCACGCGCACACCACAAGATATTCTCTTCGCCGAAGATTTGGTGGCGTGGGCAAACGCACCGCGCACCGAAGTGCATATCACGGTAGATCGCCCGGATGAAGCGTGGAAAGGCAATGTTGGCGTCATCACCAAGCTGTTCCCGAAGCTGCGCTTTCATGCGCGCAACACGGTGGCGATCATTGTCGGGCCGCCCGTCATGTACAAATTCGTGCTGATGGAACTTCTGGGTAAGGGCATTGCCGATGGCAATATCTGGCTGAGCTTTGAGCGCCAGATGAAATGCGCGGTTGGCAAGTGTGGACACTGCCAACTGCACCACATTTACACCTGTCAGGACGGTCCTGCCTTTTCCTATGCACAGGTCAAACACTTAGAGGAGGCGTTCTCATGAGTGCCAAAACGCTGCCGCGCATCGCCTTTTTCGAGTTCACAAGCTGCGAAGGTTGTCAGCTCACAGTGGTAGATACCCTCCAAGATCATCCTGAGCTGCTGAACGCCGTTGAGATTGTGCAGTTCCGTGAGGCAATGAGCGAACGCGGCGACAATTATCAAATCGCCTTTATTGAAGGCTCTTGCACGCGCCCTAGCGATGAGGCGAAGCTGAAAGAAATCCGTGCGAAGGCGCAGATCGTGGTAGCGCTTGGTGCGTGCGCGCACTTAGGCGGCGTGAACGCCATTCGTAACCGCATGGCGCTGCCCGAAGTGCGCGAATACGTTTATGGCGAGAAGGCAGCCTGGTTCGAGACGTATCCTGCACGCCCGATTGAGGCAGTCATCAAGGTAGATGCCAGCCTTCCCGGCTGCCCAATTGATCGCAACGAGTTTGCCATGGCGGTCACACACCTGCTGCAAGGGCGCTTGCCCAACCTACCCGATTATCCATTGTGCATTGAGTGCAAGTTGCTAGAGAATGTGTGTATGTACCAGCGCGGCAAAACCTGTCTCGGTCCGATTACACGGGCAGGCTGCGCGGCAATTTGCCCATCGTATGGCGATGGCTGCGAAGGGTGCCGCGGACTGATTCCCAAGCCCAACTGGGCGGCAATGAAAGCAGTGCTGCGCGAACACGGCATGACCGATGCCGAGATCGACTCGCGCCTGACGATGTTCCTCACCTACCAGACTATGCAGTTAGAGGCGAAAGCCGCAGAGGGATGATCTGATGAACCGCGAAATTTCAGTCAACGTCCATCACCTCACACGGGTGGAAGGACACGGCAATATCGTTGTGGATGTGCGAAACGGCGAATTGAAAACCTGCGAACTCCAAATTGTGGAGACGCCACGCTTCTTTGAGGCAATGCTGCGCGGGCGCGCATACCTTGAGTCCTCACATATCACCTCACGCATTTGCGGCATTTGTGCGGTTGGTCATGCCACGGCCTCGCTGCGTGCCACCGAAAAAGCGCTCGGCGTAACGCCTTCACCGCAGACGGTTGCCCTGCGAAAACTCAACTTTCATGGCGAAATTCTGGATAGCCACGTTTTGCACGTCTATATGTTGGTTGCGCCCGATTTCTTAGGCGTTGGTAGCGTGATCCCGCTGGCACGCACAGCGCCGAATGTCGTATTGCGTGCGCTGCGGATGAAGAAATTAGCAGGTGATCTTTGCAAGGTGATCAGTGGCAGGCACACACACCCAATCTCGATGACGGTTGGCGGCTTTACCAGCTTCCCGAAGATGGGCGATCTGGAGGAACTGCACCAACGCCTGATCGCAGTGCGCTCAGATGTTGATGCAACCGTTGAACTCTACCGCACGCTGCCCCTGCCCCAGTTTGAACGCGATACCGAGTTTGTGGCGCTGCACAAGCCCGATGAATACTGCTTTATTGACGGCGTCATTAAAAGTTCGGATGGCTATGAGTATCCGATTGAGGCATACCGCGACATCACCAACGAAACAATCGTGCCGCATTCTTCCGCCAAACACACCCGCCACAAACGCGAGTCCTATATGGTCGGTGCGTTGGCGCGCTTCAACGTGAACTATGCCCAGTTGCATCCGCGTGCCAAGCAGGCGGCTGCCTTGCTCGGCATACAACCAAAGATCAGCAAGCCTTACTACAATTCCGCTGCTCAAGTCGTGGAAATTGTCCACTGTGTGGAAGACGCCATACAGCTTGTCGAGCAACTCCTGACGCAAGGCGTGCGCTACGAGCCACCCGCTGCGCCAACGCGCTTTTCGGGCGAAGGCGTCGGCGCGGCAGATGTGCCGCGTGGCACGCTGTTTCACAACTATGTGATTGAAGATGGCAAGGTGGTTGGCGCCAATTGCATCATTCCGACGGGGCAGAATCTTGCCAACATCGAGGCGGATATGCGTGCGCTTGTGCCAACCCTGCTAGCGCGCACGCAAGCAGAGATCACGCACGCGCTGGAAATGCTGGTGCGCGCTTATGATCCATGCATCTCTTGCTCAACACACCTGCTCGACGTAAGGTTTGAAGGCTAAGGGCAATGCCAAACACGGTGATTTTGGCGCTTGGCAATCCCCTGCGCGGCGATGATGGCGTTGGTGCGGCTGTGCTTGAGCAGCTAGGGCGCAGTGCGTTGCCAAAGACGGTTGCGTTGCTGGATGGCGGCACAGTCGGTTTGGCGTTGGTGCTGCTGCTGAACCCTTATCAGCACGCCATCATCATAGATGCAGCCGCAATGGGCGAGCCACCCGGCACATGGCGGCGCTTCAGCCTTGCTGAGGTGTGTTTGCAGGCGCACGACATGGCGTTGCGCGGCACGCTGCACTATGCAGGCTTGGCAGAGGCGCTCTTGCTTGGCGAGGCGCTGAATATGCTGCCGCCACAGATCACGATTTTTGGCATACAGCCCGCCGTCACAACGTGGGAAATTGGCTTAAGCAATGCGGTTCAGGCGGCGGTGCCTTCCGTCTGCACCGCCATTTTGGAGCTGTTAAACTATGGCGAAAATACTTGTCATTGATGATGATCCTGATATTGCCCTTGCTACACGCCTAATCCTTGAAGGCGAAGGCTACACCGTGATCGAGGCGCACAGCAGCCAAGAGGGGCTGGCGGCGGTCAGGCAGCATGTGCCTGACCTGATCGTGCTGGACGTGATGATGGAGACGCCAACCGCAGGCTTTCAAACAGCGCTGACCTTGCGTGATCCAGCACCTAACGCCGAATTTGCCGCCTATCGGCACATCCCGATTATCCTGCTGACTGCCATTCACCAAACGACGCCGATGCGCTTCAGCCCTGATGAGAACTATCTGCCCGTGGATGCCTTTGTGGAAAAACCGATCATCCCTGTCACCTTTCTGCGGACGGTGAAGGCACTGCTGGCAGAAAAACAGGTTGGCTGATGGTTGGCTTGGCGGATTTGCTGGCGCGTGCCAAAACTGCCCTGCACGCCGAGTCGGTCGCCGTCTATGGCTGCCACCCATCAGCGGCAGATCACTTGCTTGCGGTGAGTGGCGATCCACAGCCTGATGCAGCAACCTCGCTCAGGCTGCCGATTGGCGAGGCGGCGTATCTATTGGTGGCTGCGCCGCGCTTGCCGCTACCAACTGAGCAGATCAGCGCGCTTGCTGAAGGTTTCGCCGCCGCCTGTGAGGCGATTCTTGCCCATGAGCGTGCTGCTGCCGCGCTTACAGAGGCAGAAACACAGCGCCTTACCTTCACGCGCATTGTGACGCACGAACTGCGTGCGCCGGTCATCGCTATGCAGAGCCTGTTGCGCGCTTATCTAGGTACTCTGAAGGACAGCACCGATCAGCAGCGCGACCTCCTCAATCGGCTGAGTCGGCGTGCGGAAGGCTTGCTCGCGCTCATCAACGATCTGCTTTCGCTGGCAGCCGCCCGTGCCAACGAAAAGCAGCAAACAGGCGTCCCTGTGCGCCTGCTGCCCTTGCTAGAAATCACCTACGACCACTACTTTGATCAGGCGCGGGAAAAACGCCTGCACTTCAGCCTGCACGCTGATGCCGATCTGAGTGCGCTCGCCACAGAGTCCGCCGTGATGCGTATTCTGGATAACCTGATCGGCAACGCCGTGAAATATACGTCGGAAGGCGGCAGCGTGCGTGTGATGCTCTCTGCCAATGCGGCGCACGCCGAGATCAGTGTGCGCGATACGGGCATTGGCATTCCAGAGGCGGCGCTTGAGCAACTTGGCGAGGCATTTTACCGTGCGCCAAACGCAAAGGCAGCCGGCATTCTTGGTACAGGTTTAGGCTTGGTGACGGTGAAACAGCTTGTTGCACAGTATGGCGGAACGCTTCAAGTGCAGAGCGAGGTTGGCAAAGGCTCAACCTTCACGGTGTGCCTGCCGCTTGCCTAGCTGTGTGGTGCGTGCCTGAGTGGAAGGGCAACGGCTTCACCCGCCCTCCGTTTCCCTTTCCCCGCCTGCGGGAAAGCGCTAGAGTCTGGCTGATCCACCGCGCCCGAAGATCGCGGCGATGGACTGCGGACTGCCAAGCGCCCTGATGAACCTCACCTCCACAAACCTGATCTTCACCACGCCCCACCTCAGCCCCGACTCCCACGTAGGCATTTCCGTGCTATACTCTAACAGCAGGCTGGCTGCTGCTGCGGAGAAGAACTCATGCGCTTTGATTTTGGCTCATTCCTGATCGGTTTTGTGGGTGGATTGCTCGTATCGTTCGTCATTTACCGCTTGCGCGGCGTCTTTTTGCGTTTGCGCCAGCGTGCAGAGGCAGGCGTTGGCGAAGCGCGTGGTTTCCTGCGTGCCACGCCTGAAGCGCGCTACGCGGCGCGTGCTGCCGAAGTCTTCAACGCCTATCACATTGGCGGCGAAACACTGCCCCTCAGCGATATTTACGTTGAACCGCACTTCCTAGCGCCCGTAGCGCCGCACAAGCCCGGCGAAGAAGAGTCCACCGCCGCCGCGCACATTGTGCCACAGGTTCACGATTTTCCGGCTGCCTACGCGCCCTATAACCTCGATATGCTCTCCGTGCTGGATTTGCAGAAGGGCGAGCGCCACTTGGCGCTTTTGGCGCGGCAAGGTATGGGCAAAAGCACCGCGTTGGCTGTCTTAGGGTTGGTGGCGCTTGGTGAGATCACATTGACTGCCATTGATACCTCGCGGGATGAATATTTCGAGCGCATGATTGCCGAGAAGCCCGCCGAAGAGCGCGAGCAATTGCTACGCAACTATCAGGATAACCAGCGCCGCGCCCTTGAAAAGCTGAACGCACGCTATGATAAGGGCGAGCAAGGCACGCAAGAAGCGGCAGATTTCCGCAGCCTGCTGCCGATTCTGATCCACCTGCGCGATCTCGATCTGCGCCCTGAAGCACACGGCATCCAGCCTTCGGCGCCGCCAACGCCCGCCGCCGAAGGCGAAGAAGCGCCCAAGCCCAAGCGTGCCACGCAATCAGGCGCAAAGATCGTCCTCAAGCCGCTTGATCCAGCCGAGCCAGTGGTTCGTGCGCTGCAAAAGCGCTTTGGCGGCGCGGCTGCCAGCCAACTGCCAAAGTTGGTCTACAAGCGGCTGGCAGAAGGCACTTGCCTTGTGCTGATTGATGGCTTTGATGAATTGCCTGAGGCTGAAAAGCCTGCCAAGCTGGTGTGGTTGCGCCAATTTATGGCGCTCTATAACGCGAATTTCGTTGTTGTGGCAGCAGGCACGCACGGCTACGATCCGCTGCTGAACATCGGCTTTCAGGTGTGCTATCTGCGCGCTTGGCGCGATATGGATTATGATCAATTGGCAGACCGTTGGGCAGTGGCATGGGCAAAGACAGGCAGGCGCGCTGCCATGCCGGACGCCAAGCAGATCGCCCGCGTCAAGACGGGCAACCGTGGGCGCACACCGCTAGATGTGACGCTTAAGGTCTGGGCGGATTATGCCAATGATATGAAGGTGACGGGCAGGCGCGGTTGGTATGACTTTTACATCCGCCGCACACTGCCAAACGAGGCACTGCGCCCGATCCTGCAAACTGCCGCCGCTGAGATGCTGCACACGAACACCGCTGCGCTGCCGCGTGAGCGCTTCAAGGCACTGCTGACTGAGGCGTTCACGGGCGCTGACGGCAAGCCGACGCTCAACATTGAGGCAGAACTCAACAAATTGTTGAAGCGCGAGGATTTGCTGATCGATCATCCCGCTGATCACTTTGGCTTCATCCATCCGCTGATCACTGCCTACCTTGCCGCTGAAACACTGGATGTTTCGACGGCGGTGACAGCTGCCACACAGCCCGCCTGGGCAAACGCGATGCCTTTCGCGGCAAGCCGCCTGCCCTTGGATGCGGCGGTTAGTGAGGTGCTGAACGCGCCGCCTGATCTGCTCTATACGGCACTTTTCAATATGACCTATTGGCTGCCCGATGCACCGAGCGATGCCAAATGGCGCGCCGAGTTCTTTAAGCGCGTGGGCGGCGCTGCCCTGCTTGCGCCCAGCCAATACCCGCTGCTGCGCGAACGGGCAATGGCAGCGTTGGTGACCGCCCGTGATATTCCGACGGCGGCGGTCATCTTCCAGCACGCCCTAGAACATCCTGAGGCGTTGGTGCGGCGGCTTGGCTGCATTGGGTTAGGCGCGCTGGGCGATAGCGAATACCTGCAATACCTAACGCCGATGCTGAACGACAGTGATCCGCGTGTGCGCTTGGCGGTTGGCTTCGCGCTGGGCGCCATCGGCACTGATGCAGCGCTGGACGCAATGACCGAAGGCTTGCTGCAAGGAGACCGAGATTTGCAGCGCGCCATCGCAGAGGCGTTGGCAGCGCTGCCGGGTGATGGTCATGCTTTGCTGCGCGAGGCAATCGCCAGCGACGAATTGGCGCTGCGCCGTGCGGCGGTCTATGGTTTGGCGCGCATTCGCACGGCGTGGGCAGTGGCGCTCATCTACCGCACGCAGCTTGAAGATAGCGAGCCATACGTCCGCATGGCAGCCGACCAAGCCTTCAACCTTGCTGAAAGCCCTGATCAAGGCGGCATCAAGCGCAATCCGTCCATTGATCAGATGGAGTGGTTGGTTGAATGGATGAGCGAGCGCGGCGAAGTCGTGCCAAGTGGCGAGAATGCGCCGCTTGCCCTGATCCGTTCCCTGCAAGAGGGCAATGCCGAAATACGGGCAGCCTCGGCGCGCACCCTTGCCGAAGTTGGGCATGTGCGTGCGTTGAAGGCGCTTTATAAAGCGCTTACCGATCACGAGGACAGCGTGCGCGCCGAAGTGTATACGGCGCTGGGTGCGGTGCAGCAGCGCGTTGGCAGTCCGCTGCCTACGGTATAGTCTGCTGCGGCGCTCAGGCTTCTACCGCATCTGATTCGGTCAGGCTGTGGAACTGCTGCAAGGCGTCCCGCACATCGGCAGGGTTCACCGCCACCAGACGGCGTTCGTTCGCACCGAGTGCAGAAGCTAACGGGCGGATGTTCTTGCTCAGGATCGGGCGCAGATCGGTGCGGGCGCCAATGGCGGCAATGACTTTGACGGGCTGCACGTCCCATTCAGGCAGCAGGTCTTTAAGCTGCCGCGCCGCCGCCAGCACTGCCTGCGGGCCTTCGCTGGTCGGCACAACAAACACGAGCGTTGCACGGCGGTAGCTCTGCATCACAATCACAGGGTCGGCGGCAAGGCTACCAACCTTTTCGCGCACTTTGCCCAAGAATGTGATCAGGTCAAAAGGCTGATCGCGCAGGGCAAGGTAGAGTCCGTCTACAGCGGTGACTGCCTTCACGCGGTGTGCGCCCTGTTGCGGATTGGCGTGAACCAGCGTGCCATCGTGATCAAGGTTATGTGGATTACGCACACGCAGCGGGATATTGTTGCGGATCAGTGGCTCTATCGCACCGGGATGCAGCAGGCGCGCACCAAAAAACGCCAACTCGCCAATTTCTTCATAGGTCAGCGAAGGGATCACACGCGCATTCGGCACAAGGGCAGGGTCAGCGCTCATGATGCCGTCCACACTCGTCCACATCCACACCTCATCCGCGCCGAGCGCCGCCGCCAAAAGCGTGGCGGTTAGGTCGCTGCCGCCGCGCCCAAGCGTGGTTGGTTCGCCGTTCCGCGTTGCACCGATGAAGCCTGCCACAATCGGCACGACAGCCTTATCCAGCAGCGGACGCAAAATGTGTTCGGCACGCTCATCAATCACATCGCGCAGCGGATGCGCGTTTTGATGCACATTGTCAGTGATGATGACTGATTCCGCCTCGATCAGTGCGGCGCGCAAGCCTTCTTGTTGGGCAAGGGCAGCCGTAATGCTCGCCATTAGGCGCTCGCCAACCGCCATGACGGCATCGCGCTGCTGTGGCAGCAGGGCGCCGCTGTGCGCCACGCCATCGCAGAGCGCCAGAACGCTAAACAGGTAGCCATCCAGCTTTTGCAAGAGGTGCTGGCGCAGCGTACCCGCCGCAAAGAGGCTCTCGATCAAGGTGATGTGATCGGCACGCAAGCCCGACATCAGGCGGCGGTAAGCGGTCACGTCGCGCTGTTGGGCAAATTCGGCGGCACGGCGCAGCGTATCAGTTGCACCACTCATGGCAGAGATGACCACGACCACACGCTGCCACGCTAGCCACTCCGCGTGGATGATCTGAACGACACGGCGCAGTTGTTGGGCATCCGCCGTGAGTGAGCCGCCGAATTTCATCACCAAGAGCGCCATAAAATGTATTCCATCATCCATCTGCTTAGGCGGTTAGCTGCTGCCTCAGAACTTCAAGGCTTGCCACACCGCGGTTGACATAGCGTAACGCTAAAGTCTCATCCAGCACAAAGGTGGTGGGTGCTGAAAAAACGCCCCACCGATCCGCGACCTCAGGCTGTTCAGTGGCGTCTACCTGCACCACCTGCACCTTAGCACCGAGTTCGCGTTGCAATTGGTGCAGCGCGGGCAGTTGTTGTGTGCGGCATGGGGCGCAAAAAGGCGTTGTGAAATAAACAACAGTTGGCACGCCGCTTGGCACAGTTGCCAGTAAGGGATCGCGTTGGGCAAGGCGGGCTGCCTGCCGCAGCGCCCAACGGTTATAGAGCAGCCATGCCGCCACGCCCACCGCCATAATTAGCCCTGCAAAAATCAGCCGTTCCAGCATGGTTAGCGCTCCTTTGTGTTCAGCGGCGCGTGCGTGAAGCCTGCCACGCCCAACCGATGCAGTTGGTAGTAGAGCAGGCAACCCACGCAAATGCCCGCGAATAGGTTCAAAGCGGCAAGCGCCACCACCAACCAACTGAGCGCCCAGCCCACCGCGCCAATGCCAAGTGCAAAGCTCAGCACGGCAACCAGCAGCACCGCGCCACCCACACCTTGCGCGAAACGGTGTGGCTCTGGGTTATCCACCACCACAGCGGGCTTCAAAATGCCCGCAGGCTTTAGCGCCAGAAAATAGAGCGCCTTGAACAGCCCTAAGCTGGGAAAGGCTGTGCCGATGATCATCACGGCGGTTACAAACGCCACCAAAAGCGGCAACTCTAGCACAAAGGCTAGGATCAAAAGGCTGATGATGAACGCTTGATTAGTGCGAAGCGCACTGTGATCAACCTTGCGGTCAGAGCTTGTAGCGATTGCCATACGGTGTTTTCCCCTTTGCTCACACAAAAAAAGGGCTAACCGAGTTAGCCCTTGTGCGTGACATGCGAATGACAGCAAACAGCAGCGTGCTAACCTCGTCCCATTGGTGCGTGGCAGTTACACATACAAGCCAAAATGTGGGTGATGGTTTGCCTTTGAAGTTGCTGCATGATGCGTATTGTAGTGGCACTTGGCGCAAAAGGCAAGGCGGATAGTCAGTTTTTCACCATGCTTTCGGGCGCCTAAAAATGTATATATTCTGTAATAGTTACAATGCACGCCAAAATTCTGCTATAATGGCGCACAAGACAGCACCTTTGCCGTACCGATGCGTTGGGGAAAACCATGAAACTGAGCCGTGAAGAAGTGATGCAGATTGCCGAACTTGCCAAACTGCGCCTGACCGAAAGTGAGATCGAGCAGTATGCCGATCAGCTTTCAGCGGTGCTGGAGTATGCCTCGCGCCTTGAACAGCTTGATACTGCCGATATTCCACCCACAGCCAGCGTGCTGCCACTTAGCAATGTGCTGCGTGACGATGTGGTGCGCCCATCGCTGGCGCGTGAGCAAGTGACGGCAAACGCTGCCGAGTCCATTGAAGGGCAGTTTCGTGTTGATGCTGTGTTAGAATAGCATCCGCTGCTTAGCCTAAAGCGAGGTACCATGCTCAAAAAACGCTTACTGCTCATTGAAGATGATTTTGACGTGGCAGAAATGCTGCAAGTCTATTTCACAGCGCAAGGCTACGAGATTTTCAACGCGCTGAACGGCAAAGAAGGCATTGCTATGGCGCGGGCGAAATCGCCCAACCTGATCCTGCTGGACGTGATGCTGCCGGATATGGATGGCTTTGATGTGTGCAAAGGCTTGCGGACAACACCACTCACCAAATACATCCCGATCATCTTCCTAACGCAGCGTGATCGCCGTGCGGATAAGGTGGCAGGCTTAGAGCTTGGCGCGGATGATTACATCACCAAGCCTTTTGATATTGAAGAACTGCGCCTGCGCGCACAAGGCTCGCTGCGGCGCGCCAGCCGCGAGGCGCTGACCGATGACCGCACAGGCTTGCCCACTGAATCTGCCATCCGTGAGGCGGAGACCAACTTTGCAGCACGCACCAACTGGCAGCGCCTGCAAATTACCCTGAACGGCTTCAATGCCTTCCGCGATTATTATGGCTTTGTGGCAGCCGACGAGGTGCTTGGATTCTTTGGTCACACGTTGGCAGAAAGCCTTTCGCGGCACGGCACACCTGAAGATTTCGGCGGGATGCACAACGAGACGCGCTACACTGTCTTCACCTTTGCGCCGAACCTACCCGCCTTGATCGACTCGCTCACCAATGCCTTGGCGGTTGGCTTCCCAACCTTTTACAGCTTTGCCGACCGCGAACGCGGCTATCTGGTCTTTCAGGAAGGCAAGGCAGACGAACAGCGCGTGCCGCTGCTCTCGGCAACGATCACGGTCACAGAGCGCGGCGCGCCCTCTACCGACGACGCGCCCAAAACAGCCACCAGCAGCGTTTAGCCGGCAGGCGGGAAGTGTGTTTCCCGCCTTTGTTTTGCTCAGCCATCCGCTGCCGTTTCGTCCTCTGCCAGCGTCTTCAGCATCTCTGCCTCTTGGCGCAAGCGGCGCGCCTTCAGCACCAGATAGCCGACCAACAGCAGCATAATCACGCCCGCCAGCACATAGCCCAAAATCATGTATTCAATGTTATTGGGTGTTGTCATCGCTTAGTATGCCTCAATTGGACTGCGCCAAAAGGCGCGCTTTTAAGCGTTGAACACGCGCTGCGATGTTTTCCACACGCACCCGATGCCACAACAGCACAACAGCCGCCACGCACCACCACGTCATCGCAACGCCCATGGTTGCGCCGATGCGTGGATCGGTGCGTATCTCAAATTCGCCCTGTGCGGTTGGGTTGGTCACACTCGGGCCGATCACGACCGGGTGTAAGGTGTCATCACGCACACGCGGGATCATAAAGACGTAGATCACGCTGGCAAAGGCAAGGATGCCATAGATCGCCGCAAAGCGCGCACGTCTGTCTGGGTCTTCAATGGCGCCGCGCAAAGTGAGGTAGGCAGCATAGAGCAACCACATGACCGCCATGCCGTTCAAGCGTGGGTCAGCCGTCCACCACGTATTCCAGATCGGGCGCGCCCAAGCAGAGCCTGTCACAAGGCAGACTGTCATCAGCGGCAAGCCGACCTCAACGCTGCTCACGGCGAGTTGATCCCATTTTTGATCGCGGGTGGCGAGGTAGGCAATGCCTGCTACCACCGTGATGAGAAAGACGACTGAGCCGCCAGCATACGACGAGACGTGAATATAGAAAATGCGCTGCGCGTGACCTTGTACGGCATCCGTGCCAGCATAGAAGAACGCCATATAGAGCATCACGACCATGCCAAGCAGCGTGGCAATGGTCAAGCCAAGCAGCAGGCGCGTTCGCCAGCGCGGATAACTGATAGTGAGTGGGTCATTGGCTGCCGTTTGAACATGCAGCACAGGTTCGGCAGTTGCCATACCACCAATTCTCCTAAAATCTATGTGAACCTACAAATTCATTTAGAATTATAACGCACTCCGTTCCATATGGCAGACCTTACCACAGAGACTTCGAGTCATCAACATGAGCAGGTGATGATCCAAAAAAGACGGCTGGCACTTATCCCGACGGAAAAGGCGCTCCCTGTCGCCTCCACCTATTATGCATCACCCGCTTGGGCTATGATTCGCACATTCACCCACGCCCTACTTTTGGACAAATGGGCGCACTTGGGAGACAATAAGCACAGTGCAAATTTCGCCACAGTCTAAGGCAGAGTTTGATGGGGCAACCAAATTCACAGGCAACCCTTGTCGAGATGTTGCAGCAATCGGTCATCTCGGTGTTGGGCGCACCGCCCGACCCTGCGCCGCTGACGCCGCATGTCATCGGCACGTTGGAGCGTGAAGGCTACCGCCGTGAGCATATCAAATATCAGGTTAGCCCAAACCACTGGGGCTACGCCTATTTATTGATTCCTAAAGGCGCTCGGCAGCCTTGCCCAACCGTGATTTGCCACCACAGCGCCGGCAATTTTGCCGCCGGCAAAGAGGAAGTGGTGGACGAAACACGCCCATCACTCGGTATGGAATTGGTACGGCTTGGTTACACAGTCTTTGCGCCGGATGCCTTCGGTTATGGCGAACGGCGCTCACCGCAGAGTAACGGCGCTGCCTATGACGCTGCCTATACGCTTCAGCAGTACACTGTGCTGCTGCTGCGCGGCGAAACGCTGTTGCGCCACTTGCTGTGGGATATTAGCCGCGCCGTAGATTACCTTGCCACCCGCCCAGAGGTGGATATGGCACGGCTGGGCTTCATCGGGCAGAGCTACGGCGCACGTATGGCGCTGTGGGCAGCCGCCTTAGAGCCGCGCCTTGTGGCGACGGTTGCCCACGGCAGCATCATGAGCTACCGCGAGACGGTGCGGCAGGGCAATTGGTTTCAGATTGAGTTCGTGGTACCGCGCCTGATGCAGGTTGCCGACCTTCAGCATGTGCTTTCGCTGGCTGCACCGCGCCCGTTCCTGCTCTCAACCGTCGAGGGCGACACACACAGCGCCGACGCCGCCGAAATTTATCAACGCGCCCTGCCTGCCTACCAACGCTACGGCGCGGCGCAGCGCTTGGCGCACTATGTTTACCAGCGCGGCAGCGGCTTTGAGCCTGCCATGCGCTACAAAGCCTACACATGGCTGAATAGCTGGCTGATGCCCTATTAGCACACCTTTCTAAAGAGCGAGACAGACCTATATGACTGCAACGGCGACCCCGATGCCGCAATACGTTCATTTGCGGTACAACTTTGTGCTTTTCGTGCTAGATTATGTTGCTTTTGGTGTTGGCTTTGGCATGGTTGGCGCCAGCAGCGCCTTCATCCCCGATTTCGTCAGCCAGCTTACCAGCAATCAGAGCGTGGTCGGCTTAGCAACCGGCGCTTATTTCTTCTGGTGGCTGGTGCCGCAGCTTTTCCTTGCCCAAGTTGTGAACCGCCAGCAGCGCCGCAAGCTCTTTCTGCTGCCTGCGCCGTTTGTGCGCCTGACCATGATCGCCATTGCGATTATGTTGGTGACGATTGACCCAAGCAACAAGACCACCATGCTGATCGCCTTCTTGATCGGCTATTGGGCATTCGCCGTAGGTGACTCGATCATTACGCTCAGTTGGGGTGATATGCTCGGCAGCGCCATCCCAAGCAAGCTGCGCGGCACGCTTTTCGGGATTGGGCAGTTTATGGTGGCGATTGGCGCCTTCGGAATGAGCCAGTTTGCCCGTTGGGCAATCGGTGATTCGGGCTTGGCGTTCCCACTCAATTATGGCTTGGTCTTTGCGGTGGCGGGTGCCTTTTTCATCAGCGGCGGCATCGGTCTGGCGCTTATTCGTGAGGAAAAGCCCGTCCCCGTCTCCGAGAAAAGCCCGCGAATGCGCGAATACGGCGCGTTCCTCGGCAACATCCTCCGCACTGACCGCGACTTTCGGCGTTTCGTCCGCACGCGCCTACTGTTTGACCTTGCCGCGATGAGCGTGCCGTTCTACACCATTTTTGCCACCAGTGGCTTGGGCATTCGCAGTGCTGTGCTGATTGCCGATACGATCATTCTGATCCAGCTTGGCAACGCGCTTGGCGCGCTAACAATGAGCGTGCTGAGCAGGCGTTTCGGCAGCAAGGCGGTGATTCTGCTGGCTGGCACGTGCATCACCCTGGAGGCAACCTTTGCCCTGATCAGCTTCTTGGGTGCAGGGCAGCCCGCGCTCTATACGACCTTCTTTTTGATGGGCATGGTCAGCGCCACAATTTTCCCAAGCTACTTTGATTGGATGATCACGCACGCGCCGCCGCACGCCCGCCCGATCTACATCGGCTTGATGAACACGATCAGCGCTCTGAGCAACCTTGCGCCCGTCTTAGGCGGCGTGCTGCTGCAACTGACTTCGCGCACCGCTTTGCCAAATCTGCTGGCAATCATGCCTGACTTCCTACCCATGCCTGAGGTAACCGTGCGCGTCTATCCCGTTGTGTTCATCAGCTCGATGGTGCTGGCAAGCCTTGGCTGGCTTTCGGCGCTGCGCCTGAGCGAACCGCGCAAGCGCACGGGCTGATCTCAGCCCAAGAGGAGCGCCAAGCTGATGTAGACCAGCAGCGCGAGCATGGAGAGTTCAAAGGCACGTGGGCTTAGGCGCTTGACCAGCCAATAGCCTATCCAGACGCCGAGCGGCACTAGGATCAGCACCCAAGCCCAACTCAGGAACGTCTGCGGCTCTAGCGCGCCAATGGCGAGGAACAGCGGCACTTTTAGCACGTTCAGCACGCCGAAGAATACGGTCACCGTCCCCATGAAGATGCGCGGCGAGACCTTTTGCAGCAGCATATAGGCGGTGAAGGCAGGCGCCCCAACATTCGCCACCGCCGAGCCAAGCCCGGCAATAAAACCAGCCAGCCAACCGTGCCAGCTACGCGGCGTATAGGTGAGGTTTTTCAGAGCATCGCTGCCCAGCTTGTAGATCACCGTCAGCAGGCAGAATAAGCCCAACCAGCGCTTGAGCGTTTCGTTGGGCAAATCGCGCAACATCGCCACGCCGATGAAGGTACTAATCAGCGCCGCCGGCAGCATCAGGCGCAGGTAGCGCCATTCCCACGCACGCCAATAGGCACGCAGCGCCATCGCGTCGCCCGTCAGCAGCATGGGCAGCGTAATACCGACCGCCTGCTGAACAGGCATCACTTGGCTGAGCAGCGGCGCAATCAGCGCACCGAGAACCGGTCCGCCCAAGCCACCTTTCGAGAGACCGATCAAGAAGCTGATCAGCGCGATCAGCAAGACATCGGTTGGCATAGCAGTGTCCTTTGCGCTTACGGCGCAGGCAAGAGTTTGTGGCGTTCGATGTAGGCGATCAGCGCTTCGGCAAATAGTCGGTTGCCGTAGGCGTTCAAATGAAAATCGGCACGATCATAGGCAGGCTGCCCGCGCTGATCTGCCGCACGCATCGCTGCAAGTGGATCAACGCAGTGATAGCCGCGTGCAGCGCAATGGGCAAGCAACGTTCGGCGCAGTTGGCGCGCTTCCTCAACGGGCGAGTCAGCGTCCTGTGCGCCTTCCACTTCGTCAATGTATGGCACAAGCGCGATGATCACAGTCGCATTATGCTCAGCCGCAAGCGCAATGCCTGCATCGTAATCGTTCAGCACGCTTGCCATGTCGCCTTCGCAAGGCAGTGCTGCATCCGTTGCCAACGTATTCGGCGGCGCAAAGGCGCGCCACCGCAGCCAACTGCCAATCATACGCCCGAATGCCGAATATTGTCCTAATCCGCTGCCCACCGCAGATGGGCGCTCAGGCGCAGCTTCTGCGGCTGCTTTGGCAAGGGCGCTGCCTCGCGCCAACTGGCAATTATCATTAGCGTCGCCGTGATGCCACTGCCAGATGATCAGGCGCGGCTGCACATTCGGCAAGAGCCTGTGCAGCACCTCAAGTTGTCCTGTAGAGCCGCTGCCGATGACGGCTGCGCTAAGCGCACGCCAACCATGTGTATTCAGATGCTCTACCCAGCAATCATCAGAAGCCATCCAACAAAATGTGAACGAATCGCCCAAGATCAGGGCGTCTAAGGACTCTACTTGGCTTTCCGCTGCTTCTACCTTGAACTTCGCCTGGGGCAGATCAAGCGTCTCTTCCGACCACGGCAAAACGCGCACGCCAACAATCGCCATGCGTAGATCATGTGGTAAGGCTGTCCAAAAAACGCGCACACCGACTTCAAAGAGCAACACAAGGCTGACAAGGATGGCGATCAGCCATCCAGCATGGCGCAAGATACGATAGTTGAGCATATTTGTTAATCACGCTTTGGGAGCAATTGCTCACGGTTAAGGTATTCGGCGACAAGCGTAGCCAAGAGGCGGTTGCCGCTGGCATCAAGGTGCGAGTCGAAACTGTAGTAGATTGTCTCGCCGTTTTGGATGGCAGCTTGCAAAGCAGGCAGGGCGTCTAGGTAGTGGTAGCCATTCTCGGCAAAATGTGCGATCAAGGTGCGGCGCCCTTCACCGATGGACTCGATGAATTCTGTGCCAAGCGTCTCGCTCAGCGCGGCGCTGTATGCCTCTTCTTTGGTGGGTATTAGCACAATGAGCAGTTCTGCGCCAACTTCATCGCGCAAGAAGCGGCGCGCTTCATCAAAAATTTCGAGTGTGCGCGCCAAGCCGTAGCGGTTGGCTGACCATGCCAGCGAATCGGCGTGTGGATATTCCGTCGTGCGGATGAGCAGCGGGCGATTGTTGACCTGCACCGTCTGATAATGCTGATAGGGTGTTAGGATGGTCGGCGGCGTAAGGGCAACATAGATCAGGTGCGCCAGCGCGGAAAATTGACCGAGTCCGACAGGCTCAAGGGCGGGATTGAGCGGCGGCGGCACCTCTAGCTCAGGCGTTTTGCCTTGCAGCAGGTCAAGGTCATAAACGTCTTTCAGATCGTTGGCGAACCATGCCCAAATCACAAGACGCGGTTTGGTCGGCGGCGCGATCTGCTGCATCAGGGCGAATTGCCCGGCGGCACCTGTTCCCGGCACGCCTGCATTGAACCAATTACCACGTTGCGCGGCAAGCTGAGTCACCCAACAATCGGCGTAGTCCGTCCAGCAGAAGGTGAATGAATCGCCAAAAGTCATTACATCCAATGGATAGACCGTCGGTGCGCTGCGGAAGCCAACCTCATGCCCGTCCCACACGCTGATCGTATCCACCTGAAAGCGTGCATCACTCCAGCGAACGGGATAGCCGCGCAAGCCGACGGGCAAACGCACTTGGATCGTCCGATCTAGGATGAAGGGGAAGGCCGGCACAATACGCTCATCCGACCATGGCACGCGGCGCACCGCTTGAATATCGCCTTGAATGCGCGGCGGCAGCATTTCAAAGCCGACGCGCATGAATACCTCAATGATCAGCCATGCCAACAGCACGCCGAACAGCGCGATCAGAATGCCGCGTAACGGACGGCGTGCCGCTTTCTGAGAAGGTGTGGTCAAGGGTTAGTCGTCCTTTGCACAGCGGAAGCCGATCCGCCAATCACGTTCATCCGCCGCAAGGCGGAAGCGCATCACAGCGCTGGTGCCATAGTCTACATAGCTGAGCCAACCGCCACGAAAAACACGCGGCAGCGCCGTGCTATGCAAGTCTTCGCGTCCGTCGTCAGCGCGGTAGGGATAGGGCATATAGAGGCTGCTCACCCATTCCCAAAGGTTGCCGCTCATATCTTGGGCGCCAACCCACGAAGCGCCGCTGGGAAAGCTGCCAACGGGCGAAGGCTCAAATTGGCGTTGATCGTAGTTCAGGCGGTCTGCCATCAGCACGTTGCCCCACGGGTAGTATAAACCATCAGGTCCGCGGGCGGCATATTCCCACTCCGCCTCAGTGGGCAGGCGTCCGCCGCGTGCCGCACAGAAATCGCGTGCCTCAAACCACGTCAGGTTACCACGCGGAATATCTGCACCGCCATAGCCACCCTCCGAGCCGTACTGTCCATTGGTCACCTCAAAGCGATCCAGCCAAAAGGCGCGCTCAATGCAGATTTCAGTCACAGGGCGCTCGTCACGGCGTCCGAGTTCCATGCCCATCTTGAAACAGCCGCTTGGCACACGCACCATCTCATAGCCGTTGATCGTCTCGATGACGGGACGCCACGCCGCGTTGTGCGTCACAAAATCAGCAGGGCGCGGCGTATTGGTCGCTGCTAAGGGCGGTGCGGCACAGGCGCATAGCGCAAGGCAGAGCAGCGCCGCTGCTATGTGGCGTGTATTCATAGAGTCCTCCACATGGCGAGTGATTATAGCGCGCTTTGGGCAGAGGGGTAGCGTCTCTCGCTAAATTTGTCTCTGCCCAATAGACGCCTTGGCGCGCACCAACCTGCCCCAGACTGAGCGCGCACAGCAGACTGAAATTGCGCTACACTTCACACCAACAGCAACAGCCACCGTCACGCCCTCTCAGACGCCAACGCCCATCCCACTTGGTACGCCCATTCCTGCTGGTGCGCCCAACGCACTATGGCTACCGATTGAACAGCTTATCAACGGCGTACCAATGGTCTATGTGCCGAACGGCTGCTTTAACATGGGCGAAGCCTCTGATGCCCATGAGGTCTGCCTGGAGGCATTTGGGATAGATAAAGATGAGGTGACCAACGCGCAGTATCAGCGTTTTGTGGAAGAGGGCAGCTATACACGGCGCGAATTCTGGACGGAGATGGGCTGGCAATGGCGCATTGCCAACAATATCGGCGCGCCGCAGGACTATGACGGCTTCAGCGCGCCTAGTCAGCCGCATGTGGGCATCGCGTGGCACGAGGCATACGCCTATGCTCAGTGGTGTGGTGTGTGCCTGCCCACAGAGGCAGAGTGGGAATATGCAGCGCGTGGGTCGGAAGGACTCATCTACCCATGGGGCAACACCTTCGATGGAAGTCGGCTGAATTTCTGTGATAAGAACTGCCCAATCAGTTGGGCAGATACGACGGCTGATGATGGCTATCAAAACACCGCACCTGTCGGAAGCTACCCTGAAGGGCGCTCGTGGGTTGGCGCGTTGGATATGAGCGGTAACGTTTGGGAATGGACGAGCAGCCTGTATATGCTTTATCCCTATACAGCAGATGACGGGCGTGAGGCAGCCGAAGAAACAAGCCGTCGGAGCTTACGCGGCGGCTCGCTAGACCTCACTCAAGACCTGACGCAGCGGGCTTTCGCAACTTCAATGTCGGTTTTCGGGCGGTGATCTCTGTTCGGTAACCTTTTGGCACACCCCACAGGGACTCGCCATTTGCTCACCGAATTTTGATTGACAATCCGCCCTTGCCCCTGTATGCTTAGCTGTTGGGCAGGGAAAGGCTTTCGCTGCCCGCCCAAATTTGTGAATGAGGGTGTATCGTTAGCGCATGAGTCACTATCCACGCATTCAACGCAACCGCGCAGCACGACAAGGCGGCTTATCCTTCCGACCACAGCGGCGCAGTGTGTTTCCTTTGTGGGTGTATACCCTTTGGCTGCCAACTATTCTACTATCAATCCTTGCCTTCTGGCAGATGGACGCTTTACAACCGCGTGTGTTGGCGCTGATGGGCGCGCAGCCCACACCAACCATTACTGCTGGCGCTTGGGCGCAGCAGGGTGACGCTGCCTTTTGGGCAGGCGATTTGGATCAGGCAGTTGCCCACTACCGCAACGCCGCCCGCCTTGCGCCAACCAATGTTGATATTATCTATGAATTTGCCCGTTCGCTGCTCTACCGCAGCTATAACGATGTGCGCTTTGCCGGCGATGTTGATGAGGCACTCCAATGGACAAGCCGCCTCGTCGAGGCAGTCCCGAACAATCCGCGTGCCTATACCATCAACTGCTTTGCGCTTGTGCGCGCCCGCCAGAGCAGCGCCGCCGTGCAATCCTGCATCCGCGCCATAGACATCAACCCGAACGACTCCGAATCACACGCCTATCTCGCCTTGGCGCAGTACGATCTGGGACGCACCGCCTCCGCCCTTGATGAGGCAGCCATAGCAGTTCGCCTTAACCCGAAAAGTATTGATGGCAACATGGCATACGCGCTGGCGCTCGCCTTTCAAGGACGCATTGAGCGCTCGCTTGATCACTATAAGCAGGCAGCGTCCGTCAATCCCAAGCTGGAGTTCCCCTACTTCCAGATGGCGTTCTTTGCCTACTCACTCGCCAATGTGGAGCAGAACCTCGACCGCGCCGAGACGCTCTACCGCATTGCCCTGAGCGCCTATAACACCATCTTGCAGCACAATTCGCGCAGTGTGAAGGCATATACACGCCTTTGCCAAACCTACCTTGCCAAAGGCGAGCCAAAACTTGCCCGTGAATATTGCCAAGAGGCAACCAGTATAGACCCTGAGTCCAGCCAGGCGTGGCGCTGGCTGGGTGAAGTCTATCACAAGAGCCGCAACTATGAAGACGCTGTTGAGGCACTGCGGACGTGCGCCCAGCTTGAAGAACGGCAGGGCATTCCGCGCCCACTGCGCGACCCAACCTGCTGGTGGCTGCGCGGCGTTGGCTATTTCATCTTGGGCGATTGCAATACCGCCATCCCGATCCTTGATGACGTGCTGACGTGGACAACCGACGAGATCGCCATCCGTGAGACGCGCCGTACCATTGAGAAATGCGCGACTGCCTATCAAGGCTTGTACCGCACGCCGACGCCGATCCCAACGCCCACACCACGCCCAACGCCGATCTTGTGACGGAGCGCCTTAGCTATGTCGCGTGACTATTACATTCGGCGCAATCATTCGGCACTAGGCAGAGGGCTGGTTTTCCGTGAACGGCGGCGGCGCGGCGCGCCTGTGCTGTTGACGCTCGTGATCCTCGCCCTGATCGGCATGGTTGTCGTCTTTTGGCAGATCAACGCCATTCAGCCGATGGTGCTGGCTGCCTTTGGCATCGCACACACACCCACACCGACCGTCATGGAAGCGGCGCGGCAAGGCGACCTTGCCTTTTGGCGCGGCAACCTGAGCGCTGCCATTGACCACTACACGCACGCGGCGCGCCTTGTGCCAACCAATGTGGATATTGTCTACGAATTGGCGCGGATGCACATCTACCGCAGCTTTGATGATGAGCGCAACCTGCCTGACCGCGAGGCTGCCTTCGCTTTGGCAAGCCAGCTTGTGGAGGCGAATCCGCGCAGTGGGCGCGCTTTTGCCATTCAATGCTATGCGCTGGTGCGCCTTGCCCGCAGCGAAGAAGCTGCCCAAACCTGCAACCGCGCCATCGCCATGACGCCTGAAGACCCAAACCCACACGCCTACCTTGCCCTTGCCTACTACGATCTGGCGCGCTTTGATGTCGCCTTTGAGGCAGCCCAGCGCGCCTTGCAGCTTGATCCGAATCACCTTGAGGGCAACACTGCCTACGCCTTTTTGCTGGCTGCCTCGCGCCGTTCGGATCAGGCGTTGGATCACTTCAAGCGTGCGGCTGCCTACAACACACGCCTAGAATTTCCCTACTTCAACCTTGCCGCGCAGGCGCTTGCCCTTGGCTTGCAGCGCGGCGATCAGGCGCTGAACTTGCTGGCGGTCAACGCCTACGACACCGTGCTAGGCATGAACAAGCGCAGCGTGAAGGCGTATACCAGCCTGTGCCGCACCTATTTCGCCACCGGCGAGCGCAACCTTGCCCGTGATAACTGCCGCACGGCTGTTGACCTTGATCCAAGCTATACGCCGGCGTGGCGCTGGCTGGGTGAAGTGCATTACCGCCTGATGGAGTATGAACAGGCAGTGGATGCCTTCGACGCTTGCCGCGCCCGTGATGCGAACGAGCCTGCGCCCGTCCGCCAAACAGAGTGTTGGTCATACGGCGGCTTGGCATACCTTTCACTGGGTGATTGCGCCCGTGCCATGCCCATCTTTAACGACGTACTGGCATGGACGACCAGCCCACGCGCCACTGAACTGACCAACAAAGGCGTGGCGATCTGCAACCAGCGCATGGGGAACTAAACGGCTATGTACCTCCGCACGCCCAAACGCTATACCGCCAAAGGCAAGCGGCGCTACTTGCTCAATCTGCGCTGGCTGTGGCTGTACATCCTCTTTCCCGTCGTGCTGATTCCGCTGCTGCTGCTGTGGAACAACCGCGAAAACCTCAGCAGCAACCTTGGTGACTGGGCAAACCGCAACATCAAAATTGAGTTAAATCCACCCACACCGACGCCAACCGTGCCAGCCGCCGATCTGCGCGTGCGCTATATCAGCTATATGCAGGCAGGCAGCCTGAATAACGCTATCGCTGCGCTGTGGAGCTTGGGTGACCTCGCGCCGAACGACGTGCAATTATTTGCCACCCTTGCCCGCCTGATCGCCTTGCGCGGTGACCCTGACGACCTAAACCGCAATACCGATACACTGCGCGCTGCGACGGCTGCCCTTAACGCCAACCCTGAAGCAGCCGAAGGCTGGATCATGAGTGGTTTGGCACACAACAGCGGCGGCAATCCACAGCTTGCCCTGCCCTACCTGCTGCGCGCCCGTGACCTTGAACCGCGCAATCCTATGCTCTTGGCTGTCCTTGCCGATACCTACAACGATCTGGATCGCCCTGAAGATGCAACGCGCTACGCTGAAGAAGCAATTGAGGCATCCAAGACAACCAACCCGATTGATGTGACCGCCCTTGCCTTTGCCTATGTGGTGCAAGGGAACGTCCTCAGCCGTACCAGTGGCGATCAGGCGATCCGCGCCTATGAGGAAGCGTGGCGCGTGGCGCAGAGCGAACCTTCCGCGCCACGTGGCTACATCGCGCAGTGGATTGCTGGCTACTACCTGAACCGCTCTGACTCTGACAAGGCGATCAGCGTGCTGCAAGAGGCGTTCGACCGCGATAAAGACGATCCGATCAATCCCTACCTGCTCGGACGTATCTACCTCAACCGCGGTGATCCAAATCAGGCACGCACCTACCTAGAGCGCTGCCGCGACATTGATCCCAAACAGACCAAGTGCCTGCGCTGGCTTGGCACCGTCCTGTACCGCGCCCAAAACTATCAGCGTGCCGCTGAAGTTGCCCTACAGGCGATTGAGTATGGCTCCCAAGACCCTGCCGCCTACCTTGTGGCAGGGCTTTCGCTCAGCCTGCTCAACCGCTGCAACGATGCCCTGCCGCTGCTGCGCGAAGGCGCACGCCTAGATGCTAACGGTGCGCTCGCCAGCCAATTCCAAGACGGCTTGCGGCAATGTGGCGGTGGCGGCGCGCCAGCCGCACCCATCGCCACGCAGCCGCCGGGCGGTTGACCTTTCTCTCCCTGAAATGAGCGTTTTTATGCATCGCTTCAAATGTCTGCTGCTAATCATCCTTGCCGCCGCGCTGTTCGGTGCGCTGCTGCCGCCGACCCGCGCCCAAGCCGCTCTGACCATCGGCACCCTTGAGCCGTTGGTGAACCTTGATCCTGCCGACGCCGATAGCTTTTTTGAGTGGGAAGTGCTAACGCACCTCTACACAGGCTTAACCCGCCAAGTTCACGGCACGCTGACCTATGAACTTGCCCTTGCCGAGTCCCACGCCGTCAGTGCTGACGGCTTGACGCACACTTTTCGCATCCACCCTGAGGCTGCCTTTAACGATGGCACGCCGATCACCGCCCAAACCTTTGCCGATTCGATCAACCGCGTGCTGCGCCTGAACGGACGCGCCACCGCTGTGATTACACCTTATGTGCGCGCCGCCATTGTAGACGAAACAGGCGCGTTGCAGCTCACGCTGACCAAACCGATCCCGTTTGTGTGGCAGTTGGTGGCGCTGCCGCCGTTCTTTCCCGTCCATCCGCAGAGCTTTCCCGCAGATCGGCTTAACCGCCAGCCCGATGCCGATTTGGTGCATAGCAACGGCATTTACCGCCTGAGCGCCGTCAGCTTTGAGGCATATACGCTGTCTGTTGATGCGGCATGGCGCGGCACGCCACCACACACCCCAATCATCACGCTGCGCCGCTATCCGAACTCGGCGGCCCTGCGCGAGGCGCTTAAGCGCGGTGAAGTTCAGCTTGCCTGGCGCGGCTTAGCACTGGCTGATGGCGCTGCTCTGCCCGCCGAAACTTTCCAAGCGCAGCAGGCACCCAGCCTACAGGCTTTTTATCTGGTCGTTGGGCAGCGCCGTGAGCCGTTTGGCGATTTGGCGGCGCGCCGTGTGCTGTCGCTCAGCCTGAACCGTGAGCGCGCCGTGCGCGACGGCTTAGGCGGCTATGGCATCCCGCTGGAAACCTTCACGCCGATCAACAATGCCGCCTCGCCGCGCTACCCAACCTTTGCGGCGGAAAGGCTGCGCGCTGCCCTTGAAAGCGGCGGCTATTCGCGCTTCAATCAGATCGTCAGCGAAGTGCAGACCGCACGCCTGCTCTATGGTGATGCTACCCTGACGGCAGCGGCGCGCCTGTTCGCCGAGACAACCAACATAGATGCACTGCGCTTCGCCGTCCAAGAGACGGAGCCGCGCACCTTCCGCGATCAGATTCAGCGGCGTGCCTTCCGCCTGCTCATCATCGGCTGGATGCCGCTTGTGCCGCATCCGCACGCCTACTTTGAGCCACTCCTGACGGGCGAATTGGCGGTCGGCGCAGAATATGACAGCACAGAGGCAGCGCTGCTCCTTGCGGCGGCAGCTCAGAGCAACACTTACGAGCAAGTAGAGGCTTTAGCACTGCGCGAGTTGGTGGTCATTCCGCTGTGGCAGGGCGTACAAACGCTCTATGCGGCGGAAGGTGTTAGCGGCATCCTGATTGAGCCGAACTTTCTGCTGCGCTACGATCACCTAGCGCTTGGCTAGCTCGGCGGCTTTGGCAGCCAGTTCCGCAGCGCTCATGCCACCGTTCACCACTTCGCGCACCCTGCCATCCGCCGCGATGAAGAATGTGGTTGGCAGCGTGCGGACGCGAAAGACACGCAGCCAGTAGTAATCGGCGTCCGAGAGATTGGGAAAAGTGACACCGTAGGCAGCCGCAAAGGTGGCGGCAAGCACTGGTGGCTCACCAACGTTCACGCCGACCACCTGCACACCAGCCTGATGCAGCTTTTGCAAGGCGGGCAGTTCGTCGCGGCAGGGCGCGCACCAACTCGCCCAAAAGTTCAGGATGATCGGCTTGCCGTGCCATGCTGCCACGCTGAAGGGCGTGCCATCCAGCGTTTTGCCTTGCAGCGTTGGCACGCCGCCTTGCTGAAGGCTCAGGACTATCCCCAGATCAGGCAAGCCTGCCGCTGCGATGAGCGCGAACGCTATCGCGGCACAGAGCGCCGCCGCTGCAAGGCGCGCTATTCGCCCGAAATGCCTAGCCAACTGCGCACTTCTGCCTCAAAGTTCGCAAAGTTCACCGCGCCATAGAAGCGCTTTAGGATCACGCCATCGCGCCCCAGCACGTAGGTGACGGGCAAGCCTTTCACGTCGTACTGCCTGCTAATCTGGTTGCGTGCATCGGTGCCAAGCGGAAAGCGCAGATCGAGATCGGCGGCAAATTTGCGGGCAGCCTCTGGGCTAACCTCAATCGTGTTGACGGCAAGGACGGTCAAATCGGCGTATTTCTCGCTAAGCGTCTGGAAGAAGGGCATTTCGTCGCGGCAGGGCGCACAGTAGCTCGCCCAAAAGTTCAGGATGACGATCTTTCCTTCAAAGCTGCGAAGGTCAACGGTGCTGCCGTCAAAAAGCGTGGTGGTGAAATTGGGCGCCTTCAAGCCTACCTCAATGCCGATGGCGCGGTCAATGAGTGCCTCTGGCGCGTTTGGCGTTGGCAAAGCAGGCGCAGGCGCGCCGTTTTGTGGTGGATTTGCGAGTGTTTTCTGCCGCAAAAACGCACCATGACCTGTTCCCATGCAGGCGCCGTGTTCGCTCCAAGCAATCTCGCCACGAAAGGCGCTGACGGTGCATTCTTGCAGGTTATAGGTGAAATCGGCAACGCTGCCGCCAACGTTGGCAAGGCGCGCCAGCTCGCCCGTGATGAGCAGCACGCCCACGAAAATCAGGAAGCTGCCGCTGACCGCCTCGATCAAGTGCATCCGCTTTTGCAGGCGCTTCATCAAGCCGCGTGTGCGATCTATGGCAATGGCTGCCAACAAAAACGGCACGCCCAAGCCAAGCGAATAGACCAGCAACATGCCGCCGGCTGACCACCATTCGCTGCTGGATGTTGCCGAGATGGAGACGGTGAGGATCGAGCCAAGAATCGGACCGATGCACGGTGACCAACCCGCCGCAAAGACCATGCCCATCAGCGTTGAGCCAAGAAAGCCATATGGATTGCGCGGATCAACTTGGCGGCGCGTATCGGCATACAGCAGACCGAGCAGGCGCTCAAAGAAGCCTTTCAGCGCCGCGCCAACGCCGCCCAAGCCTGACCAATTCACGTTGTAGACCAAACGGCGCAGCAGCCAGCCCGTCACGCCCATGATGTGTAAGCCGAAGAAGATCACGATCACGCCGCCGACTTGGGCAAGGATCACCTGAAAATCGCGTGCGCCGCCGCCAACAACGCTTGCCGCATCTTGCCCAACGATCAGCCGAAAGCCGCCGCTGATGAGCATTCCCAACCCAACAAAAACGATGGTAAAACCCAGCACGAAGGCAACGCCGTGCAGAAAGACGACCAAACGGTTGGCACGGCTCAGGCTGAGCGCTGCACCGCCGCCTTGCATTTCGAGGGCAGCTTGCCCGCTGGCACGCGCCGTTAGGTAGCCAATGTAGGCAGGGATAAGCGGCAGCACGCAGGGCGAGATGAACGATAACAAGCCCGCCAAGAAGGCGATTCCGATAGAGACATCTGAGAGCATGGCAGCAATTGCCTTTAGAAGCTATCCGCGTCTAGGTGGCGCGGCATATTTATTGATAGATGTTTTATCCACTGAGCGCCTGAGCGCCTTGATTCTTTCGTGAACAAGCACGGCGCGCATATATGTAGGCATGATAACGCGGCAGGTGTGTTCGGGCAAGAGGAAAATCGGCTGCGGCTGCACCAAGCCTTAAAAATTGGCGAGCAATCTGCTATACTCTGCGGTTGCGTTCGGATCAGCTTAGCTGGGGAGTAGAGTCGCCCGCATGAGAGAGATCGTCATTAGCGGCTCGGTGGCGTATGATTACTTAATGCGCTTTCCGGGCTTGTTTCGTGAGCAGTTGCTGCTCGATAAACTAGATCGCATCAGCCTGAGCTTCTTGGTAGACGATATGGCACGGCACTGGGGTGGTGCTGGCGCGAACATCGCCTACAACATGGGCTTGTTGGGAATGCACCCACGCCTGATGGCAACCGTTGGGCGCGATTTCGGCGAGTACCGCACTTGGCTGGAGGCAGTCGGTGTGGATACACGCGCTGTGGTGGTCATTGACCACGTCTTCACCGCCTCTTTCTTCGCCAACACCGATACAGAGAACAACCAGATCGCTTCCTTCTACGGCGGCGCCATGGCCTACGCACGTGACTACAGCCTGACCAACACCGTAGACGTGCAGCCGAGCTACGTTGTGATCTCACCCAATGATCCGCAGGCGATGGTGCAGCTTGTGGATGAGTGCCTTGCGCGTGGCATCCCTTATATGTATGATCCGAGCCAACAATTGCCGCGCCTTGAAGGTGATGTGCTGCGGCGCGGAATCGAGGGCGCGCACGCACTCACCGTCAATGAATATGAGTGGAATCTGCTCAGCCGCAAAACGGGCATGAGCCAAGCTGATGTGCTAGGGTATGTGAAGGTTTTGGCACGCACGCTTGGCAAGCACGGCGCGGAAATCTTCGCTGATGGGCAGCACTATGAAATCCCAATCTTCCCAACGGACGACATCACCGATCCAACCGGTGTGGGCGATGCCTTTCGGGCGGGCATTTTGTGCGGAATGCAGCACAACTGGGATTGGGATGTGACTGGGCGCGTTGGGTCGTTGTGTGCCGCGTATGCCATTGAAAAAACTGGCACCCAGACGCACCGCTACACACCGAGTGAGTTTGTGGCGCGTTACCGCCAAGTCTTTGATGATCGCGGCGCGCTTGATGCGCTTTTGATACCGAAACAGCGTGGCAGCTAACCGACGCTTCACCTACGCTTTGCTAAATTTTTCGCCATACCCTTTGCAAGGCTGCTATAATCCTGCGCCGTATTTGCATGTGTGGCAGAAACGCTTGACTAACCGTTCAGAATGACTGTAAGGAACATAAGGCACGATGACTGAGCAATTCCATATCGCTGACACCAGCCTTGCGCCGGGTGGCAAACTTCGCATTGATTGGGCAGAACAAGAAATGCCCGTGCTGCGCCAAATCCGTGAGCGCTTTAGCCGCGAAAAACCCTTGAAGGGCATTCGCATTTCAGCCTGCTTGCATGTGACCACCGAGACCGCCAACCTGATGGCGACCCTGCAAGCCGGCGGCGCGGACGTGGTGCTGTGCGCCTCTAATCCGCTCTCCACCCAAGATGATGTTGCCGCTTCTTTGGTAGCACATTACGAAATTCCTGTGTACGCCATCAAAGGTGAGGACAAGCACACCTACTTCAGCCACATTGAGGCAGCGCTCAACCACAAGCCGCAGCTCACCATGGACGACGGCGCTGATGTGGTCAGTGAACTGCACAAGAACCGCCGCGAACTGCTCGAGTACGTGATCGGCGGCACAGAAGAGACCACGACCGGCGTCATCCGCTTGCGGGCAATGGCAGCCGATGGCGCGCTCAAGTTCCCGGTGATCGCCGTGAACGATAGCAACACCAAGCATATGTTCGATAACCGCTATGGCACAGGGCAATCTACCATTGACGGCATCGTGCGTGCCACCAACATCCTGCTGGCAGGGCGTGTTGTGGTGGTGGCGGGCTATGGCTGGTGCGGACGCGGCATCGCAGCACGCGCACGCGGCATGGGCGCACAGGTCATCGTGACCGAAGTTGACCCGCTCAAGGCGCTTGAAGCACTCATGGATGGCTACAGCATTATGCCCATGCTGGACGCGGCAAAGGTCGGCGATATTTTCGTGACCGCCACCGGCGATATGAATGTGCTGGATCGGCACCACTTTGAGGTGATGAAGAACGGCGCAATCGTCTCCAACTCTGGGCATTTCAACGTTGAGATCAACATCCCGGCCCTGGAAGAACTCTCCGTCGGTGCGCCGAAGTTGGTGCGTCCCTTTGTGCAGCAGTACCACACCAAAGATGGGCGCGCCATCAACCTGTTGGGCGAAGGACGCCTGATCAACCTTGCGGCGGCAGAAGGGCATCCGGCAAGCGTGATGGATATGAGCTTTGCTAATCAGGCCTTGGCGGCTGAATACATGCTCCGCAACGCGGACTCCCTCGAAGGGCGCGTCTACAGCCTGCCCGTTGAGGTTGACCAAGAGATTGCGCGCCTGAAACTGGAAGCCATGGGCATCCGCATTGATACCCTGACTGAAGAACAGTTTAACTATCTGAATCAGTGGCAAGAAGGCACCTGATAGGCAGCGTTGCCTAGCTTGTGCAGCACAGGGGCGGGCAATGCGCTCGCCCAACATCTCGAAAAGGCACACGCGATATTGTGTGCAGGAGTTTAGACCTATGCGTATATCCAATTACCCGATGGCAAAAGTGCGCCTTCACAGCTTGCTTGGGCTGCTGATCGCCGCACTGCTGATCACCAGCCTTGCCCTGCCAATGACAAGCGCCGCACAAGGTGCCAACGATGGCAAAATCCGTTTTGTGCATGGCGTGGCAGGTGCGCCACCGGTGGATGTTTATGTGGATGGACAGTTAGCAGCCAGTGGGCTTGCCTTTGGCAGCGCCACACGCTTTCTGAACCTTGAGGCAGGCACGCGCACTGTCTCGATCAATGCGGCGGGCAGCACAACCGCCATTTTTCAGGGCAATGTGCCAGTCACTGCTGACTTTGGCTATACCGTTGTGGTGCAAGGCGCGCCGACGGCAATCGAAGTTGGCTTATATGAGGATGATCTGGCGCCGGTACGCGCTGGCGCAATCCGCTTTGGCGCAATTCACGCCGTGAAGGATGCACCGCCTGTGGATATTATCCAGATCAGCGGCACCCTTGAACTGCCGCTGGCACAGGGCTTGGCATATGGGCAGCCTTATGGCACGGTGGATGTGGCGCTCAGCGGCGGCGATTTTGTGGTTGTGCCAGCCAGCGCGCCCATCAGCAGCGCCCTAGCCCGCATTAACCAAGTGCCGATGGTCGTTGGCACGTACAACACCATTGTGGTGCTTGGCGGCGGACCCGCCGTTGTGCTTTTGGCGCTCAGTGAGCGCGTCGAGGCAGATGATCCTGCCAACAGCGCACTGGTCAGCTTTGTTCACGCCAGCCCAGAAGCGCCCGCCGTGGATATTTATGTGAACGACGCGCTGGTCGCGGTGAGCCTGCCCTTTGGCGTTGGGCTGCCGCATGTGGCACTGCCCGCTGGTGAGGCAAATGTTGCGGTGCGCGCTGCTGGCAGCACCGCTAATAGCGCGCCCGTCCTCGAAGCATCGGTGACGCTTCCCGCTGGCGCGGCGGCAACTGTCGTCGTAAGCGGTGCGTTGAGTGACCTGACCGCAACCGTCTACGCCGATAACATTGGCGAACTGGCACCTGAGACTGCCCGTGTTCGCCTGATCAACACGCTCAGCACCGATCTGGCCTTCCTAACGCTCACCGAAGACGATCTCGTCCAGAGCAGCCAAGCCAGCGGTTTGGAACTGCCAAGCGGCACCTTTGCTGCGGAATTTGGTATTTTCGGCGCGGAGTTGAGCCTACGGCGCGAGTTGCCCTTGAACGGCGGCGTGCTGCACAACTTTATCTTGGCTGGCACGCCCAGCGCAGCCGAACTGATCTATGTGGCAACCAGCCTCAACGAACGTCCCGGCAGCGTGGCTGTGGTTAGCCCTGCTGCGGTAGAGGCAGCTCCAACGCTTGCCGCCGCAGCACCAACGCCAGAAGCACCCGTTGCAACAGCACTCCCACCTGATCTCGCCCCGGCTGCCACACCAAGTTCAAGTTTTGGTGCGCCCGCGCCCACCGTTGCGCCTGCCTTCATCCCAACGTTACCGCCCGCGCAGCCTACTCTACCCGCGCCACCTACCGCGCCCGCACAAATTGCTGTGCAGGCAACCCCAACACCCTTCGGCTTCACGGGCATCACTGGCACGGTGGATACTGATCCCGGCGTGAACCTGAAAATCCGTGAGTATCCTATCACGGACTCACGCACGCTTGCCCTTGCGCCTAGCCGCACTCTCCTACGCATTGAAGGCGTGCGCGGACCTGCCCGCGACCCTGAAGCGCCCCGCCCCGAAGCCACTGCAACCCTAAACCCTGAGGGCGTGCGCCTTGAGGATATTTGGGTGTTTGTGACGTGGGAACTGCCTGACGGCGGCAAGATCACGGGCTGGACGAAGCCAGAATTCATGGTCGTGACCGATGCACGCGGGCGGCGCATCCTCTCGCCAGCTGAAATGCTGACCTTCCCGCAGATTCCGGAAAACGAGTTCGGCGAGATCACGACCACATTGGCAACGCCTGTTGCCGCCGATCTCAACCTGATCATCGCCAGTGTAAACGTTGATCCGGGCGTAAACCTGCAAATGCGCCGCACGCCGGATATTGCAGCCGAGTCCTTGGCGCTGCTGCCAGCCGGTACACAGCTTGTCGTGCTGGAAAAAACAGAAGTTGCTTCACAAGGCGGCTTGGTTGGCGAACCTGAAAGCCTCACATGGCTGTATGTGCGCTTTGCAACCGACGGCGGCACGTTGACGGGTTGGGTGAATTCCCAGTTTGTGACGCTTACGCAAAACGGGCGTCCATTCTTGCTGGCAGATATTCCAACCGCCAGCGAGATTCGCGTTGGTGGCGTGCAGGGCAGTCCTTTAGTTGCGCCGCCGCCGCCCGTCACGCAGGCCATCACGGCAACCATTGATAAGGTTGATCCCGGTGCGAACCTGCAACTGCGCCGCGATCCAAATGCTGGCGCTGAGTCGCTGGGCTTGATCCCAGCCGGCACGCAGCTTGAAGTGCTTGGGCGCAATGGCAACGGCGGCTGGCTGCTGGTGCAGTATAATGGCATCGAAGGCTGGATCAATGCCTCATTCGTCAGCATTACGCGCAGCGGCAGACCCTACAAAGTTGAGGATATTCCCAACGTCTCCGACGAAGAAGACACCGCCGCGGAGGCAACCGCAACACCTGTCTTCTAACTGAAGATCGCCAGTGAGCATGGGCAAGCACAACGCTTGCCCATGTTGCAAACAGGAGTGCCAACCATGCGTTGGGTATACCTGCCAAGCCTTCTGATCGGCATACTACTCACCATTTGCGTCAGCACGGCGCGCCAGCTTGGGCAAGGCACACCATTGCCCGAAAGCATTCAAAGCATCGGGCTGCATCCGCCTGAACTATGCGGTGGAAACGGCGTTTGTTTGCTCGGAATCACGCCCGGCAGCACGGGATGGAATGCGGCGCGCTCTATGCTGCTGCCGCGCAGCCGCGATGAACTCTACACCAAGCAGCTTGTCATCTCGGTAGATACGCTGCCCAACCAAGTTGACGAAACGCTGATCTACTTCTTCCAATCGGTAGATACGCTCTCCGTCGGACGCATTCAAGCACTGTTCCGCGTCCGCGAGGCTGCGCCAAACGTCGGTTGGCTGATCAAGCAGCACGGCGCGCCGTGCGGTGTAAGCCTCTACACGCGGACTGCCAGTGGCTACCGCCTGCCGCAAGCGACCATCACTTTGCGCTATCCGCACTTTTTGGCAAATGTGCCGCTGCCAAACTATCACCTCGATATTAGCACACGCATCGAGAGCCTTTACCTCTACGATCCCGCTTACAAAGCGGAAGTCCGCCTTGAGGCGTGCCGCGATCTGATGACGGATGGTGTGCAGAATCGCCGTTGGAGGGGCTTTGCCGCTGTATGGCGCTATGCCGCTCTAGCGCGCTACTAAGCGCCGTCTGCTTCCAGCACGGCAAGGGCGGTCAGATCGTCGGTGGCAAGTGCCTTGATGTAGCCACCACGCAGCGCACCAAGAATCGAATAGCGTTTGGGCAAGCCGCACGCTACGGCGATGACGTTCGGAATCGCCTTCACATCTGCCAAATCAAGCGCAATTACGCGCTGGTTCACATCAAAACGCTCGCAGTTGCCGTTAATATCAAAGTGGCGTCCCGCTGTTTCGCCAACGGCGCCCTGTGCGCGCAAGGCGGTCAGTTCCGCCTCGCTGAGATGCCCTGCCCGTAAAAAGCTGGACATGCCTGCTTCCGTTGTGCCAATGCCCAGCAAGGCAAGGTTTGCCCGCCGCGCACGGCTGAGCGTCTCGCTGATGGTTGGCTGCTCCAAAAAGAGATCACGCGCCGCCTGGCTATCTACCAAAAGCGGCGCGTGCAGGTAGAAAAAGCGCCCGCCCAGTTTGGTTGCCAGTTTGCGCGCCAATTCATGCCCATCAATTTCAGATTCAACCGTGCCAACGCTGCCGATCATCTGTACCACTTCTACCTGAAGCGCTTGGCGCTCACCCAGCGCGTTCACGGCTGCGCTGACGCCCGTTCCCCATGAAATGGCAAGTGTATCGCCTGCGCGTAAGCGTTCCTCCAAGTAGCGGGCTGCCAATTGCCCTGCTGCGCCAAGTGTCTCTGCATAGGGACGCCCACGGCTTTCCACAATCATGACGCGCTCTAGGTTAAAGCGCTCACGGAAGTGGCGCTCCAAAGGCGGCACTGTGTTGATCGGCTTGCGGATGCGTATCTCAACCAAGCCTTTTTGTTTTGCCTCTTTCAACAAACGCGAAACATTTGAGCGCGAAGTTGCCAGCAGCTTGGCAATCTGCTCTTGGTTGTAGTCCTGTTCGTAGTAAAGCGATGCAACGCGAATGAGATAATCTTCGCGGCTTTCGATCATAGGTCACCGTTAGCTTGTTGTGCAAAGGTTAAAGATTTTCACATTTGTGCAAAGCTACCTTACCACAAATCCGCATTAGAGAGAATGAGCAAAATTTTGTGGGTGTGGTTAGGCACACAACACGGCAGGTCCCCTCCCTACAGCCCTAGCGGTTGAGCAGCCCCTGATAAACGCTCGGCAAGTAGGGCGTCAGGATGTCCGTAAAGTACGGTCCCATTGGCAAATCATTCCCACCCAGATTCGGCAATGCCGCACCACGCAAAATCACCACACCCTTCAGGCACGCGCCAATCGAGACGACCGAGCCATCCGCACGCGCCACCAAGAACCGCACGTGGTCAGGGCAGCCAAAATCCGGGGCGGTGATCGCCTGCGCGATGTTGAACGCCGTTACGAACTGCTGCATCTCCAGCGTGTTGGCAACAATCGGCGCACTGCGGACGTAGCTGCCCGTGTTAGGGTCTAGCACCTCCAGGGCAATCGCCTGCATCCCTTCCAGGTTGGCATCTAGGAAGGGGTTGAGGAAGCTACCAATTTTGGAGGAATCAAAGGGTGGCTGCGTGGGCAGAGCAGGCGTGGCGGTCACAATGATCGGGATGGTTGTGTTGCCCGCGCTGGATGTAGGCGTGCTTGGGCGCGGAATCGCGCCATCTGAAAAGGTGAGCAACAGGCAGAGTCCACAAAGGCAGAAGGTGCCGATCACGCCTGCGGCAAAGATGGCACCCAGCAGGATCGGGTCACGCGGCACCCATGGTGGCAACTGCGCCATGAGAATATCAATCAAGCGGCGCGGCGGCGGCTGATCGGCGGGCGGCTTGCCCAGATAGTCCTCAGGTGCATAGTGTTGTGGATCGCGCTGCGGCGGTTGTTCGGGCGGTTGGTTGCGGTAAAATTGACCCATCGCGTCATTGTGCCTTGCTCAAATAGGCTATACTTAGCTATAGCATACCGTATTTTAACGCAGGATGGATTGTTGATGACACCCGAACAGATTGAACGCCACTTAGACCGCCTGCTGCTCTCGGTGACCAAGCCGGGGCGCTATGTGGGCGGCGAATATAACAGCGTGCGGAAAGACTGGGATGCGGTGTCTTTCCGTGCGGCACTCGCCTTCCCTGATATTTACGATTTGGGCATGTCCAACCTTGGGCTGATGATCCTCTACGATATTTTCAACAAGCAGCCTAACATGCTGGCAGAACGCACCTACAGCCCATGGCTGGATATGGAAGCGCTGATGCGCGAACGCGGCATTCCACTCTACAGCCTAGAGAGCAAGCGCCCGATCCGCGATTTTGACCTGTTCGGCATCAGCCTGCCCTATGAGCAGCTCTACACGAACGCCGTCAACCTGCTGGATTTGGCGGGAATGCCCGTGCTTGCCCGTGAGCGCGATGAGCGCTATCCACTGGTCATCGCCGGTGGTCACGCCTGCTATAACCCTGAGCCAATGGCAGATTTTATTGATGCTTTCGTGATCGGCGAAGGTGAGGAGATCATCCTCGATATTGCCCACACCCTGATGGCGGCACGCGATCTGCCGCGCCATGAACAACTGCGCGCACTGGCGAAGGTGCAGGGCATTTACGTGCCGCGCTTCTATGATGTGCGCTACCACGCCGATGGCAGGCTTGCGGCTGTGACGCCCAACGTGCCTGAAGCGCCGCCGAAGGTGCTGAAGCGCATTGTGCCGATTCTGCCTGAGCCGTTCACGCGCTTCCTCGTCCCAAATGTGGATACCGTCCACAACCGTGCGCCGATTGAGATCATGCGCGGCTGCACACGCGGTTGCCGCTTCTGCCACGCCGGCATGGTCACGCGCCCTGTCCGTGAGCGCAGCGTTGAGGAAGTCGTCGCGGCGGTTGATCAGATCGTGCGGAACACCGGCTTTGAGGAAATCGGCTTGCTCTCGCTTTCCTCATCGGATTATACGCACGTCAAGCGCTTGGTGCGCGAGATTGGTGACCGCTGGGGCGCGCAAGGCTTGAGCATCGGCTTGCCCAGCCTTCGGATCGAGACGATGAGCGCCGACCTGATGGACGCCCTGCGCGATACGCGGCGCAGTGGCTTCACGCTGGCGCCAGAGGCAGCAACCGAGAAAATGCGCGATATTATCAATAAATACGTGCCAGATGCCCAAGTGTTGGAGACTGCCCGCGAGATTTACAAGCGCGGCTGGCGCACCGTCAAGCTCTACTTCATGATTGGACATCCCAGCGAAACACTTGAGGATGTGCAGGCAATCATTGATCTCTCTAAGGCGGTGCTGGCAGAAGGGCGCAAGTTTCACGGCAACAAGGCAAACGTGAACGTTGGCGTCAGCACCTTCATCCCGAAGCCGCACACGCCCTTCCAGTGGTCGCCCTTGGATAGCATTGACCAAATGTATGCTAAGCAAGACTTGCTGCGGCGTGAACTGCGCGGCAACGGCTTGCGCTTACGCTGGAACAATCCGCAAGAGACGATCTTTGAAGGCTTCCTCTCTCGCGGGGATCGGCGCTTGGGCGCGGTCATCTTGCGGGCGTGGCAGCGCGGCGCCAAGTTCGACGCTTGGCAGGATCAGCACCAGCCGCTGTTATGGCGAGAAGCCTTCGCCGCCGAAGGGCTGGACATTGACTTCTACACGCACCGTCCGCGCCAACTGGACGAGGTTTTCCCGTGGGATCACATTGATGTAGCGGTCAAGAAGAAGTTCTTGCTGGAGGACTATTTGATGTCGCAACGCGGCGAAACGCGGGTGGACTGCCGTGATAAGTGCTTCGCGTGCGGCATTCTGCCCAAATTTACCGAGACGCGCAGCCAAACGCCTGCTGAAGCGTGGGAATGCCCACCTGTGGTGCCAAAGGCGGCACGCGGCGCAAAACTGCCACCCGCCGACGAGGTTATTCCGCTGCTACCCGTGAACTAGGGCGCGCTGCTCCCTTAAGTTTCACCTTACATGCAGGGCGGGGAATCAGGCTCCGATTCCCTTTCCCTGCCGGCGGGGAAAGGGATAGGGGTAAATCAGATTGCTGCCAACAGCGCGCATCATGCCTATTCCCCGCACTGCCGCCACCCGTGCGCCGATTCCCTGCCACAGCCGCCCGATTCTGTGCTAAAATAGCCGCTGTTACCCAACAGATAGGATCATGTGATGCTCAAAGCCGTCCTCTTCGATATGGATGATACACTGCTGGACTGGAGTACCCGCAGCATAGATTGGATTGAAAACGAGCGCCGCCATCTTGAGAATGTGCGCGCTTATATTGCCGAAACCATTCAACCAATTGACCACCCGAACGAATTTTACGATCTGGTGCGCTACTATTCACGGCAAGGCTGGGAACGCGCCGTGCAGAACCTTGCCGCGCCAAGCTATGCCGAGGCACTGCACCAAGCACTGGTTGAGGTTGGCGTGCCTGCGGAGCGCATAGACAGCGAGGCATGTATGCACGCCTATGGCTGGGGACTGATGGAAGGCGTGCGCCCCTTCGCAGAGGTGAGCGAAGTGCTTGCCACACTGCGGCAGCACGGCGTTACGGTTGGCTTGGTCACCAACGCCTCGGTGCCGATGCGCTTCCGCGATGAGGAACTGCGCGAGTGCGGCTTGTTGGAATATTTTAGCGATTGCCGTTTTGCCGCTGTGGATGTTGGTTACCTGAAGCCGCACCCTAAGATTTTCGAGGTGGCGCTTGCCTGCCTTGGCGCAGCCGCAGACGAGGTCGTGTTCGTGGGCGATAACCTCGAGGCGGACGTGCGCGGCGCACAAAACGTTGGGATGCGCGCTGTGCTGCGTGTGGTGAACAATGGGCTGCGCGCCGAGAAGCACATCACACCGAATGCCAGCGTGGAGAGCTTGCACGAACTGCTGCCGCTGTTCGATGCATGGTATAACGGTTGGCGCGCCTGATGAGCGGCGACGCGCCTTTTTCGCCCTACCGCAACCTGATCCTCAGCGGCTATGACGGTGTGGGCAGAAACACCATCATTCGCCGCATTGCCGAACAGGTCGGCGTCCCTTGCCTTGACCTTGAAACCGAGGTGCAGTTGCGCGAAAACATCTCGCTCGACGATCTGCGGCAGACCTACGGCGAAGCGCGCACGCGGACGCTGCTCAGGGCGCTCTGTGAGGAATTTGCCCTTCAGCGCGGCGCTGTAATCGCCATGCCTGCCGCGCCACTGCTGGATGAGGAGAACCGAACGCGCCTGCTGGAAAGCGGTTGGCTGCTGGTGCTGACCTGCCAACTGAACGAGGTGCTGCGCCGCTTGCACGCCCAGCACGGCGGGCGCTTTCACGATCCGAAGGTGCGTGGTGGGATGCTCCATCAGGTGCGGCAAGAGCGCAAAATCTACCAGCTTGGCGTGCTGGATGTGCTGGACACCACCACTCTGAGCGTGGAGCAAACAGCGGCGCAGGCGCTTGCCTTTTGGCGCGAACGCGAATTGGCGCGCCTGAATTTGTAGGGCTACCAATTAGGCACAGCGTTCATAAGCAAACCGCGTAACGGTTATGCCTTCTAAGGGAAGATGCCCGCTGCCTATCTGAAAAATGGTGAAAGGTAGGTATGGAGCGCGCAAAGATAGACCAACCCACATGCCATCTGGTGACCAAAGCGGCGCATTGGTAAGATCGTTGCGCGCTAAGCGCACTGTTGCGCCACCTGCCAGATCATGCAGGTAGGTGCCAGGTGCTTGTGCTGCACCACGCACAGACGGCGCATCTATATAGAGGATGTAGCGCGCATTAGGCGACCAACTGAGATAGCCGTCAAAGGCAAGGCTGCTGATGAATTGCCCATCAACGCGCACAAAGAACGCTTTTGCGCGCCTATCCTGATCGTGAAAATAAACAGCAAAGGCGCTGCTATCGCTTGCCCAAGTCACACGGTAGCCACCAAAGCCCGTCATCAGCGTGAGCGGCGGTTGGCTGCCATCCAACGTCAGCAGCACAAGACGATCAGGCTGCCCATCTTCAAGCCCAAGCACAAAGCGCCTTTGATCGGGTGACCGTGAAAGGGTGCGGAAGCGATCACTGCGAATGCGCCGTGCCAAAACGTCACTCTGCGCTGTGCTGAGGTCATAGCCGCGCAATTCCAAGCCGCGATCCAGCAAATAAAAGTAGTAGAGACGCGAGCTGTCGGCGTGCCAGGTTAGCAAGTGGCGTCCCTCGTAAGGCAAGCGGCGGGTCACTTCCCAAAGTTGCTCACCCGCCAAATCTAGCACCATGAGTTGCCCAATCGGGAAGCCGCTGCTGTTATCCATCCACCATAGGGCAAGGTATTTATTGTTGGGTGCGGGCAAAATGTCATAGTAATTTGGCTTGGGCGCGCCTTGGCGGTGCGGCAAGCGGTAGGTGCGGATGAGGGTATCATCCGCAGCGTAGAAGTGGGCAAGCGTGGCATCCTGATCGGTGAGAGGGTTCAGGCGCTCAAAGGTGAAATAGCGCCCATCAGAGAGCCTGTGAGGCTTTTCCGCGTGTGTGGTTGGCAGCGGCTCACCCTGGCTGACTGCGCCCGTCCGCAGATCAATCAACTGATCGCCAACTTGCAAGCAGGTATATTCTGAGACAGGGCGCGGCTGCGTGAAAATGGTCAGGGCAAAGGCAACGCTTAAGCTGAGCGCGATCACAAGCACACTACCGATCAAACGCATGGCAACCAAACTCCCTCACTGCCTATCACAGCTCAACGCGGATAGGCGTGCATGTAATATCGCTCGGAAGAAGTGAAGCCGATCCAGCGCAGCATACTGGCTGTCTCCGGCGCCGAGACCGTATACATAAACACACTGGTCAGCACATCTTGCGGATTCAAGCGTTCGTTGCTGCGCCGAAAGTAGAACGTCAGCCCGTCAAACTGGTAGTAAAGGCGCAGTTCGCGCCCGCCATCCAACTGCACATAGTCTGGTGCGCCAATGGCGGCAAAAGTTTCACCCATGCTGCCGCCTTTCAAAAGCGCTTCCGGCAAGGCGGGCAGTTGTGTGGTTTGGCTGCGTAGGCGCTGCGTATAGCTTGGCTCAATGTGCAGCGAAATTTGCAGCAGCTTGCCGTGTGCATCGCCCTGCACTTCCACAATCATCTCAATGCCTTCAAACATGGCAGCCATCGTACTCACACGGTCGCGGCGCACCAGATTGCGGGTAAGGGGATGTTCTGTGAGCAGGTCAAGCGCTGCCTGATAGCTTGTTTCGCCGGCACGTGCGCCGAACAAACAAGGGCGGCTGCACGGTGTGCCGTTTGGCAGGGTGAACAACAGTGCGTAAGGTGTGGGTGGCAACTGCCGTCGCACAAAGATCGCTGAGCTGATCATCAACAGCAGGCAGGCGGCGAGCAGAAATACGTTCCGAAAGAGTTGCCTCATGAGCGCTTTCTCTAAGGTGCATCCAATGCGCCGATTATACGCCGTGCGGCGCATTTTTAGCTGTGAGGTTAGTGAGAAGGCGTTGCTTCTGAATCAGCCGCCTCGCTAGGGCCACGCAGCATGGGCAGACCAAGCGTGAATTTGCTGCCCTGCCCAAGTGTGCTGGAAAAGACCAAATAGCCGCCGTGTGCCTCTGCAACGGCACGCGCAATATACAAACCCTGCCCTAAGCCACGTGGATCGATCAGTTTGCCGTCCGCCGTGCGCGCCTCACCGCGATAGAAGCGCTCAAAGACGTGCGCCGCATCGCGCTCGTTAATGCCAACGCCGCTGTCCACCACATCAATCAGCACCTTATCGCCGCGCTGCGCACCGATTCGCACGGTAATCTGTCCGCCTTTGAGCGTGTAGTTAATGGCATTATCAATCAGGTGACCGATTGCCCAGCTCAGGCGGCGATCATCGCCTAACACGCGCAATTGCGTGCGGTTCGTCACCATCATGCCGATGTTCAAGCCGCCGCGCTTGATGGCTGGCTCACGCCCTTTAATCACATCAAAGATCAGGTCGTCAAGGGTGATGGGCTGCTGGCGGACGGCAAACGAGCCAGCGTTCATCTCGGAAATATCCAGCAGTTCGGTGATCATGCGGTCAAGCGTATTGACGTTACGTCCAATCGCCTCCAGAAATTTGCGGTTGGGCGGACGATCCGTCGGTGCGCTGAGCAGCACTTCGCTCATACCCTTGATGGCGGTCAGCGGCGTCCGTAGTTCATGTGTAATCTGGGTGACGAACTGATCTTTCAGGCGATCTGCCAGCGTTTCGCGTGTGGCGTCGTTCAGCAAGATGAGCGTGCCAAGCGCGCCGCCATCGGCAGCCCGTGCGATGGAAAGTTGCGCGCCAAGGATGCGGTCATTCACCTGCACGCGCAGCGGCTTGCCGACTGGCTCTAGCTCGGTGCTGCCGTTAGGGGCATCTTGCGCCTGCTTGAACAGCCTGCCTAAGTCGCTCTCCCAAAAGGCGCGCATACTGCCCAACAAGCGCATAGCGGCGTCATTGATCAGCACGACGCGCCCTTCGGGAGACTGCATGATGACGCCTTCTTCAAGGCGCGCAAAGATCGCCTCCATGCGGGCAGCCAACGTCTGAAAATCGCGCAGACGTGCCGAGAGTTCGCGGTTGGCTTGGCGCAACGCATTCTCTTGCGGCTCAGGTTCGGGCAGGTGTTGTGGTGGCTTACGGCGCAAGCCCTGATATAAGCGCTTGAAAAAGCCTTCGCTCGTCCTGCCGAAATCATCTACAAAGCGCAGTAGTCCCCAAACGGCATCTTCGCGTGTGCTGGCAGGGTGTGGCACATTTCGGCTAGACATGGCTTCAAGAGGTGCTTTGCTTAGGTGGCGTCTTGGCTTTAGGCACAGCAGGCTTAGTAGTTGGTTCAGGGGTGGCGGCTGGCGGTTCGGGCTTTGGCGCAGGTGGTGTCGCGGCAGCGAGAGCGGACGGCTGCTCTGGTGCTGGCGCAGATTCGGCGGCGGCAAGCGTCGGTGAAGGCGTTGGCACAGGTTCGGCGGCAGCAGGTGCCTCAGGCGGTGGAGCAGCCACGGCAACACTTGGCGTTTCTGCGGCTGGCGCAGCTTGTGTTGCCTTGCGCTGATCGCGCACGCGGTAGAGCAGCTTTTGCAGGTGATCCAATTCAGGCAGCGGCTTGTTGATGAGGTGATCAAAGCCAGCGCGCCGTTGCATTTCGGCAACCTCTGCCTCGCTGAGCGTGAAGGCGGTCATCAGCACAATCGGGATGTGTTTCAGCGGTGCGGTTTGGCGGATGCGTGCGGCGATCTCATCGCCAGTGTAGCCGGGCATTTTGATGTCCATCAGCGCTAATTCGGGCAGATCGCCTTGATAATTGCCACTCTCAACGCTGTCTAACCACGCCCAAGCGGTGCGCCCATCCGGGAAAGGAAGCGGTGTCTCGCCCCAAACAGTTATCACCATTTGGACAAAGTTGCGAATGTCTGGATCATCTTCCACCAGTAACCACGTCATAACACTTACTCTCCCGATGTTTGGCAGGCTGTCCCTGTTTTTGTGGATGTTATACATTGTTCATTATAGCATAATCATGCTAAAGGTGTGCCGCAAACGAAATGCAAACTTACATGGCTTGGTGTGAAGGCCGATTCGCCGTTCGGGCGCAGCAAGGCGCGTCCCAATTTCCCACAAGGCAATCCAGACACCAGAGATTTTTTGTAGTATGGTTTAGTAGATTGCCGCATAAAGCGCCCTCATCCGACGCTCACTAGGCACTCTGTTTGGCTTTATGCTATGCTCTGCATTGTCATTCCTATCCGCTTGGAGATTCTTGCCATGAAAACGCGCAAAATCACTGGATTTTTACTGTGCCTAGCGCTGATTGCTGCCCTGCTTTTCGGCGCGCTGAGCAGCACAGCGACTGCCCAAAGCGGCGCCCTTCAGCTTTGGACGAAATTTAACGATCAGAATCCGCAAAACACGCAAGATAAATGGCTGGCAGATGTTATTGCCCGTTACCGCGCCGAGTTCGGTATTGAGGTTGCAAACACCTTCCAACCCTTTGACCAAATCAACGCCAAACTGAACGTTGCTGTGCAAGCACGCGGCGAAGTGCCAGATGTGAGCTATGTGGATAGCCAGCAGCTCGGCTTTTTTGAGCAGAATGGCACACTGACCGACCTAACCGACTGGGTGAAATCGCGCCCGTGGTTTGCCGATGTTGATCCCGGCGCTTTGGCAGCCTGCACCACGCCTGATGGCAGAATTCTGTGTGTGCCTGCCCATGCTGCCGTGCATTTCCTCTACTATTGGACAGATATTTATCCTGATGGCGTGCCAGCCACGACCGATGAATTTCTGGCAAAGGCGGCTGAGCTAAAGGCAGCCAATCCGAATGCCTTTGCCTTTACCGGCAAACTAGCTGAAAAAATCTCGGTAGAGCGTTTCTATTACAATCTAATCGTCAGCTATGGCGGACAGATCGCCGATAGCGAAGGGCGTGCTGTCTGGGCAAATGAGGCAACCCTGAAAACTGTGGAATTTGCCCGCGCCCTGTTTGCGAATGGCTACGCCGCACAGGAATCGCTGGCACCCGGCTTTGATAATGAACAGCCCTTCATGCGCGGCGAGGCAGGTGCTTTTGTGGCTGGCTCTTACTCATACGTCTATCTGACGCCGATCACCGCGCCAGACGGCACCGAATTCAAGGGCGAGATCACCGGTACCTTCGACCCTGAAGCGCTCTCGGTAGGTGCCGCGCTCAAGGCGGGCAAGCTGAGCATCGCGCCGCAGTTTGCCGCGCCCGGCGGTAAACCCGCCTCGCTGATTGTCGCCTCCGGCTGGGGCATCCCGGTTGGCGCGCAAAATGTGGAAGCGGCACAGGCATTCATTGACTTCCAAATGACGACGGCGGAGAACGTTGCCTACTCCGCCGCCTATGGTGCGCTGCCCGCCTTGATCTCGGCGGCGGCGGCGGAAGAATTCCAAACGCCTTATTGGGTGGCCGTGGCAGAGATTCAGCGTGAGTACGCCACGCCTTCGCCAACCCTTGCCGATTATGACAAAGGCATTACGCTCTTGGGTGATGCCATTGTCAGGTTGATCACTAACCCCTCGCTGGACATTATGGCAACCTTGCAGGCTGCCCAAGATGAGTACAACGCAGGGCTAGACTAAAAGCAATTCGGCGCGCTTCCGCAAAGCACGTCTTTCATAGTGTTGTGGGCGGGCAACGATCCGCCCATATTGCTGCCTTAAGGGTGAAGCAAAGCTATTCAGGAACACAGCTATGACCAACTTATCTTGGCGCGCAAAAGCCGATGCCCTGCCGCACACCTTCAGCAGCGGGCGGAACTATCGGTGGCTGCCGCTCTGGTTCTTGCTGCCTTCGATTGTTGTGCTGTTGGCGCTGCAAGTTTACCCAACGCTCTACTCGGTCTACCTCAGCACGACTCGCGTCAGGCGTGGTGAATTTCTGCATGTTGGGCTTGCCAATTTCGAGCGCCTGCTGCAAACGCCCAGCTTTTGGGAGAGTCTGCGCGTCTCGCTCACCTATTCTCTTGCCTATATCACACTGACGGTGAGCATTGGGCTGATGCTGGCGCTGCTGCTGAATCGGCGCTTCAAGTTCACCGGCGTCTACCTTGTGATTATCTTCATCCCTTGGGTGATCTCGGAAGTGGTGGCAGGCACCATGTGGCGCTGGCTCTTCCAGCCAACCTATGGCTTGGCGCAAGCGTGGATCAACACGTATCTGCCCTTCTTGGGTGAACAGCTCTATACAACGTCCAGCGGCGCACTCGCCATCGTGATCGCAGCGGCGGTCTGGCGCGGCTTGGCATTCACAACGCTGCTTTCGCTGGGCGCGCTGCAAACCGTGCCGCAAGAGATCATCGAGAGCGCCTCGCTGGATGGCGCTAACCGTTTTCAGCGCTTCTTCGGCGTCATTTTGCCGCAAATTCGGTCTACCGTGCTGGTGATGGTATTGCTGACTTCTATTCAGTCCATCAATTCAGTCGGCTTGATTTTCTCAATCACACGCGGCGGACCGGGTGGTGCAACACGCACTGCTGCTTATTACCTGCTGCAAATAGGCTGGGAACAAGGTGATTTTGGCACGGGTGCGGCTGTTTCAGTCATCCTATTCCTGATCAATATGAGCCTGACCATCCTCTATTTGAGCATTATCGGTCGCAGACGCGATTAGCAGCGGCTTCAAAACCACCCTTCATTCGTTTTTTCTGAGATGTATTCTAGTAAGGATAGTCCCGCGCATGGTCACCTCCAAAACGACACGGCGCTTTGACCAGATCAGCACGCACTTCGTGCTAGGCTTATTCGCATTGCTCGCCCTCTTTCCGATTGCCTACACGCTGATGACTTCTTTCAAAAGCCAAGATGAAGTGCTGACGCGCCCACCAACCTTTTTTCCACCGACGTGGCGCTTCGATGGCTATGAGACAGTCTTTAACAGCGATATGACGCGCTACTACCTGTGGAATTCGCTCTTTAACTCCACCACTGCCTCATTGGTTGTGGTGACGCTTGCCTCGTTAGCAAGCTACACTTTCTCACGCTATCGCTTTCGTGGCAGCCGCACCTTAGAGCTGGCTATCCTCGCTTTGATGATGATTCCCGGCTTGACGAACCTCGTGCCGCTCTACCGCATCGCTAGCGATCTTGGTGTGCTGCGTCCGCAGGGCATTAACGCGCACCTGTTCATCTCCGCAGTCTACACAGCAGGCGGCTTGCCCTTCGCCATTTGGATTATCAAATCGTTCTTCGATAACATCCCGATTGAGCTAGAAGAGGCTGCCCTGATTGACGGCTGCACGCCGATTCAGGCACTGATCCGCGTAGTGATGCCCTTAGCAGCGCCCGGCTTGATGGCAGCCTTCCTGCTGATGTTTGTGGATACGTGGAACGAATTTTTGGCGGCGTTGGTGCTGCTGAACGGCACAGCGCGGACGGTCACCGTTGGTTTGTACGATTTTCAGAGCAGCTTCGAGATTGCCTATCACGTCTGGACGGCGGCATGCATTGTGATCATGCTGCCGGTGTTGCTGCTCTTTGCGTTGCTGCGAAAGCGCTTCTTTGAGGCAATGCTGCAAGGCGCCTTAAAAGGTTAGTGAGTGTAGGCTAAGCGGTGCTTTTCAAAGTGCGCCGCTTTGCGCTACACTACGCGGCATGAATCGCTTAATACGTTTGCTCATCCTGCTTCTGCTCAGCCTTCCACTCAGCCTGAGCAGCCTTACACCACGCACAGCGGCTGCCCAAGATGTGGCTGGTGTGCTTGTGGCGCGCATCAACGAACTGCGCGCCTCACAAGGCTTGAACACGCTCAGCTACAACAACGCGCTCGCGGCTGCCGCCCAGAGTCACAGCCGTTACCTTGCCACCACGCCCTATACCCATCCGCACCGCCAGAGCAACGGATCGCTCCCGCAAGATCGGGCGGCGGCGGCGGGCTACAGCGGGCGCGTCGGCGAAAACGTGGTCGGTGGCAGAAGCGCCAGCCTCGATTGGGCGTTCAATTGGTGGATGAATTCATCGGTTCACTACAGCAACATGCTGGGCAACTGGACGGAGATCGGCGTCGGCTTCAGCGATGGCGGCGAATACGGGCGTTGGTATGTGGTCGTCTTTGGGAATGGTGGGCGCGCACCCGTTCAATCTGAAGGTGTGACCGGCGCCAACCCTGCCACTGGGCGCAACGCCGCACAGCCCACCGCTGCGCCACCACGCCCAACCCGCCCACCAACCGAGACGCCCACACCAACGATCACCTTGACGCCTTCCATGACCTATACGCCGCGCCCCAGTTTTACGCCGACAGATACGCCAACGGGCATTCCACCGACCGCCACAGCGATCTTGATCGCCATCTCCACAGCGGTGCCGAACGCACCCACACCAACGCCGCTTAGCGTGGCAACGTTGGGCGAAACGGCCACGCCCGCCGCCATCGCAATCGCTGCGGTTGCCACAGACCGACCGCCGAGCTTGCCGTCTGCCCTTGCTGAGGTGGACTCGGCGCCGCCTAACCTACTGCGCCTGATCATCCCGCTAATCATCGCCCTGAATGTGCTGATCATTGGCGGTGTGGTGCTTGGAAACATCCTCAGGAGGCGCTAGGGCAAATGCGCGAACCCGTGCGGCAAGTGATCGTTTTGGCAGGCGTGATCATCGCCCTGACGCTCGGCGCGATGCTGCTCTTGCTCAGCGCCTTCGGCAGCACAGCACCCGCGCTGCCGCGCACTGCCGCACCGACTCAGGCAGCAGTTAGCCCAACGCCAAGCCTTGAGGCATCCGCACCCGCTACACCCGCCGAGAATGGTGTGATTGCGCTCATCCTGGGTGGCGTTAGCCTGCTGTTGGTCGCCATGCTCAGCCTTTCCCTTTTGCGCGCCCAACACCCACCACAGGAGCCTTAGCCTATGCCCATACGCCGCCTTGTCCTCATTATGCTCTGTCTTTTGCTCTCTGCCTGTGGGGGCAGTGCGCTGCCTGCCAACCCAACCCGCGCACCGCTGCCAACTTTGCCGCGCACCGGCTGGCGGTTGTTGGCAGAGCCAATCTCTCAGGCGAATGCTGGCAAGATCGCCCTGATCGGCAATTTGGTGGCCCACCAGGCGACGGTGAACCGCTTTGCCTTTGATGCGGTGCGGAACTGGCTGATCAGCATAGATGGGCTGGAAGTGGCGATTTTATGGGACTTGAACACGGGTCAGCGCATTCAGGTGCTTAGCCAACCGGATGCCAGCCGCAGCGCGGAAGGCGATGTGCTGCACGCCTTTTTCAGCGATCAAAGTGAGGTGATTGCCCTTGTGACGCGGCGCGGTGTGCGCTTTTTGCGCGCCGCAGACCGCGCACCGCTGCCTGCCGAGCCAAGCGGTGTGATTGCGGTGACTGGTGCGGCGCTCTCGCCCGATGGCAAATTGCTTGCCACCACGGGCGGCAGTGGTGAGCTGTGGCTGTGGGATATGCTGACGGGGCGCGTGCTGCGGCGCGTTCCCGGCACAGGCTACCTTGCCGAACAGCCACTGTTCGCCGCCGACAATGTGCGTTTGGCAGCCCTCAGTCGTGATGAGCGCGGCGCGCTGGTGCGCCTCTACGATACGCGCAATGGGCAAGTCTTAGCAGACCTGCGCGGCTTTCAGGCGACGCCAACGGCGCTTGCCTTCAATGCTGATAGCACGCTCTTGGCAGTTGGCGCACGCGGCGAAGTGCAGGTTTTCCGCGCCTCAGATTATGCACAGGTCTACAGCGTGATCGCAGAAGAACTTGATCCGCGGCGCGGCTTGGTTTTCTCGCCGGATAAGCGCTATGTGTTAATCGGCGGCAGTGGCGATGAGGTCTTTGTGCAGGCGGCGGAAAGCGGCACGGCGGTGCGCCGCCTGACCGAACACGGGGGTAGGGCGGCGGCGTTAGCGTTCTCGCCGGATGGTGCGCTGCTGCTCAGTGTGATGAGCAGCGAGCGCGGCGCCTATCTATGGTTGGTCGAATCTATTCGCGCCGATTCGCCCAACTATTTGCGCGGAACGCTTGGCGCAGGGCAAAGCGGCTTCCTGACGGGTGCTTTCTCGCCGGATGGCAAGCTAATTGTGCTGGCAGAGGCAAGCGGCGGCTTGATCTTCTACGGCATTCCGCGAGAATGACGCCATGCCAGCACAAATGGCTGCCCGCTAGCGCTTGCCGCGCAGCCACGTCAGCGCGCCGCTCAAAATCTGATCGGCAATCGAGATCGGCTGCTGATCAGCCTGGCAGCTTTCAAAGAGCGCGTCCAGTGCGGCGGCATCGAATGAATTTGGCGCGCCAATGGCGACGATCTGCGTCTGCGGTGTGCTATCATCCCATCCTTCACCTGCCGTCAGTGTGATGCGCGTGCCAGCCACTTGCAGCACAGCACGCCGCGTTGGATCATCTGCCAGATAGAGCAAGCCCTTGGCACGGTAGAGGCTCGGCGGCAGCTTCTTAAGCGCCTTTTGGAGTGCTTTCAACGAAAGCGGCGCGGCTGATTGCCAGCTATAGGAGGCGAAAACCACGCTGTGATCGTGCGTGTGGTGATCAGGCGCATGGTCGTGATCAGCCTGCGCCGCGGATTCATGCACATGCACATCGCTGGGCGTGCGCGTTTGCAGCCGTGCAGGGTCAAAGCGTCCGGTATCCAGCAGCAGGTCAACCGGCACGCGCCCGAAGCTGGTCTCGATCACACGCGCCGTTGGATACAACCATTTGCGTTTTAAGGCAGCGATCTGCTCAGGCGTGACCAAATCTGCCTTGTTGATCACAATCAGATCGGCAACCGTCAGTTGTTCATATGCCAAATAAGCGTTGGCGCCTTCCAAATGCTCAAATTGTTCGGCATCCACAACGGCAACAATGGCATCCAGCCGAATGTGATCGCGCAGTTCGGGCAGTTGGAAAGTCTGCGCGACCGAGACAGGGTCGGAAACGCCGCTTGGCTCAATGATGATGTATTCAGGCGGATCGGGACGTTCGACAAGCTGAAGGGCTGCCCGCAGCAGATCGCCGCGAATGGTGCAGCACACACAGCCATTGGCAAGGTTGATCTGTTCGGCATCTTGCACACCGACGATCAGTTGCGCGTCAATGTTGATCGCGCCGAAATCGTTCACCAAGACAGCGATCCGCAGTCCATGATCGCTGTTGAGTAAGTAGTTAAGCAGGGTTGTTTTGCCCGCGCCCAAAAAGCCTGAAAGAATGGTGAGCGGGATGGGGGCGGGCGGTGTGGGTAAGGTCATGCGCGGAAGCGCTCCGTAAAACGCGCCAAATGAACACTGCACCCTATTATAGCGCGCTTGTATGAGCGCTTTGTTAAGGCAAAAAAGTGAACAAACGCTTGTTAGGAATTTCACAAACGTGCAGAAAATGAACTTTTGCCCAAGTTAAATCTACCCATTGCAAGTTTTGCAAGGCGCGGTATATTTAGCAGCGCGTAGACAAATACGCACCGTTAACCGACACCCAATTATAGTGTCCAAAAAGAGGGATTCCCTAATGCGTAACAAAATTGTTGCCTTTCTTCTGATTGCCGCGTTCGCTTTTGGCGCGTTCGGCACCTTCAATGCTCAGGCTCAAGAAGCGACTTTGCTGATTTGGGCAGATGATACCCGCGCACCAATCCTTGAGGCACTCGCCGTCAAGTTCAAGGAAGAATTTGGTGTAGAGGTAAGGGTTCAACAGCTTGGCTTCGGCGATATTCGCTCGCAGGTTAAGACTGCTTCGCCGGCTGGTGAAGGACCTGATATTTTCATCGGCGCGCACGACTGGATCGGCGAACTCTCTAAAGACGGTCTGCTTGAGCCAATGGACTTGGGCGAACTGACCGAGAAGTTTGCACCAGCTGCCTTGGCTGGCTTCACCTACGAAGGTGTTCTCTATGGTATGCCCTATGCCACTGAGAACGTCGCCTTTGTTTACAATCCTGAAATTGTGAAGGAAGTGCCAGCCGACTTTGAGGAAGTGCAGAAGCTCTCCGCCGAGTTGGTTGCCTCCGGTGTGGTGAAATACGGTTTCGTCCGCCAGAGCGGCGATCCCTACCACTTCTTCCCCATCCAGACCGCCTTCGGTGGCTACGTCTTTGGTTATGAAGAAGGCGTTGGCTACGATGCTTCCGATCTGGGCATTGACAGCGAAGGCAGCATCGCCGCGCTGAAGTGGTTTGAAGGCATGATCGCTGCTGGTTTGCAGCCCGCTGGCGTGGATTATGACGTGATGCACACGCTCTTCACCAACAAGGAAGCCGCGATGATCATCACCGGTCCGTGGGCGCTGGGCGACCGTCTGCGTCCAAGCGGCGTGCCATACGCCATTGCACCCATCCCCGGCGGCGGCAAGCCGTTCTTGGGCGTGCAGGGCTTCATGATCAACGCCTTCAGCAAGAATAAAGAACTTGCCAAGTCGTTCCTGCTGGACTTCGTGGCGGCTGAGGACATCGAAGTGACTGCCACCGGCAAAGATGGTGTAGAGCGCACTGGCACACCAATGGCGCTGTTCGGCTTCGACCGTCCGTCTGCCTTCTTGCCCGCCCTTGAGAAGCTGGAAGACCCAGACCTGATCGCTTTCGGCATGGCAGGCGCAGAAGCCTTGGCAATGCCCGCTATCCCTGAGATGTCTTCGGTCTGGCAGGCATGGGGTAACGCTGTTGAGGCAGTTGCCAACAAGCAGGTGGGTGCTGAAGAGGCATTCAAGACTGCTGCTGAGCAGATTCGCAACCTGCTGAAGTAAACTGAACGCACTTTCACAGCATCTTGTAGTAGGGGCGGGAATTTTCCCGCCCTTACGTATAGGCATAATCTGCCGCTAATAGTCGTGCAACTTAGTCTTTTTGTTTGCCGAAAGGAGGCGCGGCGAGAGCGCCGCTACCGCGTTTTATGACCACAGGTACCCTTACGCAGCGACCCGTTGGCACGCCTGCCATTCCCGGCGTCGTAACCTTGATCATCCGCTACATTGGTCTGATGATTGTAGATGCCTTCGCGTTGTGGCTTATCTTCTCACTGATCAACGATGGCATCTGGGAACTGGCGGTTGCCATCGCCGCGATCACCCTCTTGGTGAATGTGATCAACCTGCGCCCGCAGCTTAAGCCGCTGCGCTGGATGTCGCCTGCTTTTGCGCTGCTGGCACTGGGCGTCATCTACCCAATTGTGTATACCGTCTATGTGGCATTCACCAACTACGGCGATGGTCACTTGCTGACCAAAGTGCAGGCAGTGCAGCTTTTGGAGCGCCGCACTTATGTGCCAGAGACGGGCGTGCGCTATAGCTGGGAGGCATTTCTGAATGAGGCAGGTGAGTACGCACTCTGGCTGACGGATCGTGACGGCAACGCCTTTTTTGTGATCGGTCAGGGCGAACTCCAGCCCGTCAGTGGCGAAATTCCCGAAACCTATCAAGGCTTTCGGCGTGCTACCCGTGCTGAACGCACGCGCCTGCTGACGGTTGCCGCCAGCCAACAGTTCGGTCCTGAGGACAACCGCTTGAGTGTCACCCGCGATTTTGTGGCAGTCCTTGCGCCGCGCTACCGTTACGACCCCAGCACGGATACCATCACCGACCTGCAAACGGGGACGGTTTTCGTCGGCAATGATACTATCGGTTTCTTTATTGATAAAGCCGCTTATGAGGCAGCCCTTGCCGCCAATCCTGATGCCCGCCCTAACGACTTCATCATGAGGATCGAAGGCTTCCCGGCAGGCGTTGGCTACCGCACCGTCATCGGCTTTGCCAACTTTGACCGCTTCTTTAACAGCCCGGCACTGCGCGGTCCGTTGATCAGCATCTTTCTATGGACGGTTGTCTTCGCCTTTTCTTCAGTGGCAACTACTTTTGCGCTAGGGTTGTTGGTGGCGCTGCTGATGCAGGGCAAATTTGTTGGGCGGCGGTTTTTCCGCACCATGCTGATAGTGCCGTATGCCATTCCTGCCCTGATCTCGGTGGTAACGTGGCGCGGCATGTTCCAGCCGCAGTTTGGCGTCTTTAGCCAGATCATCCCCGGCTTGCCGAATGTGTTTGCGGATGGCACACTGACGCGCATCGCCATTCTGATCGTGAACCTGTGGCTTGGCTACCCATACTTTATGCTCATTTGCAGCGGTGCGCTGGCAGCCATTCCCGCCGATTTGTATGAGGCTGCCCAAGTGGACGGCGCCAATCAGTTTCAGGCGTTCCGCTTCATCACGATGCCGCTGCTGCTAGTCTCGATTGGACCCTTGCTGATCAGCTCGTTCACCTTCAACTTCAATAACTACACGCTGATTGCCGCCTTTAACGATGGGAATCCTGTCATCGCCGATTCGCCGATACCAGCAGGACAAACGGACATTCTGATCAGTTATACCTATCGTGTGGCGTTCTCTGGGCAAGGCGGTGCGGATTTCGGCTTTGCCTCTGCCATCTCCATTGTGATCTTTGTGATCGTTGGGACGGTCACCATCATGCAAATGGGCTTAACCCGACGTTGGGAGGAGGTCTCTCGAAATGTCTAGCGTCTCCCGCACAACAACAACTGCGCTCGGTGTGCAACGTGACGGCGGCATGACCTTCAAACAGCGTCGCCAACTGCGGAACTTGGTGCGTTACGCCATCCTGACCGTGCTGATCGTCTTTGCGCTGTTCCCGGTGCTGTGGATCGTCAGCGCGTCTTTTAATCCGCTGCAAAGCATGGCAAGCCAGAGCCTGATCCCAAACGTTTCCGATCCTGCTTTGCTGTTCAAGAACTACACCGATCTGCTGGGCAACCCAGATCGCTATCCGTTCTTCCGCTGGCTGCTGAACTCGACGTTGGTCGCCTCTGTGACGGCAATCGGCATTGTGATGATCACGGCGCCGGCTGCCTACGCCTTCTCGCGCTTCAACTTTAAGGGACGCCGTAACCTGCTGCTGTTCATGCTGTTGGTGCAGGTCTTCCCGAACCTGTTGGCGATGGTCTCGATCTTTCTGATGCTGCAACAGTTGGGCGTGTATATCCCGTTCATCGGCTTTAACACGCCCGGCGGCTTGATCTTGGTCTACATTGGCGGCGCGATGGGCACCAACATCTGGCTGATGAAAGGCTTCTTCGACTCGATCCCGCGTGAATTGGACGAGGCGGCTCTTGTGGATGGCGCCACCATCCTACAGACCTATATTCGGATCATCCTGCCGGCGGCGCGCCCGATCCTGATCGTGATCGGTGTGCTGTCCTTCGTGGGCATCTTCAACGAGTTCGTGCTGGCGCGTGTGCTGCTGCGTGATAAAGAGTCGTGGACACTCATGGTCGGCTTGTACGTCAACTTCGTCAGCAGCAACTTTGCCAACCAATGGGGCTTATTTGCAGCCGGTGCTGTGATCGGCATGTTGCCAACCCTGATTGTGTACCTTGTGCTGCAAGATCAGATTGCCAGCGGCACCACCGCCGGCGCTGTGAAGGGCTAATCTTCAGCCACAACACGCATGGGCAGGCGGAGCGCACCTCCGCCTGTTTCTATCCCGCTGGCAGTTTGGGCAAACCACGTCACGCCTTCGCGCACCAAGTCCAGCACCAATTCGTAATCACCTGCTTGCTCAGGCGCACGGAGCGCTAAGTGAAGCTGTGCAGATTTGCCGCTTGGCACTGCCTTAGGCAGTGGTAGGCGTTCCCATGTGCCGAACTGCCCTGCTGCCTGCCAACGGTAGGCAATGTTCACACCAAAGGCGCTCTCGCGGATCGGCAGCCACAGCGCCGTGCCAACGTTCTGCACTTCGGCACGGAGCGCGAAAGGCTGCGCGGCACGGACTGTTTTCGGCGCAGTTTGCACCTGCCACACTGCCTGATAAGGCGAGACATCAAAGCGCAAAGCGCGCTGCCCACGTGCGGCAAGCCCTTTCAGCAGGCTGCCCAAACCAACTGCCTTCAGCACCGCCGCCACTGGTGACCACAACCTGACTGCCAAGCTGAGATTGAGCCGCCGCGTGCGGAGCATTTCGCCCAGTTCTACCCATAGCGTGCGGTAGGGACGCGCCAACTTGAGCGTCTGCCGCCCGACATCGGGTGCGCGCTGCGGCGCAGCCACCCACGCCAAGAGTGCCGCACTGGTCACCTGATAAGTGTAGCGCTCTGTGAGCAGACGGCGCGCATTGTGGCGCATCTGTGCGGCGCGCTCAGGCTCGGCGCACGCCAATAGACACTTTGCCAACGCTGCCGCGTCTTCAGGCGGATAGGTGAAGCCGGCACCGTAGGCAGCCACGCTCTGCGCCAGCTCAGTGAGGTCGGATGAGACGCACGGCAAGCCTGCCCGCAGCCAGTCCAGAATGCGCGTGCGGCTGCCCAGCAGCGTCTCGTAGGCAAAGCGATCTGTGTTGACGGCAACATCGCTCTCAAGGTAGAGGTTGATCAGGTCTTGCGCGCCGATCCAGCCACACAGGTGGTAGCGCTCGCGCTGCGCCGATTCGGCGATCAGACGCTCAAAGCGCCGATAGGTGAAATCGTCATGCCCATAGATTGCACCGCCCGTCGAGACGAAATGCGCCTTCGGATGGGCTTGCATCACCTGCTCTAAGGCGCTAAAGAGCGTGTCCACATCCGTCCAGGTGTTGTAGCCGCCGCTGTAAAGAATCAGGAAGGCATCCTCAGGGACGCGCACGCCGCGCATGAAGCGTTCGGTTGCCGTGAACGGCGTATCCTCACTTGCAATGGGAATGGTCGTCGCAAAGTGGTAACCGCTCGTCCACTGATTCAGCCGTCCCCACAAGCCTAGCTCGCCAATGATTGACCACTGTTGGCGCTCCGAGACGGCGGAGAATTTATCGGCGCGCTCAAGGGCAAGCCGTTCCATGTTCCAGAAGTGCGCCAAGTACTGATCATCGGCGTAGAGCAGCGCCTTTAACTGCGCCTCTGCCATGATGCTGCCGTACAGATCGCACCAGAGCGGCAGCTCGCCAATGTTAGCGGCGGCGATGCTGGCAGCAGGCGTGGTGACGGCAATCGCACATTCAGGCGCGAAGGCATTGATCAGTGGACGCAGCGCTTTCGGATCGTGCCAGAGGATGTCATGAACACTGTGGTAGGTGAAGCGCTCTTGTTGGGTGGTGATCAGCGGCGGCAAATCTTCAGGATACAGCCCTGCCATACGGTCACCGATCAGGCACAGATCATGCCCCGCCGCACGGAGCGCCGAGATAAAATGCCACGTCCGCAGGCTCGGGCCTGCCACGCGGTATGGCTCCGAAGGCAGCGGCGCAAAACCAAAGATCAACACGCGAGTCATGCTGAGGAGTGTAGCGCAGCTTGGCGCGTGTGCAAAGCGGCACGCCTTGCGCTACAATTGCCCGCATGACCACACAACCGCACACCAAAATCCCGACACCGAACGGCAACCTTGCCCTGAAAGCGCTCCAGACCATCCTCCGCACGCGCAGCCCACTGCCCGCTTTAGAGGTCTTTCACGGCGCACTGGGCAAGGTCTTTCGCGCCAATTTGCCCAGCTTCAAGCCGATCATGACTGCCGGCGCCGAATGGGCGCGCTGGTTGCTGGTCGAAGCACGCGAGTCCTTCTTGTGGAAGGCGCCCAAAGACCCTATCGCCCGTCTGCTGCGCGATGGCTTGCTGGTTGCCGATGGCGAGATGCATGACTCGATGCGGCGTTTGATGAATCCTGCCCTGCACCGCAATGCGTTGGTTGGCTATGTGGAGTCCATGTGGCGCGCCACAGACCGCATCGCTGAGCAGTGGCAGCCGCACGAAACCTACGACATGCTGCCTGAAGTGCGTAAGATCGCACTGCTGATCGTGATGGAGACGCTTTTTAGCGTGGACTTCATGCCGCACATCACGAACTATTGGGCAGCGCTGCTGCATACGCTGCGCTACATCTCGCCGGGCATTTGGGTGCTGTGGGCAGATGTGCCGCGCCCAAACTATCGCCGCGCCTTGCGCCACATTGATAACTACCTACACCAGATCATCCGCCTGCGCCGCGCACACCTCACCCAAACAGGCGCGCAGCCCAACGATCTGCTCGGCATCTTGGTGAGCGCTGAAGGTGTTGACGATGCCATGATCCGCGACCAAATGCTGACCATGATCATCGCCGGGCATGATACCAGCACAGGCTTGCTGGCATGGGCGATGTATATGATTGGTGCTGATGCACAGGCAGCTCAACGGCTCTATGATGAGGTGGACAGCGTGCTAGGCGATGCTCCACCAAGCATGGAACACTTGGCGCAGCTTAAATACCTTGACCGCTTCATTGATGAGACGCTGCGTTTGTATCCGCCCGCGCATCTCGGCTCGCGGATTGCTGCTCAAGACCTTACCCATGAAGGCTACCTGATCCGCAAAGGTGAGCGCGTCACCTATTCGATCTACGTCACGCACCGCATGGCGGACTATTGGCAGAATCCTGGCGATTTTTACCCTGATCGCTTCTTGGAAAAGCCTGTGCCGTATAGCTTTTTGCCTTTTGGCGGCGGTGCGCGCAACTGCATCGGCGCTGCCTTTGCCCAGGTCGAGGCGAAGGTGATTCTGGCGCGCCTTGTGCAGCGCTATCGGTTTACCTTGCTTCAGCCGCATGTGCATATGCATATGGCAGTCACCCTAGAGCCGCGTCCGGGCGTGATCATGCGCGCCGTGCGCCGTTAACAGCTACCAACCTGAGTTGATGAGGAACCTATGCTAAAAGAATTGACACCGAAAGTGATCCACGAGCGCCTTGCCGCCGGCGAAGCGCTGACCATCATTGATGTGCGCGAGGCGTGGGAATTGGCGATCTGTCATGTAGAAGGCGCGCAGCACATCCCGATGGAGGCTATTCCTGATTCACTAGCACACATTCCGCGTGAAGGCGATGTAGTGATTATGTGCCACAGCGGCGGGCGCAGTGGGCAAGTTGCCTTCTGGCTGACGATGCAGGGCTTCACGAATGTCTACAACATGGCAGGCGGCATTGACCGTTGGTCGGTTGAAGTGGATACGAACGTGCCGCGCTACTAATGCAAAAAAAGCCGACCCGCTTTATGGGCGGGTCGGCTACACAGCTTAGCTGATGTTAGGACAAACTTTCCAGTTGCCGCCCTCTTTTTTCATAGGGACTTCAGCCAATGGGTTGCTCGCAAAGTCTACCTCTTGGGTCTGACCTGCAACCGTTAACTTCATCACACCGCTGATGCCGACCTTGCCCGTGTCGCCACTTTCTTCTTTGACTTCATACTTCAGCGCAGAGAAGTCATAGGTGACACCCTCAGGCATACCTGTAGCGCCCGTCATCGAGTCCGCCTGCGCCTTGATTGCCTCGCAAGCAGCCGCTTGCCAAGCATCTTTATCGGCTTTGAAGGTAGCTTCGATGAACTGCTTGGCAACGTCGGTCATGCTTGCGCCGCCGCCGCCGCCATTACCACCACCGCCGCCGCAGGCAGCCAAGCTGAGTACCAACACCAACGCGATAATTGCCTTCATTACACACACTCCTTAAAAGGTGAACAAGGCACATGAAAAGTGTAAAGGAATTTTTTATGGTTATCAATGCAAAACAAAGATAAATTCTCGTAAAAATCTTGAAAACGCGGTGATAGGCTGGCAGCGACTTCGAAATTTGCGGAGGGGAAATCTATTTTGCCTGTGGAGATGGTTTCGAGAAGGCTTCCCTCTCAAACTTGCCCTTTATTCGTTTTTTGAAAGGTGTTCTAACAAAACATTGCTTGTCAAAACTTCTCAGCGGCTTTGGTAAGATTTTGCAGCATAACGCGCACTATAATGCGGAAATGCAGATCGAGATACACGAGATACACTGGAGACTAACCACCTATGAAAGCCATCTGGAACGGCGTCGTGATTGCAGAGAGTGACCAAACGATTGTGGTGGAAGGCAATTACTACTTTCCGCCCGATTCTGTGAAGCGCGACTATCTGCGCGAGAGCAGCACCCACACCGTCTGCTCATGGAAAGGCACTGCCAGCTACTACACGCTGGAAGTAGACGGCAAGACCAATACCGACGCCGCTTGGTACTACCCTGATCCAAAACCTGCCGCTGCCAACATCAAAAACCACGTCGCCTTTTGGCGCGGTGTGCAAGTTCAAGCCTAGTTTTTAGCTATGGATGACGCCGCCTGCCGCGCCTTGAACGCGCTGAACCGCACCTTTTACGCCCAAGCCGCCGAAAACTTTGACGAATCGCGTGGCAGGGCGTGGAACGGCTGGCGGCGTCTGCTGCCTTACCTTGAAGGGCTGCCCGCGCCGCGCCGCATCCTAGATGTTGGCTGTGGCAATGGGCGCTTTGGGCGCTTCTTGGCGCGCAATCTGGCTGAGGTGCGCTATCACGGGCTAGATAACAGCGCCGCCTTGCTAGAAGCGGCACGCGCTGCCTTCGCCAAGATGGGCGCTCTGCCTGAGGCGCGCCTTGATCAGCACGACCTGCTGGAGGACGCGCTGCCCAACGCGCAGTATGAGCTTGTGGCGCTTTTTGGCGTGCTGCACCATGTGCCAAGCGCGGCGCGCCGCACCGCCCTGATCCGCGCTTTGGCGGAGCGTGTGGCGCAGGGCGGCTTGCTGATCTTCACCAGTTGGTGCTTTTATGATCATGCGCGCTTCCGCGAACGGCTGATCCCTTTGCCCTCTGACTATGGCGGTGAGCGCGGCGATTGGCTGATGGATTGGCGGCGCGGACATGCCGCCAACAGCCTGCTGCGCTACTGCCATCACGTGGATACTGACGAACAGCGCGCCCTTGAGTCTACCAGCGGGCTGACACTGCTGGAGACCTTCTACGCCGATGGACACACCGATAACATCAACCGCTACAGCCTGCTGCGGCGCACCTAACGGCTAGAGATCATCAGCCATGCCGCGCAGTCGGTAGATTTCGTGGCGAATCGTCTCTGCCTGTGGATGATCGGGAAAGCGCCGCAGCAAACGCTCTAAGTAGCTGATGGTGGCGCTTAAGTTCGCCGCGTCGGAAGTTTGCGGCAGGTTCAAATTCAGCGCGATTGCCCGCGTATAGTCTTGCATTGCCTCCTCAAAATTATCGCGCTGCCCATGCGCCAAACTGCGGTTGAAATATGCCTCGCTCAGGTTTGGGTTCAGGGCGAGGGCAGCCGTATAATCCTCAATGGCGCCGTCCACATCGCCGAGATGGGCGCGCGCCACACCGCGATTAAGGTGTGCGCGTGCGTTGCGCGGGTCAAAGCGCAGCACAAGGGTATAGCTCTCTAAGGCGGTGGCATAATCCTCTTGCTTGCTAAGCGCCATAGCGCGGTTGTGGTGTGCCTCAGCCAAATTCGGGTTAAGGCGCAGCGCAGTTTCACAATCGGCAAGGCAGGCGGCTAAATCGCCATTGGCAAGGTGCGCGCCGCCGCGTCGTGCGTAAGCCTCTGCAAAGTCTGGGTGCAGTGCCAGGGCTTGCCCATAGGCGGCAAGCTTGCCTGCCAGATCATCAGCGGGCAGGCTCAAGGCGCGCTCAAAGTGTGCTTGTGCGGCAAGCTGTACTTCCTGCTCAGGGCGCAAAGGCGGTGCTTCCGCTGCCACGCGGAGCGTTTGCATCAGCGCGTTGAAGGATGCCTGCCACTGTGCATAGTCTAGCAGCAGCGGTTCAGCGTTGGGGAGCAGGTCGGCCGCATAGCGCACCTGATCGGTCGGGTTGAAGCGCGGCGAGGTCAGCGCCAACATCCGCGCATTGCGCGAGGCAGCATCTTTCAGCACATTTCGCATGGCGTCGTTCGGCTCAACGCAGCGCTCAAGGGTGCCGGGCGTCAGTATCAGCAGCACAAAGTCGCGCTCAGGTCTGTTTGGCGAATCAAGGCTGGCGGTCATCTCGACACCGACGGCTTGCAGGTGTTCCGCCAAGATGAAGGCGGGAATCTCGCTCATGCCGCGCCGATAGACTAGAAAGATACGGCTGCTCATTGGCTGCCTACCTGTTGGTCGGGCAGATTGCCATCGCGCATCTGCCGCATATTCTCGATCATCTCGCGCACTTCGGCAGTTTTTTCGTGTTCGGGCATCAGCTCAAGGAATTTGATCATATCCTCAAGGGTGCCTTCCAGATCGCCCCACTGGGCGCGCACCAAGCCACGGTTGTAATACGCCTCTGCCAGCATGGGATCCGCCTCAATCGCCTGCGTCCAGTCCGAGACGGCGCGCCGTGTATCGCTCTTGGCACGGATCAAGCCGCGATTATAGTATGCCTCTGCCAATTTCGGATTCAGGCGGATCGCCTCTGTGTAGTCGGCAAGGGCGTTGGCATCATCGCCTTTGCGCGCAAAGGATAAGCCGCGCTGAAAGAAGTAGATCGGGCGCGGCTCAAAGGCAATCGCTGTGTTCAAATCTGCCAGCGCGCCATCATCATCGCCGCGGTTAGCATAGGCAACGGCACGGTTATAGTAGGCAAGGGCAAGGGTCGGGTTTAGGCGGATTGCCTCGTTATAGTCCAGAAAGGCGCTGTGCAGGTCGCCCAGCTTGGCAAACAAGATGCCACGGTTCACATAAGCAACATCATGCAGCGGATTTAGGCGAATGGCAGCATCAAAATCATCCATTGCGCCGTGCAGATCGTCCAGAATTTCACGGTTAGCGCCGCGCCGTGCATAGGCAGAGGCAAAGTCGGGATAGCGCTCAAGGGCAGCCGTATAATCGTTAATGCGGCTTTGCCAATCACCTTGTGGGCGCGTAAAAGCGCGCTCAAAAAGTTTTTGGGCGGCAATCTGATCCGCATCTACGGGCGGCAGCGTATTCAGGCGTGCCAGCCATGCCGAAAGCGCGGCAGGCTCAGGATCGGGCGGCGCGCTGTGCGGCACAGCCTTCAAGTGCGTAAGGCGCAGTCGTGCCGAATCAGCGGGCAGGCTCTCATAAGTGACGGGAAACGGCGTGGCATTGGCAAGCAGCGCGCCGAGCATGGATGCGGCTTGGGCAAACGAAAACTCAGGCGGATGCACAACGATGATCTTAGACTGGGCAGCCTGTGCCTGCTCTAGCTGGAAGCGCAGCCAATCGCCGCTCTCGACGCAGCGCTCTAGGCTGCCATGCGTGGCGACCAGCACAAAATAGGGACGGGCAGCAATCTGCGCGCTGAGCAAGGCGCGTGTGGCGTCGTCCATCACGCTATCAGTATCCATGAACACATCTACGCCACCGCCGCGCAGGGCATGAAACAGCGCACGCGCTGGGATGGCGGCAATATCGCGGCGATAGGTGAGATAAACAGCATTGGTTGATTCGCTCATCAGCAGACCTTTACTTGAATCAGGCGGCACATGCCCATTGTAGCGCAAAAATGGACTGTACGACTTGCCTACATCACTTTTTTTAGGCTATGCTTGCCACGCTATACCAAACTGCGCCGAAAGGATCATCTATGCGTCGCATCGCTATCTTGGCGGCTCTTGCTGCTTTTATCATGCTCAGTATGCCTGTTCAGGCAGCCACCACCAATAACTTGCCGTTAATCGTGCGAATCGGCGGTGAGTCTTCGCATTTTCTTGCCGCGTGGAATGGTATTACCCTGCAACCTTTTGAAGATGTCGCCGCTGATGTGCGCTGGGGCAATCCACGCCTTGCGGCGGACGGCAGCTACCTTGCCTACACCACCTATGGGCAAGTTAATCGGCGTACGCCGCAACAGCGCGGTGCCGATGTGCCAACCGATGTTTTCCTCGTCCCGATGGCACCGCCCCTTGGGTTTGGCAGCAGTCGGCGCATTGCCGCACAGCCTGAAGATGCGACATACAACGCCGATGGCACAGGCAGCTACAGCGTTCGCACCAATCCCGTTTGGGCAGCCGATAGTATGCTGCTGTTCTGGGCAGAGTACAGCAGCACGGGTGACTCGGCGCGCTTGGTGCGCTATGCAGTCGAATCGGGCAGCCTAAGCGTCTTAGCAGATGATCTGCCGCTGCGAGCGGGCGACTATCGGCTTGGCAACTTGCACTGGTCGGCGGCGGGCATTCTATACGCTTTGCAAACGGCGGACTCAACACGCCTGCTTATCTACAGCGCAGAAGGGGAACGCCTGCACGATCGCAGCCTTGATTTTTCAGCGGCGGCGGTCTGGATCAGCACGCCGCAAGGTGAGCAGATCGCGCTTGGGCGCGGCGATGAGCCGCCTTACACCTATACACTTTTCGCGCCAGAGGCAGGCACACTGACGCCGTTTGAGGAAACGCAAGCGCCTGCGCTCAGCGCGTATGGCGTTGATATGGATTATTCAGTGAGCATCCACGCCGCGCCAACCTTTTGGTCGGTGAGCGTGATCGGCACCTCACACTCACTCGAAGGCTTTGCCGCGGCTGCGCCGTTTCCTTCGTCACAGATGGCGCTCTCGCCCGATGGCAGGCTTGCCGCCTACGTGGATGGCGACGGCAAATTGCACAGCATCAGCCAAGATGGCGTGCTGATTACGCTGACGGGTAGCATTTTCGGATTGCAGCCAGAGCCGATGCACGCCATTGCCTGGAGTGCGCCGCGTTGGGTGATCGGCAGTTTCTTCATGCGCTAAACGCGCTTTTCGTCACTATCTGACCTGCCACAACGCCACCGTACTTAGCAGTAAAGGGCACCTTGTGGCAGGTAGGGCTTGAAACTAAGGATATTCTGCGTGTCCACTTAATCGCCAAACACTTCTGCCACGAACGCCTTGAGCGCCTCAGTTGCCTGTGCCGAGAAGGGTAGTGCTTCATTGGCGTAATCTATCAGCGGATTGGGGTTGGGCGTCTCCACTTCCTTGAAAACGTGGTTCACTTCCGCCAAGGTTACTAAGGTCGCTGGGTGATTGATGCGCTTGAAGCCATTCATCAGCAGCGCTACATCTTCACAGGAAACCTGCACGTCGAACTCGGCGCAGAAGACCAAGACAGGCAATGTTAAGGGCGTGCTGGCAGCCATCACAGCAGGATCGTAGCGGCTTGCCTGTGCCATGAACTTGTTGTTGATCGGGTTGCCAAAGAGTTGTTGAAAGACAGGGTTTTGAATAGGCGTCGTGAGTTCGCCTTTTTCCTGCAATTCAGCGACGATTTGATTGAGTTCTTCAAGGGCAGCGGTCACCTGCTCCGCTGTGAAAAGCCCTGCATCCTTCGCGGCGGTATACTGTGCCGTAATCTGATCGCGGATGGTGGCGAGATAGGTCTTGGAGAGCGGCGTTGCCAGCACCAACGCGGCAAGGCTACCTTCGTCGCGCACCTGCTCCGCCACCACCTGAGCAATCAAGCCGCCTTCGCTGTGACCAAGCAGCAGCATCTTTTGGGCGTCCACTTCAGGACGCGCTTTCAAGAAATCATAGGCGGCGCGGGCGTGATCCACAAACATATCGAAATCAATGCTGGTCGGGTCGTTCAAGCGGTTGCCCAAGCCTGTTTTGCCGCTGCCGATCTTATCGTAGCGCAGCGAGGCAACGCCGCTTTCCGCCAGCACACGCGCAAAATTGCGGTGCGAATCAACCTTGCCGCTGATGAGCGGCGTATTCCCATCCCGATCCGTTGGTCCGCTGCCAGAGATCAGCAGGGCGGCGGGAAATTTGCCCGTGCCGTTGGGCAGCGTTAGCGTTGCGTAAAGGGTATCTTCGCCAATGGTGAGAGTTAGCTCTTGTTCGGTGAAATTTTCTTGCGCGGCGGCGGGCAGCGGGCTGATCAGCAGCGCGCACAGCGCCAAAAGCGCCAACAGGTTACGAGGACGCATTTTGAAATCCTTTCGGTGGCAGCAAACCGTTAAGGTCATTATATACTATGCGGAGATGAAACTATCGCACCTAATTTTTAGGGAATGCCGTGCGCCTTGCCAACCGAACCTATACACTGCCACAACTTGCCCTTGCCGCCTGCCTTGTGCTGCTCACCTCTGCCTTAGTAGTCGGTGCGATCAGCAGTTTGCCGATTGAAGGCACGCCGCTTGGCTGGGATTGGCAGCTCATCTGGACACCTATTCAAAATGGGCAGGTGGACTATGCGAATGGCTCTATGCGCCTGACGCCATGGGGCTTGCCGATGCTGCTGCCGCTAAGTTTCCTCTCGTTTCGGCTGAGTTGGGGCATTGTCACCTTCATCACCCTCATTGCCTACCTGCTCAGCGTGCCGCGTGCCGTGCAGCGTTGGCAGTGGGCGCTCTATGCGCTGCTGCTCTTTACAGCCTACCCTGCCATGCGGCACATCGCCGATGGCAACATTGAAGGCTTTATCCTGCTTGGAATCCTGCTGATCATCTTCGGCTACAACCGTGGGCAGCCGTTCGCGCTTGGCGTCGGATTGTTAATTGCCACTGCCAAGCCACAGACTGTCTGGTTGCTAGCCGTTTGGATAGGCATTTATCTGCTGTGGCAGTGGCAGCCGCGCCGCTGGCTGCGCGTGGGTGCGGTGGTGCTGGCAGTGGTCTTGCCAACCATGTTGATTTACGGCGCGGCGTGGTGGGCGATGATGCAAGTAGGGCATCAGGTTGGCACGCCGGTAGATGTCAGCCTGCTTGCCAGCTTAGGGCGCTTGGGTTATCCGATGTGGCTGTTTGCCGCGCTCGGCGTGCTGATCGTCGGCATTTCAAGCCTGCTGGCAGTGCGGAACGCCAAACGGCTGACCAGCGCCAAAGTCGGTATGCTGATCAGTGCCTCAATGCTGATCTCGCCGTATACCTCTAGCATCAGCCTGATCACAGCTTTCGCCTTCGCCGTGATCGGGCTGCTGCCGTCGCGTCCGCGCCTTGCGCTGGCAGTCCTGATCCTGACCAACAGCTTGTATTTTTTGCCGCACGATCTAGCGCGTGCCTACAGCGCCTACCTGATCACCTGCCTGTTGGCGCTAATGTGGGCAGTGTGCAGCCTGCAAGCACGCACGGAAGGCTAATCAAGCTGCTGGCGCACCGCCTCGTAGAGCGTCTCGGCGCGTAGGTCGGCAAGGGCGAAGCAGGTGCCGCCGAGATGTTCTGCCAACTGACGTGCCAAGCCCTGATCAAAGGCGGCGTGTTCCATGTTGATCGTCACGTTGCGGATGTTTGCCTCACGGATACGGTCTGCCAATTGGTGTGCCTCTTGCTGCGGCGGCAGATCGCTGAGTGAGACGTTGCCCGCGCCGTCCGTCAAGAGGATCATGAGCGGCATGACATCCGGATGCAGGCGCTTCTCGCGCTCGAAGACCTGAAACGCCAACAGCAAGCCGGCAGAGAGCGGCGTTTTGCCGCCGACTGGGATTTCGGCGAGTGCCTTGCGCGCCAGCACAACGGAATTGGTGGGCGGCAAGATCAAGTTCGCCCGATCCTTCTGAAAGACGATCAAGCCGACGCGATCACGGCGTTGGTAGGCGTCCGTCAGCAGCGAGAGGATGGCGCCTTTGGTCGCTTGCATCCGCTCTGTAACTGCCATACTCCAGGAGGCATCCACCACGAACAGGATCAGATTAGCGGCACGCTTCACACGGATTTTGCGCTGCAAATCCTGCATTTCAATGCTATAGGCAAGGTGCTGGCGCGTCCGTTCGCGTTGGAACGGCGCAGCGGCGCGCAAAGTAGCATCAAAGGCGATGTCATCACGCCGATCACCGGCAGGGCGCGCCTGAATGTAGCGCCCACGCTTGCGGTCGGTGCGCGTTTGGCTGCGCCGCCCTGCCACTTTGCGCGTCAGGCGGTCAAGCGGTGTATCCAGCTTGCGCGTGTTGAACTCGGCAGTTGGGTCAACCTTTTTGCCGCCTTCCCACCAACGTGAATCTCGGTTATCAAAGACGGATTGCGGCGCAGGCTCAGTGCTGCCTGTTTCCGGCGGCTGTTCGGCGCTCTCGGTTTGCTCTGCGCTTACGGACTCACTTTTTTTTTATCGGAGTCGGCGCTCTGTGGTGCTGCCTGCGTCTCGTCGGTTTCTTCGTACTGTGATTGCAACTGCTGGACGCGATCTTCAAGGTTGCTCAGGCTTGCCTGCGCCTCGTTAAACGGACCGCGCTTCAAGCGGTGTGGCAGTGCCAGTTCGGCGGCAATCATAATGTCGCGTTCGCTGATGCGTGTTCGCCCTTCAAGGGCAGCATGGGCGCGGGCAGCCTTCAGGATGACCAGATCGGCGCGGTGACCGTCCACATGCAGGCTGGCAGTCAGGTTGGCAATGGTAAACAGATCGCGGCTGGTGTAGGCGACGTTCTCCACAATGCGGCGGGCAGCATCAATCTCGTTGCCCAGCTTCTGCTCAGAGGCGTGCCACGCGCTGCGGAACGCTTCAGCATCAGCATCAAAGGCGATGTGGCGCTCTAGGATTGCCATGCGCTCGCGCGGCGTCGTAATGCCGCGCACTTCCACAGAGAGGGCAAAACGATCCAGCAATTGCGGGCGCAGGTCGCCTTCCTCAGGGTTCATGGTGCCAACCAAGATGAAGCGCGCAGGGTGCTGAAAGCTAATGCCTTCGCGCTCAACGGTGTTCACGCCCATCGCGGCGGAATCAAGCAGCAAATCTACCACATGATCATCGAGTAGGTTGACCTCATCCACGTACAAAATGCCACGATTGGCTGCCGCTAGGACTCCGGGATCAAAGTGGCGCTCGCCTTTCTTGATCGCCTTCTCGATATCCAACGTGCCAACCACGCGATCTTCAGTGGCGCTGACGGGCAAATCTACCATGCGGATTTTGCGGACGGCAACGGGCAGTTCTTCGCCACGCGCCAGGCGTGCGCGGCAGTCATCGCAAAGCTGATCAGGGCGATCAGGATCGCAGCTAAAGGGGCAATCTGCCACCACGCGGATTTCGGGCAGCAGGGCAGCCAGCGCACGCACCGCCGTGGATTTGGCTGTGCCGCGCTCACCGCGGATCAACACGCCGCCAATGCTAGGGTTGATCGCGTTCAGGCTGAGGGCAAGTTTCATGCGGTTTTGCCCAACAATAGCGGTGAAAGGATACACGGATTGTCTAGCCATCGGGATTCTATACCTACTCGGTTGTTGCGGAGAATGGCATAAGTATAGCGCCTTTGTGCAGGAATGAACAGAGTGGGTGTGGCAGGCGGGCAGCTAAAACCCGCCTAAGTTGCGGTGACTGTTAGCGTGCTGCGCCACTACAAAAGATCGGCGAGAGTGGTCTTTTCCATAATCTCCAGCACGCAATCGCGCACACGGGTGAAAAGCGCCACCAGCGCAGCCTCTTTTTGGATGGGCGTGGCGCGGTAAAAATTCTTGCTGACGGTTTCGCTGGGCGCAAGCGGACCGTCCAGCAAGCGCACAATCTCGGCAATTGTGATGGTCTCGGCTGTCTTGGCAAGGCGGTAGCCGCCGCGCTGCCCTTTCAGGCTTGCCAAATAGCCGCCGCGCTTGAGCGCCAGGAGGATTTGCTCTAAGAACTTGGGTGGAATGCCTTGCGCCTGTGCGATCTTTTCCACCGAAATATGGTGTTCTGGTGCTTGGCGTCCTAAATAAACCAGTGCTAAAAGGGCATATTCACTGCGCGAAGATAACTTCATTGTAAAATCCCATCAGGCAATAAAACTTAAGTGATATTATAGCTTTAGTTTGACCAGAGGCGATTTCAAATCGCCGATAGGTTGCCGCTTGCTCGCCGTGGTGCAGGGCATTTTTGGTCAGAACTTGGCATATCCGCTTATTCCAACGCCAAGCCGCGCCCCTACACAGGCGCTTGTCAGGCTAGGCTATCGGGCAGGGCGTGCTATAATCGCCACAATAGATTTAGCGTGAGGACTGACACCCATGATCATGCGTTCGGTGCTGTTATATTTGGCGCGTTCACGAACGGCGCGCAAAGTGCTGATGCGCCTGCCCGGCGCAACCCGCGTTGCACGCCGCTTTGTGGCAGGCGAAACGTTGGCGGAAGGCATTGACGCCATCCGCGCCTTAAACGAGAAGGGAATCCTTGCCACCCTTGATCATCTTGGCGAGAACGTCTTTACAGAGGCAGACGCTGCCCGTGCCACACAGGCATACCTTGACCTGCTGGATGCCATTGCCCAAGCGGGCGTCAAGACCAATGCCTCGCTCAAGCTGACGCAGCTCGGACTCGACATCAGCCCAGAACTGTGCCTGAACAACATGCGCTGCATCCTCGAGCGCGCCGCACAGCATAACAACTTTATTCGGATTGACATGGAAGGCTCTGCCTACACAGAGCAAACGCTCAACATTTACCGCACCCTGCGCGATGTTCATGGCTTTCAAAAGCAGGTTGGCGTTGTGATTCAAGCTTACCTGTTTCGCAGTGAGGCGGATGTGCGCGCCCTAGCAGCCGAAGGCGCTAACATCCGCCTCTGCAAAGGCGCCTACAAAGAGCCGCCGCAGATCGCCTTCCCGAACAAGCGGGATGTAGACGCGAACTTTGTGAAGCTGGCAGAAATTTTCCTTGCGCCTGAAGCGTGCCAGCAAGGTGCGTACATCGCTGTGGCAACCCACGACGACAATATGATCAACGCCGTGAAGCACTACGCCGCCGCACACAGCATCCCGAAGGATCGCTTTGAGTTCCAAATGCTGTACGGCGTTCGCAGCGCAACCTTGCAGGCATTGGCTGCCGAAGGCTATAAAGTGCGCGTCTATGTTCCCTACGGCACGGAATGGTATCCGTACTTCATGCGGCGCTTGGCAGAGCGTCCCGCGAACGTTTGGTTTATCCTCAAGAACACTTTTCGGAACTGAGAACATGAAAATGAGTCCCGTTATTCTGATCATTGCTGTGGTTGTCCTCGTCGTGATTGGCGTCGTTGCCTATAACGCGCTGCGCGGCGAAAATGAGGCGCTTATGCGCCGCTTGGCAAGCGAAGGCATCAGCGTGAGCGGCGAAGTGGTGCAACGCGAGATACGGCGCAGCACCAGCGGCGCCTTTACCACACAGTTTTGGCTCACCTACCGCTACACAGTGAGCGGCACCGCCTTAGACTTTTCGGAGAGCGTCTCGCAAGAAATTTATAACCGCTACCCTGAAGGCAGCCGCGTCAGCCTCACTTACCTGATGGACGATCCGCGTGTGGTGGCGCGCACCGAGACCTTGATCATCTACAAGCAGTAGGCGCGCCATGCCCACAGGCACACCGATTGACCTGCGTGGCAAGGTTGCCCTTGTCACTGGCTCAGCGCGGCGCGTCGGCAGGCACATTGCCCTAAAATTGGCAGCCTGCGGTATGAACTTGATCATTCACTATGGCAGCCCATCCAGCGCGGCAGATGCTGAGTCGGCGGCAGCGGAATGCCGCGCACACGGCGTCGGCGCGCACATCATCCGCGCCGATTTGGGCGACGAAGGGCAGATTGCCGCGCTCTTTGAGCAAACACAGGCGCACTACGGATGCCTTGACCTGCTGGTGAACAATGCCGCTATCTTTCCGCGTAAGGACTTGCTGAGCGTCTCACTTGCCGAATGGCAAACTACTCTGGCAATCAACCTGACTGCGCCTTTTCTGTGCAGCCAGCACGCCGCACGTCTCATGCTGGCGCAGGATGAGGGCGGCGCGATCATCAACATCGCAGACCTGAGCGCCTTCCGCAATTGGAAGGCGTATCCGCATCACGGCGTCTCGAAGGCAGCCCTGGTCAAGCTGACGGAGGCGTTTGCCCTTGAACTTGGCAAAAAGGTGCGCGTGAACGCCGTAGCGCCGGGGCCGGTGCTGCGCGATGAGGGTAACTCGCCTGAGGTGTGGCAGCGCATCGGTGCGCGTTTGCCAATCGGCACAACCGGGCATCCGTACGATGTGGCAGAGGCGGTTGCCTTCCTTGCCGCGCAGCCGTTCATCACGGGCGTTACGCTGCGCGTGGATGGTGGCGAGTATCTGCTTTGAAGCGTGCCAAAAGCGCCCGAACGCGGTAAAGTTATGCTGATACGGTGGTGAAATGCCACAGCGCAGGCAAAGACATAAGGAGTCTTATCAAATGCCTATCATCACAGATATTCATGCCCGTGAAGTCCTCGACTCACGCGGCAATCCCACGATTGAAGTTGAAGTTGAACTAGAAGACGGCGCTTTCGGGACAGCCATTGTGCCAAGCGGCGCCAGCACCGGCCAGCATGAAGCGGTTGAACTGCGCGATGGCGACAAAGAACGCTACGGCGGCAAGGGCGTGCTGAAGGCGGTTGACTCAGTTAACGAGCTGATCGCCGAAGAACTCTACGGCGAAGATGCCTTTGAACAGATCAGCATTGACCAGATCATGATCGAATTGGACGGCACGCCCAACAAAAGCCGCTTGGGTGCGAATGCCATCCTCGCCGTCTCGTTGGCAGTGGCAAAGGCTGCCGCGCAGAGCGCCGGCTTGCCGCTCTACCGCTATCTGGGAGGCACATACGCGCACACGCTGCCCGTGCCAATGCTGAACATCATGAACGGCGGCAAACACGCCACCAACAGCACCGACTTTCAGGAATTCATGATCATGCCCGTTGGTGCGCCAACCTTTAGCGAAGGCTTGCGCTGGGGCGTGGAAATCTACCAAAGCCTGAAGAAAGTGCTGCATGATGCCGGCAAAGGCACAACGGTTGGTGATGAGGGCGGCTTTGCGCCAAGCGACCTGAAATACAACGCGCAGGCGATTGAGTTCATCCTGACTGCCATCGAGAAGGCGGGCTACCGCGCCGGTGAGCAAATCATGATCGCGCTTGACCCGGCTGTCACCGAAATCTACGAAGGTGGCAAGTATCACCTGAAGCTGGAAGGCAAGGCGCTCAGCACTGATGAGATGATCGCGTTCTGGGGCGATTGGCTCAACAAGTATCCAATCATCTCGCTGGAAGATGGTCTCGCCGAAGATGACTGGGAAGGCTGGGCGAAACTCTACGCACAGTATGGTGAGCGCGTGCAACTGGTTGGCGATGATTTCCTCGTCACCAACACGGAGCGCGTCGCACGTGCCATCCGTGAGCGCGCTGCCAACAGCCTGCTGTGCAAGGTGAACCAGATCGGCTCGCTGACGGAGGCAATGGCAGCCTCGCAGATGAGTATGCGCGCCGGCTGGACAGTGGTCGTCAGCCACCGCAGCGGCGAGAGCGAAGACAGCACCATCGCTGATCTGGTCGTCGGCATGAATGCCGGACAGATTAAGACGGGCGCGCCTGCCCGTTCGGATCGTGTGGCGAAGTACAACCAACTGCTGCGGATCGAAGAAGATTTGGGCGATGCCGCGCACTACGCCGGTATGGGTGCCTTCTACAACCTGCGCCGCGCCTAGCCCTCAAAAAACACAGGCGGGAACTTGCTCCCGCCTGTGCGCTGCTAACCGTTACATCCGTGTGATTACCAAGGGATGCACTTGTTCGGCTCGTTATCGCAAGCCTCGTCTACCTTTGCCTGCAAACGTTGAATTGCCTCATCCAGCCCGATCTCACCGGCGAAGTAGCGCCCTAGCTGATCGCGTGTTTCCACGTTGATGATGTCAATGAACGGATGCCCTTGCAAGCGCCAGCCCTGCTCCGTGAGCTTGGGAATGTTGCCCAAAAAGACATCGAACTGTTCTTTGCTGGCAGGATATGGCACGCCTTGCTCAATCGCCTTCAGGTTGCCCGTCAGGAACAGCGAGTTCGCCGACGTTTCGATGTTCACCTCTGTGCTGGCGAGGTATTCCATCACCATTGCAGTTTCTTTGGGATGCTTGGTGCCAGCGAAGGCAACAATTGCCGTGCCGCCGGGCATTCCACCGCAGATACCGGTCTGCCCGCATGGCTGCGGCACAGCGCGCCACTCGAAGGCATCGGCGATCTCTTGGGTGAAGGCAGAAATCTGCCAACTGCCGCTGTAATAGAAGACCAATTCGCCATTCACAAAGTACTCTTTAGCAGCACGGTAAGCGCCGCCGCCGCCAATCCAGACTTCAGGTGGCGTCAAGCCTTCGTCGTGCCAGCGCTTCATCTCCAGCGCGAAGGCGCGGAAGCCTTCCGAATCCACCGTAAAGCGCCCAGTTGCAGGATCGAGAATTTGCGCGCCATAGCTCATCATTGGACCAAAGGCGCGGTGACCCGAACGGTCAATGGCAATGGCATACGGTGTGTTGGTCGCTTTTGCCACTTCGGTAGCCAGTGCGATCCACTCTGCCCATGTAGTCTCATCGCCCTCAGGCACTGCAACACCTGCTTGCTCAAAGAGGGTGACATTGATGAACGGCCCGCCAATGCCCACGGAGCGCGGGAAGCCGTAAATGCCCTTGTCTTCACCGCCCGGCACGCGCAGCCAGGTCAGGAAGGACTCAGGGTAGTTCGCCTCGAACGCCTCAGCGTCTGCCAGCAGTGGGCGCAGGTCAAGGTATCTGCCTTGGAAACGCCCAAGCTGCGTGATGCTGGCCATATCCGGCGGCGTGCCACCTTCAATGTTTGCCTGAAGCGTGTTGTGCAGATCGCTGAAACCGACCACATCCAAGGTCACCTTGATGCCGGGATTTGCCGCCTCAAATTTGTCGAGGGCGGCGCGGTAAACTTCGCCTTCGTTGCCATCGTTATACCACAAGATGCGAAGCTCGACGGTTTGGGCGCTGACGGATGTGCCAAGCGCACCGAACAGGAGGGCTGCCACCATCAGCAGCGCCAAGAGACGGAAGGTTTTGCGGGAGACAGAAAACATTTTGATCACCTTCTATACGTAAACGAAAAATTTTCGGAGCGGCGACAGCATGTGCTGTACTGTGAAAATATATAGCACGCAACGCGTTTGGCTGCAACATTTGGGCGCAACAACCCCTAGCTTGCGCTGTTACGTTTAGTTCGTACACTAGGCAGTGTGCCGAACACCCACAAGCAACGCGAGGTGACCAATGCCCATCGAAAACCTGACTACAGAAGAATATCGCCGTTTGGTGAAGATCATGGCGGATATGCACGCTTGGCAGAGCATTCAGCAGCGCCAAGCGAACATGGAGATGGCAGGGCTGGAGCGCTTTAAGCGCCGTGTAGATTTTAATACGCCTGCTGATGTGTTTTCAGGATTGTTTGTGAGTGACCTTAGGCAGTTTGGCAGCCTAGAGGGCGAACCTGCTCTTGCCCGCTTGGTGCGCCACCTTGTAACCTTGCTTGGCGAAGGCGATGATCGCACCTTCCTAGAAAGCCTGCTGGGCAACTATGTGCAGCCACCCGATGCGCCAACGGCTGTGCTGCGTTCGGGTACAAACACGATCCTCTTTCTGAGCGCCAACCCACAACACGATCTCGCCCTTGATAAAGAAATGCGCCTTGTGGAGCGTGCCATTCAACGTGCAAGCCGCCGCGATAAGTTCAACCTTGAAAAACAGACCGATCTGCACCTCAAGGATGTTCAAGAGCATCTACTGCGCTTTCAGCCGCACATCGTCCACTTTGCAGGGCATGGCGATAACGCTGGCAGCCTTGCGGTGCAGGGCGAAGGCGGCGCCATCGTCAGCGTGCCGATCACGGCGCTGCGCGAGACATTTGCGATCCTGCACGATAACATTCGCCTTGTCGTGCTGAACGCTTGTTGGTCGCAGCCGTTGGCAGCGGCACTAGCTGAGGTGGTGGATTGTGTGGTTGGCATGAGTGCTGAAATCACGGATGAGGCGGCGTGCGACTTTTCAGAGGCGTTCTACTATGCGCTTGCCAGCGGCAGAAGTGTGCATGAGGCGTTCGCGCTAGGCGTCAATGCGCTTGACTTGCAACGGCTGCGCGCCTCAGCAGTGCCACACCTAACCTCGAAAGCGGGCGTGAACCCTGATCAAATCTATTTTGCCTAGCGTTTGTGCAAATCGCACAAAGCGCGTCTATTTCCCTGCTTTCTGAATTAGGCGTAGAATGTGATCACGCTGCACAGTTTTCCCCGTGCAGCGTGTTTCGTATCCGAGTGCCTGAACAAGGGATAAAGCGAATGTATGAGTTCTTTCACAGTGAGTACGCTTGCGCGCCGTTATGCGAAATCAGCAGTTATAGCCCAGCCCGCTGATGTGCGTGGCTGGGGTCTTTTTGCAGAGGCGGCGTTCGCAGCCGGCGAGCCGCTTTTTTGGGTAGATATCCACAACCGCGCACACAGCCACGTCCTCCACCAACACGAGGCCTTTGGCGAGTGTGATCCACGCTCTGTAACGCTGCTGCCGCAGGTTGCCTTTTGTTTCACCGCCGAACAACCGCTTTACTATGTTAATCATGCGTGCGACGCCAACAGCGGCTTCATCAACTGGGGCAGCTTGGAAGATGGCAAGCTGTGCTTTGCCGCCTTCCGTGACATTGCGCGTGGTGAGCAAATCACGGCGGATTATTCAGCGCTGACGCCTAAAGGTGATGGTTCGCCGCACGGCGATGCGTGGCAGATGTCCTGCTTATGCGGTCAGGCGGTCTGCCGCCACCTGATCGAAGGCTTTGATCGGCTTGCCATAGGCGATCAGAAGCGTTTCGCCCTCACCGAAAGCCCGCCCTACGGTCGGGTGATCGCCCACATCCTAGCCGAGTCGCCGCGTGCAGTGGAGGATTTATGCCTTGCTGCGCCGCACCACTTCAGGCACTATCAGGCGGCACTTGCCGAACAGCAAGCCCTTGCCGCCTACTTCAAAGCGCGGCTTGGTTAACGAGATAGACTTCGCAGGGCATGAGTCAGCTATCGCTCGCCCAACACGCTTCCTTAGCACCGCCGCGCCTTTTTTTGACAACCACACAGGCGCGGCTTAAAATTCGGTTAATGGTCAGCATGAACGCCGCACATATGCCTCTCTGAAAAGGCATTTTCAGGGCTAGTTCGTGCTATCTGAATAAGTAACCTTTAGCGAAAGGGAAATCGCCGCATTTTTGGCGAACGCTATGAAAGAGTATACCACCGAATTTATACGCAACGTGGCATTGGTTGGGCATCAGGGTGCGGGTAAAACCAGCCTGACCGAGGCGCTGCTCTTTACGGCAGGCAACACCACACGCATGGGCAAGATCGCCGATGGCACCACCATTTCCGATTATGATGAAGACGAAAAAACGCGCCAGCTTTCCATCAGCACTGCCCTTGTGCCAATCGAGTTCCAAGATCATAAGATCAACCTACTCGACACACCCGGCTACACCGATTTTCAAGGTGAGGTGAAAAATGCCGTGCGCGTCTGCGATTCTGTGCTGGTCGTGGTGGATGCTGTTCACGGTCCTGAAGTCGGCACGGAGCTGGCCTGGCAGTTTGCCGATGAATTTAACCAGCCCTTATTAGTGGTCATCAACAAGATCAACCGTGAGAACGCCAGCTTTCAGCGCACATTGGAAGCGCTGCATGTGCGCTTCCCAGAATATAAATTTGTGCCAGTGCTGCTGCCGATTGGCGAAGGCGCAGCCTTCCAAGGCGTGATCAATGTGCTAACCCAAAAGGCATACTACGGCGCAGGCGCAGAGCGCAGCGAACCGCCTGCCGAGATGCTCGCCCAGATTGAGCAGGCACATCTCGCCCTGATTGAGGCGGCGGCAGAGGCAAGCAACGAACTGGTCGAGAAGTATTTCGAGACGCAGACGCTCAGCTTTGAGGAAATTCGTGACGGAATGCGGATGGCTGCCCGTGACGCCGACCTGAAAACCGTCCCCGTGCTGGTTGCCAGCGGTGAGCTGAACATCGGCACCTACCCGATCCTTGAGGCGCTTTTGGTCTACGTCTCGCCGCCTTCACAGCGCCGTGTGGCGCTGGCAGGCAAGCCTGATGAAGAAGTGCAGTTCCTTGATCGTCCACAATCGGACGATAAACCGCTTGGTGCGTTCGTTTTTAAGACCGTCTTTGATCGCTTCGTTGGCACCCTGAACTACTTCCGCATTTTCAGCGGCAAACTGGAGAGCGGACATACCTATTTCAACGCCGAAAAAGGGCAGGAAGAGCGGCTTGGGCAGCTTTTGGTGATGCGCGGCAAGGAGCAAATCTCTGTGCCTGTGCTGCACGCCGGCGATATTGGCGCAGTGGCAAAGCTGAGCGCTACGCAAACCGGTGATACGCTCTCCACTAAAGAGAAGCCGCTCATCATCCGCAAGCCCACTTACCCTGATCCGATCTATTCGGTTGCCCTTGAGCCAAAGACGCAGGCAGATGGCACCAAGATGGGAACGGCGCTGACGCAGCTTGTGCAGGCAGACCCGACCTTGCGCTGGCGGCAAGATCCAGATACCAAGCAGGTGGTGCTTTCAGGCATGGGCGATATTCATATCGCAGTTGCCATTGGGCGTGCCGAACGCACAGGTGTTGGCTTGAACATCTCTGTGCCAAAAGTGCCGTACCGCGAGACGATCACCAAGACTAGCACCGCCATGTACCGCCATAAGAAGCAGACCGGCGGCGCAGGGCAGTTTGGTGAGGTGCATCTGCGCCTAGAGCCGCTGCCCGAAGGCGGCTATGAATATGTCAATGAAGTGGTTGGCGGCGCAATCTCGCACTCATTCATCCCATCCATCGAGAAGGGCGTGCGCTCGGTGATGGATCAGGGTGTGTTGGCAGGCTGCCCAATTGTGAACGTGAAAGTTGCTGTTGTGGATGGCAAGATGCACCCTGTTGACTCGAAGGATATTGCCTTCCAGATCGCCGGGCGTGAGGCATTCAAAGAGGCGTTCATGCAAGGGGCACCATCCCTGCAAGAGCCGATTATGAGTGTGCGCGTCGTAGTGCCAGAAGAAAACATGGGCGATGTGATCAGCGATCTGACCACACGGCGCGGGCGCGTGCTGGGTATGGATACCGAGAAGGGGCGCAGTGTGGTCACCGCGCACGTGCCGCTTGCCGAAATGCAGCGCTACAGTAATGATCTGCGCTCTATGACGGGCGGGCGCGGCGTCTATACCATGTCCTTTGAGCGCTACGAGACCGTGCCAAGCCACGTTGCACAGCCGATCATTGCCAGCTATAAGGCAGAGGCAAGCAACGACGCTTAAAAGGACTGCCTAGGCATCTCACAAACACTGCGGCGGATGGAAGACTTTCCCATCCGCCGCATTTTGTTTTGGTGTGTCTTGTTGTGTGAGCGCTTCAAGCTGATCAAGAGATGACCAGCTTGAGCGCTTATTGGTCGTTAGTTCCCGCAGAAGGGGAAGCACGAGTCGTCTGGCAGGGTTGCCGTTGGTGGCGGCGTCGCTGTTGCCACAGGTGGCGGTGTGTTGGTTGCCAACTGTGTTGGTGTGCGCGTTGGTGTGTTGGTGCGCGTTGGTGTGTTGGACGGCGTGCGCGTTGGCGTGCGCGTCGGCGTGTTGGAGGGTATTGGCGTGATGGATGGCGTCGGCGTGCGCGACGGCGTCAGCGTTGGCGTACGTGTATTGGTTGGCGTGCGCGTCGCTGATGGTGTAAAGGTTGCTGTGTTGGTCGGCGTGCGCGACGGTGTGAAGGTGCGCGTTGGTGTGTTGGTGCGCGATGCCGTTGGTGTGATGGACGGCGTGAAGGTGCGCGACGGCGTCTGCGTGATCGTCGGCGTGTTAGTTGGCGTGCGCGTTGGTGTGCGCGTCGGCGTGTTCGACGGCGTGAAGGTGCGCGACGGCGTGAAGGTCTGCGATGGTGTGAAGGTGCGCGACGGCGTCAGGGTCAGGGTTGGCGTCGTGGTGAAGGTGCGCGATGGCGTCAGGGTGTTGGTTGCCGTGCCGATAGGCGTTGCCGCCGGCGGCAACGTGATCACGCAGCCGTTATCGAGCAGCACCGACGAGCCGTTGAAGTCCGAGACGAACACCAAGCCTGGGAACTGCGATTGCAAGTTCTGGTTAGTGCCATCAAAGTCCACCCAGACGGCGTGCGAAGTGCCGACATCAATCGAGGGCGAAGTGCGCCACTCAGCGTCGGTAGAGCGCCCAACCGTGGGCGAGCCTGTCTCGCCGGGATTCTTCTCCCACATCACCACCGTATCTGTGGCGAAGGCGTTCGCGCCTTTTGCCGCCATGCGCGGTAACGACATGCCGACAAAGTATTGTTTCCAGAACATATCAAAGCCGACGATGGAGACGGGACGGTTGTAGGCAAGGTCGTTGTGGGCAAACTGGAAGCGCACCACACCGAAGGTCTGGAAGGTGACGAAGGTAAACGAGTAGAGCGCGCAGTTTGGCGCAGTGGTTGGCGTTGGGCTTGGCGGCGTTGCCGTCGGAATGCCTGTGTAGCGCACCACGCAGCGCTGACCGCCGCCTGTGCCGTCCTCGGTGAGTGTGATCTCAAGTTCGGTGAAGTCGTGCCGTGTGAAGATGGTGTTGAGATCAGCAGGTCCGTTCACAAGGCGCATTTGCCAAGTGGTGGTGGTGCCGGTGCCTGGCACTGCACGGTTCACCCAATTGGGCGCTGTGCCGTTCAGCCACACGGGACGGTTGCGGTCGATCACATCGCCCGAACGCACACGCGGCTGGCTGGTATCGTAATACCAGATATTCGAGGGCTGCGAGCTGATCTTGACCTGATCAGGGTAGATGTTCGGGTAGATTTGGTTCTCCGTCCACGCTACGCGCATGGACTCGATGAACATCGGCCCTGGGTTGGTATTCTGAATATCCACCTGCACAAGGTTGTTCACAAGGCGCGGATCGCCAACGAAGCCAACGTTCGTGCAGCTTGGCGTTGCCGAAGGCGTCACCGTCCAAGAGGGCGTCAGCGAAGGCGTTTGGGAGGGTGTTATCGTGCGGGTGGGCGTCGCCGAGGCTGGACCCGAACCGCCGGGTGTGTTGCTTGGGCGCGGCGTGAAGGTCGGACCGCCAAGGTTAGGCAGTTCCAGCACACGCGCCGAACGGAAGACCTCGTTGATCATGGTGCGGCGTGCTTCAAGGCGGATGTAAGGTTCATCTACCAACGGCAGCGGCGTGATGAGTGGGTGATTGAAGTAGACAACCACTTCCACAAAGTCGCCCGGTCCGCCCGGATCAAACTGATTGACGCCCTGCCGCAAGCTAAGATCGCCGCCGTAATCATTCAGGGCATTCATATCCACGCCGCCGAACTCGATGACTTCGTTGATCGTGCAGAGGCGGATGCCTTCTGCCTGATAGCCGTAGACTGCTTTGTTAGAGGCAGTGGTAACATGCGCCCGTTCGTTTTTGTAGCGCGGCGCGGTAGAGCTAAAGCGGCCATCGCCCAGCGCAAGGCGCGAACTGCACACAAAGACGTGGAACCAGCCCGACTGTGTGGAGCCATCGCCGCCCGGCTCAGTGTTGATGCCCGTGCCGGGAATGCGGTACCAGGGCGCTAACGCCAAGCCACCCGCACCCACACGCGCCGCCGTCGTCATGGAGACGAGGCGCAGCACGTCTTGACGCAGCCAGCGGTGTTCATCAATGCCGGGATCGCAATTAATGCCATTATAGCGAGAAGCGAAAAACGACTCATCATCAGGACCCGGCGAAGGACCGGCAAACTGATCAAAATGGAAGCGGTCGCCATTGATGGTTGTGCCGGTTGGGTTGAAGGCACCGAACTGATCGCCAAAGCGGCACGGCACGCCGTCACCACTTTGCCCAGTCCCGCCTGTGCCATCTGCCCATGGGTCCAGCACATTGTTGGGAATGTGCGGCGTCCATGGGTTATCAATGTTGTTGAAAAGCTGCTGATCATAGCGCCCGGTGACGCCATAACGGGCAGCAGCGCGAGCAGCATTTTGGATGGTCAGCCACGCTTGAAAGATGCGCCCAAACTCGATGATGCCCCAGATCAACATGAGCAGAATTGGCAGGGTCAGTGCGAATTCCACTAAGGTTTGCCCTCTGCGACGGGCGCGTTTCGTCGCAGAGGGTGGGGTGTTGGATTGGCGGCGAAGATTGAACATAGCCGTAGAGTCCCCCTAAAGTTAACGCGAAAGCCGTGTGAATAAGCGCCCTGCAATTTCAGTGAAGGCATCATTCACGGCACGAATATCCTTAGCAAACCAGAACTGACCGCAGCTTGTGCGTGCGGCATTTTCATAGGTTGCATCACCTGGGTTGGCAACGCGCAGCGCGCCGTTGCTATAGTCATACTGCGCGCACGGATCCGGCGGCTTGGATGGGTCTACGATGGTACGCCCATCTTGCACAACCAAATAGCGCGAGTCGCCTGTGGGCGGGAAGTAACGCTCTGTGCCAAGCATGGTTTGCATTTGGGCAAGGGTTGGGCGTGTGGCGCGGTACCATGCCTGCAAGTGGTTATCAATCACGCCGTTATCGCCTGCATCAGCCATATAGCGCAGCACCTTAATGCCAAGAATGTTCTCGCCAATGTTGGTAAGCTGCCCCTGGGCATTCTTCTGGGCGAAGAAGATGGTGAACATGGCGATGAAGTTGCCCTTCTGAACAGCGCTGAACTCGATCAAGCCTGCAAAGTCCGCCTGATCGCGGGTGTAGTCATCAGGGTCATAGCGCTCATCGCAGCGCCCGCCGTTCAGGTTCAAGCGCCCAAAGTCATCCATGCAGAAATGGCGTGTATCGGGATGTCCATCAAGGCATTCGGGCAGGGCAGGCTCACCACGCCAACCAACGGGATTGCCGTCCGCACCCAGCAAGCTATCCCACCAGAAAGGCTTGGTGTCGTTGGCGGTACACTGCGGCAGCACCGGTCCTAAACCGCTGTTGGTCGGGTTGTTCGGGCCTTCGTTCTGGTTGTTGGCAGTGCAGAAGGTGTACCACGGGCAGAAGCCAAAGCTGGCGCGGTAGGTGCCATCTTCATACTGGGACTGTCCCCACGGGATCGTCTCAGGTCCGCTAGCAGGGGGCCAGCCATTCTCCGGCACACAGAACTGCGGTTCGCGCCCTGCCTTCGGGTCGAGGAAGAAGTTATCCTGACCGTCAATGACGCTATCCCCGTTATAGTCTTGGAAGTAGCGGCAGTAACGAATGATCTCTTCAGGCGAGAGGTCGCTCGGCTTCCAGGTGCCAGGCCCTGAAATGCCGCTGCCGGCTGGGACTGCCAGCCAATTCAGGTTAGAGCTGCCAGTCCCTGTTGACTGCCCACTGCCCAAGAAGAAGCGGTAGTCGGGTGTGCGGTTGGGATAACCATCGGTCAGCAGCACCATCACCCAAACTGCCTCACGGCGGATGTAGTTCGGGTTCACCAACTCAGCACGTGCCTGAAAGACGCCGCCGCCCATGTTCGTATCGTTACACTGCACTTGCGTCCAGTAATTGCGTACACGGCGGAAGTTCACATAGTCAGGGTCACGGATAGGTTGCGTGGTGTAGCACTGGCGCGGGCTTTGCCGTCCGGTCATGTTCACCGAGACGCCGACCTTTTCATTCAGGGTCTGCACGGCGGTGATCTTATCCACGATGAACGGTGGCGCTGCCTGCTCTTCGGCACGGGTGGCAAAAACGCCTGCTTTCACCGTCCTGACCTCAGCACTGAAGGTGACCAATACCAAGCGGTCGCCGCGCACAAAGTCTAGGCGTTTGATGAAGCGGCGGGCGGCATCGCGCACCTGCTTAAAGGGTTGGCAGATCAGGTCGCTAAAATTGTTGTCGGGCAAGCCGCTCAACACACGCGAGGCAGCGCCAAAGCCTAGCTCAGGGTGCGTGGCATTGGTCATGATCAGCGCCTGTGGCAGACTTGGGTTATCGTAGATGTACCAATTCATGCGATCATAGTCGCCGCTGGCAGGTGGTGTAAGCTGTGTGGTCGGATCATTGCAGCAGCCCGCCCACGCATAGTTGGAGGCGTAGTTCACCTCGCTACCCAAAAAGGTTGGGTCAGCGTACCAACACTCGCGGCGAATGGCAGGCGAACCGAGATACATACCCGTATCAGGGACCGGAGGCTCAGGGCGGGCATCCGCCGCATCGCCAGGCGTCGTTTTGTAGGGGTAGGGTTGCAGCCCTAGGCTGGTGAATGGCTCAAAGGCGCGCAGATTCTCGCGGTTATCGGTCTGCCCGGATGGGATGGCGTAGGTGCGCTGCGCGTAGTAGGTCTCGGTGGACATGGATAGCGAGGTATCAATCACCAGCGCCACGTCCAACACAGCCGTCTGCGAGACGGAACTCGCCTCTAGGATGACTTCCGGACCCCAGATCAGGGAGAGGAAGGTCGTTGGTGAGCGCATTTGGGCGGTCACACGCACCAATTTCTGTGGATCAGGGCGGCACAGTTCCGAAGGCGGCACCTTGTTCAAAAGCGCCGGCAGCGGGTCTGAGCCGGGATTGGCGCGCACATAGTCTGCCATCTCGGTCTCGCAGGTATCCACAAAAACAGTGCTAACATCAATGTTGCCCTGCAACTGGATGAACTGCTGAGCGGCTGCTACAAGCGTGCGGTAGTCTGTGCCTTCGCGCACCTGCCCTGCCGCCGCGATGGCAGCCGCGTCTACGGCGCGTGTAAGGGCGCTGTAGCGCACCAACATCAAGCCGACATCTACGGCGATGCCCACAAAGGCAATTAAGCCGATGAACGCAACTGCCACAATCAGCAAAGATTGCCCATTGCGGCTGCGGCGGTTCATCAGGCGGACGAATTGGCTAAAAGATGACTGCATCGAGTCTGCCTCCTTTCTTCTGCCGTTCTATTCTTCAGGTGTGGCAGTTGCCTGCGCGCCGGGCGCAGGGAAAAAGCCGAAAACGTGAAAGACGGGATCGTTGGCAAGCGAGCCATCCGCACCGCTGAAGAAGCCGCCGCCGAAGAGCGCCGCAATCGGTTGGAAGAAGCGCGGGTGATACTGCCAATACATCTCCACCAACACCAAACCGCCGTTCGGACGGTAGACTTCTAGACCAGTGGTGGAAAGTGTGAGGTTCAACCGTGTTTCGACATCCTGCACCGTGAACTTTGAGCCTAAGCAGTAGTTATTGGGATCGCTGTTGTTATAGGTACCAATGGCGTTGCCGGTAAAGACAAAGCCGCGGATGCCTTGCGAAACGGTGGTGATATGCTCGCGTGGGTCGTCATAGCGCGGGTCGCCAACGGTGAGACCGTAGCCGAGTTCGTCAATATCGGCAGGGCGGCCAGTCCGCCACATTGAATAGACATCCGGCGTTTTGTAGTCAAACGGGTCACGGTTATCGCCGCCGCCTTCGGTGGTGGTGCAGTAGCGGTTATCACGTGGATAGCGCCCGGTTACGCGCATGTAGAGGCGGTTGCTCGGCACTGTTGGACCGAACGTCCCACCTGTCACCGATCCTTTGAAAGGTTTGTTGAAATCCATCATGGTGTATGAAAAGGCAGAGACGACAATATCATTCTTGGTAAATTCGGCGGTGCGGTCAGGGTTGCCGGGCGGAATGTCACCATCCCCACCCCATGGGCGCGCATCCTCAAATTCCATCGGATACATGCTCAAGATGATCTGGCAGACCACTGCATCAAAGAAGCCGTAATTGCCCTCAGGACCGACCGTGTAGTTATAGAGTGCGGCGTTCGGTCCACGCGGCACGCGCCGATTTTGGTTGATGTTATCGCCCAAGTTGTACAGGTGGCTGACGCCGTCGGACGGCACAAAGGTATCGCAATCAAGGCGATTATAGTTGCGCGTATCCGCATCATTCCAAAAGACCGGGCTCAGGTTAGCACCCCGACGCCCTGCCTCGCGCACAAGGTCTAGCATGGTTAAATAATAGTTCATGGCAAAGCCCATCTCTGCCAAGCCCAACACCATCAAGATGAGGATCGGGAAGGTGATCGCCGATTCGACGATGCTCTGCCCTTTGGCGCCGCTTGGCTTCCCATCTAAGATGTTGATTATTTTTCCCCACGTTTTTCGCATAGGTATCCCTCAAAAGCTGCTGTCGGCATTGGCGTTGCTGCCCTCGCCACCACGCGGATTTTTGCCTGAATAGAGTACCGCTGCAAACATCATACCACAGGGCGCGTAAAGGGCGTTGTCGTAAAATGTAGGGAGTCTGTAAGGATTTGTAGGCTTCCCAATCATTCGTTTAAGTACCGTTTGTGCAAGGCAAGAGCAGTGTTGCCAACTTTACGGCGGAACGTGGTAAAATAGCAGCCATGACCAACCAAGAACTTACCCAACAGGCAGCGGTTGTCGCTCATGCGCCGCTAATCGCCGTCATTCCCGCCTTCAACGAAGATCGATTCATTGCCAGCGTGGTGATCAAAGCGCGCCGCCACGTTGATCAGGTGTTGGTGGTGGACGATGGCTCGCAGGATGAGACGGCGTGGCTTGCTGAATGCGCCGGCGCAGAGGTCATCCGCCAAGCCAACGGCGGCAAGGCAGCCGCCCTCAACACAGGCTTGGCAGCCGCACAGAGGCGTGGTGCCGCCGCAGTCGTGCTGCTGGATGGCGATGGGCAGCACAATCCGAACGATATTCCGCGCCTGCTGGCACCCATTCAAGCAGGCGCGGCGGATTTGGTGGTCGGTTCGCGCTTTATGGGCTTGCCAAGCAACACGCCGCGCTGGCGGATCGTTGGGCAGCACGCCCTGACCGCTATCACGAATGCTGCCTCTGGCGTGCCACTCTCAGATTCACAGAGCGGCTTTCGGGCGCTTTCGCAGCGGGCGCTGAACCTGATGAATTTCACGTCGCTGGGCTTCTCGGTCGAATCCGAGATGCAGTTCTTGCTGCGGAAACACAGCTTGCAGGCGCTTGAAGTGCCGATCAGTGTGAACTATGATGAGAAGCCGAAGCGCAATCCATTCGCGCACGGCTTGCAAGTCCTCACGGGTGTTTTGCGTTTGGTCGGGCAGCACCGCCCGTTGTTCTTCTTCGGCGTGGCGGGCGCGCTCTCCATCCTGATCGGCTTGGTATTGGGCGCCAATGTGGTTGCCACTTACAACACCTATTCATCACTCGCGCTTGGCACCGCCCTGATCGCTATTACCTTCTGCTTGATCGGTGTCTTTGCCATCTTCACCGGTGTGATCCTGCACACCATCCGTGCTTATATGACTGAGCGCTAGAAGTTGCCCGCCGCCTGATGCGCCTGCCTAATCGGTTCGGGCAAGCGGTAGCGTGTTGTACATGCCATAACAATTTGGCGGGCGCTCTCCAGATCAATCAGATGCCCAACCGAGACGTAAAGCGGCTTGACATTGCTGCGCGTCCGCAGCACAACGCCGATCACTTCGCCTTTGTCGTGTAGGGCGGCGTAGCTGCCGCGCCCGTGTGGCGGCTCAACATAAGTGCCAATGTAGGGCGTTTTGCCACAACCGATGCTTGGTTTGTTCAGCCACAAGCCCATGTGGCAGGCAATCCCAAAGCGGCGCGGATGAATTTTGCCCATGCCATCGAACAGGAACACATCCGGTGTGTGGCGGAGCAGCGCAAACGCCTTAAGCAGCACCGGCGCTTCACGGAAGCTGAGCAAGCCGCTAATGTATGGGAAGGGCGTTTCAAGCTGCGCAGTAACTGTTTCGATCACCTTGAGCGCGGGAAAATTCAGCACGACGACCGCTGCCTGCGAGAGGTTATCCTTCACGCTAACATCCACACCTGCCACAGAGCCCACCGCTTCCAGCGGCAGCGGCAGCCTATCCACCACTTGGGCTGCCAAACGGCGCTGAAGATCGACAGCTTGGTTTGGCGTCAGCGCCCACTCGTGCAGAGTCCGAATCTCCACGCGCTAGTTTTCCTCTGCCAGCCATTGGCGCGCCATGCCTGCCAAATCTGCCAGCGGTGCGCGCCGAATGGTGCTTGGCGGCAAACTGTCAAGGAAGGTTTGCGCGTAATCGCGGCTGGTCATGCGCTTATCAAGGATGACCACCACGCTGCGTGCTGCCCTGCCTTCGATCAGCCTGCCGATTGCCTGCCGAAAGCGCAGTACAGCCGATGGCACAGCGTAATGTTGGAAGGCATTTTCGTAGCCTTCGCCACGTGCCACAAAGAGCGGATCGTTTGGCACGGCGAACGGCAAGCGTGTCAGCAGCACAGCGCGCAAGTCGTCCTCATGAAAGGCGACATCATCCCAGACGCCGCGCACGCCAAGCAACACGGCTTTTTCGCCCAACGCACGGAAGTTTTCGAGCAGGGCGCTCTGGCTGGTGCCATCCGATTGATCCAACACGCTGATGTTGCCCAGCTTCAGGCGTGCGGCGATGTTCTGCGCGGATTGCCGCAACTGCGTAAAGCTGCTGAACAGACCGAGCAGGCGCCCATTGGTGGCAACTGCCAACTCGATGACGGCGCGCTCAAGGTAGCGTGCGTAGCGCTCACCTTCGGTTGGCTCTGGTGCATCGGTCGGCAGGAAGATCAAGGCACTGCGAGACTCAGCACTGGCACTGGGCAAAACCTGAGTAGCGGTCAGCGGCGGCAGCCCAAGCCGTTCCCGCAAATAGCTGAAATCGCCGCCAACGCGCAAGGCTGACCCTGTGATCAGCGCGGCATCCAACGTTTGCCACAAGTGCGTTTGCAGCAGTGCGCCGGGTTGCAAAGGCGCGCTGTGCAGCGTCAGCCGATTGGCACGCTCAGGGTCGGTGCTGATTTCCGCCCAAAAGACGAACTCTGGGCGCTGTCCGCTGATGCAAAGTTCCAGCAAGCTGTGCAGACGCCGCACAGTATGGGCAGCGCCTTCCGTGCGATAGGCGAGATCGCGCGGCAGCCCGTATTTTTCATGGTAGATCACCAGTTGCTTTGCCAACTGCCCTAGCGCTTCGGCAATCGCTTCAGTGAACTGGCTGAGGATGCTCCACGCGGCGCGCACTTGCCCAAAGGCTGCCTTGCCGCGCAGATCGTTAGTGAGGCGAATGTTTAGCGCATAGTCGCTTGGGCGCGAGTCTGTGGTTGCCTCCAGAAAAGCCTGTAGCGCACGGAACAAGCTATCCAAGTGGTAGGGTACTTGGGTCGCAGCGTCGGCAAGGTTGCTGCAAAAGCGCGTCAGCTGACCATCTGCCTTTGGCGGCAAACTGCCTTTGGCGGCTGCCAACACATCACCGATCAAGCCGCGCTGTGCGTTGTTAATTTCTGCCAACTGCCGCTTGATGCGGGCTGCATCAAGGCGTATGTGTTGGCTTTCGGTGGCAAGGTCTTCCAACAGATTTGCCTCATCCGCCACAAGGTGCCTAACGTTCGGCAAGAGTGGATCGTGTCCGCTGCTCTCGGCTGCCAACGTGCCGTGATCCACGATGATCAGGTGTGCGGCGGCTGCCTGCTGCCGATCACGGTGCATTGGGCAAGTGCCGCCCATCTGCGTTTGGCAGCGCGCCACAGTGCAGTTTTCTGCCTCTGCGTTCAACTGCGCCCATGCCACATACTCACCGCCGCCGCGTATGGAAGGTTGCTCGGCGTGCGCGGTGCCGCCCTCTGCCAACCAAATTAGCGTTTTTGCCAGCAGGCGCAGCTCTTCGACGGTCTGCACACCTTGCCGCCGCAAAATGGCAAGCCGCGATGGACAGAGATATTCGGCACGGCGGCGCAAAAACTGAGCGCGCAGATTAGGGTAAGCGGCTTGCAGGGCGGGCAGATCGCGCTCGCGCAGGCGTTGGCGGAATGTTTCGCCGCCATGCGCGATGACCAACGGCGTGCCGTGCCGCATTGCCCACTGCGCGGCCGCCTCAAGGTAGGGCGGCGCTTGGTCGGTGCTGGGCGGCGTTTCTAACATCAGGAGTTGGTGTGCGTTGAAGGTGGCGCTGATCAGCTCAGGGATAGCATCCGTTGCTGGGATTAGATCGGGCTGCGGCGCAAGCGGTGCTGGCTCAGGTGCAGCGCGGAACGCCTCTGCCAGCGGATCAGCAAGGCTCAACGGATCGGTACGGCGTTCGCGCAAGGCTGCCTCAAAGGGCAGTTTACCACGCCAATTCAGGTTTGCCGCCAAGCGTGCGATCTCACGCAGTAAGCTGATCGGCAGCGCCACCAACTTTTGCCACAAGGCATGATACAGCCGTCCGCTGGCAACGGCATCGGTCAGGGCGCGGTGATAGTCGCCTTCCGGTGCGATGTCGAAGACCTGCATCAGTGCGTTGAGGTTATAGCGGCTGGCAGTCGGCAGCAGGACGGACGCCAATTCGTAGGTATCTACTGCCTGATTTTCGGTCAGCACCTTCTGTTTGTGCAAAAAGCGCAGGTCAAACTCGACGTTATGCCCAACCAGCACCGCGTCAGCGACGAATGCGGTCAAAGCGGGCAACACTTGGGCAATTTTCGGTGCGCCGATCATATCTTCATTGCGAATGCCAGTGATGTCGGTGACGCGGGCGGGAATGGTGACGGAAGGGTTGACCAATGTGCTATAGGTTTCGATCATCTCGCCGTCGCGGAATTTTGCCGCGCCAATCTCGATGATCTGCGCGTCGGCAGGGTCGAGTCCGGTCGTCTCAAGGTCAAGGGCGACCAATATACCGCGCATAGCGACTTGTATCCGTTCTAGCCGAGCAAGGGCGCGGCATAAGCATATATGAAAAACGCCGTGCAGTATAGCACGGCGCACTACACAGGGCAATTTCAGGGCGATTTAGGCTTGCAGGGGTTCAGCGCGGCAGTAGGCAAGCGCTTCTTCTGCGGTGGCGAAAACTTTTGCCATTTCAAAGCTGCCATACTGCCGTTGGGTGATGGCTTGGGCAGCCAACTCAACGAACTTCCCTGAGCCGATAATCACAAAGCGCACAGGAATGCTGCCGAAACTTTGCCGTAATGTGCTGAGGGACTGTACCAAGATATCAAAGGTGATCGGAAATTCGCGTGCATCGTTGATCGTATAAAACGGCTTGCCTTGTACTTGCTGGGAAAAAGCGATGATGGCAGCGCCGGCGGTTTGCAAATCTAGATCAGGATCAACGGGCATCTGATAGCGTAGGAATAGGATGTGTTCATCAACGTTTTGTTCAATCGCAACGGGCATGTTTAAGCCTCCTTTTATAAGGCAGATTAGGCTAGGAAGGTTTTGTCAGTTCAGCGTGGCAGTAGGCAAGCGCTTCTTCTTCGGTGGCAAACACTTTTGCCACCTCAAAACTGCCATACTGCCGTTGGGCAACGGCTTGGGCAGCCAACTCAACGAACTTCCCTGAGCCAATGACCACAAAGCGCACCGGAATGCCCACCAGTGAACGGCGCACCAAATCCAGCCCTTCAGTAACAGTGTCGAAGGTCAGGTCAAATTCGCGCACGTCAGCAATTACGAAGAAAACGCCTTGCACCTGATGCGAAAACGCGATAATTGACTGAATAACGTTCGCTACGTCGCGCTCAGGATCAACAGGGTTTACGTAGCGCGCCATCAAAATACCCGTCTGGACGTTCGGCTCAATCTGAATAGGCAATTGGATGTTCCTTCCGCTTACAATTTCGGTAGTTAATCAGACTTCTGAAGCTCCGAACGGCAATAGGCAAGCGCTTCTTCTTCGGTGGCAAGGGCGCGGGCTGCCTCACAGCCGCCACACTGCTTTTGCGGGATGGCACGGTTGCCCATCTCGACCAGTTCACTATCGCCGATGGTCACGAAGCGCATCGGCACTTGCGCCAAAGAGCGGCGCACCATGTCCAAACCGTCTACCATTGCGTCAAAGGTGATCGGGATACCGCGCAAATCCGAGACGGCAAAGAAGGTTGAGCGCACCTCCGTAGCGAAATCGGCAATGGCTTGCACAACATTCTCAGCGCCGCTAAGCGGCATCTGGTAGCGTAGGACTAAAATACGTTCGTCAACATTTGGCTCAATCTGAATAGGTACACACCCTTTCACTAGGAAACGAAGGCTGTGTATACAGTACAACAGCCTTTCTGTGAAAGTACATTACATTCGCTAAATTGTGAGGGAACTGTGATGTATTGGCGCGCAATACTTCTCTTAGTGCGCCGATATAGGCGGGCTATGATTAGTGGGCGCGTGTGGCGCGCCGTGCTGCCAAGCCAACGATCAGGTTTGCCAGCAGTGCTTGCAGCAGCACATAGCCTAAGAATGCCAAGCCAATGAAGATGCCGTAATCGTAATCTGCCCACATGCGCTGCACATAGGGCAAATGGAGCGCAGTCAAGCCTAGATCGCCTTCTGCAATGCCGAAGAACACACCTAGCCAGCCGAGCGTCGGTGACGGTGCGTTGCCGGCGAAAGAAGCATTCAGCGCGCCGAACGGACTCAAAGTGAGGGCTGAAGCGCCCACCCACAGCGCCCAACCCGTGATCAGGATGCGTCCTACCACCAAGCCGGACTGCCCTAGCGCACTGCTCAGCCGCGTGCGCGCCAAGGTGCCGATCAACATGCCAAGCGCGGCGTCGAAGGCGAGCGCCGTAAAAGGTGCGATCAAGGCTGCCGTCATGCCCAAAGCAGTGATAATTATGCCGCTAGTCACACCGATAGACTCGGCCATATCTCGCGCTAGATACGGCTCACCAAACGGGACAGTGCCGCCGATCAGAATGTCAATATATTTACCTTGAAAGGTGGTCAGGTCGTAGAGCGCGATCAAGATAAAGAGGATGCGTGCCAGCGTCAGAATGATTAGAACAGGCAGCAGGCGGTAAAAGGCGGCTGCCCAACGCGCTTTCATGGTCAGCAGCGCGCCATCGGTGGTGATCTTGAGCGTATCCCATGTCTGTTGGCGTTCTTCCGTGGCAATCACGCCAATGGTGGCGCTCATCGCCACAAGGCGCATCAGAAGTTGCAGTGCGATCAACGCCCAGTAGAGCGTCAGGTAAATGGCATCAAAGCGGTTGGCAGTTTCGATGGGCTGTGTGCCAAAGCGTGTGGCAATTATCCAGCCGCCCAGCGGCAGCAGTGCAATCAGAAAAGCAATGCTCAGCCAGCGCAAAATTTGGTTGCCGCGTGAGGTGCGCCGCCCTTCGCGCAAGAGCAGATAGCGCATAATGGGATGGTCGGGGCGGGCAAAGGCGGGCAATTGAGCGTAAAACCGTCGCAGCATAGCTTAGAGCCTCGATCTCTTTGAGTGTGCTAGGCAGCATTGTACCCATAATCTACCGAAAGGCGAAAATCGCCGTGCGGGGCGGGCTTTAAGGTAAGGCAAATCTTTTGGGCTTGTTATGGGCGATTCGCACAATATTGTCAGGATAGACCACACCCTTTACGCTCCGTTTTTGCGCCGCACTGCCAAGTTGGGTAGGATTGCCCACGCTTACCATAAGGAGTCTACAGTGGCAAAAGTACACGAGCAGATTACCGACGAGCTGCGCGCTTGGATTGAGCAGCAGCGCCTTTTTTTTGTTGCCAGCGCACCCCTAACTGCCGATGGGCATATCAACCTCTCGCCCAAAGGGCATGACTGCTTGCGCGTGCTGGACGCACATACCGTTGGCTACTTAGACTTGACCGGCAGCGGCAACGAGACTTCTGCCCACATTTTGGAGAATGGACGCCTAACCCTGATGTGGTGCGCCTTTGAAGGTGCGCCGCGTATTCTGCGCCTTTTTGGGCGTGGCGAGGTCGTGCTGCGCGATACACCGCGTTGGGCAGCCCTTGCGCCGCATTTTCCACTGGCAAGCGATGTCGGTGCGCGCCAAATCGTGCTGAACCATGTGGAGCGCGTGCAGACTTCGTGCGGCTTTGCCGTGCCGCTTTTCACTTATGAGGGTGAGCGCGATGCCCTTCGCAAGTGGTCAGCAGTGAAAGGCGAGGCAGGCGTTAGCGCCTATTGGGAAGAAAAGAACGTGCAGAGCATAGACGGCTTGCCAACGCCCTTAGGACAACACATCAGCAGCGAGGCATAGCCGAAGGACGCGGGCATGGCATTTGAAGTCGTTCAGCTTGCCGAAGGCTGCTACCACCTGCAAAGCGGCGCCAACGTCGGTGTGCTGGTGCAGGGCGATCAGGCGCTTGTAATTGATGCCGGCTTAGATGATGATTTGGGCAAGCGCATCAAGCGGACGTTGGAGTCGCTTGGTGTGCGGCTTGGCGCGCTGATCCTGACGCACGGTCACGCTGATCACTTCGGCGGGGCTGCCTATCTACGGCGGGTGCTGCCGCCTTTTCCTGTCTATGCGCCACACCTGGAAGCAGCTTTTATCAGCAATCCCGCTTTAGAGGGCATCATGCTCTCGGCGGGCGCGGCGCCGATTGATCAATTGAAGGGCAAATTCACGCTGGCACAGCCTTGCCCTGTAGATCACCTGCTTGAGGTGGGCAGACTGGGCTTGCTCGGCATTGATGTGGAGATCGTGCCGTTAGCAGGGCATTCGCCGAACCAAATCGGCGTGCGCTATGGGAATATCCTGTTCAGCGCCGATGCTTTTCTGCCCATCCCAACCTTGCAGAAATATCCCGTGCAGTTCACAGTGCATATGGGGCAAGCACTGGAGACGCTGGAACGGCTGAACGCACTGGAGGGTGTGCTGTTTGCGCCCGGACACGGCACGCACCTAACCGATGCACGGGAGACCATCGCTGCCAACGGTGCTGCTTTGCGCCGCGTGATCGAGACGACCGCCGCGCAGTTACGCGCCGCACCTGCCAACGACGGCACGCTCACACAGCAGGTTTGCGCTGCGCTCGGTGATCGGTTGCCGAACGCGGTTAGCTACGGGCTGGCGCGGGCAGCGGTGCAGGCGGCGTTGGTCTACCTTTATGAGCAAGGGCAGGCTGAAATCACGGCGGGCGGCGCCTGGCGGCTGAAATGAAGGCGGGCATAGGCTGATCCGCTGACAAGAACGCGCCTGATTGTTACACGGATACCTTGCACAGACGCGGCAAGGCATATCTGCCCAGTGTCTTATCAAGCGAGAAGGCGATATGGGTTGCCTCTAGCCTTCGTCTTCGCGCCCTGCCCGATAGCGTGAATCTACGGCGTTCATCTTGGCAACTTTCGGCGCAGAGCGCCCGCCGGCAAACTCAGAGGCAAGCCATGCTTCAAGGATGCTCTTGGCAAGTTCCGCGCCGATCACGCGTGCGCCCATCGTGATGACCTGAGCATCGTTGCTTTTGCGCGCACGCTCTGCCGAGTAGGTATCGTGGCAGAGGGCAGCACGCACATTCGGCACTTTGTTGGCAGTGATGCACATGCCGATGCCTGTCCCGCACACCAAAATGGCGCGCTCTGCCTCACCTTTGGAGACAGCCATTGCCACTTGCTCGGCAATATCGGGATAATCCACAGGATCGGTGCTGTGAACACCAAAATCCTGCACTTCTATCTCAGGTTTGCCGCGCAAGAATTCGCGCACCACGTCCAGCAGCGGCAGCCCTGCTTCATCACAGCCAATGGCGATTTTCATAGCCAAAATACCACCCTCTAAGACCAAGTAACCGTACTTTAACCACCCACCGTCTCGCTGATCAGGCGATCCATCACCAAGCGGAACGCCTCATCGCTGGTACAGCCATCATCCAACGCCTGATAGTAAGTTGCCAATTGGCGGTCGGCGCTGGTGCCGTTCTGCAAAATGTGCCGCACATATTCTACCTCGCGCCGTGTGCCTAGTCCATCTAGCACATCGTCCACAAAGGTCAGTGTTTCTTCCCACAGTTGGGCAATTGGCACAGGTTTGCCAAGCCCAAAGTCAATCAGTTCACCCTCAATGCCATAGCGCTGAGCGCGCCACTTGTTCTCGCGCAGCAGTTCAGTGCGGTAGAGCCGCCATGATTGGTTCTGGGCGCGCAGCTTGAGCAGCTTCACCACCAACGCTTGAATGACCGCCGTAATGCAGACCGCCTCATCCACCGTGCTGCATACATCTGGCACGCGCACTTCAAGCGTCCCCACCCGTGGATTAGGGCGCACGTCCCACCAAATGCGGGATGGGTCTTTGCCGCCGCCCTTGCTGAGTGAGCCGGCGTTGGCAAAAACATCTACCATGCGGTCGTATTCTTCATAGCTGCTGAAGACGGGCGGAATACCCGTGCGCGGCAAATTCTCAAAGACCACGCAGCGGTAGCTCTTTAAGCCGGTGTTGCGCCCGTGCCAAAAGGGCGAACTGGTGGAAAGCGCCAAGATTTGCGGCAGAAAATAGCGGAGCTGATTCATCACATCAATGAGCAGAGCGCGTGCCTCGTCCGTCTCGCCAAAGCCGAGATGGATATGCATCCCAAAGATGACCAAACGGCGCGCCACATACTGCATATCGGTCGCTAATTCACTGTAGCGCTCGCCTTCGCTGATCTCTTGCTCATGCACTTCGGAGAATGGGTGTGTGGCAGCCGCCACAATGCGCTTGCCGAATGCCTCTGCCGCCGCGTTCACGCCGCGCCGTAGGTGGATCAACTGCTCGCGCACTTCGCTCACAGTATGGCAGATGCCCGTCGCAATCTCGATCTGTGATTGCATGAATTCCGCCTTCACCTGATCGCCAAGCGTTTGGCGGCTGCGCGCCAGCACGTCGCGCACAGCAGGCGAAAGCGCCCGCGTTTGCGCGTCTATGATCATATATTCTTCTTCGACGCCAAGCGTAAGCGGTGGACGAAACATAGCGCGGCTGCTCCCGAAAACTGCATATAGCACTTGGCAGATTGTAGCGCGTTTGCAGAAAATTCCCTAGCACGGCGCCCGCCGCAGCCTCTCTAGACAAGCGCCCGCCTTTTTGCTACAATGCAGCACACTAAAACGCTGTTCGATCACCCATATAGGGAGCTTAGAGAGACCATTGGCTAATCATAAGTCTGCCATTAAGCGGATTCGCGTGAATAAACGCCGCCGCACCGAGAACCGTCTGCACGTCAGCCGCACGCGCACCAAGCTGCGCCAAGCCCGCGAAAGCCTCGCCAGCGGCGATTATCAGGCTGCCCGTGAAGCAACACTGACCGCCATCCGCGTGTTGGACAAGGCAGTTAGCAGCGGTATTTTGCACCGCAACAATGCCGCCCGCCGTAAAAGCCGCCTGATGGCACGCCTCAACGCGCTTGAAGCCGCTCATAAAGCCTAAATTTCGCCGTTTTCGCCTGCGCTATGCGGAGTATCGTTTGAGCAAAGTTGCCAACCTCGCTGCGACCCCTGCCTTCAGCGCGCTGCGTGCGGCACTCCAAGCGCATCAGGCATCCCTCCTTGAGGAAGCGATCACCATCCAGCAGATCGCTGCCCCAACCTTTGAAGAAGCGCAGCGCGCCGCCTATGTGCAGGCGCGCTTTGCTGCGTTGCCCGCCCTTGATCCCAGCAGCATCAGCACGGATGCATTGCTGAATGTGTATGCCTGCCTGCGCGGCAGCGATCCGCGCCGTCCAGCGTTGCTGGTCAGCGCGCATACGGATACGGTCTTCCAGCGCGAAACGCCCTTAACGGTTACCCAAACGACGGATACGATCTGCGCGCCCGGCATTGGGGATAACAGCCTTGGCGTGGCAGCCCTGCTTAAGGCGGCGGAACTGCTCTGCCAAAACGGGGTGCGCCTGCCCGCCGATGTGTGGTTTGTGGCAAACAGCCGCGAAGAAGGACTGGGCAACCTAGACGGCATTCGGGCAGTCTATCAGCGTTTGGGCAGCCAGCTTGGCAGCGCCATCGTGATTGAAGGCATGGCGCTTGGGCATGTCTACATCGGCGGCATTGCCGTGCGGCGCTTGCAGATTAGCTGCCACACGGCGGGCGGGCATAGCTGGCTGCATTTTGGGCGACCAAGCGCCATTCACAACCTGATGCGGCTTGGTGCACAAATCAGTGCGCTGCGCCCACCCGAAGCACCGCGCACCACCTATAACATTGGCGTGATCGAAGGCGGGCGTTCGGTGAACACCATTGCCGCAGATGCCTCGCTGCTGCTCGATATGCGCTCTGAGACACGCGATGGGCTGGCAGCGCTAGAGCGCAGCGTGCGAAACCTGATCGAGCAGAACCGTATGCCGGACGTGCGTTTTGAGGTGGCGACCGTTGGAGACCGTCCCTCTGGCAGCATTCCGCGCAGCCATCCGCTGGCAGCACTGGCGGAAGAAACGCTTGGCTATCTGGGCATTGTGCCAGTCTTTGAGCATGGCAGCACGGATGCAAACGTCCTCTTGGCGGAAGGCTTGCCAACCATCACCATTGGCATCACACGCGGCGGCAACGCACACCGTGATGACGAATTTATCGAGACTGCGCCCATTCCAGAGGGCATGTGGCAACTTTTGCTGCTGATCGGTGCGGCAGCAGATTTACCCAGCGCCTAAACTGCAACGCGCCCTGTGAGGGGGAACACAAGGCGCGCTGCTGCGGTTGATTCAAAGGTGGATTGGGCGTGTGCTGTTAATCCATGCTGTTCACGAAAACGTCCTGACGCTGCGGCGCTTCGCGCTCGAATTCGCCAAGGTTAATGCGGCTAAGGATGAACAACGTCACCACAAAGCCAACGCTCTGGATCAAATATACGCTGCCATAGGCAACTGCCTTGTTGCCGCCCACAAAGACCAGCGCCACATCAAAGAGGATGCCGCCTAAGGCGACGCCTGAGCCACGCGCCAACGTCGAGGCGACCGTCCACAAGGCGAGGTAAAGCCCGGCCCCCCAAACACGGGTCATCGCCATCATCAGGCCGAGCGTGCCAACTGTCCACATGCCTAACCCCAAGCCCATCGTCACCAAACCGATGGTCACCAACGGGCGAATGTGCAGCACTGCACAGAAGGTGAACATCACAAAGGTGATGATGAGCATGATGACGCCCCAGCGCGAGAGCGATATATTGTTCACCCGCTGCGGAAAGCGGCGCCCAGCGAACAAGCTCAGCACGATTGATAGCAAGGTCATGCTGCCCCAGTAGGCAGAAAAGCGGTTCGTCGTTGCCAGCGGCATCCCGAATACTTCGCCGGCAAATGGCTCCAGCAGCACATCTTGCGCGTAAAACAAAGCGGTGGTCATCAGCAGGAACAGGAAGAACAAGCGTGTTTGGCGGCTTGCCCACACCTGCCTAATCGTCTGCCAAAAGGGCGTGGCTGCCTCAGGTGTGCCGTCAGTGCGCTGCTTAATCGGCGTTTCTTCGCCAATGAGCGAGAACACCCACAAGCCCATCATCACCGCTGGCGCAATCAGCATCAGCGAGAGGAAGCCATCCCGCGAATATTCTGGCAGCAAGCGGCTGTACAGCACACCGGAGACGGCAAAGCCAAGGATCAGGAAGAACCAAATCACGCTGACGGCACGAGTACGCTGATGAGCAGGTGTGCGGTCATGCACCAACGATAGGAAGGTGGTGCTGCTGAAGGTTGAGCCAACGCTGAACAGCACGAGGGAAACCACCACACCCAGCCAGCCGAGCGCACTGCCTGCATTAGTGGTAACGGTAATGTTCATCCGTTCCAGCGAAAAATCGCGCAGCCATGGATTATAGCCGCCGGCAAGCTCCAGAGTCGAGATACCTAACAGCACATAGCTGAGCGCCATGACCAACCTGCCGCCCCACACATAGGGTAAGCGCTGATAGCCGCGCCAATTGGTGACATCAGAGCGCCGTCCAACCCAAATCGAGAGCGGCGCAAGGAAGTAGCGCAGTGCCAACAGCAGCGCGATTGGCGTTGCCGCAAAGCCTAGTTCCTTGATCATGATGCGATTCCAGACGCCGGACGCCAAAATATCGGCAAGCGACGAGCCAATGTGGAAGGTCCCGATCTTGAGATTACGCAGCATGGTAAGGTCGCGCGGGCTGCTCTCGGCGCGTTCGGCAACTTGTTCAAGCGGCGGCGTGGCAACCTCAAGCGGTGCAGCACGGCTGTTCAGTTCTGCTTGCATAGGGTGAGAATCCTATAAAATCTACCAAAACCTAAGATATGTGCAGATTTTAGAGATTTATGGAGACTTTGGCAAGTGCAACTTGTCATCTGAAAAAGATGAGGATGCGCTGATTGTGGTTTAAGTGTGGACTGCGGATTGCCCAAAGGCGTACCTTCCACGCATAATTGAGGGCGAGAGGGAGACTTTTCCGCATGAGCAATTCGCAGTCCGTACCGCCTGCGCCAACCTTACGCGGCGCATTGTGGCTTTACCTTGCCGCCTTGATCGGCACCGCGCTGATCGTGATCGGTTTGCAGGGCGCTATTCGCAGCCTTTCGCTGCTGCGCCTGATCGCGGCGTTCTTAGCGGTTGGTGTGCCGCTCTTCATCGCTGCCTTTGCGCTGCGCCTGCCCATCGCCGCCAGTTTTGGGCGCTCGCCGCGCCTGCTGCACCTTGCCGCTGCCATCCTGATCGGCGTGTTGGCGTGGCTGCCTGCCAGTTGGCTGACCTTTGCCGCCAATTACGCCTTGGATGCCGCCGTTGGCTTTTTGCCGCCGCCGCCTGCTGTCACAGAGGGTGTGTTGCCTTTCGCGGCGGTCATTCAGCTTGGCATTGTGGTGCCAACCTTGCAAGGCGCGCTTTTTTGGGCATACCTTCAGCGCAATGCAAAAGGGCTGGGCGCCAATGGCGCGGCACTGTTGGTAGCGGCGCTTTATGGATTGTTCGCGCTGGTCAGCACGGAGTTTGGTTACGCAGGCATCGTTGGCGCGCTGCTGATCGGGCTGCTGGCAGCCTTCACGACGCGCTATACCGAGTCGGCATGGGGTGGCATTGCAGTGGGTTGGGGCTACAGCCTCATGCGCCCACTGCTGGAAAACACGCCGCTAGAGGCAGAATTGTTCACGGCGCTTGGCACGGATTTGTTCGGCGGTGCGTGGTTACTGGCTTTTGGCGGCGGCGCCTTTGCGGCGCTGTTCATCTTGCAGATGCTGCGTGCCTTTTACAGCGCACCGCCGCAACCAGACTCAGGGCGCGCGCCGTCAATGGGGCGTGCTTGGCAGGTGCCGTTGGTGATCACCTTGCTGATCTGCCTGCTGATCGGCTATAGCGAGTTTGCCTTGCGCGCACAAAATGCCGTACCTGTGGCGCCGGCACCTGCTGATGAAGGCTCCACAGTGGTGCCAATCCGCCCGACTGCGGCGCCCTAGCCAAGTTCACCATAGCCAAATGCCACGCCGTGGCGTATACTAGGTGTGTTTGCACGGAGGTGTGCCATGAAGGTTAGACCATCGGTGCGGAAGATGTGCGCCAAATGCCGTTTTGTGCGTCGGCGCGGTTATCTGTATGTGATCTGCCCTGTTGATCCAAAGCACAAGCAGCGTCAGGGCTGATCGGCACCACCCTAACAATATGGATCGACAGAAAACGGGCAACTTTCGCCCGTTTTTTGTCGTTGCCGGCTAAGCATTCACCTGTGCAGCATCCTCAGCGGCGGCATCATCCGCAGCCGCAAATTGGCGCTGGTGCAATGCCGTATAAACGCCATCTCGCGCTAAGAGTTCGGCGTGTGTGCCATCCTCCACAATGCGCCCACCTTTCATCACCAAGATGCGATCCGCCTCACGGATGGTACTCAACCGATGTGCGATCACAAGGCTGGTGCGTTCGCGGAGCATTTGCCGCAAGCCCTGCTGGATGAGTTCTTCCGTCTCGCTATCAATATTGCTGGTTGCCTCGTCCAGCACCAAAATGCCCTCAGGGCTGTGCAGCAGGGCGCGTGCCAACGCCAGCAATTGGCGCTGACCTTGCGAAAGGTTACCGCCGCCGGGCAGCAGCACATGATCGTAGCCGCCTGCCAAACGCTCGATGAACGGCGCCGCGCAAGCAACCTCAGCGGCGGCGCGCATCTGAGCATCGGTGATCTTTGGGTTGAACAGGCGCAGATTATCCGCCACCGTGCCGTTGAAGCAGTACGGACTCTGCGGCACGACGGCAACCATCCGCCGCAAGTCGCCAAAGGCGATCTGGCGAACATCCACGCCGTCAATCAGAATGCGCCCTTTGACCACATCGTAGAAACGCGCCAACAAGCCCGCCAACGATGTCTTGCCGGCGCCCGTCGCGCCGACGATTGCCACAAACTGCCCGCTTGGGATGTGCAGATCAATGCCGCGCAGCACCGGCGCGCCTTCTTCATAGTGAAAATGGACGCCCTCAAAGCGCACGTCACCGCGCACGGCTGTGATCGGCGTCGGCTGCTCAGGCTCGGTGAGCGTTGGCTCAACACGCAGCATCCGCGCAATGCGCTCGCCGGCCGCCAGTGCCGTTTGAATCTGTGCGAATTGTTCAGCAAGGTTCAGGATCGGATCAAAGCTGCGCTGTTGATACTGAATGAAGGCGATCAGCGTGCCAAGCGTTGCCCAGCCCGCCAAGACGCCCGATCCGCCGCCATACAGCACCATCCCTAAACCGATAGCCGTCATCAACTGCAAAATTGAGGCGTAGACCGTGTACTGATCGCGCAGCCGCATATGCGTATCGCGCCGTGTGCTGTTCAGCGACTCGAATTCTTGAAAGCTGAGTTGCTGCCTGCCAAAAAGCTGCACCACCAACATGCCGTTGAACTGCTCATTTAGAAAAGCGAGTGTATCGGCAACCAAGCGGTGCAAAAAGCTGGACGTGCGCCGAATTTGGTTGCGGAAGAAAGCAGTCGCCGCCGTCATCACAGGCAGCACTGCCAGCGCAATCAACGCCAACTGCCAATTGATTACAAACATCGTGATAACAATGCTCACCAACAGCACAAGGCTGCTCACCACCATGATGAAGCTGGTCGAGACCAACTCGGTGAGGGCTTCCACATCGTTGGAGAGCCGTGCCACAATCTGCCCAACCGGCGTTGTATTAAAGTAGCGCATATCTTGGCGCAGAATGTGTTCAAACAAGCGTTGGCGTAAGTTCAGCAGCGCCGATTGCCCAACCGTCTGCAATAGGTAGAGGTAGGCAAAGCGCAGCGCAAAGACGAGCAAAATTGAGCTGAAGTAGATGACGCCGAGCGGAATTAAGCCGCTTAAATCGCCCCTTGTGATCGGATCATCCACTGCCAACTGAATCAGGTAAGGCGGCAGCAGCGAAAGCCCTGTGACGATCAGCAGCAAGGTGAACACGATAATCAACTGCCGCCAATAGGGACGCAAGAACTGCCCAAGCATCCACAGCAAGTAACGGTCAGTGATCTTGACGGTTGCAGCAGCCTCAGCAGGCGCAGCGTTTGGCGGTCGAATCACGGCTGAATGCTCCAACTTAGACGGGCTAACAATCATAACGCCAAATGCCGTATAGGGCGAATCAGGCTATGATCTGCCTACCGATAACGAGACGAGTGTATAGCCATATGGTCGGCAAAATCATCCTCATCACGGGCGCAACCAACGGCATCGGCAAAGCTGCGGCGGGCGCACTTGCCAAACAGGGCGCGCACGTCCTGATCGTTGGGCGCAATTCGCAAAAGTGCGCTGAGACCGTTGCAGAGATTCGGCGCAACACGGGCAATCAGGCGGTGGAAGCATTCACGGCGGATTTATCATCTATGGCAGAGGTGCGCCGCCTTGCTGATCAGGTGAAGGCAGCCTATTCGCGCCTTCACGTCTTGCTGAACAACGCTGGCGCCTATTATGCCACGCGCCAAATGAGTGCCGATGGCTACGAGATGAGCTTTGCGCTCAACCACCTGAGCTACTTCTACCTGACGGTGCTGCTGCTCGATCTGTTGAAGGCAAGCGCGCCGTCGCGCATCATCAACGTCTCATCAAGCGCGCATATGTTTGCCAAGCTCAACCTGACCGATCCGCACAATCCGAAACGCTATAACGGACTCCGCATTTATGGCGAAACCAAACTGGCAAACCTTGCCTTCACCTATGCACTGGCACGCCGCTTGCAAGGCACAGGTGTCACAGCCAATGCCATGCATCCTGGTCTGGTGCGAACAGGCTTTGGTCACAACACCAACGGTTTGATGACGCAGATATTCAGTGTGTTACAGCGCTTCGGGCTAACGCCAGAGCAGGGCGCCGATACAGCCGTGTATCTGGCATCCTCACCTGAAGTGGAAGGCGTCACGGGCAAATATTTCACTAAGCGACAGGCAATCGCAAGCAGCCGCGCCGCTCACGACCAACAAACGGGCGAGGCACTTTGGGCGCTCAGCGAACGGCTGATCGCCGAGAAACAGCCCGCCTAAAAACACCTTGCGTTAAGCGTTTGCCGATTGGGCGCGGGCGGATTCGATAAGGCGCTTGATGTGATCCGTGAGCAGATGAATTGCCACATCGTTGTAGCCACCTTCTGGCACAATCATATCGGCGTAGCGCTTGCTTGGCTCTACAAAGTCGAGGTGCATTGGGCGCACGGACTCAAGGTATTGATGAATAATTGACTCAACCGTGCGTCCGCGCTCGCTCACATCGCGCTCTAGGCGGCGGATGAAGCGAATATCGGCATCGGCATCCACAAAAATACGCACATCAAATTGATCGCGCAGGGCGGCATCGGCAAAAATTAAAATGCCTTCCACCAGCACAATCGGGGCAGGGTGGACTGTGCGCGTTTGTGTGCTGCGGCTGTGTGTGCTGAAGTCGTAAACGGGGATTTGGGCGGGAATACCTTGCCGAAGCTGCATAATATGCTGTACCAGCAGGCTTGTTTCAAGGGCATCTGGGTGATCAAAGTTGACGATCTCGCCGCCAATGCGCGGAATGGCATCAAAATCGCGGTAATAGGCATCGTGCGGCAGGCAGGCGATGTTCTGTTCGCCAATTGCCGCCAGAATGCGCTGGGCAACGGTGGTCTTGCCCGAACCGCTGCCGCCTGCCACACCAATCACGACGGTGCGGCGCTGATCGGAAGCTGCCGAATCAGGGTTCACGCTATACACTCCTTTTGTTTCTATGGGTGCGGTGGTCTACCTTATGCGCTGCGAAGAGCGAGCAGCCAGCATAAGTGTGGGTGCTTTCACAATGCGATGAATTTTAACATTGAGCCGTGCCGCGCACAACTGCGCTTTTGGGTGGCATGGTGCAGATCAAGGGTAGGGGCTGCTAAAAGTGTACGAATCGCCCGTAATAAGCGGAGCATTTACTCTGCGCGCTCAATTCCGCCACGCAAGTCACCACGCCGCTCAAGGGCGTGGTGAAAAATATGACGATGCCGATTGTGCGTGGGCGGGCTTTATCCCTCGTTCGCTTCAGCGGTGTGTTCGCCGTTGCGTCCGCTTGGCGCGGACTGGCTTAGGCCGCTCAGGATGCTATCGCGCAGGCGGCGAATTTCATCGGAGGCAGCGCCATTTGCCGCAGTGCCTTCCCCAACCGGCACACCTAGCTTTTCCGAGAGCAAGAGCATCATCAGCCCTTCAAAGGCGCTGTATGAGCTGCTGCCGTTGTCCACGCCGCCAGTGGTCACGACCATGCGCGGCACCACCTCAATGCCAGCGTTTTCAATGGCTTGGCTGAAGCGCTCCAATGCCTGTTGCAGCACTTGGAATTGCGGCCCGCCGTAGGCACGCACCTGCTCCTCAACGGCGATGGCACGGGCGATACCAATGCGTGCATCACGCTCTGCCTCTGCTTCAGAGATTGCCTTGATCTTCGCCGCCTCTTGCAGTGAGCGCTGATAAGATGCCTTACCTTCATTGCTCTGAATGGTGATGCTGATCTCAGATTCGGTGAGGGCAGTCTGCTGCTTGGCGATTGCCTCTGCTTGGCGCAGTTCGCGCTCTTTGGCGGCTGCCTGCTGCTTGCGGTTGTAGGTTTCGATCTGCTCAATGGCGATCTGGCGATCACGCAGTTGGGCAAGGATTTCTTCGATCTTGCGGTCATTGGCGGAAGAAGCAGGCGTGCCGATCAGCACTTCTTCCAACTCTAGGTTGTAGTGTGCGAAACGATCCTGCATCTCTTGTGAGGATTGCTGCTGAATTTGGCTGCGCTCTTGGATGAGCTGGATCAGGGTGCGCGTCTGCCCGATGTTTTTGAAGTAAGCAGCAACCATTGGGTCAAGCGTCTGATCAACCAACTTTTTAATGTCGCCAAAGCGCTGAATGACCAACGGCGCTTTGCGGTAGTCAATGTGCATCACGACGGAAAGCGGCAGCACAGGCTCAAAGGCATCTTTGGTGATCAGTTCAATTGCCGAGAGGTTTTCGTCAAAGCGATGTGTGCCAACCTCATCCTTATTCCACTTCAAGATGATGTTGGTGGTCGGCACCATGATCACCTGCCCAGCGTAGGTGTTGAAGGCGTATTTGCCCGGCATCAGCGGCTCGCTCCACACGCCTTTTTCGCCGCGCTGGACGAGTTCACCATGCTTGTACTCACCACCGGAGAGATCGTCGCCGCGAGAGCCAGCGTAGGAAACCACCACGCCTACATAGCCAACCTCAACCACAGTTTTGTTAATGACCTCAACAGTGGCGAACAAGCGGTTAATGTAGTAGGTGCCTTCCACAATCACCTGAAGTTGGCGTCCGCGCCTGCCACCGGCGCGCAAGAACTTCTCTGGGTCTTGGAAGTTGTTATGATACGTCGCGTGATCGTCGGGTTCTGTGCCAACCGTTGGCGCGATGATGGCATCTTGCTCAAGGGCGGGACCATCGTGGACGGTCACGATGCCGACTTTGTCATCCGTACCCTTGATGACGACCGGACGGAATGCCTCGCGCTCGCGCAGCAAGCCTGCCATGCGCTTGAAGATCGCCTCTTCCTCACGGCTGATAGGCAGATAGTACAAGCCGTCTTCCGCAAAGACGACGAAAAGCACCAAATTCAGCGCGTAGGTGCCTTCGCGCAAAATTTCGCGCTGCGGTCCGCGCTGACCGCCATTCTTAAGGAAACCTTCGACATCTTGAAAGGTCTTGCCCTCTGGCACGACATTGGCAAGCGCCTGTGTTGGTGAAAGCGGAATGCCATCCCGCGCAAAGACGTAGCCAATCTGCCCTTGTGGAATAGTGACCAACGGCACAAGATGCACCTTGTATTGAATGGGCATCAGCCAAGACAGACCACCACGCAGCACATTGGGTTGGTAGCCCGCTTCCTTGTTCAGCGCGATGAAGGTATCCGCCTTCACAGAGCCTTTGGTGGCAAAACGCTTTTCCACAATGCCAACACGGTTATTTGGCACGTAGCGCACGCCTGAAATCAGGAACACAAGCACACTGCCTACCGTGATCAGCAGCACTATAAAGAGAAATTCCATGCCGCAATCCTCCGCTTACGATGAGCGACAGCCTCATCATACCGCGAAACGGGCGCAACCGATCCTCTCAAAAAATAGGGGTTGATGGCTCTCTGCAAGCAAACAAAAAAGGCGCTTTACTGCGCCTGGGGTGCATCTATGCTGTGGGTCGTAGAAGACTCGAACTTCTGACCTCGTCGATGTCAACGACGCGCTCTAACCAACTGAGCTAACGACCCATCTTGTGAAGTGTATTATAAAGCAGGGCAACGGGCTTGGCAAGAGGCAACCACACCTACCATAAAAAACGCTCAGACTATTGAAAAACTATAAATTTACCGCAAAACTTTTTGAACAGGCTTGCCTTGCTCACAAAGTAGGCATAAGATGTGGCAGGATAGCTCGCAATTCTAGAGAGGGAACAGCAACCCTATGCGTAAGTTGGCGGCTTGTCTTGTTGTCTTGATGTTGGTAGTCGGCTTCACCATTCCCTTCCAGAGTGCCTCTGCTGACGCATATGTGAAATTCGCAGAACTCACTTGTAGCTCATTTAAAGCCGTTGGCTCATCCGACGCACCGTATGTAATCCTCTTTGTCTACGAATACAACACAGCTCAGGTGTATTGGGTAGCGCTTCCCGTCATTGATGGCAGTTATGGCGGTAAAGTTGTGTTCCCCGAACAACAGCCCGGAACAATGATTGATTACTACGTCTGGGGCGCACCTGAGCCTGACTACAACTCATTCGACCGCGGCGCCTACTACAATACCCTCATCCCCTGCACAATCTAGTTGCCTTGCTGATAAGATGCGTCAGAGGCGGTCAAGTTGACCGCCTCTGTGCGTGCATCTATTTCGGGTCTTCCATATCCGGGATGGAGCGCGTGTAGACGCCCGGCTCAACCGTCTGCGGTGTGCCTTGCACGCCTTCCGCGGGCGCGTCAATCAGCATATCTTTGGTGTAAATCGCATCACGGCGGTTGGTGAAGCTCAGCTGATGATCATGCTCCAGCACAATCGCCTGTGTTGGGCAGGCATCTTCGCAATAGCCGCAGAAAATGCAGCGCAGCATGTTGATCTCATAGGTCTTGGCGTAGCGCTCACCCGGCGAGTAGCGCTCCTCGTCGGTATTCTCAGCCGCCTCTACCCAGATCGCATCGGCAGGGCAGGCCGCCGCGCACAGCGAACAGCCAATGCAGCGCTCTAAGCCATTCTCGTAGCGTTTCAGGTGATGGCGTCCCTTAAAGCGCTCCCGCACGGGACGTTCTATCTCAGGGTAGCTCACCGTCACAGGTTCTGTGCCAACGTGCTTAATGGTCGTCAGCAAGCCCTTGATAATGTTCATTTACAGACCTCTCCTCAGCCCAAACCGACTCGTCTAAATTCAGGAAGCCTCACAGTCAGGTAACCATGAGGCATTTGCTCAGGTTTAACCGCTAATTGCCGCCCGACTTCGTGTCGTCAAGGCGCACAGCGCGCTGCACATTCCGCAATTGGCGCAGGCCGCCATTGAACAGCCACACCGGAATCATCAGCAGAATGCCGACCGCGCTCACAATTTGGAAGCCGAGACTGCGCCGTTCAAGCGCCACTTCTTCCACACGCGAAGGCGCTTCATCGTCACCAGCGCGCCCTTGCATCATCACCGCACCGACCACAATCGTCACAATGGCACCACATATCCAAGCGAAGGTGCCAGCCGCTTGCCCAAAGGCATCGCCTGCCAACACAGCGACTGCCGTCCAGCCGGCAGCCACCAGCGCCAACGGAAACAGCACCTTCCAGCCCAGCGCCATCAAGCGGTCGTAGCGGATGCGCGGCAGCGTTGCACGCAGCCAGATCATGCCCATCAGGAATAGGATGACCTTCACGCCGAACACAATCGGACCCAAGATCGGGATTTGGTCAACCAAGATGAAGTGATAGCCGCCGAAAAAGAGCGCCACAGCCACCACGCTGACCGAGATCATGCTGATGTATTCCGCCATGAAGAACAGGGCGAACTTCATGCCGCTGTATTCCGTGTGATAGCCGGCGGTCAGCTCTTGCTCTGCTTCGGGCAGGTCAAACGGCGCACGGTTTACCTCTGCCAGCAGCGCCACAAGCAAAATAATCGCCGCAACAGGATTCTGGAAAACATACCAGCCCAAGATGGAAGGCGTCGCTTGTGAGTCCACAATCGTTTGCAGGCTCATCGAGCCAGTCACAATAATCGGGATGGACATGCTGACGCCTAGGCTCAGTTCATAGCTAACCATCTGTGCTGAAGCGCGTAAGCCGCCCAACATGGAATACTTGTTGTTGCTTGCCCAGCCCGCCAACACAATGCCATAGCTGCCCAAGCTGAACCATGCCAGCATGAACAGAATGCCTACGTTTACATCGGTCAAGCCCAGCGGCACACGGTACCACAAGCCGTCAAACCACGGGATGAGGATGGGCGGACCAAGCGGCACAACTGCCACCACCATAATTGCCGGGATCACTTTCAAGACGGGCGCAATCCAGAAGATAACGCGATCCGCGCTGCTTGGCGTCACGTCTTCTTTGAAGAATAGCTTGATGGCGTCGGCAATCGGAAACAGCAAGCCCAATGGACCTGCGCGATTCGGACCGAGCCGATCTTGAATGAAGGCGATAAAACGGCGCTCCAGCAGCGTGGTGTAGGCAAAGCCCGTCAGCAGTGTGATGAAGATCAACAAGCTGATAACCACAGCACGGATCACGCCGCAGCCGCCCGAAGCGGCGCAGTCTATGATCAGGTTTGGATCGATGTTAAACATGCTCTGCGACCTGCACTTTCTCCACAGTGGCGCTGACTGGCACATCAGGCAGCACGGCGCCCAAATTACGCGCCACCAACACGGCACCTTTCGGCACGCTGACCGCAATACGCGCCTTCAAGGCGACGGCGCCGCTCGCTAGGCGCACTTCCACAATCTCGCCCTCGCTGATGCCAAGCGCTTTAGCATCTTCCCAGTTTAGCAGCGCATAAGGCGCCGGAATGTGTGAATGCAGCAGCGCCGCACTGGCGGCAAAGGTTGGCTTGCGGTCATAGAGTTCCGTGATCGGCACAATCAGCAGTTCACCCTTGCCCACCTTAGGCAGTTTGGCAGCCTTCACTTTCTCCGCCTTCACCGTCTCGCCACGCTCAGCGGCAGTTGCCCACTGCACGCCTAGCCCGCCTTTGTTATCGTAGGCTGTGCCGCCATAGTAGAGGTCAGCGCCGCCCACATCCGGGAACTGCTTTTCGACCTTTGCCAAAGTCGGGTAGCTCATTTGGGCGTAGATTGGCACGTTTTGCGTGATGCTCTGCATGACTGCTGCCGCTGAAAGTTTTGGCTTTGCGCCGCCCAGCAGCTTGCCAAGTTCGGCAAAGGCACGCCAGTCAGGGCGTGTATGCTCAAGCGGCGTTTGCGCGGTGTAGAAACGCTGCACACGGCGCTCACCGTTGGTGAATGTGCCATCGCGCTCAGCGAAACTTTGGCGCGGCAGCACAACATCTGCCTGCTGTGCGGTTGCCGTCAGGAACAGCTCCGAGACGACGAGGAAGGTATCCTTGCGCGCTTGCAAGGCGGCTGCGCTCAGCGCGTCACTGCCGATCAAGTCGGCATCGGCAAGCAACAGCACCTTAGGCAGCTGCTCAAGCAAGGACTCGGTCGCTTCTGCCGAATAGCCTAGATCAAAAGCACCCTGCGTGTTAGCGCCTGCCCACACACCGATCAAGCCGTTGTTAGGCTTGCCATAATGCCCTGTCTCGATCAGCTTGTTGGCAGCCGCCTGCATCAGGGCAGCGTGCGCGGCGCGATCCATCCCTTCACCACCTGCGAGGAGGATGACATTGGTCAGCCCATCAAGGTTCAGGGCGTTCAGGGCATCCACTTCGCCGCCATAATTCGGGCGGATGATGTCACCCTTGCCCTTCACAAAACGATCCAGCTCCGTGTAGCGCGCATTGATGGTGATCAGGCGCACACCGCGATCTGCGGCAACTTTGGCGCGCAAATACCAGATGGGCGCTTCTTCTTCAAGGTCGGTGGCAACCACAACAATCGCGTCGCCCTTACCCAAATCCTTGAAGTTTGTGCCAACGCCCACACCAACGGCTGCCACCTGTGCTGCGCCCGTCAAGCGGTAGGGATAGACGCCTAGCTGCGCGCCGCCAACATGCTGCACCAATTGGCGCAGTTCCCACAAGTCCTCGTTGGAGAGCATTCCGCCAGCAATCGCGCCGACGCTGGTGCCGGCTGCCTGCATTTGCTCCGCGATGACACTCAGCGCCTTTTCCCATGTGGCAGGCACCAGTTTTCCGTTGTGGCGCACCAGTGGACGGCTCAGGCGCTCGGCATGGCGTGCGTGGTGATGCCCAAAGCGCCCTTTGTCGCAAATCCACGTCTCGTTCACGCCCTCATGCTGGCGCGGCATAATGCGCTTCACAACGATCTTGCCGCCGGCTTCACGGTCTAGGCGCGTGCTGGCACTGGTGTTGCAGCCAACGGGGCAGTGTGGGCAAAGGCTTGGCACTTCGGTGAGTTCCCACGGGCGTGCGCCAAAGCGGAAATCAGCAGTGGTGAGCGCGCCGACGGGACAAATATCAGTGGTGTTGCCGCTGAAGTAGGTATCGAAAGGTGGATTGCTGGTCGTCACGATCTGGAGGCGGCGTCCGCGCTCGTGGAAGGCAAGCACTGCATCGCCCACATATTCTTCTTGGAAGCGCGTGCAGCGCGCACACTGAATGCAGCGCTCACGGTCGAGGAAGATCAGATCGCCCAGTGGATAGTGCTTGGCAAGGTGCATCTTCTCATCAAAGACGAAACGGCTTTCGCCTGCACCGTGCTGCATGGTCAGGTTTTGCAGTGGACACTCGCCGCCTTTATCGCAAACAGGGCAATCTAACGGGTGGCTGGTCAGGATGAACTCGATAATGTCATCGCGGGCAACCTTCACTGCCTCCGTGGTCGTCCGCATGGTCATGCCGTCAGTGACGGTCTGCGTGCAGGCAGTGGCAAGTTTAGGTTGCCAACGCACCTTGAGTTTGCCGTTTTCGTCGGTCAGAAATTCGCCACTGGCGCGATCTATCTCAACCTGACCCAGTTCAACGAGGCACATGCGACACATGCCGACAGGTGCTAATTTAGGATGATAGCAAAAGACGGGAACATCATTCCCATGCAACTTTGCCGCATCCACAAGGTTCATGCCCTTCGGGACGCGGTATTCAACGTCATCAATAAACAGGCGAACAGTGTCAACCATGAAAGTGTGCCTCCGTCTCTGGATTGTATACATCACGCTTTATCTGCACGTTTTCCACCAACATCAAGCCATATTTGCCAAGTGCCTTAAGTTGATCGAACACTGTGCGCGCACCTAGCTCACGGATGCTCTCACGAAGTGTTGCATCGTGAACATTGATGGTGTGAATATCTATTTGGTATGGGTAGACTTCAAACACAAGGTCGCCATCATTCTGAAGTGTGTGCGTGCCTAAGGCAAGCGCCCAACCCTGATCAGAACGCAACGCCCGAAATGCGATATGGGAATTATCCTGAACAGGCTGCCATGTGATGCCAAGCAGTGTGCTAAGCTCCTCAGCAAACACATCAAGCGGTGTTTGGGCTTGAATAAAGATTGACAGGTCTCTAGACATTAGGTTTCATCACTTCCTGCCACAGGGCTAAAATGGTGACTCACATCAAAAGAGTTTCCAACTACACGCAACACATCTAGTTTACCCTCAATATTATTGCACCCCTGAGATGCGCCGAAAAGCACGTTCAATCTCTAGTTCATCAAGTGCTGTACCACGCACATCTAGAATAATGTGTCGCGCCTGTCCACCACCTCTTAACGCTTGCTGAACGCAGTTTAGGATAGTTTTACTGGTCGGGCTGGCAGCTAACCGCTTAAACTCAGTCGGTACACCATCCACAAGAGCATCAGGGTGACGTCCATCCCCTGTTTCTGGTAGTGCTTTTACATGACATCCTCGTTCAACAAGATATATTGCCAAAGCTCGTTCATCTTCTGAGAACGCCCGTTCAGACTCGTCAATTGTACCTTGCAGTGGTAGCATCACACACTCTGTGTGCAGCGCCGCAGCCCTTCTAGGGCGCGTTCTGCCAGAATGCTGTGAATGTAGCCCCAGTCCGTCTCACCCGCCGCCGAAATCAGATGTAAGCCCCTCTGAAAATCTTCGGCTGCCGCCACCTGATCGCCGTAGTCGAGCAGTGCCTCGCCGCGCAGCACATAGTTTATCGGATTATCGGGCGCGGCGGAAATCGCAAGTTCTAAGGCAAGGATGCGCTCCGTTAAATTATTTGCCCGTGCGGCTTGCCACCAACTCCGTTTCTTTGGCTTCTCTGCTTCATCCTCTAAAGCGACATCGGTTGGGACGGCGAATACGTCAGGCGCTAGCCATGCCTCCGAAAGTTCGGCTGGCACTTCAGGCGCACGCGCAGACTCGGTCAGATTTTCCGCCGAGTCCACCTCAGCCGCACGCCTTTCGCTGCTAGTCTCCATCCGCGGTGAATCGGCATCTTCGTTGGAGTCGGTTGATGTTGGCAGATTGCGTTCGACTTCAGACATGAGCTAATCCTTAAAGCAGGGCGCGGCGTAACACGCCCTGCTGTTATGCATAGCGAATTGCCTAGTCACCGGCGACGGCAGCCGCCTCAGCCGCTGGTTTGCGGGCAGGTGCTTTGGTGGCTGGCACGGGCTTGGCTGGCTCTACATAGGCGTAGAACTCATCACGCCAATACTTCAGGGCGCTCAGCACTGGGCTGGTGGCAAAATCGCCTAGCGCGCATAGGCTTTTGCCCTGCATTTGGACAGCCACCGACTCAATCAGGGCAACATCTGCCTTGGTTGCCGTCTTGTGATAGATTGCCGAGAGGCGCTGTTCCAGCCAGTAGGTGCCTTCGCGGCAGGGCGTGCATTTGCCGCAGCTTTCATGGCGGAAGAACTTGATCATCTTCAGGGCTGCCCAAACCATATCGGTATCTTCATCCAAGATGATGACCGACGCCGAACCAAGTGTTGAGCCAAGCGCGGCAACGTCTTCATAGGTCAGTGGCGTATCCAGCACTTTGTCCGTGGCAGGCAGCAGCGGACCTGAAGCACCGCTGGGCAGAATTGCCTTTAACTGCTTGCCATCGCGCACGCCGCCCGCCAGTTCGATCAGTTGGCGGAAGGTGCTGCCAAGCGGCAGTTCATAGTTGCCGGGCTTGGCAATATGCCCACTCATGCAGAAGATTTTCGGCCCGGGCGATTTTTCCGTGCCGATGCTCTTATACCACGCCGCGCCGTTCACGATGATCGGCGGCACATTGGCGAGAGTCTCCACATTATTGATGACCGTTGGGCGTGCGTACAAGCCCGCCACCGCTGGGAACGGCGGACGCACACGCGGCTGCCCAAGTTTGCCCTCAATGCTGTTGAGCATGGCACTTTCTTCGCCGCAGATATAGGCGCCGGCGCCCCAGTGTACGTAAATTTCACAGCCCCAGTCCGCGCCGCCGATTTTTTCACCGACCCAGCCGCCTGCCCGTGCCTTCTCAACCTCGCGCTCGATGTTGAAGCCAATATCCCAGAACTCGCCGCGCACATAGATGTAGATGGCGCTTGCCTGAATAGCATAGGCGCAGATCAGCGCACCTTCGATCAGTTGTTGCGTATTCTTCTCTAGGATTTGGCGATCCTTGAAGGTGCCCGGCTCAGATTCATCAGCGTTGACGACCACATATTTCGGGCCTTCCACCTCTGGCACGAACGACCACTTCATGCCCGCCGAGAAGCCTGCACCGCCGCGCCCACGCAAGTTGGACTCTTTCACGAGGGCGATCACCTCTTTGGGTGACATGCTCAGTGCTTTCTTCAGTCCTTCATAGCCGCCGTGCTGCACGTAAACATCATACGTGCCAATATCGGCGATCTCTTGGTCACGCAGCAAAATGTTCGCCATGATTTTTTATAATCCCTCTCCACCCAACTCATCATTGTCTGTGTTGTCTGTGTCTGTTTTGGCTAACTCAGCGTGTTCTTCAAGCAGGCTTGCCGGCGGTGCGTCTTCCGGTGTGGGTACCTCTAAGGGCGGCGGATTGGCGGCAAGCGCCAAGCTGAACGCCACCAGTCCACTGAATAACATCAGGCTGAAGCCGCAGACTGCCACCATCGCACCGTTATAGAGCGCCATGCTGCCCGCATAGCCCATCCCAAGCAGCGCCATCAGCATCACACCGATCAACGCGCCGCGTCTGCCGCGCCGCCACGCCACTGCTGCACTGCCCACACCGATCAGCAGCACAGGATAGATCAGCGCATCGCTCACCAAGCCACCTGTATCGCGCTGCTCTAGGCGCAGCACCAAGCGCTGCGGGTGCGTCATGGTAACCCATGCGGCATCCTCACCGCGTGGCGAACGCCACTGCATCAGCGTGAGGGCGAGCAGCGCCAGTGCCGCACCCATGAAGGCCAGCAGCAGCAAACCACGCAGCGACTCAAGGGCTGGCGGGTGCTGTGCTGCCTCAGGCATCGGGATGATCGCGTTTTGTGACATAGTAAATTTGCTCCACGCGATAGCCTGCCTTCTGAAAGAGCGCTAGGCTGGCCGCATTGTGATGTTCGATTAAGGCGGCGTGAATTTCTAGGTTAAGCCCACGCAAATGTGCCTCTGCTGCCTGAATGAGCGCCATGCCCACGCCGCGCCGCTGAAAAGCTGGCAACACCGCTAAACGGTTTATCCAGCCCTTGCGCCCGTCCTGTGTAACCAGTGCCACGCCGACCAGTTGATCGTCAGCATAAGCGCCGAGAGCAGCCTGCCCGTTTGCCTGCTGCTGTGCGAAGCGTTCACGGCTATCGCGCCCTGTATGGCGCACCGTGAGTGCGGCAGCTTGCCACACGCCGATGATGGCATCATAGTCTGCGGTGCTGAGTAGACGCACGGTAAGCATGGTCGGCTATGTTAATCGCCGCTTGGCTGCGCTTCAGCGGCTGCTTCGGCGCGCCACTGCTCCAGCAGCGCCTTCATCTTCTCCATGTCCAGATGTTCCACAAAGCGGAAATTGCATTGGAGCATTGGCGCACGGTCGCAAGCGGCAAGGCACATCACATGCTCAACGGTGAACAAGCCGTCGGGTGTGGTGCCGCCTTCTTCAATGCCGAGATGTTCAAGCAAATCGTGGTGGAACTTATCCGCGCCGACTAAGGCACAAGGCAGGTCAGTGCAGACTTGCAGCCAATATTTGCCCTTGGGCGTCTCGCGGTACATGGTGTAGAAGCCCGCGATGGATTTGACCTGTGTTGGGTCAATCTCGCACAAGTCCGCCACGTCGTTAATGCCTTCGGGCGAAACATAGCCGTAATGCTCTTGGGCAAGGTAGAGCAGCGGCATAATTGCCGAACGCTTATCGGGATATTTGGCGAAAATCTTAGCGATTTGCTCTGCGTATTTCTCTTTTAGCACGGTTTATTCATCCTGATTGCTGGTGTGCTGCGCAACGCCTTCTCAAATTATCCTGCATCGCTGCCGTGTTGTGCAATTAGTTCATCCAGAGCGCTTTCGCCGACTACAACACCACTGCTGTGGAAGCGCTCCACCTCGATTTGACCATCTTCAAAAAACTCGACTTCCCAACGCTCGCCCGGCACACTGATGGTCACCATAATTGAATCGCGCACATGCTCTAGACGATACCAAATGTGATGTGTATCCAACTGATCCAAAAAGGAAAGTACCTTACCAAGCGCACTTTGTATGCCTATGCTCATTTGTCGAATCTCCGATCTGTTAACAACTTACGGATTGTTCGATAACCGGGCAAGCCATTACGCACACCGCGTTCAATGTCTTCCCAAGTCATCTCTTGAAGATCGTCCCAACTCGGCGAGCCTGCTTCAAGAGGAGCATTTTTAATGCTCCCCTTTTTGCGCTTCAAAATCTCAATGACCTTTTCTTTCGGATCAGGTGACACGGCTCAGGCTACCGATCACAGTCGCCCAGCACAATATCCACACTGCCAATGATACCAACCAAATCAGCCAGCATACCATCTTTAGCCATCTTCGGGATAGCGCCCATAGTATGCACATAAGAAGGCGTGCGGAAATGCACACGGTGCGGACGGTTGCCACCATCACTGCTCAGGAAGCAGCTTAGCTCACCCCGCGGACTCTCAATCGAGACGTATACCTCGCCTTCGGGCAGGCTGAAGCCTTCCGTCCACAGCTTGAAGTGGTGGATGACCGCTTCCATGCTGCGCCCTAGCTCCGAGCGCGGCGGCGGCACATACTTACGGTTATTGCTGCGGAAGGCGGCGGGCGCTTTCTCCAAACGCGCCAACGCCTGATTGATAATCCGCACCGATTGGTAGAGTTCCTTCATGCGGATGTAGAAGCGATCATAGACATCGCCATGTTCACCGAGCGGCACATCAAACTGGTAGGTCTCGTAGCCCATGTAGGGCATCGCCTTGCGGATATCCCAGTTTACGCCGCTCCCGCGCAAGGTAGGTCCTGTGCAGCCGTAGGCGAGCGCGTCCTCAGGCGTAATGACGCCAATGCCTTGTGTGCGGTCAATCCACAGCGGATTATTGACCAGGAGTGTTTCGTACTCTTCGATCTTGGCAGGGAAGTAATCCATGAACGCCTTCACCGCCGGGATAAATTCGGCTGGCACATCGCGCCACAAGCCGCCCGGACGGAAATAGGTACTCATCATGCGCTGCCCACTGACCATCTCGAAAATATCGAGGATCATCTCCCGCTCGCGCATGGCGTAGAGAAAGACGCTCATAGCGCCCATATCAAGGCAGTGTGTGCCAAGCCACACCAAATGGCTGTTGATGCGCGTTAGCTCTGCCAGCAGCACGCGCACAATCTGAGCGCGCTCTGGCACGTCTAGCTCGGCAATCTTCTCGATAGCAAGGCAGTACACCAAGTTGTTACCCATCGGGTTCAGGTAGTCCATACGATCAGTCATGGTGATTGCCTGCTCGTAAGTCTTGGACTCCATGCTCTTTTCAATACCGGTGTGCAGGTAGCCTACATCCGGAATGCAGCTTACAACCGTCTCGCCATCCAGTTCCAGCAGCAGGCGCAGCACACCGTGCGTGCTAGGGTGCTGCGGACCCATGTTCAAGAGCATTGTTTCGCCCGTCAGCGCACGCGGCGAAACCAACCCTTGCAGCTCTTGGACGGTGCCTTCCCACTCGGTGACGCCGGTGCTATGCCCGGTGCTGTTTAATAAAGGACGCTCACTCATGGCAATCTTTTCCTCATCGCGGCTCGGTTAGGCGTTATTCGGTGGCGCGTGGCTTCAGGCGTTCAATATCATCATAGTTGAAGCTGAACTGCACTTGTTCATAGCCAAGTGGATAATCTTTGCGCTGTGGATGACCATCCCAATCTTCGGGCATTAAGACGCGGCGCAGGCTTGGATGCCCTTCAAAGATGATGCCCATCATGTCGTATGCCTCACGTTCTTCCCAATCGGCAGATGCCCACACAGAGGTGACGCTTGGCAAGCGCGGATCATCACCCGAAATGTATGCTTTCAGGCGCAGGCGGCGCGTGTAGAGCATTGAATACAGGTGATAGCACAGCGCAAAGCGCGGCTCTTTCGGGAAGTAATCCACTGCCGTGATGTCCGAGAGGAAAATATATTCAAGCCCTTCCGTATCGCGGAAGAACTGGCAGACTTCCACAATGCGCTGTGGGTCTACGATAATGGTCGTCTCGCCGCGAAATTCCACCACGTCAAGCACAGCGTCTTTTAGGGTCAGCTTTGCCAAATCAACAGGATCAAGTGGTTGTTGCATGTTCACCTTGCCTCATGGATAAAGAATGGGCGGCTTGAACCGCCCAAGGGAATGCGCTATGCCCAATCCGCAATGCGCTGCGTCTTAATCTTCTCGTGCAGTGTCATGATGCCGTGAATGAGTTGCTCCGGGCGTGGTGGGCAGCCTGCCACATAGACATCTACCGGCACGATCTCATCCACGCCTTGCACGATGGCATAGTTGTTAAAGATGCCGCCGCATGAAGCGCAATCGCCCATCGAGATCACATACTTAGGATCGGGCATTTGGTCGTAGAGCTGGCGCAGCACCGGCGCCATTTTCCGCGTGACGCGCCCTGCCACAATCATCAAGTCGCTCTGGCGCGGCGATGGGCGCATCAGCTCCATGCCAAAGCGCGAAAGGTCGTACACCGATGCCTGCGTACTCATCATTTCAATCGCACAGCACGCCAAACCAAACAGCATGGGCCACATGCTCTTGGTGCGTCCCCAGTTGATGGCTGCTTCCAGTGTGGTGGTCACCACACCCAGATTGCCCAGTTTGCCCGCTACTCCCATTCCAAGGCTCCCTTACGCCAAGCGTAATAATGTCCAATTTCCAGCACGATAATGAACACCAACATCGCCAAGAATGCTGCAAAGCCAACCTCGCGCACGACGACGGCGAAAGGTAGGAAGAACATCACCTCAATATCAAACAGGATGAACAGCACCGCCACCAAGTAAAACTTGATCGGCAACCGCCGCATTGCGGGACCAATTGCCACCATGCCGCTTTCGTATGGCTCTAGTTTGCGTGCCGTTGGGCGAAACGGACCCAAAATACGCGAAATGAACACCACAATGATGCCGACAACGGTCGTGATAAGCAGGAGTATAGCGACAGGCGCGTATTGATCTAACACAGCGTCTTCACCTCATAGGTTGGCTAACCGAGCATATTTGAGAAAAATAGAACAATCTCTATAATAAGCATAACATGCGTGAAAAAAAAAGCAAACCGCATTTTCACTTCTGCCAATTTTATCCCAAAGCGCCGATCTGAACAACACGCCCTTCATGCCCAAATGTGTGGTAGACTTTAGCGCAATTTGGAAAAACGTGCTGCAAGCGCGTGCTGAGGCGTAAACAATGATTAGAATGCTGCACTTTGCCGATTTTCACTTGGGCATGGAAAACTATGGGCGCGTGGATGCCGAAAGCGGCTTGAACAGCCGTGTGCGCGACTTTCTGAAGCGCCTTGATGAGGTTTTTCACTACGCACGCCACAATGAGGTTGATCTGGTCGTCTTTGCGGGCGATGCCTTCAAGAACCGCACACCCAACCCAACCTTACAGCGTGAATTTGCACGGCGCATCCGCCAAATGAGTGATTATTGCCCCGTCGTGCTGTTGGTTGGCAACCACGATTTGGCAGCCACCGTCACCCGCGCTTCTAGCCTAGAGATTTACGATACGCTGGCGGTGCCGGGCGTTGTGCTAGGCGATGACTATAACTTGCACACCATCCCGACCAAAAGCGGCACCGCTTATATCGGCACTGCGCCTTATCCTGTCAAAGCGCGCATCCTTGATGACAAGGAAGCGTACACGCGCACTGTGCAAGAGGCGGATGATTATTTCAAGCTCACCATCAGCCAAATGCTGACGGAACTGGCTGATAAAGCGCGCCAAGCACCTGATGGTGCGCCGCGTGTGCTGGTTGGGCATTTCACAGTTGGCGGCGCACGCTTTGGCAGTGAGCGCGAGGTAATGCTCGGCAGCGATGTGATGGTCTCGCTTGGCGATCTGGACGATTCGGCGTGGGACTATGTGGCGCTTGGGCATATTCACAAGCACCAGTGCCTGACCAACGGCAAGCGCACGCCAATTGTCTACAGCGGCAGCCTAGAGCGCATAGACTTTGGCGAGGAAGGCGAGCCGAAAGGTTTCTGCTGGGTGGAATTGGAACGCGGGCAGACGCGCTGGCGGTTCCAAACGGTTGGCAGTCGTCCCTTTCTGACCTTGCGCGCCGATTTGCGTGAAAGCCCTGATCCGATGGGTGAAGCGCTGAACGTTATCTACCGTGCAGATGTTGAGGGCGCTATCGTGCGGATGTACCTTCAACTGGATGCCGAAGATGAAGGGCGTGTGGAAAGCCGCCGCCTCTACGCTGCCCTGTATGAGCGTGGCGCGAATATGGTCACCACAATTAAGAAGGAGATCGCACGTGAAGATCGAGCGCGTTTAGGCGATTTGCCCGAAAGCCTAACGCCGCTTCAGTTGGTAGAACGCTATTTTGCAGCACGTGGCACCAGCCGCGAACGCACCGAGCAATTATTAGAGCGCGCCAAGAGCATTTTTGAACAAGCCGACTGGTCATAACGCCTAAACGATGCGCCGCACACTGCCGCCTTCACGCCTGATCGTCCTCGCCCTGATGCTATTTGCCTTCTTGGCGGCAGCGCACATTAGCCGTGCCGTTCTGGAGCGCCTGCCACGCCTTGAAGATGAGTTTGCCTACCTGTATCAGGCGCGGATTTTTGCCGGTGGGCAGGCATGGGTCGAACGGCAAGAGCCTGTCAAAGTCTTTTGGCAGCCCTTCCTCTTACAGCCAGAAGAAACGCCGGATGGCGTTTATCGGCGCTTTGGCAAATATACGCCAGGCTGGTCGCTGGTGCTGACGCTTGGCGTGTGGCTTGAGCAAGAATGGCTGATCAACGCCTTCCTTGCCATGCTGAACGTCGGGCTAATTTACCGTTTGGGGCGCGAAATTTTCGATGAGGCGGTTGGTGTGGTCGCGGCACTGCTCTTGGCAATCAGCCCGACGGCACTCATCTTAAACGCCACGCTGATGAGCCACACGTGGGCGCTTTTTGCCGCCTTAGGCTTTGCCTACGCCTATTGGCGCACCACACGACATGGGCGCGGGCTGTATGTCTGGGCAGCCTGTGGCGGCGTGCTGATTGGCGCGCTAATTTGCACGCGCCCACTGACTGCCTTGGCGATAGCCTCGCCCGTGGCGCTGCATGTGTTGTGGCGTCTATTCAGCGAGCGGCGGCACTTTCGCCGTAATCTCTCGGCGTGGGCGCTGATGGCAGCCTGTGCGCTGCCGGTGGCAAGCCTGTGGTTATTCTTCAACTATCAATGGACGGGCAATCCGTTTGCGAACACTTACACCATGTATTGGGCGTATGATAAGGTTGGCTTTGGTGAAGGCTATGGGCTGAATCGCGGTGGGCATACGCTTACATGGGGCTGGCGCAACATGCGTGCCGATCTTGCCTTCTGGTTTCGGGATACGTTTGGGATCACGCTCCACACAGAGGTTGAGCAGTATCTGCGGCAAAACTTAGGCTATGGCATTGGCGTTGGTCTGAGCTGGCTGCCGATAGCCTTTGGCTTGTTGGCAGGGCGCAAGCAACTGTGGATATGGCTCACTTTCGGTTTCTTCGCGGCGTTGGTGGTGAGCGGCTTGTTCTACTGGATCGGGTCATCGGTGCATGGTGGCGCGGTCTACAGCGTGCGTTACTATTATGAAGGCATTTTCGGCGCGTGCCTTGTGGCTGCTTATGGTGTGGTGGCATGGCTGCGGACTCTGCCTGAGCGCTGGGTCGGCTATCTGGTGCTGAGCGTTGCCTGCGCCGCCAGCCTGATCGGATACACGCCTGCCCGTCTGCGCGAACCGCTGCCGCCCAACTGGGAAAACGGCTTGTACGGCTTCAACAACATCAGCCGCGCCCAACTGTCTGCCATAGATGCGCTGCGCGCTCAGCTTGGCGCACCTGATCAACCTGTTTTGATCATTGTGCTGAAACGCGAGGATGCCAGCGATAATTGGCGCAATTATGGCGCAACCCTTGCCGCCACTGATCCGTACTTGAAAAGTGATATAATTGTGGCAAGAGTTTTCGATGCCCAAGAAGCGCCCGCTTTTGTGAGACGCTTTTCCGAGCGATTGGTGTTATATCAGGTAGGTGCAGTAGTGTATGCATCCTTAGCAGAAGCATTGGCTGAAATTGCTGAATGATGCACCTTGCGCCACCCATGACCTGCCAGAAAGTTTTTAAGAAGGCTACCCTGACCCATGAGCGCGCTACCATTCAGGCAAGAAAAACCCGATCCCAACCGCACGCGCATTTTGAAGCTGTTCAATGTGCCGTTTACGCTTGATCCTTATCATGACCGCTTGATCTCGCAGGGCTATGAAGTGGCGAACACTTCTACCTATGCCGAGGCACTCAACTATGCCCATGAACGCCAGCCCGCGCTCATCATCGTTTATGATGAGACAGACAGCGGCATTGATGCCTTAGAATGGCTGCGCTTACAGCATACAGATCGCTTTAGCTGGATGGCAACCACACCCTTGATCATCTTGGCAGATGCCGTGCGTGTGGATATGCTTAAGCATGAAGAACTGCCAGAGCGTGTGATCGTGCTTCAGCGCCGTGCCGATACGCTCAACCATCTGACGCGCATCGTCAACCACCTTTTGCGCGGCGGTATGCAAGGCTGATCATGCAGGCGGCGCATCCTTTAAGATAGGCATTATGTCCATTTTAACCACCACAGGGCTAGGCAAAGCATTCGGCGCAGAGGATATTTTCGGCGGCGTCAGTGTGGAGATTCCACACGGCGCCAAGATCGCCTTGGTCGGTCCCAACGGCGCCGGCAAAACAACGCTCATCCGCATTCTGATCGGCATGGAAGAGGCCAGCAGCGGCACGGTTAGCCATATGCGCGGCTTGCGGATCGGCTTCCTGCCGCAGCGCCCTGAATTGGTGAGCGACCGTCCTTTGTGGGATGAAATGCTGACCGCTTTTGACGATCTGCGCCGCCTTGAGGCAAACCTGCTCGAAATGGCGCACCAGATCAGTGAAACGCCAAATGATGCCGACCTGCTGGAGCGCTACGGCGCGGCGCAGCACGCCTTTGAGGCAGGCGGCGGCTACGACTATGAGACGCGCATCAAGCAGGTTTTGCAGGGCTTGGGCTTTGATGCCGACGATTACCAAAAATCGCTCACCATCCTGAGCGGTGGGCAGAAAACACGCGCTTTTCTTGCCAAGCTGCTGCTGCAATCGCCTGATTTGCTTGTGCTAGACGAACCAACCAATCACCTTGATATTCAAGCGGTGGAATGGCTGGAGACCTACCTGAATACATGGCAAGGTGCGCTCTTGGTGGTCAGCCATGATCGCTATTTCATGGATCGCGTCGTCAACACCATTTGGGAGATGAACTGGGGCAGGCTAGAGACTTACAGCGGCAACTACAGCGCCTATTTGCAGCAACGCCAAGAGCGCTGGGAATATCATCTAAGGCTCTTTGAGACTGAGAAAGAACGCCTGCTCAGCGAGTTGGATTTCATCAAGCGCAACATCATCCGCGATAGCACCAACGCACGCGCCGTCGGCAAGCTGCGGATTTTGAGCCGCGAATTGGCGGCCATTGAGCAGCTTGGCTTGGTTGCCTATAAAAACGCAAAGAGTTGGTCGGCAACGGGCGTCGGCGGTGTGCGCCTGTATACCGTCGCAGAGGCGGAAGCCTCCATCAAGGCGCTCAAGCCGTCCAGCGTGCGCCCGCGTGAGGTGCGAATGCGCCTGAACCTGAAAAGCGGCGGACGCAGCGGCGATAAGGTGCTGATGACGCAGGATTTGGTGGTTGGCTATACGGCTGACGAGCCACTGCTGCGCGTGCCTGATCTGACGCTCTTTCGCGGTGAGGTGGCAGCCATCATCGGACCGAACGGCGTCGGCAAATCTACCTTCCTCAAGACGCTGCTCGGCACGCTCAATCCGCTGGCAGGCGAGAGCAAACTCGGCGCGCAGGTCAAGATCGGTTACTTTGCACAGGCGCACGAGTCGCTGCACGATGAGCGCACCGTGATGGATGAGATTTTCAGCGTGCGCGATATGCCGATCAGCCAAGCGCGGGACTATCTGGCAAATTTCCTGTTCACGGGCGATGATGTCTTCCGCACCGTTGGGACGCTCAGCGGCGGTGAGCGCGGGCGTGTGGCGTTGGCAAAACTGGCGCTTGGCGGCGCAAACCTGCTGCTGCTGGATGAGCCGACCAATCACCTTGATATTCCTGCCCAAGAAGTGCTGCAAGACATGCTGGCACAATTTGAGGGGACGATTCTGCTAGTCAGCCATGATCGCTATCTGATCAATGCGCTTGCCACACAGATTTGGGCGGCAAGCGCCGGTAAGCTGGACGTTTTCGTGGGTGATTACAGCGCCTACCTTGCTGAGCGTGAGGCGGCAAAGCTGGCACTGGCTGCTGCAAGCGCCGCGGCACGCCAAGAACGCAAGGCGCAGCAACCCAACAACGGCAAGCCCAACGGCAACAAAAGCGGCGGACTCTCGCCGCGTGAGCGTGAACGGCGCGTCGCACAAGTTGAGGCGAGCATCCATCAGTTGGAGGCAGACCTTGCCCAGATTGAAGCAGATTTGGCAACTGCCAGCGCCAACGGCGAGGTTGACCGTGTGCGTGCGCTTGGCGAGGCATATACTGCCACCCAAACTGCCCTTGAAGCGCACATGAGCGAGTGGGAAACCTTGTTCGCCTAGCGCCGTGCCGCTTAGCATACCCAGATTCACGTTTAGGAGATCATACAGTTCATGAAGCAACTAACGCTTTTGGCTGCACTTGCCCTGCTCATTGGCGCGTGCAGCAATGTTCAAACCGTGCCAACCAACACACCCGTCATCCCGACGGCGCCTTCCAGCGCAGATTTTCGTCCCGTGGCTGTTGGTCAAGGGGCGTGCCTTGGCGTGGCAGATCCTGACTTTACGCCGCCTGCCAACCGTCCAACCACGTTGACGGCGCCCGAAGATCAGAAGATTGATACCAGCAAGACGTACTGCGCCATCCTGACCACTGAGAAAGGGCGCATTGTCATTCAGCTCTACCCACAGGTTGCGCCGCAGCACGTTAATTCGTTTGTCTACCTAGCGCGCATTGGCTACTACGATAACACCACCTTCCACCGCGTGATCCCGGGCTTTGTGGCGCAAGGCGGCGATCCGACAGGGCGCGGCGATGGCGGACCTGACTACCGCCTGCCGCTTGAAGTCAGCCCATTGGTCAGCTATGATCGCGTTGGCGTGCTGGGCATGGCGCGCACCAATGATCCGAACTCAGCCGGCAGCCAGTTTTTTATCACCTACGCACCGCAGCCAAACTTGAACCCAAGCGCCCAGAGTGCCGGCTACACCATCTTTGGGCAAGTGGTGGAAGGCATGGATGTGGCAGAACGCATTACGCCACGCGATCCAAGCCCTAGTGCGCCCACTGGTGACCGCTTGATCTCCGTTCGGATTGTAGAGCGCTAAAGATTCGGGAAAGGCGCGCAGCGTATGACGCTCATCTTCGGCATTGAAACATCCTGTGATGAGACGGCGGCGGCAGTCGTAGAGGCGGCGGCGGATGGTAAGCTGCGCCTGCGCGCCAACGTGGTTGCCTCTCAGGTAGAGATGCACCGCAAGTATGGCGGTGTCTTTCCTGAGGTGGCAGCCCGAATGCACATCGAGACCATTCACGCCGTAGCACGTGAGGCACTGACGGCAGCCGACGTGCAGCCTGCCGATCTGAGTGCGGTTGCCGTCACGCATGGTCCCGGCTTGGCAGGCTCGCTGCTGGTTGGTGTGAACTTTGCCAAAGGCTTAGCACTGATGTGGGATAAGCCGCTGATCGGCATCAACCATTTAGAAGGGCATCTGTACAGCCTGTGGCTGAGCGAACACGCCGACTCGCTGCGCTTTCCGTCGGTGTGTCTGTTGGTCAGCGGCGGACACACTGAACTGATCCTGGTGCGCGGTCACGGCGAGTATACACTGCTCGGCAGCACATTAGACGATGCCGCCGGTGAAGCGTTTGACAAGGTGGCGCGCTTGCTGGGTTTAGGTTATCCCGGTGGACCTGCTATTGAACGCACGGCACGGGAAGGCGATCCGAATGCCTATCCATTTACGCTCTCTGATCTGGGTGCAGAACGTCCGTATGCCTTCAGCTTTAGCGGCATTAAAACCGCGGTGATGCGCGCTGTGCAGCCACAGCCTGCCTATGGCAAGCGCGTGCGCGGTGAGGAATCGCTGCGGGCGGGCAATCTGCGCGAAGGCGTGAACATTGCGGATGCGGCTGCCAGCTTTCAGGCGGCGGCGGCTGAGATGTTGGTCGCGCCGACTCTGCGTGCCGCACGCGATCATGGTGCGGCAGCCATTTGGTTAGCGGGCGGCGTCAGCGCCAATACCTACCTGCGCCAGCAGCTTGTGGCGCGCACCGATCTGCCTGTTTATGCGCCACCACTGGCACTCTGCACGGATAATGCAGCTATGATCGCTGCTGCGGGCTGTTTCCGCTACGCCGCGGGGCAACGCGACTCGCTGGCGCTGGATGTGTTGCCAATGCTTGCTTTGGTCTGATCCGCCCTGCACGCGCTACGTTTGTTGAATCTATCGGTTTGTGGTTAGAATAGCCCTAAGTTTTAACCCTACTTGAATAGGTTTTACAATGCCTTTAGAAATTCATCCCGACGCCCTAAATGCTTTGTTATACGCTGATCACGGCGCGCCCTTTGAGATACTCGGCGTGCATCCTGCCGACACAGGTCAATTTTCGGTGCGCGCTCTTCGCCCTTATGCCGAAAGCCTGACGCTTATCACGGCGGATGGCAAGCGCTACCCGATGACCAAACTGCGTAACGAAGGCTTTTTTGAAGTGACGCTGAGTGCGCCTGAAGGCTTTCGCTACCGCCTTGAGGCAGCTTTTGCCGATGGCGCGGTTGATACTTATTACGATCCGTATGCCTTTCCGCCCCTGCTCACCGATTTTGATCTGCACTTATTCGCTGAGGGCAACCTGCTCTACGCCTATCAGATGCTTGGCGCGCACCTAACCGAAGTGGACGGCGTGCGCGGCACGCGCTTTGCTGTTTGGGCGCCCAATGCGCGCCGTGTGAGCGTGGTTGGCAACTTTAACCATTGGGATGCACGCCGCCATGCCATGCGCCACCGCACCAGTGGCGTTTGGGAACTGTTCATCCCAGAACTGGGCGAAGGCGAGATTTACAAATATGACATTCGCTCCAACTTCAACGGCTATCAGGCACAAAAGAGCGATCCCTACAGCTTCCAATACGAACTGCGCCCGAACACTGCCAGCGTGGTAGCAGACATCACACGCTACACCTGGAACGACGCTGAATGGCTGGCGAAGCGCGCCGAAGGCTCACCATTTGCCAAGCCGATGGCAACGTATGAAGTGCATCTCGGCTCGTGGCGGCACAAACCAGACGGCACATGGCTTAGCTACCGCGAGTTGGCGCACGAACTGGTTGATTACTGTGTGGCGATGGGCTACACACATATCGAACTGCTGCCCATCACCGAACATCCTTTTGACGGCTCTTGGGGCTACCAAACGACGGGCTATTTCGCACCGACCAGCCGTTTTGGCACGCCGGACGACTTCAAGTATTTTGTAGATCGCTGCCATCAGCACAACATTGGCGTGATCTTGGACTGGGTGCCGGCGCACTTTCCGAAGGATGGCTACGCACTGAGCTATTTTGATGGCACGCACCTTTACGAACACGCCGACTCGCGCAAGGGTGAACATCCTGACTGGGGAACGTACATCTTCAACTATGGGCGCAACGAGGTGCGAAGTTTCCTGCTCTCCAGCGCGCTCTTTTGGCTGAAGGAATATCACATTGATGGGCTGCGCGTGGATGCGGTCTCTTCAATGCTCTACCTCGACTTTTCGCGCAAAGCGGGCGAGTGGCTGCCTAATCAATATGGCAGCAACGAAAACCTAGAGGCGATCAGCTTCATGCGCTACGTGAACGAGGTGACGCACCGTGAAGCGCCCGGCAGCCTGATGATCGCGGAAGAATCGACCGCGTGGGCGATGGTTTCGCGCCCAGCCTACATCGGCGGCTTGGGCTTCACCTTCAAATGGGATATGGGCTGGATGCACGACACGCTTGCCTATATGCAGAAGGACGCCATCTACCGCCGCTATCATCACAATATGATCACCTTCTCCATGCTCTATGCCTTCAGCGAGAACTTTGTGCTGTCGCTCTCGCACGATGAGGTCGTTCACGGCAAAGGCTCGCTCATCAACAAAATGTCTGGCGATTGGTGGCAGAAATTTGCCTCGCTGCGGCTGCTGTTCGGCTACCAATACACGCATCCCGGCAAAAAACTGAACTTTATGGGGCAGGAATTTGGGCAGTGGCGCGAGTGGAGCGAAGCGCGCTCCTTAGATTGGCACTTGGTGAGCGATTGGGAAATGCACGCCAAAATGCAGGCATGGATGCGCGATCTCAACCACTTCTATCAGGCGCAGCCATCGCTCTATGAGCAGGATACAGACTGGAACGGCTTCAAGTGGATTAATCCGAATGATGCGGATCAGTCGGTCTTCAGCTACATCCGCTTTGCCAGCGATCCTGAAGATTTCACCGTTTGCGTCTTGAACTTCACACCGGTGCCGCGCCATAACTATCGGATCGGCGTGCCGAAAGCAGGCACTTACACCGAAGTGCTGAACAGCGACAGCCTCTACTATGGCGGCAGCAATCTTGGCAATATGGGCGCCGTGCAAAGCGACTCGCTGCCCATGAACGACTTTCCACACAGTCTTTCGATCACGGTGCCGCCGCTGGCAATTGTGGCGTTCAAGCTGAAAGCCTAGCCTAAGGGCGGTCTGTGTGCCGCCCTTTTTATGGCTAATAGACGTACTGATTCTCTAATTCTTCGCGCAAGCGCAGGTAGCTATCATAGCGGTCCGCGGCGATCTCGCCACGTGCTACAGCGGCGCGTATGGCGCACTCTGCCTCGTTGATATGCGTGCAATCGCTGAATGGGCAGGCTGGAATAAGCGGCACAAATTCAGGGAAGTAGGCGTCTAGCTCATTTGGTTCAATGTCCCACAAGCCCAAGCCGCGAATGCCGGGCGTATCCGCCACGTAGCCGCCGTCCGCTAAAGGAATCATCTCGGCGTAGTTGGTGGTGTGCTTGCCCTTGGTCAGCTTAGCGCTTACCTCACCCACCGCACGCCCTAAGTTCGGCTGAATGGCGTTCAGCAGGCTGCTCTTGCCCACGCCGGAACGCCCTGTGAAAATAGAGATTTTGCCCATGAGCGTTTGATGCAGCAGCGCTAGTCCGATGTTTGCCGCTGCACTGGTGTAAAGGACGGGATAGCCGATGCGCTCATAAGTGGCAAAGAGCGCTTTTGCCGCCTCTGCGCCTTCCAAATCAATCTTATTCAGCACGACGACGGCGGGAATAGCTGCTTTTTCGGCTGCGATTAGGCAACGGTCTAAAAAGCGTGTGTTCGGGGCAGGGTTAGCAGCAGAACTGACAAAAACAGCCTGATCGCAGTTGGCGATCAGCACTTGTTCACGTTCGGTGGCGGTGCCGGCATACTCGCTCGGCTCGATGCGCGAAAGTGCCCGTTGGCGCGGCAAAACCTGCTTGATGACGCCGCTGCCATCGGTTAGACGTTCGATGATCACCTTATCACCGATCACACAGAGTTCGGTTCTTTTGCTGGCCTGCTTCAACGTGCCGCGCAGTTGGCAGGTAATCAGATCAGAAGTGGTTTGTACCCAGTAGAATCCGCTTTGTGTCTTTACGACAAGGCCTGGCTCTTCTTGTTTTTGCATACACCTGTTGTACTTATCTATGCGATATATGGCATAGTAGCACGACTTTGGTTAGGCGGCAAGCCGCATCTAGACCTCAGGCATCGGCAAGCCCAGCGCCTTATACAGGCGATCTGCCTCAAAAAGATAGCCCGAACCACGCGCACGCACCGTCATGCGCTGCGAATAGCGTTTCAGGTGCAAGCCAGCAGCATGGAACGCCTGCGCCACATGCAAGCGGCGCGCACGGATACGCGCTGTCTGCAAGGCGCGATCAAAGGCATCTTGCGCGGCAGCTTGCTGGGAACGATCTGTTTCAAGGGCAACACCTAATGTGAAGTAAAGTGGCGATAGCACGCGCAAATCACCGCCGTTGCTGATGGCGTTCAAGCCGCTGTAGCAATGCTTCGTCGCCGCCTTGGGCGTGCCTTCGGCAAGCGCAATACGCGCCCGCAACCAGTAATATTCAGAAGCATACCAGACCAATTCGCGCTCTGTGATTAGCCCATCCGCCTGCTTCATCAGATCAGCGGCGCGGCGCAGTTCGCCCAAGCTAAGCGCTGCGTGCGCTTGCGTCAGCAAATTCTCGGCGTAGGCGTGCCAAATACCGCCGCTGCGGAAAACAGGCATGGCAGTCACAAGGTAGCGCTGGGCAAGGCTGTAATTGCCCTGATCAAGGTGATATTCACGCGCCATAAGGTGCTGCTGCCATGCCACGCCAAGCCCATCACTGCTGCGCTTAAAGAGCAGTTCCGCTTGGGTGAATATCTCGTGAGCAGCTTGATATTGTCCAACATAACACAGCGCAGCGCCTTGCAGGCTCATCAGATAACCAATCCGATCAAGGGCGTTGCTCTCGCTTGCCAGCTTGAGCGCACGCTGCAACGTCTCAAGAGCAAGCGCGCCTTCGCCCAGCGCCCAATGCAGCCCGGATAGCTCACAGTGAAGGTCTAGGGCGGCCGCACCATTCAACGCCGCTGTTTGCTCCGCTTGGCGTGTTTCGCGGCGCACCTCCAGCTCAGCAGGATGAGTGGCGGGCTGAAAAGGAATGGTGAGTTCCGTCACAAATGGCATAGCTTCTATGTTCTCCGCTGTTCTGGCATATGCGCTGCACATCTGATTTTGTTAAAAATCCATTGACAGATCATGACAAATGCCCACTAAAAGCATGACCACGAATCGCCAAACTGTCAAGGGCAAGGCAGCGCGCTGATGTTATAATAGCCTGCTACCACAGATAGAGAGGCGATTTTTGGCATGGATACGATTGACCTACGCTCCGACACGGTGACTCACCCAACGCCTGCAATGCGCGCTGCGATGGCAAATGCCCTTGTTGGTGATGATGTTTACGGCGAAGACCCAACCCTACACGCTATCCAAGACTATGCGGCTGACCTGCTCGGTAAAGAAGCCGCGCTTTACCTGCCAACCGCCACCATGAGCAACCTCACCGCACTCTTAACCCATTGTGCGCGTGGCGAGGAAGTTATCCTCTCTCAAAAATCTCACATTTATCAATATGAACAAGGTGGCGCCTCAGCGCTTGGCGGCATTAGCTACCACCCACTGCCCGTCAATTTTGATGGCACGCTCAGCCTAGAGGCGATCATCGCTGCCATACGCCCTGATGATCCACACTTCACACGCACGCGCCTAATTTGCCTTGAGAACACTGTGCATGGCTGCGGCGGCACGCCCATCACGCCTGACTACACGAATGCCGTTGGTGCCTTGGCACGCCAGCACGGGCTGAAACTCCATATAGACGGCGCACGGCTGTTCAACGCAGCTGCCGCGCTCAAGGTTGAGCCGCGACAGTTGGTTGCCGCTGCCGATTCAATCCAGTTGTGCCTGAGCAAGGGCTTGTGTGCGCCGTTGGGTGCCTTGTTGGTCGGCAGCAGAGAGTTTATCGCACAGGCGCTGCGTGTGCGAAAAGTGCTAGGCGGTGGAATGCGGCAGGCAGGCGTCGTAGCGGCAGCCGGTTTGGTCGCCCTTCAGGATATGCGCGCACGCTTGGCAGACGATCATCACACTGCACAAATGCTTGCCGAAGGCTTGGCAGACATCGAAGGCGTGCAGGTTGAGCCAGCGCACATCCGCACGAATATGGTCTTTTTCCATCTGCCCAAGGCTGTCGACTCCGCCGCGTTTGTGGCAGAGCTAAAGGCGCGCAACGTGATCTTGCGCGGCAAATCGCCCTTTCGGCTGGTCACCCATTACTACATCACGCCGCAGCGCGTGCTGTACACACTCCAAGCCATGCGCGAAGTCTTAGCAGCCTTGCGCGTCGTGGCATAGGTTTAGGTAAAGGCAGCAGGTATGAAATCAGGCACATTCAGCACATCGCACACCGTCCGCAAGCGCAAACAGCGGCGGCAGCAACAGCGACGGGCGCAAACGCACGGTCTGTTTGGTGTGGCGGCGATTCTGATGGGCAGTGTGGTTGTGGTAGCTGCACTGGTCACGATTATCGGTGTGGTGGCGTTTGTGGGCGTCTATACTTTTTACGCCCGCGATTTGCCACCACCTTCCGAAATCGTCAAGGTGCGCGACCAGTTCGAGACGACCCTGATTTACGACCGCAGCGGACAAACCGTACTCTACCAAGTCCTTGATCCAAGTGGTGATCGGCAGTACCTCGCCTTTAAGGACATCTCGCCCGATCTCATCAACGCGACGATTGCCATTGAAGACCGTAGTTTTTACGAAAACCCCGGCTTTGATGTGCGCGGTATTCTGCGCGCTGTGTGGCTGGCACTCCAAGAAGACGCCGTGCAAGGCGGCAGCACCATCACACAACAGTTGGTCAAAAACACCCTCATCCCGCCTGAGGAACGTACCCAGATCACACAAGCGCGCAAGATCAAAGAGATCATCCTTGCCGCCGAGATTTCGCGCCTCTACAGCAAAGATCAGATTCTAGAATGGTATTTGAACACCAACTTTTACGGCAACCTTGCCTATGGCGTTGGCACGGCGGCGCGTGTTTACTTCGGCAAATCGGCGCGAGAGCTAACACTTGGCGAGGCGGCGATGTTGGCTGCCATTCCGCAGAATCCGCAGCTTAATCCCTTAGATGCACCAACCGCAGCGCGCCAGCGCCAAATTGTGGTGTTAGAAAGTATGGTGATCGGCGGCTTCATCACAGCCGAACAGGCAGAACAGGCTGCCGCACAGCCGATCATCACCCAACCTTTGGCAGAGCGGTTCGGCATTGTCGCGCCACACTTTTCGATCTTTGCACGCTCACAAGCAGAGTCACTGCTCAACGCGCAAGGGCTGGATGGCGCTCGCTTGGTGCTGGGCGGCGGCTTGCGAATCTACACAACGCTTGATCTTGACCTGCATTTTCAGGCAGAGTGTGCCATGCGCGCTCATGTTGGGCGCCTCAGCGGCGGTGATCCCTCGCTTGTGCCAAATACGGGTGAGGGCAAGATGTGCCTTGCCGCGCAGTATTTGCCCACGCCGCCTAACCTGCGCCTGAATACGCCGCGCAACGTCACCAACGCGGCAAGTGTGATCATCCGCCCACAGACGGGCGAGATTCTGGCGATGGTTGGCAGCCTTGATTATTACAACGGCGGCATTCAGGGGAGCTTTAATGTGGCGGCGCAGGGCTTGCGGCAGCCCGGCTCTGCCTTCAAGCCTTTTGTGTATATGGCTGCCTTCGCCTCGCCTGAAACGCGCTACACGCCTGCCACAATGCTGCTGGACGTGCCGACTACCTTCAATCAGGATGGTCTTACCTACACACCACGCAACGAAGACGGGCAGTTTCGCGGCGTGGTAACAGTCCGTGAGGCACTCGCCAATTCCTACAATGTGCCAACAGTGCGCGCCCTGAGCGAGACGACCATTGGACAAGTCATCCGTACAGCACGGCAACTCGGCTTGAACACACTCACCCGCCCGCTGGACGAATATGGCTTGGCGCTGGCGCTGGGCAGCGGTGAGGTCACCCTGCTCGATCTCACCTACGCCTACACGCCCTTTGCCACGCTTGGCACGATGGCTGGCACGCCTATCGCTAATCCGCGCATGGGCTTCCGCGCCCTTGATCCTGTCGCCATTTTGCGGATCGAGGATCGGAGTGGGCGCGTGCTGTGGCAGTTTGACGAGCGCGGCAGCACCTTTGGCAGGCAAAGCGTGCTGCAAGACTCGCTTGCCTACCTCATCACCGATATTTTGGCAGATAACGAGGCGCGCCTACCTGCTTTTGGCGCGGGCAATGCCTTGCAGCTTTCGCGCCCTGCTGCCGTGAAAACCGGCACGACGAATGATGTGCGTGATGCATGGACAATCGGCTACACGCCCGATCTGGTGGTGGGCGTGTGGGTTGGCAACAACAACAATACGCCGCTAGGTGATGACCTTGGCGGTGCAACGGCTGCCGCTCCGATCTGGCACGCCGTGATGGAATACGCGCACCGCCGTGATGGGCTGCCGCCGCGCCGTTGGGAAGCGCCTAACGGCATTGTGGAGGCAACCGTTTGCCAGCGCAGCGGCTTGCTACCAACTGCCGATTGCCCCAAAATGAAAGAAATCTTCTACGCGGAAGGCACCTTTAGCACTGTGCCAACGCAGCTCGATACCTATTGGCGGCGCTACCGCATCAACGCACGCAACGGACTGCGCGCCACCGCTGATACACCGCCCGAATTGATCGCTGAGCGCGTCTACTTTGAATATCCGCCGGAGGCGCAGCTTTGGGCGCGCCAAACAGGGCAGCCCTTGCCGCCAACTGAGTATGACTCGGCGCGCACCGCACGCCTGAGTACGCTGGACGGCAACCTGACCGCGCCGCAGAGTTTAGCGCGGCTGCGCGGCGTGATTGAGGTGCGCGCACGCTTGCCGCAGGGCAAAATCATCGGCTATCAATTGGAGTATGGTGAGGGCATCAGCCCAGAACGCTGGTTTGCCATCCCTGTAGAAGATATGGCGCTGCGCGGTGAGGATGTGCGCCTTGCCCGTTGGGATACAAGCGCGCTGGATGGGCTTTACACGCTGCGGCTGGGCATGGTGCTGGATGATCAGCGCTTTCAGGTGCATACGGTGCAGGTGGCGATTGATAACCAGCCGCCAAGCGTGCAGTGGCTTTCGCCCGTGCCGAATGATGCCATCAGCGCCAGTGTGGGTGTGGTGCAGTTGGCGCTCAGTGCGACGGATAACGTCGAGGTGAGCTATGTGGAGTTCTTCTGGAATGGCACGCCGATTGCCCGTGTTGAGCGCGCACCTTATGTTACGGAATGGCGCATCACCAAGCTGGGCGCGCAGTTATTCCATGCGGTGGTGCATGATGTGGCGGGCAACACGCGCCGTTCCGAGACGGTGGAAGTGTTGATTATTGAGTAGGGGTGGCTGCGACAGACCGAAGCAGCCTCGAAAACTTGAAAATAACTTATGAATTTTTCATAAAAATGCTTGACCCAATCTGGAACTTAACCTATGCTTAAAGTTGGCTTGGGGTTTCTGAGAGGAATTTCATCATGAGCAAAAAATTGTTCGCAGCCATCTTAGCGTTAGCGCTTCTCTTTGGCGGTTTGGCGGTTGGCAGCCCCGTGCTTGCTAACCACGAGTGGGAATTGGATTCGGTGACCTGTGTGGGTGGCACCATCTTCGTCGAGGCACGCCACCTCTTTGACACAAGCGCGCCCGGCCTGTGGGTAGATGTTTATGTGAACAGCGCCTACTTAACCACCGTTGAATTTTTCGATGACTCCGCGCCGCAGCCGGTTGGCAGCTACACCCTCACCTACTCAAATGCGGCGTTTGTTACCGGCGCATTCGTGGAACTTGATGGTTATGGGCTATCGGCAACATGCGTTGCTCCAACAGTAGCGGCGCCAGTATTTGCGGGCAAGCCACTGCCGGCGGGCGCGAATTTGGTATTGTTCTTGGGCGATGAAGCAATCCTTGACGGACCCAACGGCAACCGCATTGGTTTGGTCATGAAGACCTGCAAGACCGAGTTCGTCGTTGCAGTTAGCCCCGATGGCAAATGGGGACAGCTCTATCAGCAGGGCGGTTGGGTCTCGCTGGCAAACATCCTCGATGTGCCAGAGGCATACGGGCAACCCGGCTTCCCGATTTACCCACCGTGCGTTGGTAAATAACACTTCCAGTCGGCTAGGCTAGGTTTGGTGTGAGCGAGGCAACCCCTCGCTCACGCTGTTTTTGGGTATACTTCGCCGTATCGCCTTTTTGAGAGAGCGGATCATGCTGCGCTTTAGCCTTCGCCTGAATAACGATCTACCCGTGCCTGAATATGTGCGCCTTGCCCGCGCTGCTGAGGCAGCAGGCTTTGATCAGTTTTGGGTGAGCGATGATCTGTTCCTGCGCGCCGCCTCAGTGATCCTCTCGGCAGTCGCGGTTGCCACCCAGCGCATTCAAATCGGCACTTGCATTGTCAATCCCTACACGCTGCACGTCGCAGAAATGGCAATGATGGCTGCCACGCTCGATGAACTCTCAGGCGGGCGCTTTAATCTAGGCATCGCAGCCGGCGCGGCGCAGTTCCTGAAGTGGGTGGGCATTGAGCAAACGCGCCCTATCACCGCACTGCGTGAGGCGATTCACGCCCTGCGGCTGCTCTTTGGCGGTGAGCGTGCCGCGCTGGATGGGCAGTTTTTGCGCTGGACGGACGAGGCGTATCTGCGTTTTGTGCCGCCGCGCCGCCACATCCCGATTTATGTGGGCGCCCTCAGCCCGAACATGCTACGCCTGACGGGTGAACTTGCCGATGGCGGTTTGCCGCTGCTCTTTCCGCCCGAACACTACGCCCGCATCCTGCCCTATGTGCAAGAAGGCTTGGCGCAGGGCGGACGGGCGCTCGAAAGCCTTGATTTGGCAGCCTGTGTATGGTGCAGCATCAGTGAGGATCGGGCGGCGGCTGAGTATGCCCTGCGCGAGAAGATCGCCTACTACGGACACGCGCTCAGCCCACTGATTTGGGAAGCACTCGGCGTGCAGGCTGCCGATTTCGCAGCGATTGAGCAGGCGGCGATGGTTGAAGGCGATTTGAAAAAGGCAGCCGCGTTAGTGACGCCGCCTATGTTGCGAATCGGTATTTTGGGCGGCGCACGCGATCTGATTGAGCGTCTAGAAGGGCTGGTGGCGCTTGGTGTGCGCCATTTGAGCTTAGGTCCGCCGCTGAGCGATGATCCCTACACAATGATTGAACTGGTCGGGCGTGAGGTGATCCCGCACTTTCGGCGCTAGACGCGGCTAGGCATCGGCAAGCCATGCGTTCAGGATTTCCTGCGTGCTGCGGAAGGCAACATCCGGCAAGGTGCGGCGCGTGAACCACTGCGCGTCGGCGGCGTCATCTGCCGCGCATAGTTCACCACCAATCACGCTTGCCTCGTAGATAATCACAATGGCATCGTCATAAAGCACGTCTAGTAAGCGCGTGATGTGTATCTGCAAGCCGGTTTCCTCTAATACTTCGCGGGCAGCCGCAAGTTTAGGGTCTTCGCCGCGATCCACATAGCCAGCGGGCAGCGCCCATTTGCCACGCTCAGGCTCATTGGCGCGCAGCACCAACAGCACTTGTGCGCCCATCCGAATGAAAACTGCGACTGCCACTTTGGGATCCTCAAACTGCACATAGCCACAGGCGGGGCAAGCAAAGCGCTGTTTGCCAAACACCTCGCTGAGGTGCATGAGCGTGCCACACCGCCGACAGTAGCACGGCTGTGAAAAATCACTCATGTACGCACCCTAAATGTGCCGATCAAGTACAGCACGCCGCCGATGATCAGCAGGATGATGCCCAGCACAACAATCAGGCGTGCCGTTGGCGAGATCACTTCTGAAGGTGTTGGTGTGACCTCCGGTTCTTCGGCGGCGTGCTGCATTGGGCGGGCTGTGGCAGTTGGTAATGCCGACTCGCCGATACCTGCCGCGTCAGATGCCTCTTCCACGCTGGTGGTGGCGGCGGACGTTTCGGTTGCCATCAACAAGGCAATCTCAGGAAAGGTAGTTGGTGTGGGCATGGCACGCTGAGTCATTTCGGTTGCCTCAAAAGCGGGCATGGCGGTTGCCATGATCTGCATGGTGGCGGTTACGCCTAGCGCTGCCCTTGTCTGCTGTTCGGTGGGTGCGGCGCTGAACGCCTCTGCCGTAACGCTCTGCGCTGCAACTGTGGCAGGCATGGGCGGTGCTGCTGCTGGCGAAATGGCGCTGGCGGTAGCGCTAGATTCTACAATCAGCATGGCAAGGGTTGGTGTAGCGGCATCGCGTAGGATAAGGGTCGGTTGCAGGGCAACGCCGCTGCTGGCAGGCGATTCAGGCGGCGTGCTGAGCAGCACACCGAAGAAGATCAACAACGCGGCGGCGGCAGCGCTTAGGCTGCCCAGAGTGCGCAGCACGCCAGCACGAGACCACCACGCCTTACGGGCATACAAGGCAGGGTCTAGTGTGAAGTTGCGCGGCGGCTGAAGGGTTGGCGCGGCACGCAGTGTGGCGCGTAACGCACGCAGATCGTCTAGCTGAGCGCGCAGATCAGGTGACTCGGCAAGGCGTGCCTCAAGCGCCTCGCGCTGGCGTGCCGAAAGCACACCGTCGAGGTAGGCAGAGAGCAGATCAAATTCTTCGGGTGCTTGCGGTGGCATCATGGCGTCTCAGCTTCGTCCTTCTGCTCAAAAAGACGGTTGGCGTTGGGCAAAAGTTCCCGCACGGCGCGCAGGCAGTCGCGCAGTTTATGGCGCGCACGGCTCAGGCGCGATTTGACCGTGCCAAGCGAAAGGTTGAGCGCGATGGCAATCTCGTCATAGGCGTACTCTTGCACATCGCACATAATCGCCACAGTGCGGAAGGTAGGCGGCAATTGATTGAGGCAATCCTGAATGGCAGCGCTTAAAGCGTGGCGCTGTGCCACTTGTTCGGGGCTATCCTCAGGGTCGCTGACGAGGGCGGGCTGATCAGCTGCGTCAGCGCGTCCATCGGCAAGGTCATCCAGCGAGAGCGCACCGCGCCGCCGACGGCGCAACTCATCATAGCAGGCGTTGGTCACAATGCGCGCCAACCACGCCCGAAAATTGCTGCCGCGAAATTGGTGCAGGTTCTTAAAGGCAGAAATGAACGCCTCTTGTGTGACATCCGCGGCAGCCGCAGCATCGCTCAGCAACCGATAGGCAAGGTTATACATGCCCGTCTGATAGCGCAGCACAAGGCTATTGAATGCCTGTACATCGCCACGCTGTGCGTGTGCAATCAGGCTAAGGTCGTCTAAATCAGGGTTGGGATCGCTCATAGCTGCCATACTGGTGTGCCACTGCCGCGCATGACTCTAGCGCAGAAAAAGCAGTTTGCCCAACCCGCATTCAAAGCGCGCCAGAGTGTGCTAAGATAGAGGTGCATTCAGCAAGCCCGTGAGGAAGTTTTAAGATGAATCGTGTGCCACCAAACACACCACCCACCAAAGCCAACCTGCTGCACTTCATCGCGGAAGGTTGGGATGATTTCACCAGCTATCTCGCCACGCTCAGCGAACATCAGCTCACCGTACCCACCGATCTTGCGGGCTGGACGGTGAAAGATCACATCATGCACCTTGCGATGTGGGAAAACGGCGTTAATGCGGTGCTGAATAGGCAGCCGCGCCTGGCGGCGATGGGCGTTGATTCCGAAGCATGGCTGCCCACGGATGAGATCAATGCACGCATTCAACAGCGCTTTAGCGGCTTGCCGCTGGCGGATGTCCTGAACACTTTTCAGGAAGTGCATGTACGGTTGATGGCAACCTTAGAAGTCATCCCTGAAGCTGATCTGATGCTGCCCTATCGGCACTACGTTCCGGGTTCACAGCGTGATGATCCCGTCTTTTATCTGATCGTGGGCAACACCTTTGAGCATTACGACGAACACACGCCCTGGATTCGGGCGATTGTGGAGCAGGGCGCTTAGCGCCGCCCTATGGTTGGGCGCAGGTACACTGCCTCACTCCAAGCAGCTTGGCAGATCGCGCACGTCCCGCGCCCACGCCTGCCCGTAGAAGGCGAGATAATCGGTGGCGTGTTCCGTCCAGTACGAAATGTCATGATCGCCGACGGGATACAGCATAAAAGTTACGTTGATGCCGCGTTCCGTCAGTGTATCGGCAAATTCCGCCGTTGTTTCCCACACACTATCCTGCCTGCCCACGTCTACCCAAATGCGCGGCTGTGCGCCCGGCGGAAAGGCGATGCTGCGCGCCAACGCCAACGGATTGACGGCGGGTGGTGCGTTATCCTCATACAGGGCAGGGCTGTGCGCGCCAACCGCGCCAAAGACGCTCGGATTCCGAAAGGTGATGCTGAGCGCCCAAAAAGCACCGCGTGAAAAGCCGCCAATGGCGCGCCCTTCACGGACGTTCCATGTGCAGAAGTTCTTTTCGACGGTTGGCAGCAAATCATCGAGGATAACGCTTTCCCAAGAGCGAGCAGCCGCGAAGATATCGGTGTCTGCCAGTTCAGCGCCGCCGGGCATGATCAAGATCATCGGCGGCACTTCGCCCGCCCGCAGCGCAGATTCATAGGCGCGCTGCACACCAAACGCCGTCCAGTCGCGGTGATCGCCACCTTGCCCATGCAGCAGCACCACAAACGGATAACGTCGCTGCGTTTCGGCATAGCAGGGCGGTAGATAGACGCGGTAGGGAAAATCACGGCGGGCAATCTCGCTGAAGAAGGTCAAATCAATGGTCTGTCCGCGCTGATCGGTGCAGATGTAGGGCGTCGCTGTTGGCGGGAAGGTTGGTGTTGGCGTCGGCGTGATGGTTGGTGTGGCGGTGGCAGTTGGCGTTAGGGATGGCACCGCCGTTGGTGGCACGGGCGTGGCGGACGGTGTGCGCGCCGCACGCTGCAAAGCTGCGGCAGTTGGGTCGGGCGCTAAGGGATCGCACGCCGGGAATGCAATCAGGGCGCACAGGCTGATGAAAAGACGTTTAAGGATCATGCTGAAAAGTATAGCGCAGCTTGCGCCCGAACGCAGCACACGCTATCCTTCAGAGGCATAGCACGTTTGAGGATTCGCACCGAACTATGGCATATGGCACACGCTCACATACCCTTCGTAATCCACAGGCTGTCGCTTGGGCAGTGCTGCTCACCAGTTTTGCGGCACTCTGCCTGATCGTGGCGGTTGGCACCGCCGGCGCGCATTGGTTTCTCTTTGAATCACAAGTCGAGATGACCATCCGCCTGACGGTGAGCAAAGGGCGCGTTGATCTTACGCTGCCCGATGGCAGCCCTGCCAGTGCTGCACGGCAAGATTTCCCTGAACCAAACGCAATCGTGCAGGTGGATAGCGCCTCGCAAGGCTACCTGACCTTTGAGGATAACTATTCCAAGCAGTTGATCGCTACCGTCTTTTTGATGCAGGGCAGCAGCCTGACCATTGAACGCGCAGCGCGTCCGCGCTTTGAGTGGAGCGCCGCGCCGTATACGATCCGTCTGCGGAATGCGGTTGGGCGCTTTTATATAGATATTCCGCCAGATGTGACGCGCACAATCATCTTGGAGGTTGAATCTGAGGCAGGCGTTGCTCATTTCAGCACACAGGGCAACTTCCGCCTATATAGCAGCAGCCAACAGATGGACTTACACGCCGATAGCGGCACTGCCGCCCTGAACGCACCAAGCGGCGAGCAAAGCAGCATCAGCACGGGGCAGATCGGCACGCTGCTGCGTGAGCCGCGCAGTGTTGGCACACTCATCAGGCGGACGAGTCACTTTGAACTGCTGAACGCCAGCTTTGGCGATAGCAGCGATATTGGCACTAATCCAGCGCTGCCTTTCGGATGGGCATGTACCAGCCGTGCCAACCGCCCGAACGAGCCGCAAGGCAGCTTTGTGCGCTTCCTCTACGATTATCAGGTGGCACTGAATATGCAGCGCAGAGGGCAAGGCTTGGATCACGCCGAGACAAGCTGCCAATACACTTTCAGCGAAGAAAACGGCACGCTGCTCACCATTCCGCGCCGCAGCTTGAAAGGCTACGATTCGCTGATCATCCGCGCCCGCGTCCGCATTCGCGCCCAAGACGTAACGACCTGTGGCATTCAAGGCTCGGAATGCCCGATCATGATCCAGCTTGACTATCTGGGCGAGAACAACGCGCCGGAAAGCCCACAAGTGTGGCGGCATGGCTTCTATACACTGCGCCCGCCCACCGACGAAAATCCGACCAGTTGTGATACCTGTTTGCAGGAACACGAGAAGATCAACGCTGATACGTGGTATATCTACGATTCAGGTGATCTGTTCAGGCTGCTGCCTGCCAACCGTAAGCCAGAGAGCATCCTACGCTTGCGCATCTATGCTTCCGGGCATGCCTATGAGGCAATCGTTGCCGATTTGCAGATCATCGGTGGGCGCAAAGCACAACCCTAGACAGGCACTACTCGCTGCCGAGCGCGCCGAGCGCTAAGCCAATGGCAAGCGCCGTCGGTGCGCTGACGAATTCGCCCGCCAGCCAGCGCCGGCGCACCTCTGCCATAGGCAGGAGGTGGACGCTCATCTCGCCGACATCGCCAGAGTTTGAGGGCGCTACGATCTGCGCGCCACGCGCCAAAAAGACGTGCGCCCAACCGCAACCACGGTTGGCATCCATCACGTAGCGCCCTAAGAACTGCCAGTCTTCCGCCACCGCGCCACCTTCTTCCAGCAGTTCGCGGGCAGCGGCTGCTTGTGGCAGCTCATCCTCTTCCATATGCCCTGCCGTCAGCTCAAGGGCATAATCACCGATGACCTGACGGTATTGCCGCACAAAGATAACGCTGCCATTTGCCAACACAGGGAAAGTGATCACAAACGGCGGCAGGTCTACTTGCAGCCAATTCGTGATCACGCGCCCATCTGGCAAGCGTAGGTCAAGGTCATAAGCGCGGGCGAATGGCGAACGGTCTGCCACAAGGCGCTTATCGAGAACGTGCCAACGCTGCTCGCCAGTCATACTAGTAACGTCCGCCGCGTGGTCGGTTGCCGCTGAGGTTTGGTGGCAAGGTGCGCCCTTGCGAGCCAGTGCCGCCGCGCCGCATCAGGTTGCCGCCTTCACGCCGTGCGCGCTGGACATCTGACTCATGTTTGAGCAAGACGGTAAGCGTTGTTTCAAGGGTGCGCTCATCCAGCGAATCAGCGTTGAGCATGACGAGCGCCTTTGCCCAGTCCAGCGTTTCCGCTACGCTAGGGTGCTTTTTCAAATCCATATGGCGCAAGTTCTGCACCACATCCACCACCTGCTGCGCGATGCGTGCGTTCAATTCTGGCACGCGCATCCGCACAATGCTGAGTTCTTCCTCGTGGGCGGGATAGTTGATCGAGAGGTACAAGCAGCGGCGCTTCAGCGCTTCAGAAAGTTCACGGGTGTTGTTGCTGGTCAGGATAACCATCGGCTGGTGCTTGGCGGTTAGCGTGCCAAGTTCAGGGATGGAGACTTGAAAATCGCTCAGCACTTCTAGCAGGAACGCCTCAAATTCAGCGTCGGCGCGGTCAATTTCGTCAATGAGCAGCAGGGCAGGCTCAGGCGAGATGATGGCATCCAGCAGTGGGCGCGGCAACAAAAAGCGATCCGAGAAGAACACATCTTCTTCGGCGGCAAGCCGATCTGCCGCTTCGGTCAGGCTGCCTGCATCGCGCAGCAGGTCTTGCAGCTTATCGCGCAGCAGTTGGGTATAGAGCATCTGCTTGGCATATTCCCACTCATAGAGTGCTTTCTTTTCATCCAAACCCTCGTAGCACTGCAAACGGATGAGGCGGCGGTTGGTCGCTTTTGCCCATGCCTTGCCCAGTTCTGTTTTGCCGACGCCGGCAGGTCCTTCAGAGAGGACGGGCTTGCCGAGTTTTTCTGCCAAAAACAGCACCGTCGCAATTTCATCAGAGGCGATGTACTGCTGCTGCCCTAGTGCAGTGATCACTGCACGGGTATCGTTAAACATAGGGACTCCTATTCAAACCATGTGAAAGTGGCGTAGGCAAAGGAATTTCTGCCAACGGATGAGGAAAACATGATGTTCTAGGTGCAGATGCCTATACGCATAGCCCGCCTATAGGGTGAATTGTAGCACGAGTTGCAAAGATGCGGCAAAAGCGAAGATCAAGGGTATATGCTGCCCCAATTGGGTGAATCGCCCTTCATCTCACCTTAAAGCCTGCCCGCGGGGAAAGGGCTAGGGAGAGATCAGGGCTTGGTTACACCGCCGCTATCACCGCGCCAGACAAGCGCCCTGAATAGGAAAGTTCAGCGCACCTGTGCTATACTTTTGCCCAAAACAACAGGAGGTGCAGCAGTGGCAGACTGGCGCGATGAGGACGAAGAACGCTTTCAAGATGAACTGGATGAGGAACGCGAACAGAATCGGCGCAACCTGAGCGACGATTTTGCCGCTTTTGATGCCTCGCGCTATGTGCGCGAAGCACGTGCGCGTGCGGCGGGCAACATCGCACCACAGCCTGATGCCGAACCTGAGGAACATGATCCAACCGCGGCTTGGGACGATCCGCTATCGCGCTTGCCCTCCAGCATCGCGCAACGCACTCAGCAGATGCCCAGCCGAAAGAACGCCCGTAATATGCGGGCAGGCTTCCAAAGCCGCTATCAGAGCGAGCTAGGGCGGGTGCGCGGTGCCAGCCGCGATGTGCAGCATTCCACCGCCAACGAGCGCGACCCGGGCTTGCTGAGCGGACTTTTGGGCAGCGGTCTGGCGCCGGGCTTGCGCTGGATCATGATCGGTTATGGTTGTTTTGGCTTGATGTTGGTGATCGGCTTGTGTGGTACGTTCGCATGGCTGTTCGGCTTGATCAGCGGCTAGGTCGGCTTCGCCAAAAGCGGATGTAGGGGCGTCCACAAGCCATCGGCGCGCAGTTGGCAACCCGCCAAGGGCAGCCGATAGCGGTAGGCGCGCAAGGTAGTGGCGTGCAGGCTGCGCGGCACAAGGATGGTAAGCAGCCCATCAGAGGGATCAAGATAGTAGAGCAGCGGAAAAACCTCCAACATGGCGCGTTCCATCTCGCGCACGCGGAAGGCGCCCGCGGCAGCCTCGAACACATCTCGCGGCACAGGGCGCGGATCATAGGGCGAGATTGGGCGCAGCGGCTCGCTAAGCGCCGCTGTATAGCGCACTTGCCCAAGAAACCACACATCGCGCACGCCCGCCGCCTGATACAAACGGTGGCGTTCGTGCCACTGCGCCGCGCTGTTGTTTGCCTGCTGAAACTCTAGGGCAAAGTGCGGCGCGATGAAAACATCGGCACGCTGCCCTGTCGCGCCGATCCGTTGCTCTAAGGCGGCTGATTCCGCAGCCTGCCGAAAATACCGAAAGAGCAGCAGTTTGCCGTTGCGGTGGCTCTCGGATTCTGGCTCGGCATCGCGGACGGCGCATTCGGCAAGGCTGACGTGCGCGAAATGATGCTGACGAACATCGCCCGCCTTCAGGCGCAGCGCCGCGCCGCATTCAGGGCAGCGCAGATCGCCACGCTCTGAATAAGCGCGCAGCGTCTCTAGCGGAACATCACCGATGATCAGCAACTCACCCGTTTGCGCGTGGCGTGCCGCCAGACGAATGCCCGATTCCTCACTGCGTGTTGCCATGCGCTTAAACGCCCTATCCCATCCGAAGGCGCGTCATGCCGACGATGACCAAGCCGATGCCCAGCACCAGCCACAATGTGAACGCCTCACCCAAAAAGACCACTGCCACAAACGCGGCGACGATAGGCTGTAGGTTGATGAAGGCTGCCGTGCGCGAGGCGCCGATCCGCTTCAGCGCCAAATTCCAGATGGTGCCACCGATGGCAATTGCCACTGCACCGGAGTAAATGACCGCTAACCATACTTCCCACGTCAGCAATGACCAATTGAAACTGAGCGCGTCGGGAATGGCAATGATCGAATCGAGAACAGCACCGCACACCAAGAGCCAAAAAGAGGTTGCCATCACCGGATTATCCGCCATCAGTTCGCGTAGCGAAAAGGTCATGGCAATCCACGCGATGATGCCCGTCATGGTCAGCGCGTCGCCCAGCAGCGTTGTGCTGCCGCCAATGCCGATCTGCCCGGCATAGCGCGAGAGAATAACGACCAGCACGCCGCCAACTGCTAATGCCATCCCACTGAACATCCGCCGACTGCCGCGCTCACGCCGCAGCAAAATGTTCACCAGCACCACGCCGATTGGCGCAGCCGTATTGATCAATACGCTGTTTGCGACGGTGGTATGCCGCAAGCCGTTCACAAAAAATGCCTGATACACGCCATGCAGCAGAAATGAGGTGAAAATGAGGCGCGGAATGGCGCTGCGCTTAAAGGCAAACGACTCACCGCTCGCCTTTAACAGCACGAAAAGTGCCACAGCACCGACGCCGAACCGAAAGGCGTTAAAGAGGAACGGCGGTAGCACATCCAGCGCGGCTTTGGCAACGCTGTAGTGCGTTCCCCATAAGATCATGCACAGCACCAAGAGCGCATCCATCGGCGAAAGCGGCAGCCAGAAACGCACTAGGGGCTTGCCATCCGTCACAGGCAAGGCAGCAATTGTCTTCTCAGGCACAGAAGTCCATTCAAACTTGGTTAAGCGGTTAAGCTGATTGTAGATCAGAGTGAAGGCTTGGCGCTAGAGGGATATTCTAAAGGGATATTTTGAGGCACACACGGTAAAGATCGTGGCTGGGCGGCGCTAAAGGGTTTCAAGGCTTGCCCACACCAGGTAATCAACACAAAACGCACCACACCTTTTGTAATTTTGCCTGTTTACAAGCATCACAAAGTGTGTCACAATGAGCCGAGATAGAGTTTGACCAGTGAAGGTTGCACGCCACAATCAGAGCATCCGCGTTTTCCTGTGAGTCCGACAGTTTTTGCAAGGCAACTCTGCAAAAGCCGTTCACGCTAGAAGTCTGCTGCGCTGCGTTGTTTAGATGCCCGTCCGTTTTGACTCTATCCTCAGTTCATGTTTCAGTATGTCAGGAGAGCAGCCAGATGGCTAAGAAGTTGTACGTGGGCAATTTGTCCTACAGTTCCACACAGGAAAACATTCGTGCGCTTTTCGCGGAGGCGGGCGAAGTGGTGGAAGTCGCTATTATCATGGATCGTGAGACCGGGCGTTCGCGTGGTTTCGGCTTCGTGGAAATGGCAACCGATGAAGGTGGCAAGGAAGCAATCAAGCGTTTTGATGGCTATATGCTGGATAACCGCAAGCTGACCGTTAACGAGGCACGCCCGCGCACAGAGCGCCGCGATGACTTCGGCGGCGGCAGTGGCGGCGGTCGCAACGGTGGTCGCGGTGGTGACCGTGATCGCAACGGCAATGGCGGTGGGATGCGCCGCAGCCGCTTCTAAAGCGCACTTTTAACGCCTAACCTGAACTGCCTTCCGCTAACTGTGGAAGGCAGTTTTTATTTGCCGCACACAAAGCGCTTTCGCTACAGCACTACCATCGCTCACACGCGCTTGTTTGTTGGAAGCCTGCTAGGAAAATTCCGCACTGCACGGTACACTATGGATTGTGGCATGATGCAATCTTCGGAAAGGGCAGGCGTGTGACGCGAATTATATCCCTACATTCCTTCACAGAGGGCGCGGGCAGAACGACCCTTGCCGCCAACATCGCCGCACTGATGGCACAACGTGGGCAGCAGGTGGCGTTGTTGTGTGCGCGCACCGATGATCCGACCTTACGGCATCTATTCACCCTGCGGAAAGATGTGCCTAGCCTAAATGATTACATTCAAGGCAGCGTGCCCATTCGGGAAATCGTCCAGGAGGTGACCGCGCAGATCGGCTTGGCACGCGGTAGGCTGCATGTGGTTGAGCTGGGCGTGCCAAGCGGCGCACCACCGAGCCTGAATGTGCTGAGCAGCGCCATAGATACGCTGAGTGAACTGTTGCACTTAGACGTGGTGCTGATCGAAAACCCTGCCGGGCTGGCGCGCAGCGCGCTGACGTTGATCGCGCTTGCTGATTTGCTGACCATTGTCCTGCTGCTTGATCAAGAGCATTATAACGGCGTCTCGGTGCTGCTGGACGTGGCAGAACGGCTTGGTGTGCCGTTGGTGCGCCTGATCGTTAATCAGGTCTCGTCTGAATTCACACAGACAGAGGTGAAGGTGCGCGTCGAGGAAACCTACCAACAAACGGTAGCGGTAGTCGTGCCGTATTCACCCGATCTGAACGGGCGCGACGGCTTGATCGTCGTCCAGAACAGCAGCCATGTCTTTTCGGCGGCGTGCAGTGTGGCAGCCTCTGCTTTGCTGGAAGTAAATATTTAAGAATCACAAAAAAGCATTTATACTTCAAGGTAAGTGCATAACGGCAAATAGGGCGTGCCATGTCAGAGTTCATCGGACAAACCATAGGGCAGTATAAAATCATTGCATTGTTGGGCGAAGGCGGCATGGCGACAGTCTACCGCGCACAACAACCTACTATGCGCCGCGAGGTGGCGATCAAGATCATCGAGTCGCGTTTGGCGCGCAACCCAGAATTTGTGCGGCGCTTTGAACGCGAAGCGCAGACTGTCGCTTCACTCAATCATCCACACATCCTCAAAGTATTTGATAGCGGTCAGCAAGATGATTTGCTCTATTTGGTGATGGAACTCCAAAGCGGCGGCAGCCTCTCCCAGCTTATCCGCACGCAAGGGCGCCTGCCTTCGGCGCGCATCGCCAAGCTGACCGAACAGATCGCCTCTGCGCTGGATTACGCACACGGGCGCGGCATTATTCACCGCGATCTGAAGCCGCAAAACGTGCTTTTGGATGAGCAGGGCAACGCCATCCTGACCGATTTCGGCATTGCCAAGATTGTTCAGCCGGATGTGACCGCGCTAACTGGCACCGGCACTGCGATGGGAACGCCTTCTTATATGTCGCCTGAGCAGTGGCAAGGCGGCACCATTGATCAGCGCTCTGATATTTATGCGCTTGGTGTGATGCTCTATGAGATGCTGAGCGGCACGCTGCCTTTCAGCTCAGATACGCCCGCCGGCATGATGTATATGCACATTAATCAGCCGCCGCCTCTGATTCGCGGCACGCGCCCTGATCTGCCCGATGCCGTTGAAAAAGTGCTGATCAAGGCGCTTGCCAAACAGCCTGAGCAGCGCTTTAACAATGCTGGTGAGCTGGCAGAGGCATTCCGCTTTGCTTTAGAGGGCAAAACGCCGCCCGGCATTGATGTCACTGCCATAGAGTCCACCGCCTATGCGCCGAACGTCGGCGTTATACGCCCACCCACACCCACCATTCCCGACCCAACCCCGTTGCACCCAACAGCGCCGCAAAGCGGCAGACGTGGCATTTTTGTGGTTGGTGGCGGGCTGATTGCACTCCTGGCAGTTGTATTTGCCGTTTTGCTGGGCAGCAACCTGCTGAACGCACCTTTAGAGGCAACCCAAACCAGCGTGGCTGGCACAGCCGCAGCGCTTAACACCACACCAAGCGAAACACCAAGCATCACACCGACCGCCACCGAAACGCCCACACCGACGCATACCAGCACACCAACAGCCAGCGCTACTCCCACACACACCCTCACCGCCACCACCAGCCCTAGCGCCACTGCCAACCCACAAACGCTTGCCGCGCAGACCGCTGCCGTGCAGTTGACCCAAACGGCTGAGGTGAATGCCATTGAAACATTTGTGCAGCAGAACATCCTGAATGCGAATGCGACTGGCACCGCCATTGCGGTTGCCTCGTTCACCAAGACGCCCACACCCTCACGCACCTTTACACCGACCCGTACTGCGACGCCTACCCGTACGCACACACTGACCCCCACCCGCACGCTGACGCCAACCCCGAACCGTACCCAAACGGTTGCCGTCATCACGCGGACTGCCCAAGCCCGTGCGCTTGCCCTGACAGCCACCCGTGCTGCCATCCGCACTGCTACGGCGCGTGTGCCAACCCTTAACCGCACCGCAACCGCCATCGCAGCCTTGCCCGCGCCTGTTCCAGGCGCACGTCTGGTCTTTGAGCCGTCCAACGGCAGGCTA